>JAHLLB010000020.1 GCA_020444425.1 bacterium | reverse complement strand
GGTAAGCATAATCCGTCAACCGATCACGCTACCCACACAGAACAGCGAAGCACCGGACAAATGCTCTGTGTATTCACCACATGCTCGCCAATACTGGGCACTAAACAGTTCCCTTCCGAGGATGTCATGGATAGCGACCATAACGATTCCGGGCCTGTTCAACGAATAGCGCAGTGTTGTACTGCTATTGAATGGATTCGGATAGACCAGCGGCTGCAGATTTGGAGGAAGCAGGCTGATGGATTCGGTTTCGTCAACATCTGTGTAACCCCATGTTCCATCCAAGTCGCACACATTCATGTATAGATCAGCATAGCCGACATCGTAATCTGCAACGGACCAGAACATCCATGTTGTACCATATGTATCAAGGAAAGGTATAAGTCTATGATAATAGTCTGTATCCTCATTCACTCTGATAGTCCACAAAAAGTTCATATTATCATCATATGCCCGGACCCATGCATTATTTTCTGACGGATATGGCCCCTGTCTCGTACTCATACGAATACCATGGTTAAGATCATGGGAGAGCTCGTGCATGGAAACATCTTCTATCCATTCATACTGATACACATCCCCAATCTGATTTAGATCCTGATCAAATCGGTACAGTTCATTTGACCCCTTATCAATTAAGTTATATCCTCCTGATATTGAGTAGAAATAGCTGTAGGATAGATATGTATGATTAATATATGTCCCAGGACCATGGATTAACTCACCAGACAAATCAACAGCCGACAACCAATAACGAACACCTGTTTGTTGAAATATTTTATCGCAGAACATCCCAATCTCACTCTTATCACAGTTCCATGAAAGAGAAAGAATGTATCTTGCACTATCAACGACTACATCTTCATATTCCCATATCAGATTACCATCAATAGTTAGGCGAGCCAAACTATTTCCTAGCGTGAAATAAAACCCACCTGTTCCGTCTGACAAACCTGTAGTCGTTCCGGCTTCATCACCTTGCTGTGAGTCGTGGATCAATATCCCTCTATTCCCCCAAAGTGGCTCACATTCCGCGTTGTATCGCTGTGCACGTACTTCGTAGGGATCATATGTTTCATGTTCCTGCGTATCCCATAGAATGATGGCCCCGCCATCATCAAGGACTTCCAGATGAGCTGGGATTTTCGCCTGCAGGTAGTGCATGCCATCAACTTCAATTAGTTCATCATTGGAAGAACCCTGAGCATCAATGCGACGAGCTGAGATGTAGGGGGTATCTCGATAGCCATCACCCTGATCCGGTGTGTCGTAGTAGTCTTCATATACCACCCAGGTCTCGCCATTGGGACCACACTTCATGATGTAATTTGCTTCAGACCACCAGTTATCGCGTTCATGCACCGGATGCGAATCTAAACTGCCTGGCCACAACAGGCTTCCATCACGATCAATGGCCATGACACCCGTGGTATAGTCAGAAACGCCAAACGGCTGTTTCTTAACTAATACACGAACTGTACCATCAGGTGCTTCTGTTACTGCAAGCGCACGGTAAGCAGTGTCTTGATCGCTCAGTAGTTGCACAGCTTCGTACTGACCTGTCGGCCACTGGGCAGAGGTGGGGAAAGTTAGGAGTAACATAACAACGAGGTAGAGCCATTTCATTTGCTAGTCACTTAGTTGGTAGTCGCCAACCGTCGCTTTCAGCTAGCCAAATTCCAGTTTGCTCTACTAACCTACTTAAATGCGATAGCCAGCGCAAGCTTTTAGGATATCTGAACTAGATGGGGTCCACTTACCGGCTCGCCGGTTACTCGGCTACTGATCTTCTTTCTATAGACCACATATTGCAATCAGCCTGAGATCGCTCCCCGTATGGTTCATGTTATCCAAGAGTGAGTGTTACCATTTGCTCCACCTTGTCTCCAATCTGCGATTCCGTCAAGTGAGCGTATTTACGCACCATTTCTGCGGAGGAATGACCGCTATAAAGTTGTAACTCCATCAGCGTAGCACCCTGTTTAGCCATGCGTGTAATCGCAGTGTGTCTCAGATCATGCCACCTAAAATCTTGGATTTTCGCCTTTTTGAGTGCCGTTCTCCAAGCACTTCGCATGTCAAGTGATTTATTTCCCGAAGCAGTGTGGAACACAAAATCTCCGGCTGATTGACGATTGGCATAAAGTTCCTTCAGCTGTTTAAGAGCCAAACCTCGGAGCAAAAGAATTCGTGGCTTGTCATTCTTCGTTTGACGCAGAACGATATGACGTTGTTCAAAATCGACCTGGCTCCAATTTAGTTTCCAGATTTCTGCACGTCGCGCACCTGTTGCCAAGGCTAGCGTAATCGCGGTATGCAGAAACGGATGTTGTTCTGCCGCTGCCAATAATCTGGTTTGCTCATCGGCAGTCAGCACACGATCACGCCCCTGCGATTCCTTCATCTTCTTCACACGATGAACAGGATTCGCATCGCACAACTCCCACTCATCACGGGCCACCGTTAGGACATGCGAAACTGCCGCGAGATACCGGTTCACGGTTGCCGGCGAACGACCTTCCGCCAGTTTCTCTGCCAGTTCTTTAATCATGGACGGCTGCAGACGTGAAAGCCGATGCTGGCCGAGCTGTTGCTTCCACCACTATTATTGGGGACAGACGGTAGTTATTTCGATGCGAAGCTCACAGAAAACACCCCGTCTGTCCCCGGTTTATCCCTGGTATATCCCGATTTATCCCGGTTTGTCCGATCACCGATCACCGATCACCGACTACCGAATACCATTTCTGTAACCTCCCCCCAAAGCCTGTCGTCGTATGGGCAATTCGGCGAAGCGTGCCATACCTTTTCCCAATCCGGCATGACACGTTTGCGCAACAGCGAAGATCTGTTGGGCAGAGCGTGCCAGAATTGCCCGTTGCCGCGTCCACACATGACGAGACCCTGCCATGAGCTGGAATGACCTCAAACTCGCGTTGCGTGTCCACAAACGCCAGAAACTGCACAGCCTGATCACCATCCTCGGCCTCGCCTCCGGAATCATGCTCAGCGTGTTCCTGTTCCAATATGTGATCCACGAAACGTCCTACGACAAGCATCACCCGTTGGCGGACCGGACGTGGCGGCTGGCGCTGGACATGCAGAACGGCGACACGATCACCGAAACCGCACGTTCCGGCTGGGATTTGCTGCCAGCGCTGCAAGAACATTTTCCGCAGATTGAGACGGGTGTGCGGATGACATTCCAGCGTGACCTGTTGATCACGCACGAGGACCGCAGCTACCGCATCGAGACCTTGTGCAGCGCGGACACGACCATCTTCGACGTGTTCGACATACCGCTGCTCGAAGGCGATCCGAACACCGTGCTCGCCGATTCGCACCAGGTGTGTATCACGCAGGAAGCGGCATCCGCACTATTCGGCGACGAAGACCCGATTGGCAAGTCGATCACGATCAACAACACGCAGGATGTGATGATCGCCGGTATCCTCGGCGAGATGACGGAAGAGTCGCACTTCTCCTTTCAAATGCTCAGCGGCTTGACATACTACACCACCCCCGGCCATCCGGCGAACGGCTGGTTCCTGCTGTCATTCAGCACGTTCATCGTGCTGCCGGAAGGCGAGTCGGTGGAACCGATCGCTGCGGGGATGCAGGATGTCATTGACGCCACCGCGAAAGAGTGGTTCGACGCTTTCGGAAACCATCTTAGCGCAACCATCCTGCCGCTGACCGATGTCCACCTGCACTCGCACAAGATCGGTGAGATCCAGACCAATGGCGATTTGTACCGGGTGATGGTGTTCGGCGCGATAGGGGTGCTGGTGGTGCTGATCGCGTGCATCAACTTCATCAACCTGTCCACCGCACGGTCAACACGTCGCGCCGCTGAAGTCGGGTTGCGCAAGGTGGTCGGCGCACGGCGCGGCCAGCTCGTCCAACAGTTCTTCGGCGAGTCGGCGCTGCTCGCGTTGGTTGCGTTTGCCATCGCCTACCTGGCGCTGGAGCTGTTGCTGCCAACGTTCAACAACCTGTTCGGGCTGCAATTGACACGTGGCGTATTCGCGTCGCCGCTGTTCCTGCTCGGCTATTTCGGACTCTACCTGCTGGTCACCTTCCTGTCCGGACTCGGACCGGCGCTGGTGTTCAGCTCGTTCAAGCCGGTGGACGTGATCAAGGGCCAGGTACGGCAGGGGCCAATCGGCGCACGGGTGCGCCAGGCGCTGGTCGTCACCCAGTTCGCGGTTTCGGTGGTGCTGATTATCGGCACGCTGGTCGTGTTCCGCCAGATGCAGTTCCTCAACGCGCAGAACCTCGGCTTCCAGAAGGACCATATCCTGGTGCTGCAGATGCAGAACCAGGAGGTGCGCGGCAAAATCGACTCGATCAAGGAACAACTGCTCGAGCATAGCGCAATCAAGGCGGTCGCGGCGTCCGGATCGGTCCCGGGACGGCAGCATCCGATCCTGCTCGTGCTGCCGGAAGGGGTACCGGATGATGATGTCCGCCGTGCCGGAATTCAGATCGTGGACGAGGACTACCTCGACACCTACCAGATCGAAATGATCGAGGGCCGGTTTTTCGACAAGGATTTCCCGGCGGATTCGGCGGCGTTCGTAATCAACGAAATCGAGGCGAAGGAGCTCGGCTGGGAAAATCCGGTCGGGATGGAATTCGACTTCCCGCCGCGTGGGGACGGCAACGAAGGCCCGGTGATCGGTGTGTTCAAGGCATATCATCACCTGTCGCTGCATGAACCGTTGGCGCCGATGGTGATGCACATGAATGTCTTCCCATTGAATTTCCTTTCGGTGCGTTTCGACGGACGCGACCTCGAAGGTGCATTGGCGCACACCAGGGAGGTGTGGTCGGAATTTGCGCCGGGGTGGCCGTTCGAATACTTCTTCCTCGACGAGGAATACGCCAGCCAGTACGCCGCCGACCGGCGTTTCGGCGAACTGTTCCTCGCGTTCGCTTCGTTCACCGTGTTCATCGCCTGTCTTGGCCTGTTCGGGTTGGCGGCCTATGTCGCGCAGGCACGGACGAAGGAGATCGGGCTGCGCAAGGTGCTGGGCGCGTCGGTGGGATCAATTGTGATGCTGCTGTCGAAGGAATTCGTAATCCTGGTGCTGATTGCGAACGCCATCGCGTGGCCGCTGGCATGGTACGTGATGAACAAATGGCTGGGATCGTTCCAGGTCAAGGTCGGCGTCGAACCGCTGGTGTTTGCTGTCGCTGCGCTGGTGACGCTGGCGATTGCGTTCCTCACCGTCAGCGGACAAGCCATCCGTGCCGCGCTGACCAAGCCGGCGGATACGCTCAGGGTGGAGTGAACAGGCGGCGGGCTGCGGTCGGCGGGCTGCGGGCCACTGTCGACCGTCTGTGTGTATAGATCAACCGGGGACACTTTGAGGACAACGTGTCCCCGGTTGGTGTGTGCTGTTGTTTGGCTTGCGCTCACGTTGGGCTATGAGCCGGGTTGGGTGTTCAGCTGCCCCTCCCGAGACACGTTTTCCGCATTGTGCGATCAAACCCTTGCCACGCTTGCCTTTTTCGACGTATTGTTAACGACACGGCAAGTCAATTCGGAGGTTTCCACCACTCGTTGCTCACACTGTAGACCGATCATGCGCCACGGACACCGTTTCCGGCGCAACATCTGATTGTCGAGTGAGGGACGTGTGATGAAGGTTGGCCGTAGCACAATCCACAGCATTTTCCACGCCGGTATCCTGTGCACGTTCGTGTGCCTGGTTCCGGCGTTTTCTCTGGCACAGGATTTCGACCGCCTGCCGGTGGGAGTGCGGGTGCAGGCGATGGGCGGCACCGGGGTCGCGTCAGTTGCGCCCGGCGAAGCGTTGGCGATCAACCCGGCGTGGATGGTGGCCGCAAACTCCGGCGAGGTGGTGCTGCACACCCGTGGCCGCTGGAATTCCACCCCACCGAACGCGAACAACGGCCTGTCCATCAGCGAACTCTCCTCCGATTTCAACCTCGATTACCTCGCGATTCTACTCCCGCAAGGAGAATTGTACGGGCGTCCGTTTGTCGCCGGTGTACACGCCGGCACGCCACTCGGCCTGCTCTACCGTGAATGGGACAGCAGCGGCGAGGTGTACACCTTCGGTCCGTCGCTGGCGATGCAGCCACTGGACGGGTTGAACGCCGGCGTCTCGGTCAACATCTGGCGCGGTCAATACAATGTCGAGGCGGTTGAGCTGCCACGGGATGCGGATAACGGTGTCGTGCTCGGTGCGCCACGTACCGACCTCAGCGGTGTCAACGCGACACTCGGGCTGGGATTCTCGTTCTGGGTGCCGCCGAGCGCCACCTTTCTGCTCGGCATGGCGGTGCAGACACCGTTAACACTCGAGCTGCACGGCCGTCCACCGGTTCCACGCGACGACAGCAACATCAGCGAGATGTACAAGGTCGAACTGCCGTGGCAGGTGACCTACGGGTACGCGTTTCAATGGAAGGATATTGTGACGGCGTCCTTCGAATTCGAGTATCGGCCGGAAACCAGCGACACGCCCGGCGAACAACGCGGTTTCCGGGTCGGCGGGGAGTATGTCGTGCTGCTGGGCGATGCCCGGATTCCGGTGCGCGCCGGTGTACGGTCGGTGACTACGCGTCTGTTCCGGCAAAACAAGAACTCGGCGTGGGGCTGGAGCTGCGGCAGCGGGGTGGATATGAACGGCTACCGGCTTGAGCTCGCGTGGTCGAGCCTGTATCAGACCGACTATGACGCCTATCTTGAGCAATCAATGGGGCTGGCGTTGCCATCGCTGAGTGACACCGAGCTGGGCACCTTGTCGCTCGGAGTCTCGATGCCGATGCCATTCGTACCCACCGTCAACTGATCCGGCAACATCGCGTTTCGTTCAGGGGGATTGAGTCGTGAGAATCACTGGTATCCTTGTACTCTGCGTGTTGACACTCAGTGTTTTCGCGCTGCCAACAGTCACGAGCGCGCAAACCTGGGATTATGTCCCGGTCGGACCGAGGACTATCGCCATGGGCGGAACCGGGCTGGCGATTTCATCGGGTGACGAGGCGTTCACGTCCAACCCGGCGTTGATCGGCTGGAACGGGCAGACGTCCCTGAGCCTCGCGATCCGCACGCGCAACGAGGACGTGATCCGCTCGGATTATGTCGGCTACATCGTGGATGGAACCACGACCCGGTCGCATCTCGCCTCGCTGGTGCTGCCCATCCCCGCCCTGGAAGACCGATTCAGCTTCGGCATTTCACACACCCGTCCAATTGAACCGATCTACACCGATTTCGGCTTCGATGGCGGCGTCGAGATGATTTCGCCGAGTGTCGCGGTGCAGGTGATGGAAGGCTGGCGGATTGGGGCGGCATTCAACATCTGGGCCGGAAACATCACCTTCGATGGGGGGACGTCGGAGTATCACCCGTTCGTGTATTCGCGAAAGGACGGGAGCATCACTCCCGAAACGGAATGGAAAGAGATCGAACTGACCGGTTTGAACGCGACCCTCGGCACGCAGGTGACGCTGTACGAACACTACCAGCAGCACAAGGTGTACCTCGGCGCAGCGGCACGGCTGCCGTTCAAGCTCAAAAGCGATCCCAACTCGATGCACGTGGTGAACGGGCTGCTGTACACGTTCGACGGCGAGGAAGATATCGACATGCCGCTGACCCTCGGCACCGGGCTCGGCTGGCTGATCAACAACCGTGTAACCATCGCCACCGACTTCGAGTACCGGATCTGGGATGAACCGTACAAGTACACGCGGGTGGTTGACTATCCGGGCGTGCCGGTACATCAGATCGTGACGCTGACGGTGCCGAACGCTGAGCACACGTGGCAGCTGGGCGCGGGCGCTGAATACGCGATCCCGTTCGAGAACTTTGAGATCCCGTTGCGGATGGGCTATCGCTATTTCACCATGCCGTTCCTCAATGATGACGACAGCCCGGTCGCGGGCGAAGCGCTGAGCCTCGGTATCGGGTTCCGTTCCGAGATGTTCCAGTTGAACCTCGCGTATCAGCAGTCCCGGGCGACGCACATCCTGCCGGTCGAATTCCGCGAGATCAAGTCGATTGAGGAAGGTGTCAGCTACGGATACAACACCTTCATCGCCGGAGCGGCGGTGAATCTGTCGGAATTGTGGTAAACAAACTGGGGGCATCATGCACGGGCAACACAACGGACTCAGCCGTTTCGTAATCGTACTCACCATGATTTCTTTAAGCCTGGCGGCATCAAGCGCACTGGCGCAATTCTACGACCGGGATGGGCTTGGAGTGCGTTCCGCCGCGATGGGCGGGGCAGGTATCGCAGCAGCGCAGAACGGCGAGGCGATCCATTACAATCCGGCGCTGCTCGGGTTGAGTGAAGACTGGACGATCACCCTCGCTGGCGAGACCCGCTCGGAGGATGTTTCCGGGTCCGAGTATCCCTATCGGAATCCGGGATCCGGTGGACGGTTCGCATTGCACCAGGCGTCGCTCGTTGTTCCCGTGAACCACGCGCTGTCCTTTGGCGTGCTGGCTGGACGTACGATGCATCCCGTGCTGAACGAGGACGACTGGGAAGGCGGAATGATGATGTATTCGTTTTCTGTTGGAGTTCAGCCACATGAACACTTCTGCCTGGGAGCTGCCTTCAACATCTGGACGGGATCGTATTTTCGTGAATCGAGCGGAAGTCCTGATGATCAGATGGTCTCGAGCGTCGACTACATGTTTCAAGACACCGAGGTGACGTACTCCCGCAATGATCTCACATTCGGGATGGCGGTTCCGCTCACGATTCCGCAAACCTCGCATCAGCTCACTTTCGCCGGGATGTTCCGGCCCGGCATTAACCTGGAATCCAAGGGGGGGGTTGTTTACTCAGCGTTCGGTGCGAATGACTACCTGGAGTATGATCGCAGCACTCCTCTTGGCACGGCGTACGGCCTTGGCATTAAGTGGCGGGGATGGGACCGGTTAACGGTCGCAGCCGACGGGGAGTGGCGATACGATCACTCGATCAACCGCGTCTATGCCCATCCTGCTCCCGATGGGACGGCGAATCTGCAGGGCATGAGGGACCGGTACGAGTCCGATACCAGCCGTCAGTTCCGCGTCGGAGCGGAGTACCTGATTCCGTGGGACGTGGCCGTGATCAATCTCCGTGGCGGCTACCGCTATCACGAACTGCCGATATCCTCTGACGACGACCCGAACGTTGTCGCGAACGTTTTCACCGGCGGCCTCGGCGTCGATTTCGATCACTTCAGCATCAACGCGGCTTACGAAAACGAACAGTACGAACAATCCTACCACTACTGGGACTACTGGATGCAGCAGTCGGTTGACGGCAGCCGTGAGTTCACGTTCACCACATTCTGGCTCGGCATGACCGTTGCGATCAGCGATTTCTTCTGATCACCGCCGGCAGGAGTGACGCGCGAGTTCACATGTCGCATTCCCGCTAGCCCTCACGGGTGAGAGAGGACGCTGGCAAACGAGAACCCGGAGACCTACTTTCACCCCATGTTCGCGAAACTTCGCCAGCTGCTGAAGGAATCGGTGATCTACGGCCTCGGCACCATCGCCGCACGGGCCGTAAATTTCCTCCTGCTGCCGTATTACTCCCACCTGATGACGACGGAGGAGTACGGCATTTACGCGCTGTTCATGCTGCTGGTCGCGTTCCTGCAACCGGTGTACATCCACGGCATGGATATCGCGTACCTGCGCTATTCGGCGGACGCGAACCGTGGCGAGCAGAAGAAGCATCTTGGGTCGATGCTGGTACACTCGCTGATCACCGGCGGGGCGATCACCATCGCGCTGTTCCTGTTTGCGCCTGCGGTCTCACGGCTGTTCGTCTCGGATGCCGGCGCGCTCGGCGAACAACTGACCCGTATCGCTGCGATCATCATCCTTGTCGACACCCTCGGCGCACACATCTACAACTGGCTGCGGATCAACAACCGCGCGGCCGCATTCTCGACGATCCGCACGATGAACGTGGCCGTCAACATCGGCCTCAATATCCTGTTTGTCGGTGTGTTCGGCTGGGGTGTGCTCGGTGCGTTCTGGGCGTTCCTCGGGGCGTCCACCGCCGTGCTGATCGCGTTGGCGGTGCTGGCGTGGCGTGACATCACGCTCGGCTGGAGCTGGCCGATGGTCAAGGAATGGATGATCTTCGGGCTGCCCAACCTGCCGAGCCAGCTGTTCATGATCGCCATCGAGTTCAGCGACCGGAAGTGGATCGAGTTGTACATGGGGCTGGATGACGCCGGGATTTACTCCGCCGGCTATCGGGTTGCGATGCTGATGAGCATGATCGCGCAGGCGTTCCGGTACGCGTGGCAACCGTTCTTCCTCAAGACCGCCAAGGACGCCGACGCGAAGCCGTTGTTCGCCCGTGTCCTGACCTATTACATTTTGTTCACCGGCTGGATCTGGATTTTCTGCGCGTTCTTCCTGCCGACATTGCTGAAGATTCCCATACCAGGAATCGGTGAAAACGGCCAACCCGGCCACCTGATCAACGCCGCCTACTGGGCGGGATTCCAGATCGTGCCGATTGTGATGCTGGCGCATGTTTTCAACGGTATCTATGCCAACCTGATGGTCGGGGTGTACCTTGAGAAGAAGACGAAGATCATCCCGGTCGCGATCGGTGCCGCCGCCGTCGTCAACATTGCCGGGAACGGCCTGTTGATCCCCATCTACGGCTACATGGCCGCGGCGTGGTTGACCGTGGTCAGCTATGTCGTGATGACGGTGATTCTGTTCAGCTACATTCGCCGCAAGTATCACGTTCCCTACGAGTGGTCACGCATTATCCGTATCGCAGCGACGGTCGGTGCGTTTTACGGTATCGCGCAGCCATTCGATGGTATCGGCGGGATGTGGCTGCGAATCGGGATTCTGCTGTTCCTGCCGCTGCTGTGGTGGTATTATATCCTCAACGATGAAGAACGGGATGGTGTGACCCGCCGTCTTGGCTGAACCGCTCGGCTTCTATCGTCCCAATACCCACACTCCTCCGTCTCTCCCAATCTGGTTTTGATCACCTGACTCTCTGGACCGTGTGGTTACATTTAAATCGTTCGCATTCTTACATGCGATCGATGCTTGTACTCTATTGTTTTACCAAATATGGCACCCAGGACTATCCTCGCCGGTATACATCCTGGCGTTTTTTCATTCTTCTAAAAAAACCTGAACATTAGTTGTAACACTAGTATTGTGAAGGGTTTCCAGAATTGAGGAAAGCTTGATGCAAGAAGTACATAAAAAATGGTGGCGTACCTCGACGCGCGTCTTTGTGCTGTACCTGGTCTTCGGTGGCCTGTGGATTCTGCTGTCAGATCATCTGGTGCAGCTGCTTCCTGAATCGACCGCGAACAAGGTTACGCAGATGCAAACCGCGAAGGGATTGTTCTTCGTTTTCACGACGGGCATTTTCCTGCTGCTCTTCCTGCGGCATGATGAAAAACGGGCCCGCTCGAAAGATGCCCGCTTCCGACTCTTCGCGGATAATGCCCTGGATGTCGTCTTTCGGCTGCGCCTGGCTCCGGCACGCAGGTTTGAGTACATCAGCCCCTCTGTCACCCGCATTCTCGGCTACCCGCAGGAAACATTTTACGAAGATCCCGATTTCCTGTTTCAGATCGTTCAATCCCAAGATCATGAAGTGCTGGACTCCGCGCTGAACCTGTCACAGGATCTCGTCTCCGAACAAATCCGCTGGGTCGCAAGAAATGGCAACAGCATCTGGACCAGCATTCTCGGGCGCGTGATCAGCGAACCAGATGGCAAGGGCCGTGTCATCGAAGGCATCCTGCGCGACATCAGCGAACAGAAAAGTGCAGAAGCGGAACAGATCAACGCGGTCAATCAGCTGACGGCCGTATTCCGCGCCTCGCCATTGCCAACGTTCGCGCTGGATCTCGAAGGCTGCGTACTGCTGTGGAATGAACAGGCGGAGAAGGTGTTCGGATACAGCGCGGACGAAGTCATCGGCAAATCCCTGCCGATTGTTCGCCCCGAGGATCGGAAGCAGTTCATGAAGTTTCATGAGCAGATGGTGCTGCAACGGGAAATCCGTCACGGGCTGGGCTACACCATGATCCGTAAGGACGAGACGACAGTCGAGCTTCGCGTGTCCGCCGCGCCGTGGGTCGATGAGGACGGCGAGATCATCGGCTCAATGAATGTCGCGGAAGATATTTCACAAGAGATCCAGGCAGCCCGCGAAAAATCCGAGATGCGCGAACAACTGTATCACGCACAGCGGCTGGAGAGCGTCGGACGTCTCGCCGGTGGGGTCGCGCACGACATCAACAACGCGCTCTCCGTGATCCTGATGAACGCCGAATTCATGCAGCTGAAACTCAATGATGCGCACGAACTGTCCTCCGGACTGGATGAGGTGGTGCAGGCGAGCGAACGCGCATCCAAGATCAGCCGCCAACTGCTGGCGTTCAGCCGCAAGCAAAGCTCGAAACCGGAACACGTCGATTTGACCGACACCGTCGAACGGCTGAAGAAAATGCTGCGGCGACTGGTCGAACCGAACATCAAACTCGAATTCGATCTCGACCTGAACGTACCGGTGATCCTGATCGATCCAACCCAGCTCGAACAGATCATCGTCAACCTCGTGGTTAACGCACGCGATGCGATTGGCGATCATGGGTCAATCAAGATTCAGGTGTCGTGCGCTGACAGCGACGAAGAGCGGCTGCCGCAGTTGTCCGTTTCGGATTCGGGGCACGGGATGGACGAGGCGACGCTGGAAAAGATCTTCGACCCGTTCTTTACCACCAAGCCGAAGGAACTCGGCACGGGGCTGGGACTGTCGACGGTGTATGGCATCGTCGAACAGCATTCCGGCACCATCGATGTGGATAGCAGGCTGGGGGAGGGCACGACCTTCACGCTCACCTTCCCGGCGACAGATACGTCCGTGCCGGTGGTCGCGTCCGAGCTGGATTCCGTCAACCTGCATGGCGACGAGTCCATTTTGATCATCGAAGATGAGAACCTGCTGCGGGCCTCCTTGCGCCGCACGTTCAACCTGTTCGGCTACCACGTCACAAGTTTCGGCGATGGCGAAAAGGCGGTAGAGTACCTGCTGAATGCGGAGAAGAAACCGGATCTGATCCTGACCGACGTGATCATGCCAGGCCTGTCCGGAGTGGAAGTGATCGAATCCTTGCCGCAGGAATGCTTCGACAACATGGCCGTGCTGTTCATGTCAGGCTACTACTCACAGAAACTGGACAAAACCAGCCACGAGAACCTGGTGGCCGGTTTCATCCAGAAACCATTTTCGCAACGCAACATGCTGGTCCGGGTACGGAAACTGTTGCAGCAACGATCCATTGCCCGGACGACCTGAGACTCAAGCTGCGCGTGGGGCGGAACCATCCGGCAGGACCGTCGCCACCCACGAATCACCGCCAAACAACCGTTGCGCAACCTGCTGCACATCCTCCGATGTGACCGAGTTGATGCCCTCGAGCAACTCGTCCAGCGTGACATAGCGTTTGAGGTAGATCTCCATCCGCGCGAGCCGGTGCATCCGTGCCGCCGAACTCTCCAGCCCGAGCATCAAGGCACCCTTGAGTTGGTCCTTGGCGCGTTTCAACGCCGCCTTGCTGATGGGGGTATCGATCAGCTTCTGCATTTCCTCACGGATCATCTTTTCCGCGCGCTTGACCTGCTTTGCCTCGAGGCCGACATAGATCCCGTACAACCCGGTATCATGATAGGCTTCATGGAACGGATAGACCGAATAGGCGAGACCCGATCGTTCGCGCAACCGCTGGAACAGACGCGAACTCATCCCGCCGCCGAGCACCGTGTTCATGACGAAGAACGGGTAGCGATCTTCGTCTCCATATGACAGGCCACGTCCGCCGATGGTCAGGTGGGCCTGGACAATCGACTTGCGGCGTTCATGCGCTTTGTCCGGGTTTAGTTCGGGTAACTCCCGTTTCGTCAACGGTTTGGCCTTCTCCGGAAGCTCCAGCTTGCGTGCAACCAGCTTGACCAGTTTGTCATGATCGACCGCACCGGCTGCCGAGACGACCAGCCGCTTCGGCTGATACTGACGTGACCAGTACCCGACAAGCGTGTCGCGGGTGAAGGATGATACCGTGTCGCGCGTGCCGAGGATCGGACGTCCGAGCGGGTGCTCAGCGAACAGCAGCTTGCTGAAATCCTCGTGGACCACATCCTCCGGCGAATCTTCGTAGCCGCTGATTTCTTCCAGCACCACACCCTGCTCACGTTCGATCATCTTGTCCGCGAACTGAGAGTAGGACGCCATATCCGCGAGCGTGTCCACCGCCAAGGGAAGGTGTTCGTCCAGCAACGACGCGTGGAACGCCGTCACTTCCTTGCTGGTGAAGGCGTTCATATGCCCGCCGACCTGCTCGATTTCACGAGCGATCTTTAACGCGGACCGCTTCTTCGTTCCCTTGAACAGCATGTGTTCGAGAAAGTGGGATATCCCGTTTTCGGCTGGGGTTTCGTCACGAGATCCGGTCTCAAACCAGAAGCCTACCGCCGCGCTGCGGACGGAATCGATTCTCTCGGTGATGACGCGAGCGCCGTTGTCGAGTTCTGTCTTTTTGAAGTTGTGCATTTGCCCTGACTGTTGTCTCGTCCGTGCTGAAAGTGAACCCCATGATAACAAGCAGAATTCCGTTAAAGTGAACATGTCTCGCATGGAATCGAGGTACTGAGCATACCCTCGCCAGCGGACAAAGTTCCGCCAGACAAAAAACGCCGGATGTTTTTCACATCCGGCGGAAAGTGCAGGCAGGAACTCATCATTCCACGTTGACAAAGTGCTTTCCGACGTACTGGTATTGCATCACGTTGAACGGGTCCATTGACGGATAGACATACGTGAAGCGGAACACCATCTGGTAGCGTTCACCGCGGTACGAGCTCTTCGGAGACCAACGCAGCCGTTTCTTTCCGTACACCGACTCGATGGTATCCTCGCCCTTGATGATATCAAGCCGTCCCTGCTGGTCGCCGACCTGGTTCCAGGTAATCAGAAGCGTATCGGACGCCGCGAGAGTGGTATCCCGGCCGGAGGGCAGGCCCCAGACGTTCAGGTCCGGGATGCTGTCGCGGAACGCATAATGCTCCGATGGGGTCAATTCGCAGTACAGATCGACCGGTGACTCCGGTCCGAACAGGACATTGGCTTCGTAATAACCACGCCAGGACGCCCGCCAGAAAATGCGGTCGTCATTCAGCTCAATGACAGCATCCGTGACCGGATTGTAACTGTCACTGAACCAGCCGTCCCAGTGTTCATCCGCGAAGACGAGGATTTCAGTACGTAAACTGTCATCCATGTCAGCGACTTTCTGCGGTGGGTCGTAGTACCACAGTTTCATGTCGATGCGGCGCTCGCCGGTGTCCCGTTCACCGCAGCCAGCAAGCACAAACCCCAGCAACAGGATCGCGAGGACAACAAGCCGATTCGTTGCCATCTCCCAACACTCCACTCGTTTTTACCGACGCCCCAGGCTGTTTGCCCAACAGTCAGATTTTACCCCAACCCGGATGGGAATACAAATCTACGTGTTCATGCATGCGAAAAGTCAGACATGGCTCGCTGACTTTGCCGAACTGGAGAAATCGGCGAACAAGCCAGCCATTCACAATTCTGACTTGTCCAATGTTGGTTTTATCTGAGTTGTGCTGCCAGATCCAGGTCAAGGCTGCTGCACATGATAGGTTCCGATTACGTAGTATCCGAGAGTGATGACGTCCCAGTTCTCACGATCCGGATCGTTTTCCCGGCTGTAAACTCCATAGCGAAGGTTGAACGAGTCCACATCAGCCGGGACGATGAAATCCACGAATGTCGCGTCGCTGCTGTCGGTGTTGCTATTGTAATGGGTGGCTATTCCGGGAGTGCTCAGCTTCAGGTACTGGGTCAAACGACTCGGGGCCTGCAACCAGGCGAAGTGGAGGGTATCACCGGCTGTCACCTCGTGCTCAGTGGGAGCTGAATACAAGGGCGAGTATGGTACCGAGAAATCACGCATGTGCGTCCAGACTTCAATGGTGACTGTTTCGCCCGGCTGCACATCGAGGCTGTCCAACTCAACGCCGTTCCCCTCGGAGTCCGTGTAGTAAGTCTCACCATTGACGAAAACAGGCTGATTCGCCTGCGGTTCGAGGCTCCCGCCCCACGGGCGCGGATAATGAAGAGCCGGCCACACTTCGACCACGCTGCCAGTCGTATCCGCGACAATGTCTTCGGTAACCGAGATTCTGACCGCTATTTCCGGAT
Source organism: bacterium (assembly GCA_020444425.1). Taxonomy (GTDB): domain Bacteria; phylum Electryoneota; class Electryoneia; order Electryoneales; family Electryoneaceae; genus BMS3BBIN04. The sequence continues at coordinate 63,015 of JAHLLB010000020.1, read as the reverse complement.
CGCCGTCATTGTATCCTGCGGCATCCCAGATAAGCTTGTTCGCCTCGCAACCGACAAGCAGAGCGGTCATCGTAATCAAACACACGAAAAGAAGTTTGCGTCCACGCATCCGAACCCCCCAGTCCGATCCAGTCCCATTACTAACTTAACATGCGATTCTGAACAAAATCAAAATGATAACCTGAGAACCATCACACGATAATCAATAAACGGCAGGTGCTTGGAGCACCTGCCGTTGGTTGGGATAACTGGGGTATGACTACCGCCGGCGTCCGCCGCCGCCGCCACGGTTGCCGCCGCCACCTCGGCTACCACCACGGCCACCACCGCCGCCACCCGGACGCGGGGGACGCTTTTCGCGTTCCACGTAGCCTTCCGGCTTCGGCAGGAGTGCCTTGCGGGACAGGTCAAGCTTGCCTTCCGGCGTCTTGCTGACCAGCTTCACGCGCACGGTGTCGCCCATGTTCAGGATGTCGGTCACCTTGTCGACGCGCTTCCACTCGAGCTCGGACACATGGACAAGACCTTCCTTGCCCGGGAACAGCTCGACAAATGCGCCGAAGTCGACGATCTTGACGACCTTCGCATCAAACTCCTCACCGATTTCCGGTTCACGGGTCATGTTCTTGATGATGCCAAGAACCGCTTCCGCCGCCTCGCGCGAGGTGGAGGAGATGCTGACCGTGCCGTCGTCATCGATTTCGATGTTGACGCCGTAATCCGTCTGCAGCGCACGGATCATCTTGCCACCGGGGCCGATGATCATGCCGATGTATTCCGGTTCGATCGAGGTGTTGATGATCGTCGGGGCGTACTTGGAGATGGTGTCACGATGCTTCGGCATCACGGAATCCATGATGTCGAGGATGTGGTACCGGCCGGCCTTGGCCTGCTCCAACGCCTTCGCCATGATCTCCTTCGAGATGCCGGCGATCTTGATGTCCATCTGGAATGCGGTGATGCCGTCACGGGTACCCGCGACCTTGAAGTCCATGTCACCCAGTGCATCTTCGTCGCCGAGGATGTCACTCAACACCACGAACTCATCGCCTTCCTTGATCAAGCCCATCGCGATGCCCGCGACCGACTTCTTCACCGGAACACCGCAGTCCATCAACGCCAATGAACCGGCGCAGACCGACGCCATCGACGACGAACCGTTCGACTCGAGCACTTCCGAGACGATGCGGATGGTGTACGGGAAATCATCCCAGTCCGGAAGCGTTGCCTTCAGCGCGCTTTCCGCGAGGTGACCGTGGCCGAGCTCACGGCGGCCCGGGCCCATCATGCGCTTCACTTCACCGGTCGAGAACGGCGGGAAGTTGTAATGCAGCATGAAGGTCTTCCAGTATTCGCCTTCGAGACCGTCGATCTTCTGTTCGTCGATCTTGGTGCCCAACGTGCAGGAGCCCAGCGCCTGGGTCTGCCCACGGGTGAACAGGGAGGAGCCGTGCGCACGCGGCAACGTGCCGGTTTCCACACTGATCGGACGGATTTCGTGCGGCTCGCGGCCGTCAATACGCTTCCTGTCAGCAATCACCTTGCCGCGCATGGCGTTCTTGACGATATCCTCGAGCGCCCAACCGATCTGCTTTTCCTGGTCCGGGAATTTCTCAGCCAGCGCCTCGCGGATCTCAACCTTGATCTCCTTCTGACGCGTCTTGCGCTGAGTCTTGTCCGCAATCGTGATCAGCTCGTTGACACGGTCGCCAACCAGCTCCTTCACCGCCGCCGCCACTTCTTCCGTGGTGACAACCGGTTCCCATTCACGTTCCGGCTTGCCAAGCTCCTTGACGAATTCCTTCTGGAACTCGATCAAGCGCTTGATTTCGTTGTGCGCGACATCAATTGCTTCGAGGAACGCGTCCTCACTGACTTCCTTCGCTTCGCCCTCGACCATTGCGATGGCATCTTCCGTGCCGGCGACGAGCAACAGCATGTCACACTCTTCGCTCTGCTGGATGGTCGGGTTGATAACCAGTTCGTCTTCAATACGACCAATGCGCACAGTGGCGACCGGGGTCTGGAACGGAATGTCCGAGATCAGCAATGCGATCGCGGCACCCATCTGACCGAGGATATCACCCTCGTTCTCCTGGTCGTGCGAATACACGTTCAAGAGAACCTGCGTCTCGTGATAGTACCCTTTGGCGAACAACGGCCGCAGGGGACGGTCGGTCATACGGGCGATCAACGTTTCCTTGTCGTGCGGACGGGCTTCACGCTTGAAGAACCCACCCGGTACCTTGCCACCACCATACTTCTTCTCGCGGTAGTCAACGGTGAGCGGGAAGAAATCGGTGTTTTCCGACCGTTCCTTCTTCGAGTTCACCGCGGCGAGGACAATGGTGTCGCCGTACTGCACCCACGCGGCACCATCCGACTGCTTGGCGACTTTGCCTACTTCGACTGAGAGGGTTCGCCCACCCAGCTCAATCTCTCTGCGAAATACCATGACTTCCTCCGTTGCCGGATTTTCCGTCTGATTTTTAAGTGACGGAGATTTACCGACGGATTCCCAACTCCTTAATCAGCGTACGATACCGTTCGACGTCCTGCTCCCTGAGGTAGCGCAACAGACGCTGACGCTTACCTACCAGCATCAACAAACCACGACGGCTATGATGGTCCTTCTTGTGATCACGGAAATGTTCCGTCAACTCACGAATGCGTTCTGTCATCAACGCAACCTGTACTTCAGCACGACCTGTGTCGTTCTCGTCACGGCCGTACTTCTTGATGATCTCTGCCTTCTGGTCCTTGGTCAAAGGCATTTTTCTGTCTCCTTCTTGCGGTCGATCTATCTTTTGTTTCTTCATGCAATAGTAAAAGAAAGTAAAAGACAGGCAAAGAAAGTAAAAGATAGCACTGCCTGTTACTTTCGACGTAACGATGCAATCAACGCCTTTAAAACGCGCACGATCTCTTCAATATCGTGCTCTAGTTTCTCTCTTGAACTTTTTGGCAGATAACCTAACCTGCCTGCTACATTGACTTGATACTCCAATTCGTTGGCTGATCCATAAGAAATATCAAGGAATCTCAGCAATTCTTGCTTCGTAGAACGTGCACAACCTTCGACAATATTTGTCGGGACTGACATAGCAGATCTACGCATTTGTGAAACCAAACCATATTTTTCATCAGAAGGAAACTGTTTTGTAATAGAATATATTTTTATGACATAGTCATCCGATAGTTGCCAAGCTTTTAATTCTTTATGATCACGCATAATCCACGCTAGTGTTTGTCTGTTTTATCTTTTACTGTCTTTTCCTATCTTTTCCTATCTTTTACTTTTTTACAAGAATCTCCCGCGCTCGCATCGAATCCTCATCCATCTGCTTGATCAACGCTTCCGCGGAATCGAACGCCTCCTGCCCACGCAGGTACTCGATCCATTCGACCCAGATTGTCTGGCCATATAAATCGAGTTCGTGATCGAAGACATGTACTTCCACAGTGATGCCGTAATGGTCGCCGAACGTTTCCTTGCGTCCGATGGAAGCGACGCCGTCGAACCATACACCGTCATCCGTGCGCAACCGAACCGCGTACACTCCTTCGCCAGGCTGCAACTGGTCTTCGTCAATAAAGGCCAGGTTCGCCGTCGGGTAGCCGAGATCACGGCCGCGTCCTTCGCCCTCGATCACACGGGCGTGAGTGCGGTAGTATTCGCCGAGGAAACGATTGGCATCCTTCAGCTTGCCCGTCTCCAGCGACATGCGTATCCGTGTGCTCGACACCGCCAGCGCATCCGCTTCATGGGCGCTGATGACACGAAGTTCGTAGCCATAATCAGCCGCACGCGACTTCATGAAGTCGATGTTGCCTTCACGGTTGCGGCCGAACGAGTGATTGAAGCCGACCACCAGCCGTTTCATGCCGACCGTATTCACCAGGATCTCGCGCAGGAACGCTTCGGCGCTCAAGCCCGCGATTTCCTTGTTGAACGGGATGATGATCGCCCGTTCAATGCCCAGCTTTGCCAGCTTGCGCAGCTTCTCCTCGGTCGGGGTCAGAATCTGCAGCCGGTTCGGCCCCGTGGACAGCACATGCCGCGGGTGCGGATCAAACGTGACCACGGTCGGATGTGGACCGTTCAGCACCTCTTCCAGCAAGTGGTGGTGACCGAGGTGGACACCATCAAATGTTCCGATTGTTACCGTCGCGTCAGTGACACGCGGAATCCGTTCTTCCCCGTAGCGGTAGACATCCATCTCTGCGGCGGTCATCCTGTAGATTCGTCCGACGGAAACCCACGACTCTGTGTAAACTCCCCCCACCGCTGCTCCAGGCTGTCCAGCGGAATACACTGCTCAATTTTGTATGGACCGGCGGCCACTCGCCGCAACTCTGTCAATACGGCCGGCACGCCAAGCTCAGTACCCAGATCCCGCACGAGCGAGCGGACATACGTTCCGCCACCGCCCGACACGGTAAACCGGACCGACGCGTTCTCGGCGTCATAATCCAGCACGTTCAACGCTTCCAGTTCCAATGGCCTGGAGTCACGCGGCAACCACCAGCCGCGACGGGCGACCTTGTGCAACGGCTGCCCCTTGACCTTCAACGCCGACACCAGCGGCGGGATCTGCTTCGTCCGGCTCGCCAACCGCAGCAACGCTGATTCCACCTGATCGCGCGTGAACGTGATCGTTTCAACAGACAGTACCTTGTCCGAATCGCGATCATGCGTCGGAGACGTCAGTCCCAGCTGCGCGACGGCCTCGTACGTCTTGCCACCGGTCAGGCCCTGGCCGAGCAGCTTGGTTGCCTTGCCAACGCCGACAACCAGCAAGCCGGTCGCCATCGGGTCGAGTGTGCCAGCGTGCCCGGTTTTCTTGATCCCGGTAACACGGCGCACTCGCGCAACGACGTCAAAGGACGTCATGCCCGTGGGTTTGTCAATCAGGATCCAAGCCCCGTCCGGGACTGGAAGGATCCCACTCCGCTGATCACTCGCATCAGGCACGTGCAGCACCCGCTTCACGAGCATTCTGCAACGCTGCCAGACACAGTTCGGTCACGCGTTGTTTCGCCGGGCCGGCATCTGTCGCCGGCAAGGTTCCGCCTGCGGCCATCGAATGACCGCCACCGTCGATCTGCTTTGCAATGAAGGTGACATCAACCAGACCGGCGCTGCGCAGGGAAACTTTCCACTGTCCGGTGTCCAACGGACGCAGCAGCGCTGCCACTTCCACGGTCTCAATGTCAAGCAAATGGTTAACAAAGCCTTCGTGATCGACCGGCAGTTCCTCGCGTTCCATCCACGTTATCGCAATGCGGTCCTCGTCGTGCAACTCCATCCGGTTCAGCACGTTGCCCAGTGTGCGCACCATCGCCGCATCGGTCTTGTGGTACACTTCATAGGCGACACGTTCGAACTCCGCGCCCCATTCAACCAGCTTGGACGCGGCACAGATCGCCTTCGCGGTGGTCCCTTTGAACGCGAACTGGCCGGTGTCGGTGATGATCCCGGTGTACATCGCCGTCGCGGCGTCACGTGTGGGCGTGACGTCCAACTCTTCGTAGAGGTCAACCATCATCTCGCAGGTCGCGGACGCTTCCGGCTCCACCCAGACAAAATCGTCCGTGCGTGGATTGGTCACATGATGATCGATATTGATCCGCGTCATCGAATCCGTGATCAGCTCGTACACCTTCCCGATGCGGGTTGGGGTACTCACGTCCACGGTGATGATGGCGTCATACGGTCCCATTTCCGCCGCTTCGGCCGGGGTTACAAGCGTATCCAGGCCAGGCAGGAACTGGTATCGTTTGGTCAACGGGTCTGGGAGCACGGCGACGACGTACTTCTCCAGATCGGCACGCAACAGGTGAGCCATGGCTAACAGAGAGCCCACCGCGTCGCCGTCCGGATTCTGATGAGTCGTCACGAGGAACCGCTGATGCGTGTTCAACGCCTGTGCAACGTCACTCAGCGGCACTAGGATCCTCGGGATGAGGAGGTGAAGGGTCGTTCAGTTGGTTCAACAACTGCTCGATCCGGTCAGCACGCTCCATGGTGTCGTCCCAGACAAAGCGAAACTCAGGCAGCTTTCGAATGTGCAGGGCGGAAGCTGCCTTACTCCGCACCTGCTTCTGGTACTTCAGAATCTCTCGGTGAACCGGGTGTGGATCGTCCGTGCCATGCACCGATACATAGATCTCAGCCGTTCCCAGGTCATCGCTGACCCGGACTTCCGGCACCGATACGATCACACCGGGAAACAACATCTGCATCCGGTCACGCAAACTGTCGGCGGCAATCTTCTGAATCTCGACGCCGACTCTGCGGGCACGTTTGCTCTTCGGAAATTTCATAACCACTGCACCTGACGGTCAATTACCGTCGTTTCCGGATGAGCGTCAATACGATCCTCTACGTCCCGCAACCGCTTCTCCGCCACCGACCGTTCCGCCGCGACCGTAATCACGGCGAGGTGGCAACGTCCCGGTTTGTCCTGGTAGCCAACCTCGGCCACCGATACGTTCATCTTGCCCGTTACCTGATCCTTCAGGGATCGCAGCACGCGCCGCTTGTCCTTCAGCGACTGCGCCACCGGCAACAGGAACTCTACTTCCAACAGACCAATTGCGGCCATATGAAACGGTGCTCAGTATGCGGCTGTCGGTCGTCGGTAACTGACAACTGACAACCATCAATTGCCCGTGCCGACTTCGATCTCGCGTTCCACTTCGACCATCTTGTAGAACTGCATCACATCGCCAACCTTGACATCGTTGTAGTTGGCAATCTTGATGCCGCACTCGAAGCCCTGCGCAACTTCCTTGGCGTCGTCCTTGAAACGCTTCAGCGTCTCAATTACACCGTCATAAATCTCGGTTTCGTCACGCAGCAGGCGCACCCTGTTTGTGCGTTCAATCTTGCCTTCAGTGACATAGCAACCGGCAATCGTACCGATCCGCGAAATCTTGAACAGGTCACGCACTTCGACATAACCCGTCACTTCTTCAGCTACTTCCGCCTTGTGCATGCCGATGATGATGTTCTTCACATCTTCGATCAGCTCGTAGATGATGCGGTACGTTTCCGTCGGAACGTCGTGAATCAACGCCATCTCACGCGCCTTGGCGGTGGGGTGGACGTTGAAGCCGATGATCATCGCGTTGGACGCACTGGCCAGCAGGATGTCGGATTCAGTCATTGGACCGACACCACGGTGACGGATCTTGACCTCGACCTCCTGGGTGGAGAGACGCATCAAACTGTCGGCGATGGCTTCCACCGAACCGTCCACGTCGCCCTTGATGATGAGGTTCAGCTCCGCCTTGTCCTGGCCTTCGACGAACTGCAGCAGGCTGCTGCGACCGCTGCCCTCGCGCATGCGCATTTCCTGCTCGCGCAGTTGCTGCTGACGTTTGGTCGAGATCTCGCGTGCTTCGCGTTCGTCCTTGAACACGATCAGTTGGTCACCAACGTGCGGCGCATGCTCGAAACCGGTGATCTGCACCGGCTGGCCCGGAAGCACTTCGTCGCGCTTACGGCCAAGCTCGTCGTACATCGCGCGCACACGTCCGAAGTACGGACCGGCGACAAACACCTGCCCGACCTTGAGGATACCCTTCTGGATGAGCACGGTACACACGGTTCCGCGGCCCTTTTCCATCCGGGATTCAATGACGTACCCACGGGCGGGTGTTTCGCGAACCGCTTTCAGTTCAAGCATTTCCGCTGCAATCAGGATGTTGTCGAGCAGATCTTCAATGTTCAGGCCCTTCTTCGCGGACACTTCCGAAGCCTGCACATCACCACCCCAGGATTCAACCAGCACACCGTGATCCGCCAACTGCTGGCGAACCTTTTCCGAATTCGCGCCGGGCTTGTCCATCTTGTTAATCGCCACCACCATCGGCACTTCCGCAGCCTTGGCGTGGTCGATCGCTTCAATCGTCTGCGGCATAACCTGGTCATCCGCCGCGACGACGAGAACGACGATATCCGTCACCTGTGCACCACGGGCACGCATCGCGGTAAACGCTTCGTGACCCGGGGTATCGAGGAACGTGATCCGTTGATCGTTATGCTCGATTTCGTACGCACCGATGTGCTGCGTAATGCCACCGGCTTCGCCTTCCGCCACCTTCGTGTGACGGATGTAGTCGAGCAGTGTCGTCTTGCCGTGGTCAACGTGACCCATCACCGTCACCACCGGCGGACGCGGTTCCCGTTCGCCTGTTTCCTCTTCAACTTCTTCGGATTCGGCGATCATTTCCTGCTGCTCGAGGTCGTCAACGAATTCAACACGGTAGTCGTGCTCTTCCGCGAGTAGCTGGATCGTGTCTTTCTCGAGACGCTGGTTGATGGTGACACGGAGACCGAGCATCAAGCATTCCTTGATGAGTTCGGTCACCTGAACGTCCATCAGGTTCGCGAGATCCGTCGTCGAGATGAACTCAGTGATCTTGAGCAGGTTCTGATCCTCGTCGACAACGCCGATTTCGGGTCGAACCTTGCGCTTGCGCTTCTTCTTCGCCGTGCCGGTTTCCAGCGCGGCAAGCGTCTGCTTGACTTGCGCCGCGACTTCCGTCGCATCCGGCTTCTTCTTCTTGTCCTTGCGGCGACGGCGTTTGCGCGAAGGCGCATCGCCAGTGCTTACCGCACCGCCACCCGGCTTGCGTGTTTCCGTCGGGGTGGCTGCATCCTTGGGCGGCTTACGGCGGCGCTTGCGGCGTGCCTTCTGCTCGTCCTCATCCTCCTCCACTTTTGGCGGCTTATCGCGCGCTGGAGCAGGACGGAGCTTCACATCATCGACCTGCGGCGTCACCGAGGCCGTGGAAAGCGGGAGAATGTCTTCGTTGCTGACACCGCCGCGTACGGACGTCGTGCGGCGCTTCGGCTTGACCTGGGAGGTCTTGCCGGACGGTTCAGCCGGTTTCTCCTCGGCGGGAAGGTCGCGAGCTTCGCCACGCACGGAGGTTATGCGACGCTTCGGCTTGGACGGAGCTTTTGGCTCCTCGGTAGCCGCAGCTTCAGCCTCGGCTTCCGAGTCGGCATTTTCCGCGACGGGCTCGTCCTGCTCGACCTCTTCGGGTTCTTCCGCAACAGGGCGTTCCGGAGGAAGGGCTGAAGGATCGTGCTTCCGAACCGACGGAGCGGGTTTGGCGGGCTTGGGAGCATCCGTTTCGAGGATCTTCCGCAGTTCTTCTTCACGCGCCTGCTGGGCCGCTTCGGAACTCCGGACAGCTTCTTCGCGTGCTGCCTCGTCTTTCAGCTCGGCCCAACGTTCCGGAGCGAAGCGTTGCAGAAGAAGCCTGTACATGTCCTCATCGACAGGCGTCATCTGCTTCTTCGTCACCTCGATCCCGTTTTCCTCAAGCACCTCAACCAGCGTACTCGTGGCGAGCTTCAACTCCTTGGCGACCTGAAACAGTTTGCGCTTTTTTACGTTTGCTGCCAAACTCATACTCCATCTCTTGACGAACCCCGAATCGAGACAACCCAACCTTCGGTGTTTACGCTCAGTAGTTCGCCGGTGCTACTTCACCCGCGGTGTCGCATGGACGGGCACCCTGCCACGTCCGCCCGCCAGATGTACAACTTGACCGACGTCGATTTATTTCGCTTTTTCTTCGTCTTCAACGTCTGTATCTGCGGCTTCCGTCATCTCTTCTTCGGATTCCGCTTCGGCTGCCGGTTCTTCGTCACCGGCTTCCGACGTCTCTTCTTCGGGTTCTGCTTCGGCTGCCGGCTCTTCGTCACCGGCTTCCGTCGTCTCTTCTTCGGGTTCCGCGTCAACAGACTCAGCGTCGTCAGCTTCTGCCTGAGCGGAATCGGCGGTTTTCACCGGAACCTCAATCGGTTCGACTTCGATGATTTCCGGGGCGTCGTCGTCCTCATCCTCGTCATCATCATCATCGTCGTCTTCGAAGAACACGCCGTCCTCGTCGTCATCGTCCTCGTAATAGGACTCGAGAACTTCGAGGATTGTCGCAGCCATCTCCGGGTCAACCCCTTCGAGGTCGAGCAGGCCGTCCATGCCGGCCTCAATCACCTCTTCCGCGCTGTTCAATCCAGCGGCCGAAAGCAGGCTCAACGTTTCCGGGCTCAGCTCTTCCACTTCACCGAGCGGAAGCTCTTCGATATAGTACTCGGATTCCTTGACCGGATCGATCTGGAAGCCGGTAATCTCACTCGCCAGCCGGATGTTCTGACCGCGACGGCCGATCGCCATCGACATCTGGTCATCCGGAACGACAACCGTCACCTGCGGCTCGGTCTCGTGGAAGAGAATCTCCAACGGAATCACCGGGGCCAGGCTGCGGCGAACCATCAGTTCACGATCATTCGTGTACGGGATGATGTCGATCTTCTCGTTGTTCAGCTCCCGCACGATCGCCTGGATGCGAACACCCTTCATCCCGACACAGGCGCCGACCGGGTCAACACGCGGGTCGTTGCTGGTCACCGCGATCTTGGTGCGGTCGCCCGCCTCGCGCGCGATCTTTTTGATCTCGACGATGTTGTCGAAAATCTCTGGAACTTCGAGCTCAAACAGCCGCCGCACAAACAGCTCGCTCTTCCGAGAGATAATAATCTGGGGTTCACGATTTGTTTCGCGGACCTCCAGAATGATGCCCTTGATGGACTGGCCACGACGCCAGCGCTCATTGTAAATCTGCTCCGCTTGCGGCATGATCACTTCGGTCTTGTCCACATTGATCCGGATCTCACGCCGGTTCGCCTGGTGGACATCGCCGATTACGATCTCGCCGATGCGCTTGCTGAATTCATCATACAGGTTCTGTTTTTCAATTTCCTTGATCTTCTGGATCAAATTCTGCTTCGTGGACAGAATGAGCCGGCGACCGAAGGAATTGTAGTCGATGACTTCAACAAAGTCGTCCTCAACTTCAATGTCTTCGTCCGTCTCCAACGCCCGCGACAACTCGATCTCGGTTGCTTCGTCCTCGAGCTCATCGTCCGGGACGACAACCTTTTCCGCGTAGATCTCGATGTCACCTTTTTCAAGGTTAAAGATCACGGAAAAGTTTTCGCTGGTGCCAAACCGCTTCTCAATCGCCTTCAGGAAAACTGATTCAATGATTTCCTGAAAGGTGTCACGGTCGATGTTCTTCTCGCGAATAATCGACGAGATGGCATCCACGACTGCCTGATTCATACCAACTCTTCCTTCACCATGGGAGCTTGACCTTCGCCAACCGGACTCGGTCCAACGGCACGGTACGTCCATCGGCAAACTGCAGCACGCCGTCACGTACCTCCGTCAACTCCGCTGAAAACGTCTCTGTCTGTTTGTCCCCACGCGGCTCCTTACCGTCGGCAAGGTCCGCCGGATCGCGCTGAATCTCCATCTTCAGCTTGCGCCCCACGTTCTTCGAGTACTCCCATTCATACCGCAACGGGTGGTCGATGCCCGGGGAGGTCACGTCCAGCGAATACTCTCGGGGGACTTCCTCGCTCATGTCGAGGATATCCTCGATCTGGCGGGACATGGTTGTCAACTCTTGGATGCTGACCGGACGGAAACGATGGTCTATGACAGCATAAAACGCTGTACGCCCCTTTGCGCCAAGCACTTTCAGGTCGAGAAGCTCCAAATCCCCGCCCTCCAGTACCGGTCGAAGGAGGGTCTCGATCTTCTCAACCGTCAACACCCCAACTCCTCCAGCAAACAAAAGAGTGGGCGCAGGCCCACTCATCCGTTAAGCACATAAATATAGTTCCAGTTTCCCCGAAACTCAAGGGAGACCAACACTGTCCGCCAGTACATCAATCCGAGCCAATTCTTCCTGAGCACGTGTGCGGAAATCACTCACCGTCGCCGACTTTTCTTCGACAACCGTGTTCAACACCTCACGCGCCTTGTCGTACTGCTCAAGCTTGACATAGGCTTCCGCCGCATTCAACAGAGCGAAGTAACGGTAGTGACTGGCACGCTTGTCGTTCGCCAGTTTGATGTACGTGTCCGCGGCTTCCTGATACTGTCCGAGGTTCATGTACGCCGTCGCGAGACCACCCATCGCGCCTTCCGGCAACAGGTACTCACTACTGTACTCGTCCAGGAAACGCTGGAACAGTTCAGCCGCACGCTCGTTGTCGAGGTTGTTCAGCGCCATCTCCGCCGCAGTGTACAACGCTTCCGCGCCGCCGGAGGTTCCACTGTACTCATCCGCAACACGCAGCAGCGGCGGAATCATGTCTTCCGGGTTGGTCTGAGCGAGTTCGAGCTGCGCTTCCGCGAACGCCCGGCGCGACTCGAGGTCGGCCTCCGTGCGCATGTTCCCCAGCATCACCACCGCAACCACCACCACGGCGACCACAACCACACCGATCGCCAACTTTTTACCGTGCTCCGCGAGCCAGATCTGGGCGTTGGTAAGCGCCGTCATCAGAGGATCTTCGCGCAGCTCTTGCTTCTTGAGACGTTTTTGTTGCCTGGCCATCGTAGCCCTGACTTCTTCTGCTAGGTTGAGTCCATTTCAAGTCGCGCAATGTAACACGTATTCCACCCCCGGACAAGCTGAGAGCAACACCTTTTGCCTCGCTGGTGTGAGCCGGGAGTTAGCCTCCGTTCCGGAGCCGGGGGCGCGATGCTGAGCCGAGTTATCCACGCACCGGTTGCGCCAGCGGCGGAACCACTGTACGTTTGCTCCCGTGTATGAGACAAGAACGCAGTATTCGGTGGAATTCGAGATCGAGCCAGAAACTGAGTCTTCGCTCTTGATCCCCCGCAGACGAGGTGTTACGTTATTGGCATGAAGAGTGTGAAGTGGATACTGACACTGGTGGTCGCCGCGTTGTTTGCGGTTACCGTGGCCAACGCCGAGCCGAGCTGGGAGGATTTCGACCTCAGCGCGCCGCATGGCCAGGTCATCATCGAGTGGACCATGGCCGATGAAGCCGGGTGTACCTCGCTTGTGATTGAACGTAGCATGGACGGCGTCGAATACTTCGACATCGCCACGTTCACCCCGCAAGGTGCTGGAGAACAATACCGCTTCATCGATACCGATGTGTTCAAGCAGACCACACGCACCTTCCACTACCGCATCCGCGCGCAGATGGACGAACAGTTCGTCCACAGCGACACCAGGAGCATCGTGCTATCCATCAGCACCGTGCAGCAAACGTGGGGTTCGTTGAAAGCGCTGTTCCGGTAGAGACCGTACTATTTTCGAGATCAATCACGCCCGCGTAACGCGGGCGTTTCTCTTGCATCCAAAAGCAAGACCTGGATTGCATCCAAAACGCATGGCCTGGATCGTCCAGCCAGCTGACGGAAGAGCGTACAAGACTGCTGACAAAGTGGCAACGTTCAGAATTCGAGGAAATTTCGGCTGTCGCGTCATTCTGAATGGAACGAAGAGAAGTGAAGAAGATCCATATTATAAACGGATTACAAGTATTGGTTGTCGGCAAAGCTGGACCTTCTTTGCTTCGCTCAGAATGACACCCCAGGCGATCCGGGGTTAATCAACGATTTGGTCCACCATAGCCCGGACAGGCACGTTTCTGGCTTCGACAAACGATCACCGGAGGCTCCAATTTGTACCGTTCCCGGTGGAAAACTCCAGTACGAACCTTACATTTCAGGCGTTCAAAAGCTTGAGGAATCCGGTTGGCTGACACACTGATATCGCGACGCAAGAGCGAACACCTTCGTATCGTTTCGGACAGCGATGTGTCTCATAGCGAGACAACTCTGCTCGAAGACGTGAAATTGTTACACCAGGCGCTCCCCGAACTCGACGAGAGCGAGCTCAACCTCTCCACCGATTTCTTCGGAAAGCCGCTGTCATTGCCGTTCATGATCGTCAGCATGACCGGCGGGGCGGAGTTTGCCGAGCGACTGAACCACGGTCTCGCACGTGTCGCGGAGCAAACAGGCATTGCATTTGCTGTAGGATCGCAACGAGTGATGCTCCGTCACCCGGAAGTCACATCGCAATTTGCCGTGCGGGATGAAATTCCCAACGGCGTGCTCCTTGGCAACATTGGCGCTGTGCAGTTGATTGAGGTGCCGACCGAAACCGTCGCCCGGCTTGCGGAAGCGATAGAGGCCGACGGGATTTGCGTCCATCTCAACGCCGCGCAGGAACTGGTGCAACTGGAAGGCAACCGGCGGTTCCGCGGCTTGCTGGACGGCATCGCCCGGCTGCTGGACCACATGGACGGACGCGTTCTGGTCAAGGAAACCGGCGCGGGCTTGTCGCCGCAAACGCTGGAACGATTGCGTGTCATTGGCGTGCCGATAGTGGACGTCGCTGGCGCGGGCGGGACGAGCTGGACGAAAGTCGAGTCCCATCGCCCGACAAACGGTCCGTTGCAGCGATCCGGTCAGGTTTTTGCCGACTGGGGTGTTCCGACCGCGGCAGGTGTACACGCAGCCCGAACCATTCTCGGCAACGACGCGACGATCATCGCGTCCGGCGGGATGATGGACGGTCTGGACGCCGCACGGGCGATTGCGCTGGGAGCCGATATCGCCGGGTACGCACGCGCTATATTATTGCAATTCCTTGAGCACGGGCATGATGGAGCGGTACAATTCGTTGAAACCCTGGCCCACGAATTGAAAATGGCCATGTTGTTGACCGGCTCTGCTGATCTGGCTGCCTTGAAACAGGCGCCCCGTGTGATTGGAAGCAATCTGCGGCAGTATCTGGATGGCCTGACGTGGACACCTGGAGAAGCTTCGTGATTCCTGAACAGGACAGCTTTAACAACATACGGAACGGCCGTGAAACCCATCGCGAATCCAGCAATGGATCCAACGGTCATGCCGATATCATTACGCTGAACCCGCAGCATGTCGAGGAGCAGGAGGCGATCACCTCACGCATCCCGGGTTTCTACCGGTTGCCGGTGGAACGCCGCCTGGCCTACCTCGCCCGTAGCTACAACCTCAGTGAAAAGCAGCTCAATACTCTTCGCGAAGGCCGCGCACTACGCATCGAACACGCCGTCAACATGGTGGAGAACGCCATCGGCGTGCATGGGATGCCGCTCGGACTCGCGCTGAACTTCCTCATCGACAAGCGCGATTATCTCGTGCCGATGGCGATCGAGGAAGCGTCGATCATCGCGGCGGCCTCCAAGGCGGCGCTGATGATCCGGCAGGGTGGTGGGTTTGACACGGATGTCGACGCTCCGGTGATGATCGGTCAGATTCAGGTACTTGATCTTGACGATCCAGTCGAAGCGGAATCGCTGATCCATAACAACAAGCAGGCGATTCTCGGACAGGCCAACCTGGCCAATCCGCGGATGGTTGATCGCGGCGGCGGCGCATTTGACGTTGAAACGCGTGTTGTGGACGGTGGCGAGGGTGTCGGCCGAATGCTGATTGTGCACCTGCTGATTGATGTGCGCGAGGCGATGGGTGCGAACCACGTCAACACTTCGTGCGAGGCGGCCGGACCGCTGATCGAGACGATCACCGGTGGACGTGTACACCTGCGGATTCTGTCCAACCTCGCCGACAAGCGGCTGGCACGGGCACATTTCGCGATGCCATTCGAGCAGCTGAAGACAAGCGAATACAGTGGTGAAGAAGTCGCGAAACGGATGGTGGAAGCCTATCGCATGGCGTGGGCCGATCCGTACCGCGCGACGACGCATAACAAGGGCATCTTCAACGGCATCGGCGCGGCCGCGATGGCATTGGGCCAGGATTGGCGCGCGATCGAAGCCGGTGGGCACGCGTGGGCGGCCCGTGATGGCCAATACCGCAGCCTGACTGATTACTGGATCGCGGACGGCGCATTGCATGGATCCATCGCCCTGCCGATGCAGGTGGGGGCGGTCGGTGGTGCGTTGAACAGCCACCCGGGCGTGCGCCTGTTGCGCCGCATCGCGGGTGTGCGGGACGCGCAGGAAATCGGCGCGATGTTCGCCGCAGTCGGATTGGCACAGAACTTTGCCGCCTGCCATGCGTTGAGTACCGTCGGGATTCAGAAGGGCCACATGGCCCTGCACGCGCGCAGCGTTGCGATCAGCGTTGGTGTGCCGACGGACCAGGTGGAAACCGTTGCCAACGAGATGATTCGCCGTGGCGATGTCAAGGTGGCGGTCGCGGAGGAGATCTTTACGCGTATGCAAAACGAAAAGACATCATCCGCCCCGGAAGCGAAGAACGGTCTGCCATTGGAGGCGTGGGCGCCCGGCAAGGTGGTGCTGTTCGGTGAACACGCGACCGTGTACAACTATCCCGGCATCACGTGTTCGATCGATATTGGCCTGACGATCCGCATCAAGCAGGACAACGACGGTCCGCGTTTCCTCAGTCCGAAATTTAACCAGCCCTTCGGCGCACCGGAATCCGACCGCGACATTCGCCTGTTCACCCGCGCGGTAGACCAGGCGCTCGAGATGTACGAGCTGCAGCGTGAACCAATTGCGGTGGAGATTGACTCGGACCTCGTCCCCGGAATGGGGCTGGGTTCATCGGCGGCGTTTTCTGCGGCGCTGGTGTCCGGTTTGCGCAAGCTGCGTAACGAAACCGGCGAGATCAGCCTCGCGCGCGATCTGTTTGACGACGTACAATCGCTGGAATCCATCTTCCACGGCCACCCAAGCGGGATGGACGCGGCGACGGTTATTTCCGACGGCGTTCTCTGGTTCCGCAAGGGTCCGCCGCGTGAAATCATCCCGATTCACGTGCAGAAACCAATGGCCGGCCTGATCTGCTTTGTCGCGCCCGGCGCACGCACCATTGATATGGTCGCGCGGGTACGGTCGAGCCGTGACCTGAATCCGAAGCGTGTGGACGGTCTGCTCGAGAAGATCGGCGAAGTGACCAGCGACGCCGGCATCGCGCTCGGCACCGGCGACGAAGTCGAAGTCGGCAAGCTGATGCTGCGCAATCACGAGTTGCTCGCCCGGTTGGGCGTGTCTACGCGCGAGCTGGACAACGCCGTCGAGTTGCTCGTCGATAACGGCGTGCTCGGTGCAAAATTGACCGGCAGCGGCGGCGGCGGCGCGGTGATCGCGCTGGTGCGGCCGGAAGACCAGGAGAGCATGCTGCTCGAGATGCGGAACCATTTCGCCAGCGTGTATCCGTTCACCGTGCGCACGCGGGACTAGCATGCAGCGCGTCACAGCACGAGCCGGCGCGAACATCGCTCTGATCAAGTATTGGGGTAAGCGGGACGAAGGCAGCAATGCTCCCGCTACCCCTTCGTTGTCTCTGACCCTCGATCAACTGACCACGACGACCACCGTCACCCGCCTGTCCGGAGCGTCCCAGACAATCCGTGACACCTTCAGCATCAACGGCGAAACGCTCAGCGGCAAAGGGGCGGACCGTCTCCGTCGCTACCTCGATTTGTGGCGCAATGAAGGGTTGATCGAAGGACCGTTCGCCGTTTCGTCGCAGAACAGTTTTCCGACCGGCGCGGGGTTGGCGTCCAGTGCGTCCGGCTTTGCGGCGTTGGCGACTGCGCTGGCGGCATTCAGCCGGAAACCATTGAGCAAACGCCTGCTGTCGCAACTGGCACGGCGCGGAAGCGGTTCCGCCGCACGGTCCATCCCCGGCGGTATTGCTGCCATGCCGCTGTCCGATGATCCCGCCGCACGTGAAATTGTCCCGGCGGACGAGGTTCCGTGGGGCATGGTGATCGCGGAGGTGGAATCGACACCGAAAGCGATTGGTTCGACAGAGGGCATGAACCTCAGCCGTGATACCAGTCCGTACTACACGGCATGGCTGGCCACCGCCCGTCGCGATTATAAGGCGATGCTCGGTGCGGTGAAGGCGCTGGATTTCACGGCCGTGGGTGAACTGGCGGAGGCCAACAGCCACGCGATGCACGCGTGCATGGTCGCAACCCGTCCGGCACTGCTGTACTGGAACGATGTGACGCTCCGCGTGCTGCACGAACTCGCCCGCTGGCGCAAAGCGGGGACGGTGGAAGCGTACGCCACCATTGACGCCGGCCCGCATGTCTGCCTGCTCGCCCGACGGGAGGATCTCGACCGGGTGCTGAATCTTGCGTCGAAGCTGCCAGGAGTTGCACGTGCCCGGATCAACCTGCCCGGACCGCCGGCAACGGTGCTGGAGGTGGGCTGATGCAGGTGCGTGTCCCCGGCAAGGTGATGCTGTCCGGTGAGTACCTGGTGCTGATCGGCGGAACTGCCGTGCTGGTGCCGGTGCCACGCTACATGACACTGACCTCTGTCGATTCTGCTGATCCCTCCAGTGATACACCCGTCGTCCGCGAAGCCCTCGCTGAGCCCATTCCCGAGCTCGCCGAACTGGAAACGGATCTGCCGCCGTTGCAGGTCGCCGTGGACCGCAGTCAATTCATGACCACGGACGCGGACGGTGTCACGCACAAACTCGGCCTCGGTGGATCAGCGGCGGAAGCGGTTGGCGTGATCTCGATGCGTTTTCAACGCTGCGGTGTGGACTGGAAAGCCATTCCCGAGACCATTTTCAAGTACGCCGACAACGCACATCGCCGTGCTCAGGGCGGGATGGGGAGCGGGGCGGATGTCGCCGCGATTGCGTACCGGAAGCCGATCCGGTTTCGGCGCGTCAACGATCAAGCTGAGGTTGAAGTCATTGAAAAACCACAGCCTGAGTTTATTCCGGAACTGGCGTTGGCATGGACCGGAGTGTCTGCGAACACACGTGAGTTTGTACCCAAATTTCTCGCATGGATTGAGTCGGAGGATGGCCACCAGTACCGAAAATCCCTCATCGAAACCAGTGAGGGATTGGCACGCAAATGGTTCGTGCGAGAATTCAAGAAATACCGCAATTACTTAGACATGCACACGTTCATGCTTGCTGGTAACCTGCGTGACGCTGGTATAAAGTGGATGCTTCCCAATCAGTACGATCTGTACAGGTGGGCTGCTTTCGCTGGTGGATTCGCAAAACCCACCGGCGCGGGTGGCGGGGACATGACGTTGCTGATCGGCGACCTGTCACTGGAAGACAGACCTGAACTGATTATCGAACTCGATCCATTTGCCGAGCACTGATCAACGACCCGCCTCACCTCGATCAATCGCGCCTCGCAAGCACATGTTTCTTCGATCTCCGGCTAACCTGAACCCCGCGCAACCGTTATCTTCCCACGATTGTACCGGGTGAAAACCATCCATCGCAAAACATTGAGGGAGGGTGCGATGAAGTTGCAGAGTTTGTTGGTCCTGTTGGTCGCGGCGTTGCTCATGTTCGGCTGTGCGCAGGACAAACCAGAAAGCGCCGAGGCCGAATCGGCCACGACGAACGACCACGCGGCAATGGACGCGGAACACGGAGAAAACGCTGAAATGGCAGACGCTTACACGATGCCGGATCTTGACAGCTTCGAATGGCAGGATGGACCGGAAGGGCTGAAGTACGCGGTGATCACGGAAGGTGCCGGCACTGATGTCAAGGCCGGTGACCAAGTCCAGGTCCACTACACCGGTTGGTTGAAGGATGATGGAACCTTCTTCGACAGCTCCCGCAAGCGCGGCCAGCCGTTCGAGTTCCCGCTCGGCGCGGGCCGTGTTATCCGTGGCTGGGATCTCGGTGTCGACATGATGAAAGTCGGCGGCCACTGGATCTTCATCCTGCCTGCGGAAGTCGGCTACGGTGCCCGTGGCGCGGGTGGCGTGATTCCGCCGAACGCGACGCTCGTCTTTGATGTCGAGGTACTCGGCATTCAATAAGCAGGAACAGAGTGTAGAGTTCAACGGGGTAGGCCGGACCATCGGTTTGCCCCGCTGCTTTCCATGGCTGAACCAGCGACCCATAAATTGGGGACAGACGGTAGATTTTTTGTGAAGATTCTAACGTAAAAACCACCGTCTGTCCCTGATAAAATCCCCCGAAATAATCCGATAAGAACTGCGCACCCTCTTGCCATGTAGAGCACCCGTTTTCATGATTTCCCTTACTTCGTCACCTTCAAGTCGTTACATTAAAGTTCGCGTGGATCATGCCTGCACTTAGATTCATCCCCCCGGGAGAACCCTTTCGGAATCGCATCCTGCGTTGGGTGCACGGGAGTTGATGTGATGAAAGCCCTACTCGTCTATCCGGATTATGCGGACACCTTCTGGAGTTTCAAGTATGCGCTCCGGTTTATCTCACGAAAATCTACATCGCCGCCGCTCGGGCTGCTGACCGTCGCCGCGATGCTCCCCAACGAGTGGGAGCTGAAGCTGGTTGACATGAAGGTGAAGCGGTTACGTGACAAGGACCTCGACTGGGCGGAGGTGGTGCTGATCAGCGCGATGATGGTGCAGAAGGAATCCTCTCAGGATGTTATCCGCCGCTGCAACAATGCCGGAGTGACCGTGATCGCCGGCGGACCGTTATTCACCGCTTACCACGAAGAATTCGAGGGCGTCGACCATTTCGTGCTCAACGACGCCGAGGAAACGCTGCCGGAGTTCCTGGCGGATTTCGCCGAAGGACGCGCGAAACCGGTCTATACAACCAGCATTTACCCACCGATGGACAGATCGCCGGTCCCACGCTGGGACATGGTCAACCTGAACAAATACGCCGAAGTGGACATCCAGTATTCACGCGGATGCCCGTACGCCTGCGAGTTCTGCGACATCGGCGTGTTGTTCGGGAAACGGATCCGTGCGAAACAAACCGCCCAGGTGCTCGCTGAGCTGGACGAACTCCACCGGCTTGGTTGGGCGGGAACAGTCTTTTTCGTGGACGACAACTTCATTGGGAACAAGTCGAAGCTGCGCAAGGACCTGTTGCCAGCGCTGTTCCAATGGCAGGCCGATCACAATCACCCATTCGATTTCACCACCGAAGCCTCGATTGACCTCGCGGACGATCCGGAGTTGATGACGTTGATGGTCGCGTCCGGCTTCAAGGAAGTGTTCATCGGGATCGAAACGACCAACGAAGAAGCGTTGCTCGAATGCAACAAGCTGCAGAACAAAAAGCGTGACATGCTGGAGAGCGTCAAGATCCTGCACAGTAATGGGCTGATGGTCAAAGGCGGCTTCATCCTCGGCTTCGACAGCGACAATTCGACGATTTTCGATAAGCTCACGGCGTTCATCGAGGAAAGCGCAATTGTCACCGCGATGGTCGGTTTGCTCAACGCTCCGAAGGGCACCAAGCTTTACAAACGGCTGGAGAAGGAAAACCGTATCCTGAGCAACATGTCTGGCAACAACACCGACTCGAGCATGAATTTCATCCCGAAAATGGACCTCAGCCAGCTGCAGAAAGGCTACCAGGATGTCATCAGCCGGATCTACTCACCGGCCGAATACTACCGGCGTGTGCGAAAATTCCTGCAGGAATACAAACCGATCAAGATGAAAGTGCGGATCAACTGGAACGAACTGAGCGCGTTTTTCCGCTCGATCTTCGTGCTCGGCGTGGTCGGCAAGGAACGCACGCACTATTGGAAGCTGCTGTTCTGGACCCTGCGCTACAAGCCGCGGATGATCGTCTACGCCGTCACCTTCGCGATCTACGGCTTCCACTTCCGGAAGGTGTTCGGGTTGTGAAAGAGGCTATAGGCTATTGGATTTGGGCGCTGGGCTATCGATAGGCTATCGTCGATGGAGTGCCAGATCGAGATAAAGAAGGGGACGCTTACCCGGTAAGCGTCCCCGATCTATGAAACCGGGGGGACACATTGAGGACAATGTGTCCCCCTCAGTTGTGTCAATAGCGTCGTTCTTCCGTCAATTCCGTCACTTCCGTTTCTTCCGTGTATTCCGTGGTTCAGCCATTTACCGTACCAACATCAGCTTGCGTACCTGTTCCGTTTGACCCGGGACCGTTGCCCGCAGGAAGTACAGACCACTCGCCAGTTTCGTCGCACGGAACGAGAACTCATGCCGGCCCGCCGGGTGCGTGGCGTCGGTCAGTGTCGCGACCTCTTGACCGGTGACGTTGTACAGCTTCAGTGTCAGCTGGCTGGCCCGTGGCAACGCCACCGACACTGTCGCGGCGTCATTGAACGGGTTCGGATACGCGGTCACGCCAAACTCATCCGGCAGCAGGGTGGAGGATTCATCCGCCGCCAATTCTGCAACCTGTTCGGTGGAGACCGGTGTGCTGGTACCGCCGTTCAACACGTCCGCCGTCTGCGAATTGTTCAAATGAATCGGCAGCCACAACGCGGAGGGATGCGCCGCGCTGCGATGTACGCTGTTAAACGCAATCAGCGTGTCGCCCGCGGCGTACATCTCGCCACCGTTGTTCAGGTTGAGATCGAAGCGCGGGTAGTTTGAGCTGGTGATGTACAGCCGCAGCCGGTGCGCCGGTTCGATGGTCAGCGCCATCGACTGCATCGGAATGTCGAGCTCATACACCTGGCCCGGTTCAGCCAACTCTTCGGTGCCGAAGCTGTTGCGGAAGCGGAGACGGCGCGCGCCGTCGGTGATGAAGCGCGCGGTGCCATCGGGGAAGACATCCGCGAGGAAGACCATGAAGTCGGTATCGGGACGATTGGTCGAGACATACAGCTTCGCGTGGATGTAGCCCGCGACCTCGACACTTTCACCCATCATCGGTGTGTCGAAATACAGCACGTCCGACCGTTCCGACAGCACGGCGATATCGTGCGGGCCCGGGTTCAGCGTTTTCTTGAAGAGACGGCCGCCCTGGGTGATAATCGGCGTGCGCGGGTTGTACGGGAACCCATCCACACCGTTTCCGCTCTGGTATGTGCGCAGTCCGTCATCCGTCAGGTAGAACGGATAGTATTCACCGCCCTCCGGGGGCCAACTGTCTGCTGTGCGGAACGTGTCGGGACCGAGGTCGAAGTAACGCACCGCTGGCTCGTCATCCTCGCCAACTCCCCGCAGGTGATGCAGCAGGAACTTGGTTGCCATCTCACCCAACTCACCCGTAGCTCCCGGGAACAGGAACGAACCCTGTCGCGGACGGCCGACCGTGGTATGAGTCCACGGGCCAACCAGCAGCTTGTGTGAGTCGCGGATACTGTCCGGAGCGGTATCAACCAGGTCCTTGAACGTGATCAACGCTTCGTCCGGAGTCATGTCCCACCAACCTGACACCAGCAGCACCGGGACCTGAATGTCCTGAGCATTGTTCGTTTTCCACGAGATGAACTGCCAGAAGGTGTCGTACGTCGGGTGATTGTTCACCAAGGTCGGAATCCACTCCCAACCGCTCAGCGTTTCGACGTATTCCGTCCGTTTCACCCCACCGTGGTAATACTTCTGGTAGCGGGTTTGAATCGCGTGGTTGATCGGAACCATGCAAACCAGGTGTTCCGGCTGTTCTTTCGCGGTGAGGAATTGCACCTGCGCCAACGCCGATCCACCGTACATCGCCACCTGGCCGTTACACCAGTCACGGCTGGCGAGCCATTCGATGGCCAGCGCCCCATCCTCGCCGTACTTCGGGAACGGGATGTCGGCATGGGAGGAGCCGTGCTTGCCACGCCAATCCATGATGACGAACGCGAACGCTTCGGTCTCCAGCGGCGGTCCCCGCAATCGGAACTTGTTTTTGTTGTACGGGGTTTGGACAAGCACCACGGGCATCGCCACGGATGCAGAGTCGGGCATGTACAGGTCTGCGGCCAGCCACGTGTTCGGCGGCACCGGAATCTGCAGATCGTAGCGATCAAAATCAGCGTGACAGGGCTGCGGAAGTAACGTCAGCAGGCTGACGGCTGCCAGCAGGCTGAACGTGATCCACAGTTTCGTGCGAGTGAACCGTGCGAACGTTTGCATCTCGAACTCCGAAAGAAGAATACAGCTTCTCGAGCAACGAATAACCGGGAAAACTGATTGAGGACAACTTGAATCCGAGGGCAGGATCCGGGAAAGACGAATTGTGATTGATTCCGTAAAAAGAAGAAGGATTGTACGAAAATAGCACTTAGGGAGGCCTTACGAATCTCTCAGTGGCTGAACCCCCTGCCAGCCTTGAGGAAATGAGAAGAGTTCACGTATCCAAAGAATAAATGCGGCCTTCCAGAATCGGACAATCTGTCCATGATGGGAAGGCCGCAAGTGAGTCAAGTTAATCGACACCCTACCGCAATAGCAGGATTTTTCGTGTTTGCGCTGACTGATTCGGCAGATTCGCCTGAACGAAATACACTCCACTGGCCAATGATGAGCCGTCCAGCGTATACGTGTACGCACCAGCGGGGTACGAACCGTGCGCCAGAGTAGCAACCAGTCGGCCGGTCACGTTGAACACGTCTACCCGCAGATCGCTCGTCTGTGACAGGTCGATCCGCACCGACGTCGCCGCATTAAACGGGTTCGGGTGTACGCTCAGCGTCGCGGAAGCGTCCGCGACCTTCGCACCCTGATCCGTAACGGCAATCCCTGCGTCGCTGGTCAGACTGCCGGGTGTGCGTGGCGACGGCACCGAGAAGATCAGCGACGACGGATAGTCCGCGCTCTGGTAGATCGTGGTTGACGCGATCAGGGTGTCGCCGGGCACGTACTGTTCGCCGCCGTTGTTCAGGTTTTGGTCGAAACGGGGCCAGTTGGATCCGCTTACGTACAACCGGATCTTGTGTCCGGGCTGGAAAGTGACCGCCATGTTCTGCATCGGGATACGCAGTTCATAGATCTCGCCGGGTTCACCCAACTGCGGGTTGCTCAAGCTGTTCCGGAACCGCAGACGGCGGATACCGTCGGTGATCAGACGCGCACGACCGTTGGGGAAGACGTCGGCAAGCCAGACGGTGACGTCCGTGTCAAGACGGTCGGTGGACATGAAGATGTTGGCCCGGATGTAGCCGGTGACTTCGAGCGGTTCCGCCAGCGGCGGAGTTTCGAACAGCAGGACATCGTCACGGGAATCCAGCGGATTCAGATCGACCGGACCGGCTTCCAGCAGTCGGTGGAAGGTCCGTCCGCCGAGTGTGTACACCGGGTGCCGTGGATCGTACTCGAACTCCTGTGATCCATTCGGCTGGGTCGGTGGATCTTGCGATAGCGACTGCTCGTTGAGATACAGCTCGAACTGTTCCACCTCGGTGGGTGGCCAGGTTTCGCTGAACTTGAAATCGTCCGTGCCGAGATCGAAGTAGCTGACGTTGTGCAGCCCCTGCGACCCCCACTGCGCGCCGAGCATCCAATGGTTGATGAAGGCCAGCGCGGCCTGGTCGCCAGCACCGACAGCGGTGGGGAAGGTCCAGTCTCCCTGGTTCAACCCTCCAACGGTTGAATGAGTCCATGGACCGACCAGCAGTCGGTGGTCATCGCGAACGCTTTCGACGGAGTTGTTGATCAACTGCTTATACGTGATCATGGCTTCGTCGGGATTCATATCCCACCAGCCGGTGATCACGAGGAAGGGAGTGTAGATTTCCTCCGTGTAGTCGGAGAGATCTTCCATCCAGTTCCAGAACCAGTTGTAGATCGGGAACTGGTTCACCAGCAGGTCAACCGGGTTCCACCCGCCGAGAGCCTCGACATATTCCACTCGCTTCACACCGGCGTGGTAGTATTTCAGGTAACGAACCTGCAGCGCGTGATTCACAGGAACGGAACAAACCAGTCCCTTCGGGTGATACTGGGCGGTCAGGTACTGAATCTGTCCGAGGGCGGAACCACCATAGGTCGCGATTTTCCCGTTGCACCAAGGCTGATCGGCAATCCATTCAATCGCGTCGGCTCCGTCACGCCCGTAAAACGGCAGCCCGTTGTCGGCCTGGGATGATCCGTAGAACCCTCGCCAGTCCATCACCACCCACGCGTAGTCGTCCGTATCCAGCGGCATCCCACGCAGACGGTACTTGTTCTTGTTGTACGGGGTCTGGATAAAAATAACCGGCATCGCCAGGGTCGAATCCGGCGTGTACAGGTCCGCCGCGAGCCAGGTGGTGTCGGGCATTGGAATCTGCAAATCGTACCGGTCATACTGCGCGGATGCCGTGTCTGGGTGCAGCAGCAGGGCAGCGGTCACGCAGAGTAGAATGGTCAGGATCAAGCGAGTAGACAGAGTGGACAGGTAACGGTTCATGCGCTCCTCCCCCTAGTTTCAACGTCCCAGTGAACCGATAATCGCAGGACTATATCATACAAAATGAACAGGTACAGATCAGGTAACCACAGATAGTAACAAAAAAAATGCCCCTCGAATGAGAGGCATGTTACAATCGAATTGCAGTAACTCTTTACCGGAGCAGCATCACCTTCTGAACCTGCTGGGCGTCACCCGCGACGGATGCGTGCACGAAATACACGCCGGAGGCCAATGTCGAAGCGTTGAAACTGAACGGATGCAGCCCCGCCGAGTACGAACCCTCCGCGAGGGTTGTCACCAGCTGGCCGTTGACATTGAACACGTTCAGCTCCAGCTCGCCGGGCTGGCTCAGCTCGACGCGAACCGTGGTCGCAGCGTTGAAGGGATTCGGGGTGACCGGAAGCAACTTGAACGAGCCGGGCAGTCCCGCTTCAGCAGCCGTACCCTGTTCGAACCCGGTCAGGGTGAACGGCGAGAGGGTCCAGTCCTCCCAGGACGGATTCTCCGTGACGGCATCCGCCGGATTATCCGGAGGAAGCTTGGTGATGCGGAAATTGCCTTCCGCATAAACCTGGAAGTAGCCGATTCGGGCGATGTAGGTATACTCGCCGGTGGGTGCGGACGCCGGAACCATCTGTTGCAGGTTCCAGACCTCAATGTCCATGTAAGGGAAAATGGTTCCGTTGAGAACGTTGAGTGGTCCGATTTCGGTGCCGTCCGGCATGATGGCCGCATTCCAGAAGTGAGCGTTGCTGAAGGTCATACCGGTCGCGTTCGTCAGGTGGAACGCATACAGGAAGTCGCCGCCGTTGGCCGGAATCACGATCGGCCACTCAAAGGTTCGCAGGCTCAACGTCACCGGGAAACCGAGACCCGGCTGCGCCCACCAGTTGATCCGTCCCGACCAGTAGGACGAGCTGATGATGTCCAGGTCATTGTCCTGGTCGAGGTCGCCGACAGCAATGCTCCACGCATTCGAGTAATCATCAGCGATCACGTTCTGTTCGAAGTCGCCGCTCTCGTTTTCCCAGAACGCGACGGTGCCGTCCAGGTAAGAACAGGACACAATGTCCATGTCACTATCGTTGTCCAGGTCGCACACGATCACGTCGCTGGCGTCAAGGAAATCGCTGGTGACAACATGTTGCGTCCAGTTGCTATCACCGTTGTTTTCGAACCACGCGACCTTGTTGTTGGTGTCAAAGCAGACACAAACGTCGCCGTCAAAGTCGCCGTCCATGTCGCCGAACGAGATATCCAGCGGGCTGTCAACGTTGGTCGCGATGCTGTGCGCAGACCAGCTGGTGCCGGTATTCTCCCACCAGAAAATGGCGTCGGAGGAATAGTCGCAGCCGACAACATCGAGGTCGCCGTCATAATCGACGTCACCAAAATCAATACCGTACGGCGTACCGTTGCTGGCGGAAAGGGTCGTGCGGGTGAAGGTGCCGTCCATATCGTTTTCGAAGATGACGAAGCCCTCTTCATCTGACGAGGCGATGATTTCGCCCCATCCGTCATCGTTGAGGTCGCAGATCTTGAGCCGGTGACCGCCGGGGAAACTGGTCGCCAATGTGTGTGTCGTCCAACCGAACACATCATATTCGAACCAGTACGCGCTACCGTTAATCAGCGAGATGGAAGCGATGTCCTTGTCGCCATCATTATCCAGGTCGCCAGCCGCGACGCAGATCGGATGGCTGATCTCACTGGCGACGAGATGAGCTTCCCAGTCGTCATCATCCACATACTCATAGTACCAGATCTGCCCACCACTGTAACTGGCGGCGATGACATCGTTGTCGCCGTCACCGTCAATATCTGCGGCCTCCACGGACAGCGCGCTGGTGAGCGATGACGTAATCGTCGACATTTCCCAAACTTGCGGTTGTGCGAATACGACCAGTGGCAGGAAAAGCAGGATCAAAGGAAGGACGTAGCGTTTCACGTTTGCACCCCAATCAGCTGTTGCCGGTCAACGCAACCCTCGTTCACCCCTGAGCGAGAAGTATGGTTTCGCGTTGCAGAGCAATAGTATAAGAAATCGAAAGCCGCGACGGACTGTCGCGGCCTGAATTGCTCTAATTCGATTCTGACGGTGGCTCGGTCTCTCCATACGGTGAAGAACTGGCCTTGGATCAGAAGTACTCATGCGTGCCGAGGACGACTTCCACACCGGTCTTGTCCTCGATCATTTGCGCGAACTCAAGCGGCGTGTGGTACGGGCAGTCTGGCTTCGCCACCGCCATACAGGTGCTCATGAAGATTGCGTCCGGTTTGATGTCCGCCAGCTTCAACGCGAACGCCGTGTTCGGACCTACGGTCCGCCCGGAACATTCGCAACGGACGAACGCGATTACCTGTACCTCTTCCTCAAAGAACCCATCCCCGGTTGCCGCCGCCTTGAGGCATTTCCAATCCCCAGGGCAGGCGTAGCACTGCTCCATGTAGTTGCCACATCCGACAATCGCTACACGCTTCATCGTCATCCCCCTCTGTCTCGTGAACTCGCTGCATTTGCTGGTACGTTCAGGCGTCAAGCTGAGACTCGACCCGGACTTTCACTCAGGTTTGCCAAATGCTGGGGGACTCAGGTATAACTTAGTGAATCAGCATCACCTTCCGCACCTCGTTGAGCTGGCCGGGGACGGTCGCGCGAACGAAGTACAAGCCGGATGTCAGCTCAACCGCGCTGAACGTGAATGCCTGATCTCCGGCTGAAACGGACCCATCCGAAATCGTCGTGATGAGTTCGCCGTTCAGGTTGAACACGTCAAGCCGCAAGTGGCCCGGTTGCTTCAGCGTAACCGAGATTCGCGTGCTGGCGTTGAATGGGTTCGGGTAGACATTCACCAGGCTGGACTGGTCCGGTAAGGGAGAGGCGACAGGTTCCCCGGTGGTGTTTTGCACGAAAATTTCGTCCATCACTTCGCCGCCGGCGTAGGCGGGATCAACACCGAGAATTTCACACGCGGTCACCGCGAAATCCGGGATCGTGCGGTACTCGGTTGAAATCAGCTCGGACTCAATCTCCGGACCGATGGCGAGCATCATGATGTGGCGGCAGCCGTCGCAGCCGTCACCGTGCCCGCTGAAACCGCCGTGTTGGTCGTCATGACGGCCATGGTCATTGGTCACCATCATCACCGTGTTGTCGCGGTAATGATCGTCTGCCTGGATCGCATTCCACAGCTGGCTGACACAGTAATCTGCTGTCTCAATCGCGGCGATGTAATCGTTCCAGACCCCGGAATGGCCGGCGTGATCGACATCCGCGAAATACACCAGCATCAGCTGGGGTTGTTCGTCGTGCAGCACGTCGATGGCGTTGTCCAGCACGTCCAGATCCGTCCAACCTTCCGAATAGAAGGTCGGCCAGTAGTCCGGACCGTATTCCGGGTGGAAGCTGGGCAACCACAGCGAGCTGAGGGATTTCAGCACGTAGTAGCATTCATCCGCCGGCGCATTCGTGTCATGCCGGAAGTATTCGAAAATCGAGGGGCTCAACGTGTACTGCGTGTTCTGGCTCTGGTAAGTCGTATCCCGCACATCTGTCCAGTCACCGCACCAGATCGCCGGGACCGCGCGGGAAGTCCATGTGTATTCATCGTTGTAGAACTCGTCAACAATCGCGCCGCGCTCGGCCAGTTCTTCCATCTCGGGGATGTGCGCACGAGTGGGATCGCCGAAGGTTTCGGAATAACGGGCACCGTCGATGATGACCAGCACCACATTTTCCGCATACACCGGCATCACCGCCAGCAGCAACAATAACATCAGCAGATACCCTGCAGCCATTCGATTCGTCATCGGACCCCTCAGACACCGTGTTCAGGCGGGCAAAGAAAACCCGCTACCTCGAGCACAAGATAGCGGGTGAAAACCTATGTGAGGGAATACCGCTCACGGCTGCTGCGACCATCGTCCCTATTGCACCAGCATCACCTTCCGTACCGCATCAAGACGGCCAGACACCGCCGCCCGCACGAAGTACAAGCCTGAAGCCAGGTTCGACGCGTCAAAGGTCAACGCATGCGTGCCAGCTTCGAACGATCCATCCGCGAGCGTCGCGACACGCCGCCCTGTCACATTGAACACCACCACGCTCAGCGCCGCCGTTTCCGGCAGCGCGACACGGACTGTCGTCATCGCGTTGAACGGGTTCGGATACACTGCCGCAAGGGCGAATTCGGTCGGCAAGTCAGCGCGATCCGAGCCTTCGCCTTCAGCGGAATCCGTCTGCCCCGACTTGCTTGCCAAGTCGGGATTGTCCTCGCCCAGTCCCCACTCCGATCCCGGCCAGTTCGCAGGATCGAGCACGTCCGCAACCACATTCAGCGACGCGGTTTCGGCTGTCGCCGCTGGCTGCTTGTAGAAGCCAAACGACCCCGTCGTCTCCGGGTTGAACGGATTGAACAGGCCGATGGTCCCGATGAACTGGTACTGCCCGGACGGCGCCATCGGCGGCACAACTTGCGTCAACCCGGATGGGTTGATCGTCCCGGCGGGAAGAGTCACCCCGGCGAGCATCAGCGGGCCGATGGTGTTGCCGTTTGGCAGGGTGACGTTGGTCCACGCCTGCCGTTGCAACGGCGCGCCGGTGTGGTTGCTGATCACCGCGCCGTATGTCAACACGCCGCCCGTGGCGGGGAAGAGGGTGTTCTGCGGGACGAGGCTGAGGCTGACCGTGCCCGGCCCCTCGATCTGGTCGGAGAGCACGAACAGTTTGCTCTGGTAGGGGTCGAGGCCAGTCTCGAGCTGCACCATGTCCGCGCCGGTCACCTGCCAGCTGTCACCGCTGAACAGCTCGGTGAGGATGTAAGTCGTGCTCGGGTCAATGCCCCAGTCACCGGTTGGCAATGGCACCACGGTGTAGTGGAACGAATTGCTCAGGTTCAGCGTCATTATCGGGATCGCTTCGCCGGGCCAATAGCGGGCGTAGCTGAAGACATTATCTCCGGACGAATTCGACAGGTACCACTCATAATCGCCGGTCATCGCCTTGAGGTTGTTCCGCGCCCAGAGCAACGTTTCGTAGTGCTCGTACATGTCGTACGGATCGTCATTCCACTGGATCGGATCACGCAACGTTTCCTCGCCGACTTCCTGCCCCGCGTACAGCATCGGCACACCGGGAATGGTCAGCAGCAGGGTCGCAGCGGTCTTTGTCTGCTCAGGCGTTTTTAACGAGATGTAGCGGTCTTCGTCATGATTCTCGATGAAGCGGAACGGGAATTTGTGGTCTGGCCAGTCGGTCCCGTAATTCGAGATGCGGTCATGCAACCCGGACGGCGTCGAGTTCGAGAAAAGCTGGTCGAAACCGTTCGGATCGAAGTACAACTGCCAGTCCATCGCGGAGTCGAAACGGTCCCAGAGGATGCTGAAATCGGACATTGGCGCTTCGGCGAGCAGGTACAGGTCGGGCTTGAGCGTTTTTAATTCGGCGCGCCAGTCCGCCCAGAACTGGCCGTAACGGGCCTGTACACCCCACGCCGCGTCGCAACGGAACCCGTCCACATCGGTTTCCGTCACCCAGTACTTGCTCATCTCGATCATGTAGTTGCGCACGTCCGGGTTCCAGTAATTCAAATTCGGCAGGGTTTCCCAGTCGTAGTAATAGGTGTAATCGCCGTTCTGGTCACGGTCGTACCAGTCGTACGTGTTGGAAAAGACGCCCTTCGCCTGAGCGTCCTGCATCCACGGGTGCGTAACGTCGGTGTGGTTAATGACGAGGTCGAGCATCACCTTGATGCCATACGCGTGGGCGGTGTCGACAAGTTCCTTGAAATCGTCGAGGTCGCCGTAATCCTGTTCGATCGAGTAATAGTCCGTCACCGCGTAGCCGTGCCATGTCGGCCCCTCAAAGATCGGCATCAGCCAGATGCACGAAACGCCCAGCGCCTGCAAGCGCGTCATGTCGCTGGTGATCGCGGATAGTTGCACGCTGGCGTCGTACGAGCGCGGATAAATCTCGTAGACCACCGCCTCACGGATCCACTCAGCCGTCTTCCACAGCTCGAACGGGTCGACGCTGCCGTCCGCATACACTTCCGCCAGGGTTTGGGCGTGGGTGACGTTGCCGTCGGTGTCCTCGAGACGCAGGTTGAAGACATAGGTACCCGGTGTTTGTGGCACCGGGAAGGACGCGTTCGCGCTGTTCGCACCGGCGAGGCTGACAAACTGCGGGTTCGCCGTTTCCTGCGTCCAAACGTACTGCAGCGTCTGACTTTGCGGGTCCCAGCTCTCGTCGGCGTCGAGGTAAATCGTTCCGCCGAACTCGTTGACACTCATCACCGCTTCCGGGTCCTGCGGCACGGTCTTGTGGATGATGATTTCTTCCGACTCGCCGGTCTGGTTGCCGACCCACTGGAAAGTGTTGTCACCGTCCCGAAGCAGCGGTGCGTACTCGAATACACCCGTAGCCGGGCCAATGTTGTACTGCGTTGTTCCGGTGGACCAGGTGTGGATCAGTTTCATTGAGGTCGCCTGCTCCGCCACCTCGCCGAAGATTTGCTTGTACTCCTGCAACGTGGTGTACGCCTCGGTCAGCATCACTGGGTGGGGCGTCGGATCACCGGGGTAGATGTGCCAGTCATGGCCGAAATGATCGTCCCAGAGCACGCCGTTGGTGAAGACGAAATCGAGTGTTTCGGTGGACGCCTGCGCCGTAATCGTTAACGACCAGAGGCCGTCGCCCTCGTCGATCATCACCGTCTGCACCGCACCCCCGCCGGCAGGCAAGGTGTTCGGCGGCCACATGGCGAACGGCGGCGTGGTCCAGCCGTTGACACCCCAGTGCAGCTTGATCGTGCCGCTGGGGATGGTGCCCTCGTTCTGGTCGTAATAGATCGTCACCGGATCGCCCGGGTCGGGCGTGACCGGAGTCCACCAGACCGACTGAGCGGACGCCGGATGAGCGAAAACGACGACGAGAACCAGCAACGCGACACGAGACAGCCAACCAAATCTGTACATCATCACCCTCAACGATGGAAAATCACGATAAACCCGAAGTTCAGCCCCGGGGTCAGAAAATACCCCGGCGTGGTTCCCGAAGCACGACTCGATCACCGGATTCCAGAGAAAAAGTGAGGCATTGTTGGGCGATGGGCTATGGGCGATGGGCGGCGGACTGCGGTCGGCGGTCGGCAAATTTGCTTACCACGGACTTAAGTCCGTGGTAATAAATAGGGCCCAGGTATCGAGGGTGTCGGGCTACTGTCTGAGTGACGCCATTTCCTTCAAAAAAATTATTCCGCCGGGACTTTCGCAAATTCGAAGCGGTGCTGGGCGAGCACGCGGGCCGGGTAGTTGCCGAATTTGGTCACGTGCGTGTAGATCCCGGGCGGAGCGCCGGGGGGAACGTCAACGGTGAGGCCGCTCGGGGAACGCAGACCTTCACCGCCGGGGATGTTCACGGTGATGAAGTGTACCGGCCGGATGCGGTAGCCGCTGGGCATGATGATTTCGGTCCATGCGTCCACGTGGATCGGGTTGTACGACGCGTTGAAGACCCACGCGGCAAACTGGAATGAGCCACCCTCCGCCGGGACAATCATCGGATCGTCCTCCGGGATCGAGATGGCCACGTGGTTCTGCAAATAGTTGACCAGGATGTGACGGGTGTAGAGGTTGCGGTAATAGTGGCTAACCACATGTCCGACGTCCTGCAGCGGGATGTAGATGTGCTTTTCTGGCACGCCATCGTACACATGCTGCGTGTGTTCCCAGTACAGGTTCGCCATCTGCAACCGGCTTTCGTCCGGGGTTTGCAGCAGCATCTGGCAGGTGACACCACGGATCGAGGTATCCTGCAACGCAATCATCATCGCCACGTGCCGGCTTTCGTAGCGGTCGATCAGCTCCTGCGGATTATCAAAATTCTCGAGACCGAACGGCCAGTTGTCATAGTTGACACAGCCGGTGGTGTCGAGGCCGGTGGCGGGGGTGAGCCACTGCTGAGCGTCGGTGTCGTAGCGTTCCTCGCTCAAGTACGCGTACCCGCCGCTGTTGCCGAAGTGGTACAGCACCTTGAGGTCCGGATGCTCATCCGCCCACTCGCTGATCAACGCCAGCCGTTCGACAAGCTTCGCTCCGCCCGCATGACCGGTAAAGACCAGTACTTCCAGGTTTGGACACGATTCAGTGACCTCGGTCGCCATCTCCTCGATCGGTACGAACGAGCGTGTCGGCGGCAGGTCGGTGTTGATGCTTTCGCCGCTGTAGAACCAGTCGCCGTCCCACGCCAGCGCGCCGGGGTCGAGGTCCGGGTTGTCGATCAGCAGCTGCGGGCTGAGCAACTGCGGCGCGATGGTGAGCACCCGATCCTCCGCGAACGACATCGCGACCGCACCGGTGACAATGTTGAACACGTCCATCGCGTCCCGTTCGCCGTGATGAAAGACCAGCACCGCACGATCGATAGCGGTCAACGTGGTATCGACAAAGTTCTCGCTGGCAGCGTAGGGGATGTACACGTCCTCGTCGCCGGACGTAAACCAGAACTGGCTCGGAGCGATGACAGGCTGGGCATAGACCGGGAGCTGATTAATCAGAACCACAGAAACCAGCGCAAGCAGTGCAAGCAGGGTACGACGCGACATTTCAACCTCAAACGACAATCGGATTGGACCCGTCAACGGGGATGAAATATAGCACATGCTCCGTGACGATGGGGAATCACTGCCCGACCCGGTATTAAAGCTCGAACCGGACCACGCGAAACGAGAGACGGGGTCGGCATGTCTGCCGATCCCGTCTCGTCCAGAGGCAAGTCCTGCAGGTTTGCAGGGCTGCCGTGCAACACTGGTCATTTCTGACAAGCAATGGATTGCGGCTTAGCGAACCAGCATTACCTTCTGCAGCTGGTTGAGGTGACCCGGCACCTGAGTGCGGACAAA
Source organism: bacterium (assembly GCA_020444425.1). Classification (GTDB taxonomy): domain Bacteria; phylum Electryoneota; class Electryoneia; order Electryoneales; family Electryoneaceae; genus BMS3BBIN04. The sequence goes on along the minus strand of JAHLLB010000020.1, from coordinate 28,175 downwards.
GTAGACGCCGCTCCCCAGTCCATTTGCATCGAACACGAGGTTGTGGGTGCCGGCGGTGTACGAACCGTTGGCGATTTCCGCAACCTGCTGACCCATCACGTTGAACACTGCGATACTCAGTCTGGCAGCTTCCGGAAGACTGACGCTCAGCGTGGTGGTCGGGTTGAACGGGTTCGGGTAGGCCTGGCCAACCGCGAACTCTGTTGGCAGTTCAGACACGGTGGCTGCATCCGTGGCTTCCACGTCACCGGTGTTCAGCTTGATCATCCAGTCGCCGGTCGCGGACGGATCAATGCCTTCCTTCACGAAGCCGAACCAGTCGCGCGCGATCACTTCGTTCGGGTAGTGGCCGATGTTAACGATGTAAAGCCAGATGCCTTCCGGCGCGTAACCCGGGACAAACTGCACCGCGTTGTAGCTGTCCATGGCGTTGCCAAAAATGGTCACGTCCATGTACATCTTGACACCGCTGTGGATCTCACCCTGCAGCCCGCTCGGACCCCAGACATCGACCCACGCATCGTACATCATCTCATCCGCGGTCAGGTTGCTGATCGTCGCGGTCAACGGGAAGTAGCCACCTTCCGCCGGAACCGTTGGCATCACTCCGAACATCGGGCCAGCCTCGAGATCCAACGGCTGGTCGAGACGGACAACGCGCATCTCACCACCACGCGGGTAGTCCTTCTCCAGCACCGTGCCCATGTCGGACAGGTACGTCGCCAGCGTCTGCTGGTCGGAAATGCCAAGGCGGGTGAAGTTCAAGCCCTGGAACGGGTACTCGTCACCACCACCGGCGATGAAGTCACCAACGACGATGTTCTGGTGCGGGGCGTCCATGTTGACCACGCCGTCTTCGACCAGTACGGTACCGTCAGCCAACCACGCATTGCGGACGCGTTCGCCCGGAGTGGTGATGTTGCCGTCGGTGTCGTACTCCTGCGCCTGGAAGGTCGCATCGTACTCGAAACGGTAGCCGGCTACCTGGCCGAAACGACCGGTGCCGCTGCCACCGTTGATCGCTGCGACGTGATTTTCCATGATCGCCTTGAACTGCATCGGGTCTACATCTTCCACGATCGAGAGGATGTTGCCGAAGGGAAGGATATCAAACGTGTTCAGCTCGGAGATGTCACCGGCGGAAATGATCGCATCATTCCGGATACCGCCGCCGTTCTGGAACGCAACTGTCGGCATCGGAGCGCCGAAGTCCATGTAACGGTCCATCGCGACTGCGAGCATCGCGTCAGCAATCAGATTGCCCTGATTGGTCTCGAAACCACGCACGTGGTTGCGGATACCATCCAGGTCGACGTCCGAGTTGGCGATGATGTTCGCGCCGAGGTTCGCAACGTAGGCCGCGACCGGATCGACGACCATCGTCTGCATCATCGTGTTGGCCGGGACACCATCCGCATGGTTTTCGTTCGCCACACGCTTCGGGCCGCTGTTATTGGCATCCCAGTCCACCAGGTCGCCGTTGGCGTCGAAGTTGAGCACGATCTGGCCGAGGTAGGCGTAGTTGCCGCTGGTGGTGACCACCGGAACCAAGTCGCCATCAAGGTTGGTCGCAGTCAACGGATACGCGCCATATACCTCATCGTCATCACCCGGGACCAGAAGGTCGCCATCATTGGCGAGCAGCTCGTCGCCACCGCCGGCAACCGCGACGTCGAGGCCGCTGAGCTCCGGAATGATCGCGAGGTCTTCAACGATGCCCTGAAGGTGGGAGATCAGGATGATGATCTCTGCACCGTTGTTGCTCAAGTCGTCGATTTCGGTCTGCACCGCTGCGACCACGTCATCGTTGATGATGACATCGCCGGGGCTTGAGATGAAATCGAGGTTCGGGGTGGTCGCGCCGACGATTCCGACCAGGGTGCCGTTGACGTCAATGATCCTGCTGCTGGCAATGCGGCCGTTGTCGACATGCGCCTGCAGATTCGGCTCGTTGCTGAAGTCGAGGTTGCAACTGAGCCAGGTCGGGGAGGTGTAGACATTGGCTTCGTCAATGAACTCGGCCAACGCATCCGGGCCGGCGTCAAAGTCATGGTTGCCAAGGCACAAGGTGTTGTAGCCGAGCAGGTCGATTGCGACGGCGTCATAGTAAATGCCATCGTTGAGGCTGGCATTCCACTCCGGGCCGGGCAGGAAATTGTCGCCGGAAGTGACCATCAGGTAACCGTCGGTGTTCGCATCCGCCCATGCCTTGCAGGAATCCGCGAGGCTGGCAAAGTGCGCGACACCACCAAAATCTTCCAGGTCGCCGCCAAGATTGATCAACTGCGACTCGCCGTCATTGTTGTGCAGCAGAGTCAGGGTGAACTGCGCGTTCGCCGCTCCGGCGAGCAACAGTACAGCAAAAAGCACGGACATCAGGGTACGCATTGTACTCCTCCATGAGTTCAGGTTGCTTCGTGAATTCGTCAATTGGACGTACGCGGAAGGTTGATCCGGCTCATGAGGGAGGTGTCGGGGGATGGTTTGAGCCGTGTTTGGGGAGCCGAACACAACCCGCAAAAGACGTAATGTCTATAATCAATAGAGCTGTTTTTATTAGCTTTAGCAAGCAAATCAAACCCTAACGGCACCCACGCAGTCGCATAACATGGTTCGGAATACCACCTCTGGATACACACCATGACACCCGACCTGGCAACGGTACCCGGCCGGGCCACGCGCGGCCGCCCACAGCCCATCGCCTATAGCCTGAGAGAGGAAAAACCCCAGGGAGAACTGGGGCCTTTCCGGGACTTCATAGCCTGCATGAATCAGGCTGAGTGTCTGGTACCGATTACTTCATCAGGGTGACCTTCTGGATCGCGGTTTCAGCACCGGCGGTCGCCTGGATGAAGTACACACCACTGGCGAGACGCGAACCATCGAACACCATGCTGTGGTTGCCTGCATCGAGGACGCTGTTGTTCAGCACGGCAACCTGGCGGCCGAGCGTGTTGAACACAGCCACCTTCACCTGACCGGCGGCCGGCAGAGCGAGGCTCAGCGTGGTGGTCGGGTTGAACGGATTCGGGTAGGCATTGCCCAGACCGAATTCGTCCGGCAGGTTCACGGTGGCGCCCATGTCGGCAATTTCAGCCACAGCTTCGTCATAGACGAATTCCGGCGTCGCGCCATCCACAACACTACCGAGCTTTTCGGCAGTCATCACGTCCGAGCACAGGGTCAGCTGACCGTAGCGCACGGTGATCACGTACCAGAAATCACCCGTCGGGAAGTTCTGGGAGACATACTGCTCACGGTTGACGTTGATCGTCTGGCCACCGTTGAGGGTAATGTTCGCTGCGGCTGCGGTGTAGGTCTGGCCGCCCGGGATTTCGTACTGGATCGTGACGTTGACCTGGCCAGTGATCTGGGACAGGTTCTGCAGCATCACGTGGTAGAAGAAGTAGCCACCACCAAACGGAATGACCGGGTCACCGTTCGGGTAGATGTCAACAACGACTGGAAGCGGGTTGCCGCCGGTGATGGTGCTCGCCACGGAACCGAAACCGTCGCCAAAGTTACCGCCGGCCGCCCAGTTCGCGGTCGCGACGAATTCGCCCTGGCCTTGACGCCAAATGCGGATTTCAATCGGGTTGCCATCGGCGAAGCCGACGAGACCCTGGTTGGAATCTTCTTCCCAGGCAGTGAAGCCAAGGGCGGTTTCCGGCGTGACACGGCCATCGACGATCGCGGCACCGACGCACAGGTCACCATCAAACGCGGCAACTTCGTCACCAGTCTTCAGCGCCGTGTTGCCAATCTTGCCGTACTCAATCGCAATCGCGTACGGAAGACCTGTCGGATCGACAGGGGTAAAGTGCTGAGCGTTCGCCAAGGGTACGATGGCAAAAAGCGCGAGCAGCAGAACGGACAGAGTGGTCCTACGAAACATGGATAATCCTCCTGAAAAACAGGTAAACTCTGTAGTTACGTTATCCGGCCTCCCGGAGAACGTGTCGTGTACTGCAGCGCCATGAATACGGCGAGAGGATCGCAATGCAGTGTTTGGTGCGTATTGGTTTTTCGGGAGTTTCTTATTTAATGGAATTGGAGGGCTCTCATGGAGGAGCACGATCCGGAACGAAGACAATCCAGGTGTGCCGATCTGAACGCGGGTACGATACCAGTTTTCTGAACGCGGGTACGATGACAGACTGAGGAAAACGGGGGACACTTTGTCCCCAAAGTGTCCCCGCATTGTGCAATCCGGATGCTTGAACCCGACCCGCTCTTTTGCGGACTGGGCAGACGCGTCTGTCACATCTTTTGCGTCCGTTGCGTCTTTTGCAATCTGTTCCTATCTGTGCCTGGCTTTTCCTGTCTGTTACTTCAAGAGCGTCACTTTGCGCAGGCCCATCGCCTCACCGGCGAAAGACGCGCGCACGAAATACACGCCGGACGGTGTCCCGGCTGCGTTCCACGTGATGCCATGTTCACCGGCGGACAAGCTACCCGCTGCGATTGTCGCAACATGGCGTCCCAGCACATCCCACACCGCCAGCGACACCTCGCCCGGCGCGGGCAACGCGACTTGCACAGTTAACGCGGCGTTGAACGGGTTCGGATACACGTTGACGATCTCAAATCCGTCCGGCAACGAGGCGGCCGGTGCGTCGTTAACGTCTGACGATTGCAACGACGAGACGATCGCAAAAGGGTCGGATTCGAACGTCGCTCCCTGGTAGAAATCCGGTGTTCCCGCAATTTCTATTTCCGCCGACGAATCCCAGACATGCACCAACAACTCGTTCCCAACCGTGTAGCCATCTGCGCTGTTGTAGGCGCCCCAGGTCATGAACAACAGCGAAGAATCGTCATCGAGGACGTACGGCAGTTTCGCTGCGCCGACACACAAATCGCCGTCATAGACCGCGATTTCATCGCCCGGCTCAAGCGGATCGCTGTCGAGCGTGGCCATTTCCACCACCACGCCGTACGCCGGGGTGTTGATGTCCTGCGGGTCCGCCGGTTCAACCGGGATAAAGTGCGCCGGTCCCTGGATCGACGGGTCACCGTGGAAGATCGGGTGCATGATCGCGGCAACACCGGAGCCAAAGGTGCCGTCACCCAGCGCCCACTCCTCTGTGATGTCGATTTCGGTGTCGTTGTGCTTCTGCCACACGATCACATTGATGTCGTTGCCCGGCGTAAAGCCCGGCAATTGCAGGTTGTCATCACCTTCCTGCGCTGGAATTGTCAGGAACTGGCCGGCGCTGACGTTGACTGGCTGCGTCACAATCTTCGCACCGACGCACAAGTCGCCATCAAAAATGCCAACCTCATCGCCGAGCTGCAGCGCGAGACCTTCGATGTAAATACCGCGCGCCGACACGTTGTACACCTGCCCGGTCGGGTCGACGGGTTCGAAATGCTGCGTCTGAGCGAATCCTGCGCCCGCGAGCATCAGCAGGCAAAGAACAATCACACGGGTCTTCATCGATCTTCCTCCTCCATACTGCGTTGTATCTGAAGTTCGTTCTATCCTTGGTGTTCGGGTCCGTGTCCACAAGTATTCTGACAGCGGTAGGTCCTGGTTATCGCAGACTGACTCGCATCCGCGTCCGCAAGCGGACACGGGCACTTATTGTTGCCAGCTGGCACCAATCGAGAAGCTGCGGCCCATGGAATAGCGTTCGACGACGATGTCGCCCTGTTCACGCTGGTACTCCGGATCGAGCAGGTTTTTCGCCGCGAACTTCACCGCCAGATGACGGGTCAACGGTTGCCGCATCGTAAAATCCAGCTCCCAGTGCGGGAGTTCGTATTCGTCCGCCATCGGTTCGTACCCCACCGCGACGATGCGTTTGCCAAAACCGTTGAGGAACAGGTCAGCGTTTGTACCCCACGAGGGATGGATGTAACTCAGGTTGACGTTGAACAGGAAAGGTGACTGGCCTTCGAGCGGACGCGAATTGGACGTTGTCGCCAGCTTGGCCTCGTCGCTGAGTTCAATTTCCGATTGCAGCAATGACAGGTTGGTTGACAGCGACACCGGATCGAGCGGATTCCAGAACATGCCCAGGTTCTGCCGCCATTCGAACTCTACGCCGTAACTCGTAGCTCCGTCTGCATTTTCGAAAGATTCACTGATCTGGGAAGTGATCCGGATAACCGTTTCGATCGGCTGATGGAACTGCTTGTAGAACGCGCTGACGGCAAACAGGTTGGAAACGCCGTACACACGTTCGAACCGCAGGTCATAGTTATCGATCAGGGCGCGCTGGAGGTCAGGGTTGCCCTGCACCGCGCGTCCGCCCAAAATGTCGGTGAACTCGAACGGGCTCAACTCCCGGAAATCCGGACATGAAACGGTTCGGCTGGCCGCGAGACGCAGGTTCGTGCGGTCCATCGGCTCGTAGATCAGCGTCAACGCCGGCATCATGTCGGTGTTCTCGAGGTCGGCAACTGCCGGTTCGTCGTCGGGATTAAACAGTGCGAAGGTGTTGACGTTCTGTTTCGCGTGCTCAATTCGCGCGCCGAAACTTCCGCGTAACTTCGGCAGCACGCGGCCCTTGAACATTACATAGGCCGCCTGGATACTCATGTCCGCCTTGTAGTTGTCGGTTGGACGCGTCGTCTCTTCGACGAGGAAGATGTCCGGGCTGACATTATTCGGCGCGAACAGCAGCATCGGATCCTGCTGCATGAACAGCGTGTTGAAGCCGGCATCACGCTTGTATTCGAAGAAGCGAGTGTCACTTTCACGTTCGCGTTCGACAAACGCAACACCGCTCTTGATCTGCAGATCAACTTCGTCACGAGTCACACCGGCAATCGGGTGCAGCTCCCAGTCCGCGCCGCCGGAAAACGTGTTGTCGTACAGGTCATTGTAGAAGCGGGAACCGCTCTGCTCTTCGTCCGCCCAGATGAAGACCGGATCCTCCAGCCCCAGCGGTTCCGACTCGAACTGCACTTCGCGGGTGTCAGGCTCGTAGCGTTCGCCGCGCGAGTAGGTGACGTTCCAGTCCAACACGCTGCTGAGCAGGTTCGGAAGGGCATGTGATCCGGAGAACTGGCTGGTCAGCGTAACCTGCTGCACGTAGCGCAGTCGAATGTCGCGGATGTCCGCGCCACGGTCACGGTTGACGCCTTCATAGAACCGCGTTTCGTCTTCCATGTCGCGGTTGTAGAGGGTATTGAACGCGAAGCGGTGCAACGGGCTGAGCTGGTAGCGCAGGTTGAGCAGACCGCCGGCGGTGACGTTCTGCATGTATTCGTTGAAGGTGTAATTGTGCATCGTGTCCGCCGCCTCACCGACACCGCCCTTGAGCACGATCAGGTCCTTTTCGATCGCGGTGCTGGAACGGTCATAGAGCAGACTTGCGAGCACATCGAAGTCGCGACCGGCGAGCTGCATGCGGTCGGAGATGGAAACGTTGTACCCCTGGTTTACCGGTGCCTTGTACGAGTAGGTGCCCCAGTTGTTGGAGAACAGGCGGCCGAGGCGGATCATGTCGTCTTCCGTATAGCCACGGTCTGTAAACTGGCCGCCGAGTGCAAGCTGGCCGCCGTTGGCAACGTCGCCCGGCATCTCGCGTGCGCCGTCATCCCACGCCAGCCAGTCGTACGCGCCCCCGGCGTAACTGTAGAACTCGTCACCGGTTGTCCCGACACGGTAGCTGGTTGAAACCGAGGCGTTGATGCTGAGGTTGCCAGCCGGGATGTCCCACGTATTCATGTTGACAGAGCCGCCGCCGAACTCGCCCCACTGGTCCGGCGTGTAGGACTTGCTGACGTTCACCTGGCTCATCACGCTGGCGGGGAAGAGGTTCAACGAGACCGCGCTGCGGTTCGGTTCAGTCCCGGAGACCTGTGCCGCATTCAACGTGACCTTGGAATAACGCGCGCCGAGGCCACGGATGACCGGGTCGCCACCCAGTGTCGAAACACCGGTCGCGCGACGGACAACGTTCGCCACGTCCGGGTCCGGCAAACGGCTGATCGTCTCAGCGGAGATGGCGTCGGTGATGGTGACGTTTTCCAGCCGCTCTTCCAGCTCGCGTTCTTCCGACCCGGTTTCCGACTGGCCGGTGACGGTAACCGTCTCCAACTTCACCGCCGAGCCTGTCAGTTCGATATCAAGCGTCAGGCGCTGGCCGGTGTCCAGCTGCACACCTTCGAGGGTGTACGTTTCATACCCGATCGCGGAAACTTGAACCGTGTACAGCCCCCTCTCGAGAGCAAGAATGAGGAAGTGGCCGTCAAGGTCAGTCGCGGAACCGCGCGACATCCCGACCAGCACCACGTTTGCGCCAATGATCGTCTCGCCCGTTTCGGCATCGCTCACAGTGCCCATAATCCGCGCGGTGGGAGCAGCGAACGCCAGCCCGGCTGCCAGGACGAGGATCATGGAAAGGAAAAGCTGTTTCATGGAGTCCTCCATGAATGAAATCCACCGGTTTGGCTGAACCGATGGCTTCCACTCAGTCCTGGGTTGCGGTGGTGATGGTCAAGGTGACAACCGACGCGAAACCGCTGCCGAACGCGCCGTTACCGGAAATGAACGCCGCGTTGATCGTCGCAGTGTCGCTGGTGTATTCGGTCTCGGAATCTGCGTCCCAGATCCGGAACGCGATCTCATGTCCGGAGATGAATCCTGGCTGTTCGGACGCCTGATTCTCGCGCCAGGCGGTAATGGCAAGCGAATTGTCCCACTGGTCTTCGTTGACCGTTGCCGCTCCGACGCACAGCTCCCCGTCAAACAGTCCAACCTCGCCACCGAGTGTCAGGTCGTCGCCATCAATGGAGACAGAGACAACGTTGACCGTGTACGGGTCGCCGGTGGGATCGACCGGGTCGAAGTGAAATGCGACGGCCGGCAGGTCGCCGGTGCCCTCGACAAGGACCATGAATTCGGGGTGTTCGCTGTCATCGGTGGCGACGTAAACCGTGTCTGGACCGTACTCGAATGTCGAATTCTCGGGGGCGAAAGTGATGGGGAAGTAGCCGGTCTGGCCGGATTCAATCACCTCATCGACGTTGCCGGGCACCTGGAAAATGGCGTCATCGGTCGAGGTGAGGCCGAATACGGTCAACGGGCCGCTGCCAACGTTTTCGACAGGCAGCATCCAGGTGGAATCCACGTTGATCGGGACAAGGCCGAAATCGTGGCTGGTTTCCGGCAGGTTCGCCTGACCATAGTCGATGCCGCGGCTCCAGGTTTCGATAACGGTTTTGCCGCCGTAACCATAGACGTACGTGAGCAGATCGTTGCGGATGGTGTAGGTGCCGTAGGCAAAGACACCGCTGGGTTTGAGCTCGCCGTAAATGTCAATCAAGGTGTCGCGCACGGCCAGGGTCAGGTAGCCGTTCGTGGTTGACCACGTCAGATCGCGGGTGTCCGCGTGTGCGGTGAATGTGCCGCTGCCGCCCGGGTCCAGCACCATTGTCCGGCTGCCGACCGCGCTGGCGGTTTGCGCTTCACCATCCACCGAAATCGCGGTCATGCGCCATCCGTCGATGACCTCGGTGTCACCGCCACCGTTGATGTCCTCATCCGACCACGGTGTGGTCAAATCCGTCGCTTCCTCACAGCCGGCAAACACCACCAGCATCAGCCCAACGATGAACAGGCCAAACCAACCCCGCAACGTCATGCCCGGCTCCTCTCCCTCAAAATCTTTCTGGCAGCCATCCCTCGCCCCGGGAAGTCACCACCATCCTGCTTGATGAACGGAAAACGTCCGGCTCATGCCCGGTCTCCTGCTTCGAGAACCGGACATGGCCGAACGGATAACACGTCACGTCAACGTCCGTAAAAGACTCACTGGACGCCGTCGTTGAAGTTGAACGAAACGTTCTGGTCAACGATGATCTGGTAGCCGGCACCCGGCTGCAGCGTGGTCAGGTCGTAGATACCGACGCCCGGCCAGTAGAGGTTACCATCATCATCCTGGACTGCGACCACGTGCGACAGGATGTCGCTCAACGCGGTTTCGAGATCCACCGGACCCGCGAACGGGAAGCCGACGAAGTTCCACGGACCCGCGACGAGGTCGTAGGTTGCATCTTCGCCCAGCAGCGCACCGGTGTTCTCCCAGTCAGCGTCTGCATCGATGAAGACCTTGTAGCCTTCGGTTGGATTGACGTTGCCGATGGTGTTGATGTTGAAGGCCGGCCAGAAGATGCCGCCGTTGTCGGCAAGAACGATCTGGAGACCGTCGATGTCGAAGATCGACGTCGCTGCGAGATCCAGCGGGCTGACGTACAGCGAAACCAGCTCGAAGCGGTTGCCGACGAGGGACGTCGTCTGCGTGACGGCATCCGGCGGGAAGCCACCAGTACCCGGGGTGGTCCAACCGAACAACCAGTTTTCATCCGGAGCCATCGCACCGATGTAGTCAACCTGGCTGAAGAAACCGTCATTCGGGGCAACAAAGCCATTGCCGATCGCCGGGGAACCAGCCTGCGGCGCGTAGCTCGGGTTCAGCGGATTGGTCGGGTTGGTCAGCATCGGGTCGTTGAACAGGTTGTTCGCGTTCAACGTGTGGAGGAAATCTTCTTCCGTGAACGGGCCACCGTCGTTGTCGTTGGTGGTTTCAGCGTAGTTGCTGTACCAGATGCTGTAATCAACGGTCAGTTCGCCGTTCAGCTGGTTGTTGTTGTAGTCCCAGGCGTTCTCGAACGTCGCGAGTTGATCAATGTCAAGGGCAGCTTCACCGAAATTGTACACGATGGCGTTGTAGATGTTGCCGGCGGTGCCTTCACGAAGCAGCATACCGATGTCGGACTCGCCGTTATCCTGGTTCCACGCACCGACGAGAGTCAGGTTGTAGAGGGTCGGATGCGCGCGCGGAGTCGCATCATTGTTTTCACCATTGTTGTCCGCTTCAATGCCCTGGTCGCAGTCGTCTTCGTACTGCTGGCAGATGAAGAACTGGCCCTTACCGTTCCAGCCTTCCGTCCAGTCAAACGTGTCGTCCGCGTTACCCGTAGCATAGAGATACTTCGCGTTGACAGAACCACCGAACCACTCGAACGCGTCGTCCTTGTTCATGTGGACCTGGCAGTATTCAACGATGGTGCCGTTACCGACGCCCTGGAACGCGATACCGTTCAGCTCGTTATCCGGGCTGATTTCACGGCCGGCGTATTCCACGCGCACGTAACGGAGGATACCGCTGTCATCAGCGTCATTCGGGTTCGTGCCGCCACCGTAAAGACCGGTGGAGCCCTCACCGAAAGCTTCGCCGCCCGGCACATTCAGGTGCGCGAGACCGTTGATGATGAGGCCGCCCCAGTCGCTGCGGCTCGGGTTCACCTGGTCAGAAGTGAAGACAATCGGAGCGTTCGCGTTGCCGTTAGCAATGATCTTCGAATTACGGCGGATCACGAGCATACCATAGGTAGCAGCTTCACCGTAAATCACGGTTCCCGGTTCAATCTCAAGGATGGTTTCGTTAACATCGTCGCCCACGAACACACCACCGCGAAGCAGGTAGGTGTTGTTGCTGGTCAAGGTCATGTCCTGCGTGATGGTTCCCTGCAGCACGATCTGAGCGGATGCAGCCGTCGCCAGAATCAACACCGCAAGGACAAACAGAGAAATCCTGCGCATATCTCCCTCCAGAGAGTTGCCTGATGGCACTCGATGAGTGTGACTAAACTGGTTTGTACGGTACTACGGTGTATTCAAGGCGCGGGAAGAGGATATCATGCGAGTATGAGCTGTGGAAATGAATACCGTTAGAGTTCTATAAATACTCAGATGCTCTCCGGAATTTTAGAATGTTAGCGTAAATTCACCAAACTGTTCAGCCTTTGTTTAATCTGATGATTGTATCAGAACGCAAGCCTTTGCTGGTAATTTATCGATTAACTAAATGTTAACGTTTCCTAACCATAGAAAAAGTGCGAAACTCTTGCTGTGACGCGATGCTATAACCCTGTGGATAACTTCACCAGCTGATCTCAACCTCGTTGAGCTCTGCAGCTAACCGTCTCGCCATACGAAGCTAACAGAGCACGGGCTCATGGACGGTTGCTCCGATCCGAGTTCAGCGAGACGCGAAATCGCTGTCCTTGCGAAGGTAGGTGTAGCTCTGTGTGCTGAGCGCAGCTCCGCCGACCCGTAGTTTTTCACTGTCCATCCGCAGCAGAGATGTTGGCGTAAGCACAAACCGGCTCGCGAGGTAGTCCGCCTCGCTGTTGCTGTCACAGGGGCAGGTATCTCCGATGGACTGTCCCTCGAATCGGTCAGCGCCGGTCTGCTTGAAGCTGAGATGGCAACCGCGCAGGTAGATCAACGAATCCAGCTCGATCGTTGCCAGACGTGCGGGATGATTCCAAGCGCCGGCGAACCGTACCGGTTGACGGAAGACAAATACACTCGCCCACAGTGTCGTGTCGTCCGGCTGCACGAAACGGTACACACGTTGGCGTGTTGTCACTGGATCATGCTCACCATCACCGGCGATTCCCTCCTCCGTATACAAATAGTACCCGTTGGTGCTGTCGGGCATGATGCGCCGGGTTTCCAGCCAGCGGCCGGGTTGAGAGGAGTGGGACGCGTCGCTGACAAACGAGCCGGTCCAGGCATGAACGAAGTCCTGATACATGGTGGACGCATCCGCCAGGAACTGCGTGGCCGGCGGTTTCGCCTCATCTGTCCGGGACTCGTTATCAGGCTGGCAGGCGGTGAACAGAATCAGCAACGAAACAATCAGGACAAGCTGAATCCTGGCGGCAGTCATGGTGTACTCCAAAAAATGGCCATCGAACGAAGCGAAGTGCGAAGGGTACGCTGACTCTGTTTCCGACGTGTCAAGGGAGGGTGAGACTTCTGTTCAACGTGGTGTGCTTCGGGTCAACGCTGCGGGCAGCCTGATCAGCCTTCATGCACTCGACCCGAACCCGATACAATTGTGACACAGAGTTCCGGCATGCCAGCTGGTGTGCCAGCCAACGTGTCAGCCGATGGACTGCCGGGAACGCTTGTGATTCACGTTGCAAAATGCACTTCAATGAAAAAAGTGGGCTGGCTCAAATGCCAACCCACAATAACTGTCGGAGCGACTGGATTTGAACCAGCGACCCCCTGACCCCCAGTCAGGTGCGCTACCGGACTGCGCCACGCTCCGATATGTTCCTTCGCCACGTTTGCCCAGGTCATCCGTCGAATGCGACCCGTTCACGCGCTCACACTACCATCAATACACGACACCCCGCCGCCGGAAGACACCACTCCCATCCGTCGCGAGGCGACGATGAAGATAGGCCGATCCGGATGACCGGGCAAGCGATACGGGAGGCGGTCCGGCAGCGAGCAGCACGGGCGCTCAGGTGGCGGCAAACGGTACGGGTTCGTGGTGACGGTGGCCGGTCGCTGAGGATCGACGGTCGCGCTATTAGCACCATCCCGGGTTCAGCTGCAAACGACGCAGCCAATCCAGCGATAGCTGGAACGCCAACTGCCGTGTAAACGCGGGTATCCGCCTACGCGTCCAGCAGCTCAAGCACCTCACGGATCGTCTGCCGCGCTTCCCGCAGGATCTGTGAACGTTGATCCACGCTGTCTTCACTACTCGTTGAGTCTGATCGCCGGCGTTTCAATTCATTCCGGGCGCCTTCGATGGTAAATCGGCGCTCGTGTAGTAATTCCTTCAGTTCGTGCAACAGCTGGATGTCATTTTCACGATAGATTCGATTCCCACCCCGGTTCTTCCGGGGACTCAACTCCTTGAACTCCGTTTCCCAATACCGGAGCACATGTGCCGGCAGGTCGAGTAGTTCAGACGCCTCCTTGATGCTGTAGTACATTTTCTGCATGTCGAGAGTCTCCGGAGCACGGCCAATTCCGCACTCGCTCATTGCGACAAATTTTTAACCTGCTTCCCTGTAAGCCTAACACCGTACAATTCCTTAAAATCCCAACGGTTGCGGCTTTTCCGAAAATACATAAATTCGCAAAAGGGACCAAATACGATCTCAACAAGAAGAGTTCCCCGCGAGCGAATGGACAATTATAGTACACGTGAATCCACGATCAAACCTTGCGATTGGGCCTCTCAGTGATGCACCTTTGGGCTGTCCGATCCACGGGCTCCATTCGCACTGCTGGCATGGGTCGCTGTGCTTTACTCGGCCGGGGGGACGCCGTTACTTGAACCGACGGCGAGGCTGGCGAACACAGCGTAAAACGAAACTACCACCGAACAGGCCAGGAGAAAACAATCACTGACCTGCTGCCCATATCTTCCGAACACCTCGACCAGGTGATGCGTAGCGGACTGCTGCCGACGTTCATTCTTGATCCGGCGGGCAGGATAGCCATGTGGAATCGTGGCATGCTCAACCTGACGGGGATTCAAGAGGACGAGGTTCTCGGGCACGTCTACGATGAACTCCCCGGTGACTGGCCTGACCTGTTGCTCGAAACCGCTGCGCAGTCCACGTTTGAATCCATTTCTGAAATCGCCATCAAGAGCAAGCCACGGGAGTTGCAGCTGATCGCGTATCGTGTGCGGCTGAAAGACTTCGGCAGCGCATGCGTGGTTCATCTCCACGACATGAGCCGTCGTAAGCAGCATACGGATCGCTACATCCATCAGCAACGGATGGAATCGCTTGGCCGCCTCGCGGGAGGGATCGCGCACGATTTCAACAACATCCTGACCATCATCCGCGGGAACGCGCTGGTGTTGCGCAACGACGAATCGTTGTCTGACAAGCAGCGCAGCGTGTCGGAATCGGTGATCAAGGCGACGCAAAAGGGCGCCGCGATGATCAACCGACTGCTGACCTTCAGCAAGCCGCAGCCGTTCACACCCTATCCGCTCGACATCGCGAACCTGGTCGACGAAACCATGTCGCTGGTCAGCCACGCCGACTGGGAACGGATACAGGTCGAAACCGAGATGGAACCGGACCTGCCCTCAGTCAAGGGTGACGCAAACCGTCTCAGCCAGGTGCTGGTTAACTTGTTCGTCAACGCTCGCGACGCGATGCCAGAAGGTGGAACACTGTCCGTTGTCGTGCAACGGCGGAATTTCCTGACACCAAGTGAACTTCCGCAGGCAGGAGTGGATCCGGGAACGTACCTGCTGATTGCCGTGTCTGATACTGGCGTTGGTATCCCACGCGATGTGCAGGATC
Organism: bacterium; assembly: GCA_020444425.1. GTDB lineage: Bacteria > Electryoneota > Electryoneia > Electryoneales > Electryoneaceae > BMS3BBIN04. Next base: position 13,079 of record JAHLLB010000020.1, on the reverse strand, counting down.
GTATCTTCGAACCGTTCTTCACGACAAAATCCACCGGCAAGGGCACGGGCCTCGGCCTGCCGAATGTGCACAGCATCGTAAAGCAGCACGGCGGGTGGGTTGATCTGGAAAGTTCCGATGGGGAAGGCAGCACGTTCACTGTGTATCTGCCGGCCGCGCCCGAGGACTAGACGCCGCCCGACGTTCGTTACAACTCCTGTTCGATTTCCGTTTCCTTCTCCAACAGCACCAGCATCTCGGTACGAATGCGCCCGATGAGGTCGATGTCGTCCTCAACCGGTTGCAGCATGGCGGGGTTTTTACGTTGATCAAGCAGCTGGGAACGTTTCCGGCTGTCGAGGAACAGCCGCAGGATGTAGCCGGACAGGATCCACATCACGTAGAAGTAGATTGCGGCGAGTACGGGCTGCCGGGCCAGCACGAGGACCACCATCAGCAGGAAACCGACCACAAACCAGCCGATGCCCCAGGTTTTTATCCAATTTTTGCGATAATCTTTTACCGTGTCGAGCAGCGCGTGGTTGTACGCCTGGATGGATTCGTACCGGGCTTTCAGTGAATTCTGCAGCGTGTCCTGCACATGCCCGACCCAGCTCTTGATCCATTCCGGCAATACCACCAACCCCAATTCACGGTACATGGTGTACGATGGTGTGCTGGCGCGGTCCTTGATCTGGATCAGTTCCTGCGATCCACGGGCGACGGTTGGATGGTCGATTAGGCCATAATCTTCCGCGATCACGTGAACCGTGTCCGCCATCCGCAACACCGACTCGATGGTGTCAGCCCACTGCAGCGTGCGATCTGTCAAACGGTCTTTGATCTCATCCCTGATCACCTCGAAGCTGTCGTCCAGCAGCGCCAACGGGTAGTAGGAAGAATCAACAAGCACTGCCCGGTCAAAGGCCTCGAGGGCGTCCGATGATTTCCGTCCATGGGCGAGGGCGCGGGCGGTGTGGTAATGGAACAATGGGTTTTCGAGGTCGAGCTTGTGCGCACGGCGGTAGGCATGGGCGGCGTCGCTTTCCCGTTTGTTGCGCACCAGCGCTTCCCCGAGCAATTCCAATGCGAGGATGCGGTACCGGTTCGGATTGTCGACCTTCGGCGGGTTGTCAGCCGCTCGTTCGAGCAATGCCGGCGCTTCGGATATAGAAATACCCGACTCCAGCAGCAACGATCCCTTCAGCATCAAGGGCACGTAAAAGTTCGGCGCACCCTTCAACACATGATCGAGCAGATTCAAGTTGACCGCTGGATCCTGCTGGTTGTACGAAGAGATGACCGTGCCGAGCACGTCGAGACGGTCCGGTCCGTATTCGGAAAACAGCTGGAAGAAATCGTTGTTCAGACGTTCGAGACTGAAGCGCAGAATCGCACGGTTCGGTGGCAGGGTATCGTTCAGCCGATCGAGCATCGAGTGCCGCAGGCGCTCGTTGGCGGCAAGGATGGCGTTGAACCGTTCCTGGCGGGATTTCCAGAATTCGGACGCGACGGACATCTCTGCGCGTTCATACTCCGAGTACCGTTCCGTTGCGGCAGCCGCCAGCTCCAGCGACCGAATCAACCGCGAAAACGCGGACTGAATCGTCGTATAGGTCTGATCCGCCAATTGGATCAGTCCCACATTGCCAGCCTGTGCCGGGTCAATCGGGATCATGGCCTGCCGTGGTACAGGATCTCTGGAATTGCCGCCATAACCATCGACGGCTGCTAGAGTAGCACACCGCTAATGTAAGACAACTTGAACGGAATCACGAGACCCGAGCGGGGGAGTTGCGGGAACCCGGTAATGCCCGTGGAAAACAACCGCTTGGAGAGACGAAACCCCCGATCCGAAATCGATCGAGGGTAGAGTTGCGTGCGGAATGCTACAGGATTACTTCGCCTTGCCCTGGGCGGCAACGGCGGCCTGCGCCTTCTTCACTGCATCCGCGTCACCGAGGTAGAAGTGTTCGGTCGGCTCCAGGTTCTCGTCCAGCGTATATACCAGCGGAATCCCGGTCGGAATGTTCAACCCGGTGATCTCATCGTCACTGATCTTGTCGAGGTACTTGACCAGCGCCCGCAAGCTGTTCCCATGAGCGGAAATCAGCACGCGCTTGCCCGACTTGATCGCCGGCGCCAACGTGTCCTGCCAGTATGGCACAAAGCGATCAACGGTATCCTTGAGGCACTCGGCCAGCGGGATCTGTTCGTCCGTCAGGTCGGTGTAGCGGCGGTCGTTGCGCGGATTGCGCTCATCGTCCCATTCCAACGCCGGGGGACGGGTGTCGTAACTGCGCCGCCAGATGTGAACCTGTTCGTCGCCGTACTTTGCCGCCATCTCGGCCTTGTTCAGCCCTTGCAACGCACCGTAATGGCGTTCGTTGAGACGCCAGTGCTTGTGCATCGGGAGCCAGAGACGGTCCATCTCCGTCAACGCGTAGTGGGTGGTCAGCAGCGCGCGCTGCAACACGGAGGTGTAAACGACGTCGAAATCGTATCCATTTTCAGCCAGCGTGCGGCCGGCGGCCTTTGCTTCTTCAATCCCTTTTTCCGACAGCGTGACATCGGTCCAACCAGTAAACCGGTTTTCCTTGTTCCAGACCGATTCGCCATGACGGAGCAACACGACAGTGTACATGGTCAGCCCTCCAGATCTATCCTTCGTCAGCGGCAGGAGTATACAACCCTGAAACGGGTCAGCTCATGAGTGAAGAGAATCACGGACTCCACGGGAGGTCAGTGACCTGACCTGGATGACCTATGAGGTGAGAGGCTGAACTTCATCATTCAACGCTTCGACGACCTTCGTCTTAAACTCGTTGATGGTGAAGGGTTTCGGCAGGAAGGGGACGCCGGGATCCAACACGCCTTCATGCGCGATGGTTTCCGCCTCAAATGCGGACATGTAGAGTGTTCGGACCAGTGGAAACTTCTTCATGATTTCCATAACCAGGTCTCGTCCGTTCATCTCCGGCATGATCACGTCGGTAAGCACAAGCTCGATTTCAGAACCGTGCTGCTCGACAATTTTCAACGCCGTACTTGGCAGCGCGGCACTGTACACCTTGTGACCGCACTGTTCGAGTAAACGGCACGCCAGATTGCGAACCTTTTCCTCATCCTCGACCACCAGCACTGCGGCCGGAGTGGCACGTTGAATCGACTCCGGTTCCTTTATCAATGGGACAGCTTCCTCCTCAACCATCGGGAAGTAGAGGTAGAAGGTAGTTCCGCGATCGGGATGGCTGACCACTCGTACACCGCCCTTGGCCTGCGATACAATGCCGTACACCGTCGCCAGTCCAAGACCGGTGCCGGACTCGAGGTCTTTTGTCGTGAAGAATGGCTCAAAAATCCGCGCGGCAGTCTCCCGGTCCATCCCGGAGCCGTTGTCCGAGAACATCACTTCGACGAATTGGCCCTCCAGGGGTACCGGCTGAATCCCACCGACCTTTTCGTCCAATGTGACGTTGCGAGTCCGGACCCGGATTTCACCGGTGCCGTTGATCGCGTCACGGGCGTTCACCGACAGGTTGGCGAAGATTTGGTCCGCCTGCGCCGGGTCGAGGAAGATATTTCTAAGCTCCGGCTCGGCCTGGAACTCGAACTTGATATTCTCACCAATCAGCCGGATCAGCATCTGCGACTGATTGTAGATGATCTCGTTCAGGTTGATCGTGCGCGGGGATGAAATCTGTTTGCGTGAAAACATCAGCAGCTGACGGGTCAACGCCGCCGAGCGTTCCGCGGCCTGTTGAATCTCAGACAGCTCGACCTCGACGTCCAAACCTTCAGGGATGGTATCCAGCACAATTTCGACATTGCCGAGGATGACACTCAGCATGTTGTTGAAGTCATGCGCAACGCCGCCGGCTAAACGCCCGATCGCCTCCATCTTCTGTGCTTGATGGACTTGAACACGTAGTTTCTCCCGCTCTTCAGCGTCCGCGAGACGATCCGAGATGTCCAGCACGGAGAACGTCGAACCCTGGCTATGATCCTCCGGGTTGATCCAACGTGAGGCTAGGAGAATGGGAACAGCGTTTCCATTTTTGTGCTTCCAGTAGGTCTGCAAAGAACCGAACCCGTGCCGGTCGATCTTTTCGTTGATCTCGACTCGGACCCGGTTGTATTCGTCCTCGTTGATGTAGAGATCGTGCGTGTTCTTGCCGATCAATTCTTCACGAGTGTAGCCGAACTCGCGCGTGATGTAGTCGTTGACCTCGATGATATTCCGTTCATAGTCGATCATGCCCACGCCAACCGGCATGACGCCAAACAAGCTCTGAAGGCGATTCTGCGCCACTCGAGCCTGTTCTTCCGATTCCGCACGCCTTCGCTCCACCTCGATCATGTGCATGGCGTACGCGATGTCGTCCGCCAATTCCTTGATCAGTTCGGTTTCTTCCTCGGTGTGGATGTACTTCTCCGGGCCGGCCAATACCATGATCGCGTGCGTCATGTCCTCATATTGAACACGCAAGGCCGTAGTGCAGTGCGAATTCTTGTCCTTCCGCAACCTGCACAGCTGACAGATATCGGGATTGGCGCTGATGTTGACCATCGATTTGGCGCTGAACGCCCGGTTGGCGCAGCTCGGCAAATTGGTGCCGAGGATTTCTTCGTAACGTGACTTGAAATTGGGCTCGCTGCTTCGACCGGATACGTGGATTGCGTTGCCATCAGCGTCAACGCGAACGATCCATACGCTTTTGTAGCTGCGGCTGTTCTCGAGGATTTCACACGATTTGTCTAGCAGCTGATTCGGATCCTTGACACGCGTGATCAGCTGGTCGATTTGCCGGATTGCGAACAAGACGCTGTTCAAGTGGCTGATCTTGTGCTCGAATTCGACACGCTCCGATATGTCGCGGATTACACCGACCGACGAGACCAGCAGCCCCTGTTCATCATGCTCGGAGAAAATGCTCACTTCACCAGGGAAGGTTGACCTGTCCTTCTTGCGAAAAATGATTGTTTCCAACAGCTCAGTCGGCCCCTCTGCCCGGCTAATTCTCTTACCAATTTCCTGATACTGTGCTTCGTTGTTGTACAGGATCCGAATATTCTGCCCGACATACTCGTCTGGTTCATAACCGAACAACTGCGTAAATGCTCCGTTGCCCTGCCGCAGATTGCGATCCTGATCAGTGAGTATCATCGCGTCCAGCATGTTGTTGTGCAGATTGTTGTAACGGGTCTGGCTTTGCAGGGCTTCTTCTTTGCTGGCAAAGTAGGATTCGAGGAAACGGCCAAAATACAAGCCAATTCCGACAACGAGGAAGACATCAAACAAGCGGTCAAACAGTTCACTGCCTCTGGCCTCGAGGAACACGACCTCCCACCAGGAACCTTCGTAAAAGGCTAAATAATCTACAGTTCCGTCGATGATCCATATCAACAGACCGAGCAGAAACGCAAGCAGAACTGTTTTTGAGCGAAGCTTCATGTCGTTCCTGTCAAGGAAGTGCGGCACGGAACTGGATGTTGCTCAACGGTTGCGCACCCACTTTGTGCCGAAACGTTGGATAACTTCTATATCTGATACTGAAGCTGATATTTACATAAAAATCTATGGAGTTGCAAGCCAAAAACTGATCCCTCTCTCTGAGTCTGGATCTCCCAATTCTGACATCTAGTGATAGGAACCATCAGTTTCATTTCAGGACAACCCTGACTGATAACAATTCCTGAGCAAGAAACAGGCCTGATCTGGTTTCCAGAAACGCTGCAACTTCCCTGATACTCGACTGCTGTGCCCCGCGTCACATTTCAGGAATGTGACAAGCCAGCAAGAACCCGTAAGCATTCGTGATCAATACGGCAGACCCGCACAAATTCCCCAACTGACGCATAAGAAAGTACTTGCGCACCACGAGCGACTTGACTACCTTGCAAAAACCGTAATGCGGATAAGAAGAATCATAAGTACGGCGAGAGCTGAGCTCATCCGATATTCACTTCAAGTACGAACTGAATCGATTCTGGATCGATTCTGGCCAAAATCCGATCTTGAATCTTGGTCAAAGGGTCATGCTGATGCCCGAGTGGTTTCGATTTACAACCCTCTATCTGCTGTTTCTGCTGCTGTTCTGGCAGACCGGAACAGTTATTGGCCAGGAAAAACGGCCCGCACCCGAGGAAACAACCTCGAATAAACGTGTCCTGCTGCTGAACTCCTACCATGAAGGCTACTTGTGGACGGACCAGATCACGGAAGCCCTGATTGACGGGCTCGCCTCCGACAGTGTCAGCCTGCACATTGAGTACATGGACAGCAAGCGGCACGTCGGCAGTGACTACCAGGTTCTGCTGCGCAACATTCTGATCGCCAAACATCGCAAGACCCACTACGACGTCGTGATCACGACGGACAATCTCGCCTTTGAATTCTACAAGTCGTACGGTGAGCAAATCTTCGGTGATGCACCACTGGTCTGTTGCGGCGTGAACTACCTCACCTTTAATGACATGTACAGGCTTAAAAACGCCACGGGCATCAGCGAGGAAGTCAATCTAATCGATAATTTCAAATTAATTAAGCGGTTACATCCAAGTGTCAACCGCACCCTGGTGATCTCCGACATGACGAACACCGGTAAGCGGATCCAGGAGGAAGTAGATCGGATCGTTCGTGAAATTGGCGATGAACTTCCGGAAATCGAGCAGATCTCCGACGTTACCATCCACGAACTGATCGACCGCCTCCAAAATCTGGATCCTAACACAGTCGTCCTGCACACGCTGTTTACGCGAGACAACAAGGGCCAGTTCTTCGAGTTTGATGAGGGGACACGACTGATCTGTGACAACTCCGCGGTACCGGTCTATGGCACGTGGAACTTCGAACTCGGACACGGGATCGTCGGCGGCCTGCTGGTGGACGGGTACGACATGGGGCTGGCTGTCGCGGAGATCGCGCAAGAGGTTCTTGCCGGCACTCCCGCAGGGGATATTCCCGTCCGCTATGAAACACCGACGGCTTACCAGTTTGATTACCGCCAACTAAGAGAATTCAACATTTCCGAGTCCCAACTGCCGGACGATTCGGAAGTCCTGTTTGGGCCGGTTACGTTTTACCGTCAGTACAAGACCTTGATCTGGAATCTGGGCGCAGCGTTCCTGATGCTCGCGACGGCGCTGGTCGGCGTCACCTACGGGCTGGTCCGCACCAATCAATCCAGGCGCGAGCTGTTCCACAACGAACAGAACCTGCGCACCACGCTGATGTCGATCGGGGACGCCGTCATCACCACGGACACCGAGGGCCGGGTTACCCGCATGAACCCAGTCGCGGAAACGCTGACCGGATGGACCCAGGCCGAAGCAGACGGCAAGCCGCTGGAAGACGTGTTCAACATCATCCACGCGATCACACGCAAGCCCGCTGATAATCCGGTACAGGCCGTCCTGGAGAAGAACGATATCATCGGTTTGAACAACCATACCAAGTTGATTGCGAAGGGTGGAAAAGAGTATCAGATCGCCGATTCCGCCGCTCCCATTCGTGCGATGGATGGCAGCCTCGAAGGAGTGGTGCTGGTCTTCCGTGACGTTACCGAGGAATACCAGTTACAGAAGCGGTTACAGGATAATGAAGCCTTCCTGACCAATATCTACGAAAGCATTCAGGACGGTATCATGGTGCTTGACACCAATTTGACGGTGTTGTGGGTCAATGGAACGATGCAGGAGTGGTATAAGAATGAATCGGCCTTGACTGGCAAACGCTGTGCGACATGTTTTACTGGTACGCAAGAAGTCGAGGGTTGTGCGACGCGACGGTGCATGATATCAAAGAAAACGGAAACATCAATTGTCCGTGGAGTCCCCGGAACGAAGCACGACTGGTTTGAAGTGTTCAGTTACCCGATTGTCCGTGAATCCGGTGAGATTATCGGAGTTGTGGAATTTGTCCGCGATGTGACCAAGCGCATGCAGATTGAATCCGCTCTTCGCACAAGTGAAATGAAATTACGAACCATTATTGAACAATCAAATGACGCTATCTATATTCTCTACAACAATAAGTTTGATATCATCAATCAAAAATTTACTCAGCTAACAGGTGTAACCATAAGTGATGTCAACAAACCGGATTTTTCCTTCATGGACTATGTCGATCCCAAGGATCGGCCGATGATTGAAAGTCGAATCAAAACGAGAGAAAAAGGAGAAAGAACATCTGATATGTATGAGTTCACCATATTACATAAAGATGGATCACGACGCGAAGTGCAGGTATCCGTTTCTGAAATTGACTATCGAGACGGTATCGCAGTTCTCGGCATCCTGCGTGACATCACGAACCAGAAAGAACTTGAACGACAACTGCTGCAATCCCAGAAAATTGAATCCATTGGCCACCTGGCCGGCGGGATCGCGCACGATTTCAACAATTTGTTGACCCCGATCATCGGAAATTCTGAAATGGCGCTGATGTCAATGGATCCGGACAGTCCATTCTACGACGATATCCGGGAAATCAACATCACCGCGACAAAGGCGGCGGATCTGACACGGAAACTGCTAGCCTACAGCCGGAAACAGGTGCTGAGTATCGCACTGGTGAATCTGAACACGTTGATCCAGGATTTTGAAACGATTCTGCTTCGCACAATCCGTGAAAACATCGAGCTCGAGTTCTCGTACGATGAACATATCATGATGATCCGAGTGGACAAACCCCAGGTCGAGCAAATCCTGATGAATTTGTCGATCAACGCGCAGGACGCCATGCCGAATGGGGGTCGGATCTCGATCGAGACCAGAACCGAGCAGATTGACACGGAATCCGCTGGAATTCACGCCGAAATCGAACCGGGCACCTACACGTTGCTGACCGTCAGCGACACCGGCGAAGGAATGGATGAGGAAACCAAGGCGAGAATCTTCGATCCGTTTTTTACCACCAAGGAAGTCGGGCAGGGGTCCGGACTGGGTTTGTCCACGGTTTATGGAATCGTCAAGCAACACAATGGACACATCTGGGTGTACAGCGAACCAAAAACCGGGACCGTGTTCAAAATCTACTTCCCGGCTGTGGAAGCAGAGCCTGAAATGCAGACCGTATCATTCGTAGAATCTGCCGCTCAACAACCGTCAGCATCCATCCTGCTCGTGGAAGACCAGGACGATGTGCGCAGCACGACGAAGAAAATGCTGGAATTTCAAGGCCACACCGTTTATCCGGCCGAAAGTGGAGAAAAGGCGATCCAGATCTACGAGGAGCAGGGAAGCCAGATCGACCTGCTGTTGACTGATGTGATCATGCCGGGACTGAACGGGAGTGATTTATACAAGACGTTGAAGCAATTCAATGACGGGCTGAAGGTCATTTTCATGTCCGGCTACGACAACGACATCATCTCCTATCACGGGATTCTGGACGATGGAATCCGGTTCATCAACAAACCCATCACCCTGAAATCTCTCGTCGACAGCATCAACGAAGTGCTGAACGAGACCTGACACGTTCCGGTCGTATTATGCCCTGTTCCCGCCGCTAGCTCGCCAGTGATTGATCGACGATATCCTCGATGACGCTCTCCGGCAACTGATCCCAACGGGTCAGCTTGAGGCAGCTCTTGCCCGTTCGCCACGACTTCTTGATCAAATCTGCGTGACGATCGAGAATCCTGCCTGACGTGTAAAGCATCACTCCGGATGCCCGCGCGGCCATCAACACTTTGTACCAGCCGTCATCCCGCCGCCCGAAGCCGAGGATGTGGTCATCGTAGGCGTACGGTTCCTCGCCGATTTTCGACCGGATTAACGTGTACAGCTTGCGAGCGAGATCGTGTGTTTTCTCCGGCTTGTCAGCGAGGTAGGCGTCGAAATCGGTCAACTGCTTCTTCGACGCGGCCCGTTCGGCGTAGGCCTTGCCGGCGTGTTCTTTTCCGTCTGCGGGTGGGTTGAACGCCTTGGTCACGATGTCGTCCAGCACCTGTTCATCCAACGTTCCCAATCGGCTGAGTTTGACGCAGGTCATGCCGGTGCGTCGGCTGCGCAGGATGTCGTCATACGGGTCCAGCACTCGAGCGGCGCAGTACAGCATCACACCACCCTTGCGCACACTGAGGCTGAGCAGGAACCAGTCGTTCTGATCCCGGCCCCAGCCAATCAAATCACCGGAAATCTCCGGTTGCAGGCTTCCCGCGCGTGCTTGAATGAACTGGAAGATTTCACGTGCCGCTTCCCGGAATTTTTCCGGCCGGCTGATCAGGTAGCTGTCAAGCTCAAACTTCATCAGATGCCTCTGTGGTCACGGTGCATGAGTCGCTGAAATATACAGCTGACGACCCACTGTATTTGGCATTCCTAACTATTCCCGGAGAGATTTATCAGCTGGGCAAACCATTCCCAAACTGTAACCCTGTCCCGGCTGTTTGCGTCTTAACCAGTGAGATGAAACTGTGCCCACGTGCAACGGCACCCCCCGGCCGACGCGCGAAACCCGTTCCCGGAGATCCACAATGGTACAACGTCTGACCCTGCTACTTGTCCTGACGCTGGTTGTGTCCTGCTCGACGGTCCTGGCTAAGGATCTGGATTGGACATTCACTGAAGATGATGACGGCGAGCCGGTTGCCGTCGCCGTAATGACCGACACTTTCGGTGAAAATACAGCGTTGCTGATTCGAGAGTTTACCGGCAACGTCGAGCTGGTCAGCGGCGACACTGACCAGGCAACCCTAGAGTTCACCCTCGGCGGCATCAAGCATGCCAGCGAAAAGGATGTCAAGACCTGGTCGAAACGGGTTGACATCGACGTCGACACCGGAAAGAAAAGCTGGGAAATTGCCGGCGAACGGAAGCTGGTCAACTGGAACCACCGTCCCTGGTACCTCGATTTGAAGGTGACCGTGCCGGAGGGTGCGATGGTTGACGCGCAGGTGTTGACCGGCGGACTTGACGCTCATGACTACACAGGCCCGCTCCATTATGAGTCCGATACCGGCGGCATCCACGTGAACAACTGCAGCGGCGATTTCGAGCTCTTGACCAAGACCGGCGGCGTCGCCCTGCGTGATGTCGAAGGGACGCTGAACGTGCGCACCTCGACCGGCGGCGTGTCGATTCGGGATGTGCGCCTTACCAGCCACTCGTCCGTCCAGACCAGCACCGGCGGCGCCGAGATCGAAAACACCTACGGCGAGCTGGACGTGATGTTGTCCACTGGTGGGCTGCAAATACGTGGTCATCACGACAACCTGGTCGCAGAAACTCACACCGGTGGGATTGATGTTCGTGACCTGAGCGGTAAGCTGCGGGCCGGCACCGACACCGGCGGAGTGTCCCTGCGATACCTCGGTACAGGCGAGTTGACGGGTCTCGCACTGCACAGCGGCACCGGACCGATCAGCGTCGAGTTGTACGAGTCCCTCGCCGCGACCATTGATGTTGCGATCGACGATTACGACGGCGAGCACGAATTCCACTGCGACTTCCCTGTCGATGAACAACAGGAGCGTGGCGATCAATTCACCGCGCGTATCCTGCGCAATGGTGGCGGCGTGCCGATCAACCTGTCGACCGATGATGGCATGATCAACATTGAGGAAGATATCCGGTAGCACGATCCGGTTATTGAGATTCGGTGCCGTTCGGACGATTCAAGCTGGAATCGACTGAACGGCACCTTTCGTTCTCGTGCAACCCGGCCCCTGGAGCACAGTTTCAGGGGTTTGTGAAACTTTTTCACACGCTAACTCGTATTCAAGACGTGGGTGGTGCAGGCGCAAGCAGATTTTCGGGGGAATCATGAAACGTACAGTTGTTCTGGCTGTGTGCATGCTACTGCTTCTGCTCTCCACACACGCCGTCCTCGCAAACCAACGCACCATCGTGAAAGTCCATCGCGGCGACATCGTCGAACTGGAAGGCGGCTGGAAAGCCCGGATAGTCGGAGTGCGTGCAGCTGACCTTGACGATCCCTACGGCCAGAAGGCGTTCCAGTATGCCCAGAAGGCGCTGGAAGGGCAACGCGTCGCGTTCTTCTCGTGGACCAAAGACAACACCGCCGCCGGCATCGTTTATGGTGAGGATGGATTGCCCTTCGCGACCGTTGAATATGGCCCGAAGCGCAAGGATTTCGGGGCCGAACTGGTCAGCATGGGGTTGGCTGAAGTCGACACCGAACACATGCCCGAATACGTCGAGCATTACGCCGATCTCCAGAAGAAAGCGATGGCGAAGCAGAACGGCATGTGGAGAGATGTGAAACCAGCGAAGGTGCGCAAAGCCGCGCAATAGCCCAATTTTTGTGCACATGTCCCAGGGGGGCGGAGCGAACGTCATGCTTGCTGGATTGAGCATGGCGTTCGATCTCTCCATCTTCTCTACCAGCGCACTGAGATCGGCTGCCCCGGCGTCACTTCCATGTTTCGGTGCGGCCCGGCGCTGTTTCGAACCAACCGTCGCCGGCGTCCGGGTGAGCGTCGATCCGGGCGGCGTACGGCTTGATGTCCAGAACAGGCGTGCCGTCCAGCAGGTCAATGCCGCGAATCCGGATCACCCCATTCTCCCGGTCCACACTCATCAACTCCACGTTCGACATGCCGATGCTGTTTGGACGCACGGGCGACCGTCCCGCGAACACCCCGTGCGGTTTGGTGTCCCATGGCGGCAGCGGCATCATCGTCAGATCAAACCCGGGACGGTCCAGCCAACTCAACACCCAGATGCGGGTAAAAGCTACAAGGTCGGTCAACCCCTCGCGCCACGGTTCGTCAATGTGGATCTCGGCTTCGGTGTCCGGTGAGAAACGCGGCTGTTTCGGCGTGGTCTGCGGATCGGTGAACGGCGAACGGACAACACCGATGGGGGAGAGGGTGATCGCTGACATGGGGGCCTCTGGATGTGAAACGGGTGCTTTGGAAGCAAAAGAAGCAACAGATGCAAAAGACGCAAAAGAAGCAAAAGAAGCAACAGATGCAAAATATGTAACAGACGCAACAGATGCAGAAGATGTATCAGACGGAAAAATGATCGTTGGGGACACTTACGGAGTAAATGTCCCCAACTTATTTATCTATAATACTTTCGACTTTCGACTTTCGACTTTCGACTTTCGACTTTCGACTTTCGACTTT
>JAHLLB010000071.1 GCA_020444425.1 bacterium | reverse complement strand
GACTCAGGACTCAGGACTCAGGACTCAGGACTCAGGACTCAGGACTCAGGACTCAAACCTAACGGAGAACATAAAGGATGAAGAACATGGGCAACATGTCCGGCATGATGAAGCAGGTCAAGAAGATGCAGCAGGACATGGCACGGGCGCAGGAAGAATTGGCTGAACTTGAAGTCAGCGCCAGCTCGGGCGGCGGAATGGTGACAGTCACCGCCAACGGCAAGCAGGAGCTGCTGTCAATCGAGATCAAGCCGGACGCTGTCGATCCGGACGATGTCGAAATGCTGGAAGACCTGGTGTTGGCCGCGACCAACGAAGCGCTGCGCAAGGCGTCCGACGCTGCCAGCGAACACATGGCCAAGGTGACCGGTCCGTTGCAGGGCATGCTGCCGCCGGGAATGGGGTTTTAAGATCAGCGGAGAGCGGAGAGCTCTGAGTTGTGAGAAATACCATGACACCCTCTCAGAATCAGTTCAGGCGCGGATGTGCCCCTGATGGCTTTGCCAGCAGGGCTAAGCTGATCTTGTTTGTTGCGTTCGCCCTGACCGCAAAAGCGCTGGTCGGGATTTTCCACCCCTGAAACACTCGAGGTTTTGTGGCTTCTTCTTTACCCCCGGCGGTGATCGCGTTGCAGACCGAACTGTCGCGGATGCCCGGTGTGGGCAAGAAATCGGCGTTACGGATGGCGATGCACCTGCTCAAGTCGCAGCGTGACGATGTCGCGCGGCTGGCACGCGCGGTGATTGACGTCAAGGACAAGGTGAAGATCTGTTCGACCTGCGGATTTATCAGCGACACCGACCCGTGCCACATCTGCAACGACCGCAAGCGGCCGGGCAAGGTGGTGTGTGTCGTCGAACAGCCGACGGACGTCATCGCGCTGGAAAAGGGCGGAGTGTTTCCGGGGAAATATCATGTGCTCGGGGGCGTGCTCGCGCCGCTGGAAGGTGTCGGGCCGGAGGACATCAACATCAGCGGCCTGGTCGCACGGCTTGAGCCGGAAGGGATTGAGGAAATCATCGTCGCGACCAATCCGACGCCCGAGGGTGAACAAACCGCGTACTATCTCTCCAGGATCCTGCAGCCGAAAGGGATTAATGTCACCCGGATCGCGCGTGGCATCCCGGTCGGCGCGGACCTTGAGAACGCGGACGATTTAACCCTGACCCGCGCCCTTGAGGGTCGCGTCAAGTTGGATTAGGCTGAGCGGACCCATGCAAATCGGCCTTGATATTGTGCACGTCAACCGCTTCACGGACCACACCGGCGAGGATGATCCGCTGTTGCGTCGTATCTTCACGGAGCAAGAGCTGGCTTTGGTTCCGCCGGGGCCGAGGCGTGCGTTACGGCTGGCCGGCCGTTGGGCGGCGAAAGAAGCCGTCGCCAAGGCGCTGGGCTGCGGGTTCGGCGAACAGCTGACCTTCCGCGAGGTCGTCATCCTGCGCAACGACAAGGGCGCGCCGACGGTTCGGTTGACCGATGCCGCCGCCGCCCGTCACAACCATCCCACGCTGCAGGTATCCATTACGCATGACGGCGATTACGCCGCTGCGGTCGCTGTTTGTGTGTAGCTCGGTACCGCCAGGCACCAACCACGGGCAACCGACCACCGTGTACCGATTACCACTTACCATCTACCATTTTCCCGCCCGAGCGCTCGGTCGGCAACTTCGTCACCGGGCCAGGCGTATATTCTACAACACTCAGGGGTCCACTCAATCGTTCACCAGCACAGGATCACCACCGTGCGCGCATCGAATCCCGGTTCCGTCCGCTGTCCATCCACTGCTGTGCTGTTTTTCCTGCTAGTATTTGTCTTGACCGCGTTTGTGCCGGACGCCTCCGCGCGGCAACGGTTCATGGAAGGTGACTGGGTCGCGTGGCCGGATCTGCGCACCTACGTCGACTTCGAGATTGGCAAGAACACGGTCTACATCGCGACCACAGAAGGCATTTTACGCTGGAGCCGCACAAAAGAGACCTGGCTCGATCCGTGGTTCAGTGTGCCGGGTCCGTTAACCGATGCGATTTTCCTCAACAACCCGACGAAGGTGCGGGAGGATCCGTTGACGCAGGATGTCTGGGTGCTGTTGCCGGACGGCTGGGTGGTGCGTGATACTGGTGTCGATTACTGGGAGTACAAGTCGCCGGACGGGACCACCATGGAGCGGATGGAACGGCAGTCCCGCAAACGTGTCGACCCGGATCCGGGTCTGATCACGCCGTACCAGTACGTCCTCGACATCAACGATAACTCGCTCAGCTTCCGCAATCAGGAATGGAAGTACGACGGCGGCATCGCGACCGATTGGAACAAGGCATTCTACGCGTGGCTGGGCCTGGGCGTCGGCATCATCGACAAGTATTCGCCAACGCTACAACTCTACCCGCAGGGTGTTGGGCCGAGTCCGGGGTTGGTGGTGACGGATTCCACCATCTGGGCAGCGGGCCAGCTGAGCTATGACGGCGGCTGGTTGTGGAAACGGACCCGCAAGGAAAAGGACGAGAAGTGGTATTTCTACGATCCCGCGATCGCGTGGGGGCTGGAAGAGGGTGATGTCCAGGCGATGCAGGTGGACAAGGACGGCACCCTCTGGATCGCGACCAACCACGGGTTGATGTTCGGCAATGGCAAGCGGTTCCGCCTGCTGCGCAAAACCGACGGCCTCCCCAGCGAACGGATCAAGGACGTGCAGCCGATGAAAGGCGGTGCGTGGGTCGCCACCCGGTACGGCATGGCGTTTGTCAACAAGAAGACCGCCGAGGTGATCCGTCCGGACAAGGAAACCGAGAAGGCGTTCGCGGTGGGCATGTGGAGCCAGCTCGCGGCGTTCGGGGATACGTTGTACGCGTCCGGCCCGAGCTTCCTCGTCAAGAAGGCGAAGAACGGTCCGTGGACCGAGATCGACGTGACGACCACCGTCGGCGCGGGTACCGATCCGTTGGCGTTGTGGGCGGAACAGGGCTTTGTTGCGATTGGCGACAAGCAGGGGATCGCGTGGCGCACGCCCAACGGCACCTGGCAACAGGCGTTCAACCATCTCTGGCATGACGGATACGTTCTCTCCATTGATTTTCACGGCGGCTATTTCTGGTTGGGCACGGATCGCGGCCTGGTCAAGTTCGACCCGACTCAGGGTGATGCGATTGTCTACACGACGAAGGAAGGCCTGCCAGGGAACACGGTGTACGAAGTCATCGGCGAGGGCGACTACCTGTGGCTCGGCACCGATGTCGCGTTGGCGAAATTCCATTGGAATGTGGCAGGGCGGTTGGACTAGAAATTGGCTGAGGACTGCGGGCTGCGGTCGGCGGTAGCAACAACCGCTGAAGCCTGTGTTTGCAAAGGAAGGTGCCCGTGTCTGCTTGCAGACGCGGGTTATCAACCGGAGACCTGCTCTTGCCCGTGTTGGCTTGCCAACGCGGGTTCACCGTACCCTGTCCAACCCGTACCCTAGTCCATTACTCACGGTCCCCTGTCTTCCGAGTTCCCCATCGTACCCTTCTGAGCCTGTTCCGGGGGTTCCATCTCGTTCGGCAAGCATTATCTTCACGCCCATGAAACGAATCCTTACACGTATTCTGCTGATCCTGCCGCTACTGGTGTTGTTACTGCTTGGCGTGGCAGCCGCGACGCAGTCCGCCGAGAGCGGTTGGACCGGCGACACGGACGACGATTCGGTGCGGGTTGCGCCGGAACCGACAGCTGCGCTGATGGAATTCCACAACGCCTTGGCGCGGGAGGAATACGCCGAAGCGCGGGCGGTGGTGGACCGGTTGAAGTCAATGGATGATCTCACGATCCGGCCGTGGATGCGCATGCTGCGTGCGAGTCTGACGGTCACCGTCGCGATCGACTTCGGCGTCGAGGAGAAGGAGAACTTGTTTCATAGCGACGTGAAGATCGCGACGAAGGCGTTTGAGTGGACGCTGAAGCAGGAGCAGGACGACGCCTCCGATGAGCGGTTGGCGTCGTTGTACGCCGCGCTGGGCACGTTGATGCTGCTCAACGCCCAATGGGAGAACGAGATTGACGGCGACCTGCTGAAGTCGGCGACAATGGCCAGTGATGGCTACACCCGCATGAAGAAGGCCTACCGGTTGGATGAAAGTCGCATGGATGCGCTGCTCGGCACCGCGGCGTATCGCTTTTTTCGCAGCCACACGTTGAAGTTTATCACCTGGATGCCGTTCATCAAGGATGACCGTGAGGACGCGCTTGAGGACATGCGACGCGTAATTCAGACTCCCGGCCCGGCGCAGCCCGGCGCGGTGACGACGCTGGCGTGGTCGCTGATCGAGATGGGTCGTCCCGATGAGGCGGTGACGGCTTGCGAACCGTGGCTGATGGTGCTGGACAATCCGCGTCACCTGCTCGAGCCGTACGCGAAGGCGCAGTTCGTCGCCGAGAACTGGGCGGATGCGAAGGCGGCGTACGATCTGTACATCACAAAGATTAAGGCCGCGCCGGTGTTGAACACCGAACGGTTGCTCGGTGCGTTAAGCCGGGCGTTGCAATCGTCCAAGCCGTTGAACGATTGGGAAGCGATTGCGGCATATGCGGATGAGGCGTTGAGCCAGCCACTCAGTGAGGACGAGTGGCGCGAATTCGACGACTTCCGCGACGGGTTCGAAGAGTACAAGGCCAAGGCGGCGGAACGGCTGGGTGGTGGTACCGGTGAGTGATACGGCTGCGCTTGAGTTGATCCGTCGTGCGGGTGAAGTCGCCGCCGAGCGTGGTGTTGACGTGTACGCCGTCGGCGGGTATGTCCGTGACAAGCTGCTCGGGCTGCCGTTCCGGGGCGAGGTGGACTTCTCCGTCGTCGGAGACGGTCCGGCGTTCGCGCGAGCATTCGCGAAAGCGTTGGGCGACACGAGCAAGGTGACGGTCTACAAGCGCTTTGGCACCGCCTCGTTCGTGCGCAAGGGTATCCGTCTCGAATTTGCTACGTCCCGCCGTGAATCCTACAGCGAAGACTCCCGCAATCCCGACGTCGAGCCGGCCCCATTCGGTGAAGACCTGGCCCGGCGTGATTTTACCGTCAACGCGATGGCAGTTGACTGCCGCAATCCAGAGGAGATCGTCGACCCGTTCGGTGGCCGGGACGATCTCACCAAACGCATCCTGCGCACTCCGCTCGACCCGCAGCGCACGTTCAGCGACGATCCGTTACGCATCCTGCGCGCCGTACGTTTCGCAGCCCGATTGAACTTCAGTATCGACCCGGACACGTGGTCCGGGATGATCCGTGAGGTGAAACGCCTGCAGATCGTGGCGAAGGAACGGGTCAACGACGAGTTTTTCCAGATTCTCGCGACCGATCCGCCGTCCCGCGGGCTGATGTTGCTGCATGAATGCGGTGCGTTGGGCGTGATCTTCCCGGAAATCGAGGAGCTGTCCGGCGTGGATCGGGTGGGCCGTCACGCGCACAAGGACAATTTGCTGCACACGTTCAAGGTGGTCGACAAGGTGGCGCAGCGGACGCAGGATGTCGGCCTCCGGTTCGCGGCGCTGCTGCATGATGTCGGCAAGCCGCGCACGAAGCGGTTCGAAAAGGGCCAGGGTTGGACCTTCCACGGTCACGAACACGTCGGCGAGCGCATGGTCCGCAAAATGGGCCGCAACTACAAGTGGCCGGACGACCTGACGCAGAAGACGAGCAAGCTGGTGAGGCTGCACATGCGTCCGATGAACTTGCAGGATGAGGGCGTCTCGGACAGCGCGATCCGTCGGCTCGTGGTGCAGGCGGGCGAGGAGATCGACGATTTGCTCACCCTCTGTCGCGCCGACATCACCAGCGGCAACGAACAGAAGGTGAAACGCTACCTCAACGCCTTCGACTCGATGGTCGACCGCATGGGCGAGATTGAAGCGAAGGACGCGCTGAAGGCGTTCCAGTCGCCGATCCGTGGCGAGGAGATCATGGAACGTACCGGCCTGCCGCAATCGCCGCGTGTGGGATTGATCAAGACGTTGATCGAGGAAGAAATCCTCGATGGACGCATTGCGAACACCCGCGAAGGCGCGGAAGAGGTGTTCGAGCGGATTGTGGACCACGTGCAGTCGCTTGAGGAAGCTGCTGTGTTGAAACGGCTGCGTGACCTGTCCAAAGCCCGCGCGGAAGGGACTGCCCTGCCGCCGGATGCGGAGTGATTCTCACGGAACCGTTTCCCCTGAAGTGATCCTGAATGAAGTAAAGGATCTCCTCGCCTTCCTGCCTTGCTATCTTCCGCCATCTGGAAGCGACACAGGATAAAGCTGCATGGCGGTCACAAGAGGACATCCAACCGGTTGGCGCAACCGGCTGCACGTGATCATTTTCGGTGCGGAAACGCGGGCGGGAAAGGCGTTTGACCTCGGGCTGATCGCGTCCATTGTCGCCAGTGTCATCGCGGTGATGCTGGACAGCGTGGCGTCCATTCACAACCAGTATGGATTCCAGCTGCGAGTGGTGGAATGGTTCTTTACCATCGCGTTCTCGATTGAGTATCTGCTGCGCATCATCTCCGTCCGCCGTCCCAGCCGTTACATCTTCAGCTTTTATGGGTTGGTTGATCTGCTCGCGATCCTGCCGACGTACATCGCCGTCATCTTCCCCGCGTCTCATTATCTGCTGGTGATTCGTGCGTTACGGATCTTGCGTGTCTTCCGTGTGCTGAAGCTGGTGTTGTACCTGAAAGAGGGCACCATCATCCTGACCGCATTGCGCAACAGTCACCGCAAGATCACGGTGTTCCTGTTCGCGGTGGTGACGCTGGTGATGATCATCGGATCGTTGATGTACCTGATTGAGGGCGCGGAGAACGGTTTCACCAGCATCCCGACCAGCATCTACTGGACGATCGTCACCCTGACCACGGTCGGGTACGGCGACATCGCCCCGCAGACAGTGCTGGGTAAGGTCTTCGCGAGCATCGTGATGATCCTGGGCTACGCAATCATCGCGGTCCCGACGGGGATTGTTACGGCGGAGATGGCTCTGTCCACACGCGGGTCGCGGGACGAGGTGTCGACACAGGCGTGTCCGGCGTGCGGTCGGGACGGTCATGAAAGCGATGCCGGTTTCTGCAAGTTCTGCGGACAACGGTTGTGAGACGGTAAACGGTGATCGGTTACCGGTTATCGGTAACAGAAAAACCTTGGGCGGTGGGTGGTTTTGAGTGTGGAGGATCCCAGACATAAATGTCTGGGGCATGAACGGTTTAGTGAGTATATAAGTATATGATATTTAGTATCTTCGACCACCGACCACCGACCACCGACCACCGACCACCGACCACCGACCACCGACCA
>JAHLLB010000019.1 GCA_020444425.1 bacterium | reverse complement strand
CCCGGGCTAAAGCCCGAGGGCATGAGTGCGGTGATGGTTTGGTTGGTGGATCATCCCGGGCTAAAGCCCGAGGGCATGAGTGCGGTGATGGTTTGGTTGGTGGATCATCCCGGGCTAAAGCCCGAGGGCATGAAGCCTGGGAAGTAGAAAAACAAACTGGTTGCTAGACATGGCCATTAACAACATATACCCCCAGCCCCGGTCAACGCTCGCCACCCTGTATCCGGGGGATGAACTCGACGACCAGCGCGCGCGCTACACCGAGCTTGCCGCGTGTCTCGACAAGCACGCACCTGGCGGCCCTGCACCCGTCTTCATCAGCGCGCCGGGACGCACTGAACTCGCCGGCAACCACACCGACCACAACCACGGAAAGGTGCTCGCCGGATCGGTGACGCACGATATGGTTGCGGCGGTACGTCTCCGGGAAGACAACTACATCACCCTCGTCTCACGCGGCTACGACGACGAGTTCAGCGTCGATGTATCGTCCCTGACACCGGTTGACGCCGAGAAAAACAGCACGGAGGCGTTGCTGCGCGGGGTCGCGGACGGGTTCAACAAACGCGGTTATGCTTTCGGTGGCTTCGACGCCTGCCTCGAATCCCGTGTGCCGGTGGGGTCGGGATTGTCGTCGTCCGCCGCGCTCGAAGTGTTGATCGGCGGCATCTTCAACCACCTCTACAACGACAACCGCATCAACTCGGTCGAGCTGGCGCAAATCGGCCAATACGCCGAGAATACACACTTCGGGAAACCGTGCGGCCTGATGGATCAGCTCGCGTCCGCGGTGGGCGGCATTCAGTACATCGACTTCGCGGACGAAACCAACCCGGCCATCGAGAAGATCAGCGCCGATTTCTCTAGCGGGGAATTTGTGCTGGTGGTGGTCGATTCCGGCGGCAGCCACGCCGGCCTGAGCCATGAATACGCCGCCATCCCGACCGAAATGAAGGCCGCCGCGAACCTGCTCGGCGCGGAGGTCCTGGGCGAACTGGACCCGTTGCGTGTCTGGCCACGGATGCGTGAGCTGCGATCCGCGCATGGCGATCGCGCGGTGCTGCGGACGCTGCATTTCTTCACGGAAAATCAGCGCGTCGAAGGGATGCGTCATGCGCTGCGGGAGGGAAATCTCGAACGCTACCTCGAACTGGTCAAGCAGAGTGGGTGGTCGTCCAGCCAATGCCTGCAGAACATCGTACCGGGCAGTGGCGGCGGCCAGGATCAGCCGGTGGCGCTGGCGCTCGGCGCGAGCCAGGTGTTTTTCGCGCAACGCGGACGTGGTGTCTGCCGCATCCACGGCGGCGGGTTCGCCGGAACCATCCTCGCGTTCGTGCACGAGGACGACTTCAACGACTACAGCGACTGGATGGAACTGTACCTAGAGCACGGTTGCGTACACGAGCTTGCCATCCGTCCGGTCGGCGTTACCAGCGTAACGGTTGACGCGTAACGTATTTGAAGCGCCATTACTTTTTATCCAACTTCTCGCAAATGCGGTACTACGTGCCGGTCGTTGTCGTACATTGTGCGAACGAGTCTATCGCTGTAAGGAGTGAATTATGATCACACGCAATCACAGCTGTGCCTTCTACAGTTTCCTGCTCGCAGCTTCTGCAACGCTGTTCCTGACGACTTCCGCTTTCGCAGACCGGCTCTGGACCCCGGCGAACGGCGCCCGAGTTCATCGCAGCTATACGATTGACCATGAATTCGTCTGCACCAGCAGTCTCACTGGCGACGAAGCACTGGTAATCTGGCGGGATGACCGGGACGGCGATCTCGGGCTGTTCGGCCAACTCATCAACGCCGACACGACCATGCTCTGGTCTGCGGACGGCATCCGTCTCGCGCAAGCTTATGGCGAACAATTGCCCGCCGGAGTCGTTGCTGTACCCGACGGTTGGGTATTTGTCTGGCTCGATGCCCGTGATTCGCCAAGCCTGATCGGTAACTTCGAAGTCTTCGCCCAGAAGGTCACATCTGATGGCACATTGCGATGGCGGGAAGATGGCCGCCACCGGCTGAAAGGCATCCCGATCGCCCGCCCACAACAAGCGGTTGAGTACGCGAACGTGGTCGCCGGCGAGGATGGCAGCGTCTTCGTGTCGTGGCAGGCCAGAACTCAACTCCGGCTCACGCACCTGATGCCGGACGGCAGTGTTGACCCGTCCTGGCCGGAGGGTGGACTCGTTGTCGCTACACGGCAGAACGCGACGTTTCACAAGCCGCATTGCCTTGAACCCGATGGTTTCGGCGGTGTGATTGTCGCGTGGAACGAATTCTGGCTAACGCTCGGGGTCAATCGTCTCGCTGCGGAACGGTTTGACGCGTCCGGACAACGCTTATGGTCCGACAGCCGGGGCGTGCTGCTCACTTCTGTGCAGAGTGATCTCTATCGCTTGAACGTTTCAGCCGACAGTCTCGGCGGACTGTTTGCCGCGTTCACCGTCGATATCGGCGATTGGGATCAAGATCGTGCAAGAGTTCAGCGTCTCAGCACGGATGGCCAGCGCCTTTGGGGTGAAGATGGTGAACTTGTGTCTGAAATGTATAACCACAGTACTACTGATCTACGGCTGGAAACATTGACTACAGATACGGCTGTGGTCGCTTGGGGCAGCCACGTACAGAAAATCGCCGGAATGGACGAATGTGAAAGGTATTGGCGGGATCCGGACGGAACGTATGACGAGGGATTGGGAATTAGTTGGCCCAACTACATACATTTCAGATGGTATCATATCCAGCCGGATGGAGACTCCGGGATAATCCTGGTGTTTGACAATTCGGATTTGGGAAATGGCGGACCTCACATTCAACATGTCTCTCCAAGTGGTGAATTGCTTCTGGATCAAGTCGAAAGCCGGTTGTTCGAGAATTCGTCAATCGGTTCTCATTTCCGCGGCACCCTGATGCAGGACAACCAGGCGTATCTGTTTGGGTTTACGTATACGAATTCCGGTACGGACTACGGACGCATCTCGTTGTTCGACTATGACACCAGCCAGCACGAATTGTTGACGTCGCATTCGGGTATTGCCGTTGCCCGGGAGTCGACGGGACCAGTGACCTATGGCATGTCGATCTTTCAGCAGAGCATCCTCTATTCGCTGTACACCTTCGAAAAACCGTTTTCCCAGGATACGACCCGACTGCAGGCGATGAATCCCGACACAGGCGAACGTCTGTTCGGAGACCAGGGAATCCGCGTGTTTGAGCCTGCCAGTACAAACGAAACCTACCACGACAAGCTGAAGCTGGCAGCCGGTGCCGATGGTGCCGTCATCGCCGCGTCAATCACGTACAACGACTTCTGGAGAAAGATTCTC
The DNA here is from genome assembly GCA_020444425.1 of bacterium. Classification (GTDB taxonomy): domain Bacteria; phylum Electryoneota; class Electryoneia; order Electryoneales; family Electryoneaceae; genus BMS3BBIN04. The sequence continues at coordinate 80,452 of JAHLLB010000019.1, read as the reverse complement.
CGGCTGGACAAATTCTCGCCACAGGGTGAGCATCTCTGGGGGCCTCAGGGGATCAGTTTCGCCACCGATCCGGAAGGCGAAAACATGCATGATCTTGAGCTGTTGCCAACGGATGATGGGGGCGTCTGCGTCGTGTTCGAACACGGCAACAACGACAACAGCATCGGCGCTCAGCGTTTTGACCCGAATGGCCAGCCAATGTGGACCGACGGCACACTCTCCTACCTGCCAATCGTCCACAGCTACAACAACGTATTTTCACTTGACGCCATTCGTCTGGCGGACGGTAGTTACATCGTGTGCTGGGATACGAATGAGAACCGATGGCACATCAGCTGCAACGGTTTAACTCGGACGGCGAATTGTTGTGGGATGATCCGATCAGTTTCACTGGCGAAGCACCCAGCGTGATTCTCAGCGATGTCCATCTACTCGCGGTGGAGGGGGTGCTGGTGACTTGGCTCGCCCATTTAAACGATCAAGGGGAGTTGCGAGGCTGTCTGATCGGGTTCGACGGTTCCCTTCTCTGGGGACCAGATCCAGTGCCACTGGTCACCGGAGATAACTGGTCCTACAACCATTGCACGGGTATCGCTTCGCCGGATGCCGGCAGTTTCTGGCTTGCGTGGGATAACACCTTAGAACAACTGCTCGTGCAGCGCTATTCCATCGCGGACGGCAGCCCCATACTTGACCCACCCGGCGGCGTTGTCCTCGCTTCAGCTGAATCCATCCGCGTGAGCCGAGACATTCTTGTCGCCAGCGACAACAGTCTGTTGCTCGCGGCGTATTTGCGCAACGGCGAAACCAGTGACCTTTTCTACACGCGAATTCTGGAAGACGGGTTGCCTGCTCCGGGTTATGAAACGCCGCAGGTGTTGTGCAACGCACCCGCCGATCAGAAAACACCGTATCTCATCAATGATGGTACCGGCGGAGCGTTCGCGGTCTGGGTGGACCAGCGCGGTAGCACAGGCGACAACTACGACGATTTTCACGTTGAAAAACTGTATGCGCAGCGGATCGGTGATCCACAGCTTGACGCTGCAGTTGCTTCGACGAAGGCACCTGCCGATTCGTGGAGATTGTGCCCCATCCATCCCAACCCGTTCAATGACGCGACGACAGTCACGATCGAGTTGCCGCATGCTGGCTATCTGCGTGTTGGTGTGTGGGACATCCTCGGCCGCCGTGTGACGGATGTCTATCGCGGGCTTTCAGCCGCTGGGCCGCATCAGTTCAGCATCGATGCGACCTGCCTGGCGAGTGGGGTGTATTTCGTCCGCGCCTGCTTCGAGGATTCGGCCAGTCAGGTGCGGAAAATCGTCTTGTTGAAGTAGCGGAACCTGACTCGGAACTCGGTTTACAGACGGGATTGGCTACAAATCCCGCACAATTGCAATGCCGGCGCGAAGTGTGGACGACTTCTGGTTGAACGCGTACAGCTCCTCGCCGTATCCACTGAAATATTCGGCGTAAATGTAAAAGTCCTCCCAGTCCCACGGCAGCTTCACCCCGGCGCCGACACGCACGCTCGGGATGATCGGCACATGCACATACCACCGCGTCTGGTCGGGATGCGCGCGTGGGTGCGGTAGGTGGCCGTCCGCGTTCTGCACCGCGTCGTACGCCATCGCCCGCTGGTTGTCCGTGACCCGGAATTCCACCTTGCCGAACAGGGATTTTGTCCGCACCGTGACCAGCCAGTTCATGAAGCCGAGATACGTTGGCATGTCCGGCGCCCAGTGGTGTTCCAACGCCGCGACCAGCCACGCCGAGCCCTCGATCTCGAGGTAACTCTCATCCCCGAACGGGACCCACCACGCGCTGTACACTTTCCAACGGTCCCAGCCGCGTGAACTGTCGGACGCCGCGCCGTCCGACTCATGCGCCCGGGCCAACGCCAACCGGTGCGGCAACCATGGATTGTCGGTCGGAACCTTCCAACGCACCAGCACTTCGGGATTCCAGTTGATTTCCTCAAACGGTTGCGAATCCTCTGTCGAGAACGCCCAGAACGCCTTGATGTTCATCAGGAAACCGACATCGGGCGCGTAAGTGCTGTACTGGCTGAAACGCAGCAGACGGAGGTGGCTGCTAAGGAAGAATTTGATGTCGCCATTGCCGTCGAAAATCAGGTATTTCGGCTCAAAAATCGCCAGTTGATCCTCGAACAAGGTGTCCTTGTGGTTCGTGCTGTCCGCTAGCGCGGTCCCCACCGTCAGCATCAACCCACCGGCCACGACCCAAACCGCCATCCATGTCCGCATGCCTGCTCCCCGGGACTCAACCCGTTGTGCGTATATTACTTATAATTCTGTGTGAAATGTAATCCAGTCCTCACGCCCGAGCAAGCGTTAGTTTTTAAACGGCCCCGCAGCGATATACATGCAGCCGATTCGCTCAGGAGACACATAATTCGCTGTTTGTGATTGTATTCTCCCTGCTGTGTAACTCAAGATTAAGCGTCCCCCGGAACCATCGCGAGAGTAGGATTTTCCGATGTTCCCAGTGTCCCGTGCTGCTGACCGGATCGTTGCACGATTCCTCTGATCCATCAAGAATCGAGTCGGAGGAACTTGACCAAACTCAGCACCTTGAACCGGCATTCAAGTTCGCTGATGTCATCAAGTTGACGCGGTGTCACTTGAACGGCCATCGCCGACATCCAGGTCGATCTCCAACGCCTGCATCTTGCGGTAGAGGGTGCTCGGGTCGATGCCGAGCTGCGCGGCGGTTTTGCCACGGTGGCCATTGAAACGGCGCAACGCATTCTCGATCAACGCACGTTCCATCTCACGCAGCGACATCCCCTCCAGCGTGGTCAGGTGATCGTCCGCCTCGCCGCGAAATTCCTCCGGCAGATGTTGCGGTTCGATCAACCCGCCACGGCTCAACACAAACGCCTGCTCGAGGATATTTTCCAACTCGCGCACATTGCCTGGATAGTCGTAAGCGATGAGACGCGCGAGGGTCGCTTCGCTGACACCGGAGCTGTCCCGATTCTGCAGCCGTGCGATCCGTGCGAGCAGGTGGTTGACCAGCAACGGGATGTCGCCGCGACGGTCCCGCAACGGCGGCAGTTGCAACTGAATCACCCGCACGCGATAGTACAGATCCTCACGGAGACTTCCGCGTTTCACATCACGTTTGAGGTCGTGATGCGTCGCCGCGACCACGCGCACATCCACCGGAATCGTCTCAACCGAGCCCAGCGGTTCGATCACCCGTTCCTGCAGCACACGCAGCAGCCGCACCTGCATCGCTGGCGAAATGTCGCCGATCTCGTCGAGGAAGATGGTGCCGCCCTGCGCACGCTGGAACCGGCCCGGTTTGTTTCGGTGGGCGTCGGTGAACGCCCCCTTCACATGCCCGAACAACTCGGATTCGAGCAACGTGTCCGGCAGTGACGCACAGTTTACCGCGACAAATGGCTTGTCTTTGCGCGGGGACAGGTTGTGAATAGCGCGTGCGAACAGTTCCTTCCCGGTGCCGCTGGCACCAACCAGCAGCACGGTGCTCGCGCTTTCCGCGATCTGCGGCAGGATGTCGAACAACGCCTGCATCGGTGCTGAACGGCCGACGATATCCTCGAACGTGTACCGCGCTTCCAGCTCCTTGCGCAACTGCTCGACACGGCTGAGATCCTGCATCGTCTCGACGCCGCCGATTACGTCGCCGTCCTCATCGCGCAGCAACGCTGTCGACAACCGCACCGGCACACGATCCCCGTCGCTGTTGACAATATGCGCGACAGCGTTCATCACCGGCTTGCTGGATTCCAGCGTACGCCGCAACGCGCAACGGGTTTCGCAGATATCGGTGTGGAAAATTTCCCAGCAGGGTTGACCGAGTGCGTCCTCACGAGCTACCCCGGTTAGCCGCTCTGCGATACGGTTGAAGGAGGTGATGCGCCAGTCCGGATCAACCGTAAACACCCCTTCATTGATCGAATCCAGGATCGTCTGCTCGCGGTCAATCCGTTGCGCTGTCATCGTCCCCTCCTCCGGCTTGCAATCCGCCACAAACTGCACGAACAATTCATGCAAAATGCAAGAATCACGTTTTATAACTCTTGCAAGATACAAAAATCCGTCCATCAAGTGCAACATGAAGTACTCTTTGTAACTATCTATAAGACAGGCAGATACGGAATCTGACAATTGCGCAGTAATAACTGGCCTGCTTTCTGCCCAGTAATCGGCATGAAGGTGGCGATACCGCAATGGATGGGGCGCGTTTCCCCGGTACTGGACGTCGCGAACCGGCTCGTGATCTGTGAGCGAACCGAACGTGGCGATATCATCCGGGAAGACATCCTGCTCACGGACAACGATCCGTACACCCGCGCTGAAACGTTGCGGGCGTTGGGCATCACGGAGGTGATCTGCGGAACCTTGTCGCGTGGTTTGCAGCGGGCGCTGCAGGCGGCGGGCATTGAGATCTACCCGCATGTGCGCGGCGACATCGAGCAGGTGGTGGACGCCTGCCTCAACGGGTCGATCGCGAGTGACGACTTCCGCATGCCCGGTTGCGGGCACGGCAGACGGCAGGGCATGCGACACCGTCGAGGACGACACCGGTAACACAACAAACGATACGAAGGAGTAGAACGATGGCGAAAGGAAACAAGAGGGGCCCGTACAACCAGGGTCCAATGACAGGCCGAGGCATGGGTTACTGCGCGGGCTTCCATGAACCCGGTTACATGCATCCCGGTGCTGGTGGCGGACGTGGCCGCGGATTCGGCGGCGGCGGAGGCGGCATGGGCTGGCGTCACGGTCAGGGTGGCGGCGGCGGACGCGGACGTGGTTTCGGCTGGGGCGGCGGCATGGGACGTGGATTCCAACCGGGAGTGGCAGCGCAACCGTTGGCCGAACAGGGCTTCCCCGGCTACAACGATGAGGATGAGCTCGATTTCCTCAAGGCACAGGCGAAGTCCTACGAGAGCGATTTGAAAGCGATTCGCAAGCGGATGGATTCGCTCGAACGCGAGATGAAACAGGACAAGGACTAACCGCCGAACTGGTAACAACAGGTTCAGCGGAGGAGGGTTTATGAGCCCGCGAGGACGAGGATTCGGCCGGGGAATGGGCGGCGGCCGTGGACGCGGCTGGGGACGGTCACACCGTCTCCGGGATGGATCCTGCCGTGGTGGATCTGTTCTGTCACCGGGCAACGCAGAACGCAACGCCGCCGCGATCAAGGCGGCATCCACCGTTGCGGTGCCGTTGCTCAAACTGGCCGGGCAGGCGTTGCTGCAGGCGACGCGCGGCTTGCTGGAACGCGCACGGCAACGCCCCGAACCGGACAGGATTGAGACGACGGTCCGTTCGTCAAACCGCGAACTTGATGCGCAACGCGAGCCGGAGCAGATCGAGGTGGTCGAGGTGGAAGCGTTGCCGGTGGACGAGGATAACAACCACGGCCGCTATTTGCATGCGACACCTCGAACGTCCACACGGGACTCCAATTCAACGGAGTGAGGGCGACCATGCGAATTGCATTCACAACATGCGGCGATTCGTTGCAGGCGGCATTCGAACCCCACATCACACGGGCGAGTCACATTCTGTTGTACGACAGATCCAGCAGGACCTTTAAAACCCTGCCGGGTTGTCAGCCTGCAAATCAGAACCAGCAAGCCGGGGCGCAGCTCGCTCACGCTCTGCAACGGATCGGCGTCGACACGCTGGTGACCGGCCACGGTGACGCTCAAGCCGTACAGCAGCTGAAATCTGAAGGAATTGATGTCTGCGAGCTGGAGGCGACGACCGTCGCGGACGCGTTCAACCAGTTCAACGCCTTGCACGCGAGCGTGTAAGGAACAGCTGGAGCAACGCAGCACTGAATGCCAACCGCAGCTTTGTGAACCCGACTGAGCCCGGACCTGTGTCCGGGCAAAACCGAGGATTCTGATGACAAAAATCGCGGTCATCATCTGTGACCGGTACCGCAACTGCGGTGGAGGAAAATGCTTCCGGGCGCTGCGTGAACGGAAAGGTGGTTTTGCCCGCTACCCGGCAGATGAGGATGTGGAGATCGTCGGGTATTCCACCTGCGGCGGCTGTCCCGGCGGCAACATCGAATACGTCCCCGCCGAGTTCAAGAAGAACGGTGCCGAGGTGGTGCATCTGGCGACCGGGTTCGTGGTGGGGTATCCGCCGTGCCCGTACCTCGCCGATTTCAAAACGTACATCGAGACGGTTCATCAACTGCCGGTTGTGGTCGGCACGCACCCGATCCCGCTGAAGTATCTGCAGGCACATGAGCAGCTTCCGTTCTGGAAAGACTCCGGCATGCGCGAGCTTGCGGGCGAGCTGATGGAGGAGTCAACAGACACGATGGAAGCCTACAACTGATACGAGGACCAGCAACGTGAAAATCGCGGTAACCACATCCGGCACTGACCTGGAAGCACCGTTCGAAGCACGGTTTGGCCGTGCGCCCCATTTCCTCATCTACGATCTCGAACAATCAGCGTTCGAGGTGATCGACAATCAGGCGAACGCCCAGGCCGCTCGCGGCGCAGGGATTCAGGCGGCGCAATCGGTTTGCCAGCGTGGCGCGCAAGTCCTGTTGACCGGCCATTGCGGGCCGAAAGCGTGGGACGTGCTCCAGGCGGCCGGCGTTGAGGTGTTCAACATCCAGGCGTCCACGGTGGCAAACGCGTTGGAACAATACAACAACGGATCGCTTAAGCCCGCCGGTGGTGCCAATGTCCGGGGACACTGGTCATGAGCGATTCAGTGACCATGCACCCGATTGGTGTTATCCGCAGCGTTCACACCGATCCGGAGAAAACCCCGATCCAGCCAAAGTTTGCGCAGGATTGCATTGGCACCGTCGTCGTGGACGAGAAATACCTCGACGCGCTGGCCGACATCGACCGATTCTCGCACCTCTACCTGATTTACTGGCTGCATAAGGCCGGGCCGGTGAAGCTCAAGCTGAAACCGTTCCTGAGCGACGAGATTCGCGGGCTGTTTGCCACCCGTGCACCGAGTCGTCCCAACCCGATCGGGATGAGTATTGTCGAGCTGATCAGCCGGGATGAAAACATCCTCGATGTGCGAGGGGTGGACATCCTCGACGGCACACCGCTGCTCGACATCAAGCCGTACACCGAACGGTTTGACAACGTGCAGACACGCCGGAACGGCTGGCAGGACAGCCTCGACGACGCAACCGCCGAACGGTTGGGACGGCGCAATTACAACCCCGCTCCACCGGTACCGGAACCCGAAACCAGATGGAAGGATTGACCCACGATGAAACTCGCGATCGCCAGCGGGAAAGGCGGAGCCGGGAAGACGATGGTTGCGACCAACCTGGCGTGGACCGCCGCGCAACAGGGCGTTAAAACGGCATTTCTTGACTGCGATGTGGAAGAACCGAATGCGGCGTTGTTTCTCAAGCCGGATATCGAAAACGTCATCCCCGTGCATGTACCAAAACCGGTGATCAACCAGGACGTGTGCACGCACTGTGGCCTGTGTTCCGACATCTGCCGCTACAATGCGCTTGCCGTGCTCAGCGACAAGGTGCTGCTGTTCAACGAATTGTGCCACTCCTGCGGCGGATGCGTGCATGTCTGCCCGGAACACGCCATCCACGAGGAACCACGGCTGGTTGGACACATCGACGCCGGCCACGCTGGCGCGTTGAAAGTCTGCACCGGTGTGCTGAAGGTGGGGGAGGCCATCGCTCCGCCGGTTGTGAAAGCGGTGAAACAGCAGGCTGGCGACGAAACCCTGACCATCCTCGATTCTCCGCCCGGGACCGCCTGCCCGGCGGTGGAGACGGTGCGTGACGCCGATTTCGTGCTCTTTGTCGCTGAAGCGACACCGTTCGGCCGGCACGATCTCGCCCTGGCGATTGACCTGGCGCAAGCACTGAAACGACCGTTCGCCGTGATGCTGAACCGTGCCGATCTCGACCATGGCGAAACCAGACGCTGGTGCGAGGAGAACGGTTTCCGTGTCCTTGCCGAGATTGACGAAGACCGCCGCATCGCCGAGAAATGTTCCAGCGGAGAGCTGGTCGTTGACGCCCTCCCTGACTACCGGGAGGTGTTCACCAAACTGCTGGAGGACGTGGTTGCGGCAGCAGAGATCACCACAAACGAACGGGTGCAAGGATGAAACCGACGGAACTGGTTGTGATCAGTGGCAAGGGTGGCACAGGCAAGACCTCGCTAGTGGCGGCGTTCGCCACGCTCGCTGCTGAATGTGTCCTGGCGGATTGTGATGTGGACGCGTCCAACCTGCACCTGATCCATCACTCCGAACTGGTGCTGCGGGAACCATTCTCCGGCCGAGTGCGCGCATCAATTGACCCGGATCGTTGCACCGACTGCGGCATCTGTGAAGCCATGTGCCGTTTCGACGCGATCCTGCCGACCGGCGGAAACGGGTCCTCGATGGCCTTCCATCCCACGGTTAACCCGCACCTGTGTGAAGGTTGCGGCGTGTGTGCCTGGTTCTGTCCGGAAAAAGCGATCGACCTCTACGACGGCGAGGATGGACATGTGCTGCTGTCGAAAACCCGCTGCGGGCCGATGGTGCACGCGCGGCTCGGTGTCGCGGGAGAGAACTCCGGCAAGCTGGTCGGCCTGGTTCGTGAACAGGCGCGAGAGCTGGCTACCATGCGCGAGTTGGACACTATCCTGATCGACGGCTCCCCCGGAATCGGATGTCCAGTGATCGCATCCCTGACCGGAGCGGACATGGCGTTGATTGTGACCGAGCCGAGCGTCAGCGGTATGCACGACCTGAAACGCATCGCCGAACTGGCCGATGGGTTCGGCATTCCGACTCTGGTCGCGGTCAACCGCTGGGATGTCAACCCGCAGCTGGCAGATGAAATCGAAACGCTGGCGAAGGAACAGGGCCTGGAGTTCGCGGGACGAATCCGCTACGACAACGCTTTCAGCCGCGCGCAGCTCGAAGGCAAGTCGGTGCTGGATATCGAAAGCAACGGCCTCGCGGATGACATTCGACAGGTGTGGTCGGTGATCCATGCGCGGCTGGATGGAATGAACCAGCCTGAGGCGTTGTAAACGAGGTGCTTGAGCAGGAACCTGAGGTCACCCCTGACCCTCTCCAATGACACCGTGATGCCCACTATGAGACGAAACCGCCCGTGGCATGGATCTTCCCAGTCTGCCACGGGCGGAATGATTTCACCGGCTTTTGATCACTGACGGCGGATGCGAACCTCGACCAATTCACGCATCTGGAGGTTCTCCTCAAGCCCCTCCGGCACACCGAACTGATGACAGGTGGTGCAACGATCCAGCTCGGGACGGTTCTGCGTCAGCGCGTTTTCCGTATGGCATGGGATGCACGTGTTGTGCATCGCGCTGTGGTACGAGGTCGCCGCGAACTGCGCCAGCCGGCCGTTCGCCGGATCCACTGCGTGCATGTCTTCACGGTGACACTCCATGCACGCCTTCGCGGACGCGGCCGAGCGGGCCTGCCCGCTGTGGCATTCGACGCAGGACTGGTTTTCCGGAATCCAACCGCCCAGTTCCTTGTCCTCTGCGACCCATGCCAAGTGCTGCTCGTGGTTGAAGATCACCGTTTCCGCTTCCATTGCACGGTGGCACTCCGAACACGGAGTCGCGCGGTCGGCGGGCATGGACAAGTGGTGGCAGTTGACGCACGATTCCTCGCCACCCAACCGCTGCTTGTGCGCGGTGTGGGCGAAGACGGCGTCGAGACCGTCCCGGTTCGCGTCGATGCGCAGTGTATCCCGTGCGGCATCCACCGCCAGCGGGGCGCGGGTGTCTGGAGGAGTGGACTCGAGGAACGGCGGATACAACGTAATCCATGCTAATGGAAGTACGATCAACGCGATCAGGGATGCGCGCTCGAGCCCGGTCATCAGCCGATGATTCCAGACCCAGGTCAAGCGGTCAAACGAGGAGCTGAACTTCAGTTCGGAATCGGCGAGACGTTTCCAGCGGTCGTCAAACACGCTGAAGTTTTCGATGATGAAGAAGAACGCCAGCCCGGCCATGGCGAGTACACCGAAGGTGATCACCCACTCAATCGCGGACGGGAAGTAGAGTTCGCCGGCGTCACGGAAGTACCCGAAGATGCCGACGTCGACACGGTTCAGCGCCAACCCGAACGCAGCCAAGCCAGCGGTGACCGCCAGCGCATAGGGTGAACGTCGCACCGGCTTGATCAGTACCAGCAGCACCGGCAGGATCGCCGCCGACAACAGTTCGACGACATACAGCACGCTCTCCCATGTGCCCGCCAGCAGCGCTGCCCGCGCCTCAGGACGCAACACCAGATCGCCGATCTTCAGCAGCAGATACACACTCAGCACCCACGCGCCGGCCGTGACCAGTGCCCGAACCACGTGCAAATCCGGCCCTTCCGGTGTGGCACCATTTTCCGAATCCCCGCCGCAGGTCTTGCAGACGACGCCTTCACGGACCATCGTCCCGCCAAACACACGGCTCGGATCGTACCACCACGAGTGCAGCGTTTTGATCAACGCCAGCAGCATCAGACCGCCGCCAATCGCCGAGATGATGAACAGCAGCGAGATGATCGGGCTGTACCACAGCGCGTGCAACCGTTGCGGCGTCACCAGGAACAGTGATCCCAGCGAGGTGTGGTGCAGGCTGGAGAGGGTGATGCCGATGATAACGAACACACCTGCAGCCTTGCTGAGCACGCCGCGCAACTTCGCCAGCCCCAGCCGCTCAAGAAGTGTTGGGCTGAGCTCGAGGAAGGTGATCACGAAGTAGCACGAGACACACCAGAACACCTCAAACAGGAACGAGTGGATGTTCCAGTGGACAAACGGATGCCAGAATCGCCACGGCAGTCCGATGTCGAACAGCAACGCGAACAACGATGCGCCGTAGCCCAAAAACGCCACCAGGATCGCTGGTTTTACCATCCGGTCGAATGGTTTCAGATGCAACACGTGGCCGAGGAAGCCTACGGTAAAGCCACAAGTCGCCAGCGCTGCGCCGCTGATCATGTTGAAAATCTTCCACAGTCCCCATGGGACGCGGTCATCGAGGTTCGTTGTCGCGCCAAGTCCGAACACGAACCGCAGCAGCATCGCCACCAGGCCAGCAAAAGTCAGCGCCCAGAGAACGTCCTTGATTCGTTGCGTCCGGTCGGTTGTCAGTTCAAGCTCACTCATTGTTCGCCACCCCCGTGACCGTTGCTTGACGCGTCCGGTCCATGCATCTGTTGCATTCGCCGCCGCACGATCCAGTTCACTCCGGCGACGCTGGCGAGTACACTGCCGCCGACGATCGGCGTCGCGTGCATCACCGGCTCGACGAGGTGCGGAATGGATTCAGTATCTGGGGACGGCCAGCCCAGTTCAGCGAGGTCGGCGTCCGAGATGTACAGCACACTCGTGCCGCCGAACTCGTGCTCGCCCCAGACGTGGTCGATGTACCCGTCCGGATTCTCACCGATCCGCTGGTGCGCGAGACGCAGCAACTCGTCCCGTTCCCCGAACTCGATGGCGTTTTGCGGGCAGGCGTCCGCGCAGGCCGGAATTTCACCGTCTGCCAGACGCTCTTCACACAGCTCGCATTTCTTCATGAACGGTACCTTCGCCGACCACTCGTAGCGCGGAACGTGGAATGGGCACGCCAGCATGCAGTAGCGGCAGCCGATGCACTTGTCCGGATCGTAGACCACCGCGCCGTTTTCGCTGCGGGTGATGCCGCCAACCAGGCATGCGCTGACGCAGCTCGGCTCGAGGCAGTGCATGCACGCCTTCTTCGCGAAATGGTCCCAGCCAATCGGCTGCACCGTCGTCAACCGGTCCGCGGAAAGCCCGTCCGGGCTGGTCGCACGGTCACGGTCGGCGGCGGCCGGGTCGCAGCCGTTGGCTTTCACGCAGGCCGCGACACATTTCTCGCAGCCGACGCATTTCGTCACATCGATCAGCATCCCGATCATACCTTCGCCTCCTTGCCGAGCACCGTCTCCGCGACACGATCCCCCGCACCCGGACGCAACTGCCAGTGAATTTCCGAGATGCGGTCAAAAAAGATCAACACGATGTGGCTCAGCTTGGTGAACGGCACCAGGATCAACAACGCTTCCGCGCTGAGCAGGTGGATGAGGAACATCGTCTGCCACGGCAACGGGTTGAACGCTGGATGCGCCGCGAGGAACCCACTGATAAACGGCAACAGGATCAGCACCAGCAGGCTGACGTCCGAATTGCGGCTGATCGCGCGCAGGCGCGGTACCGCGATCCGGCTGACCAGCAGCACCAGCACCGCAAGGATCGTGATCACCGTGAGCACATCCGCGAAGCCGTTCCCGATGGACCAAAGCTTGACCCCGAGCCACTGTTCCCAGAGCACGATGTGGCCGGCGTAAAACAGCGGCACGAGGATCGCACCGATGTGAAACACGAACGACGCGTTGGAAAAGATTACGTTGCCCGAGGTCAGGTGACGGACCGGCAGCGCCCACTCCAGCGAATCGTGCAACATCTTGTTCCACGGCATGTATTTGAGCCGGCTGCGTTTGCGCCGGAACAACGTGTCCAGTTGCAGCACCAGGTGCCGCAGCAGCCCGAGTGCCATCACACCCAGCGAGAAGGCGAACAACGGCCCCATCGCGAAATCGATCCAGGCTTGCATTCCCATCCTCCATCACATGGCGTACAGTTCCGCCTCTTCCTTGCGTTCCTCCGCCGACTTGCCGCCGGGGATCTCGATCGCCTTCAGGATCAGGTCGTGCAGGCCCATCACCTCGCACGGGATCTCGTAAAACTCAACCAGTTCCTTCAGCTGCTTCTTGCAGTTGGCACACGGGGCAATGCAGATCTGGGCGCCGGTCGCGGCGATCTGGTCGGCTTTCGTTTTCCCGCCAACCTTCATTCGGAAATCGTGGATTTCGTCGATGGACACCAACCCGCCACCGCCGCCGCAGCAGTAATTGTTGCGGCCATGTGGCGTCATTTCGACGTAGTCCTTTACGAACGATTTGAGGATTTCGCGGGGCTGGTTCACAATCCAGCCGCCGCGCGACATGTTGCACGGGTCGTGGTAGGTTACCTTCTCGGTGATGATGTCCGGGTTCAATTTGATCTTGCCCCGGCGCAGGCAGTCGAGAGTGTATTCAATGAAGCTGACCACCGGACGAGTCTGCGCACCACCGAAGACCGGCACGAAATCGTGCGCCGACCGGGACGCATGCCCGCATTCACCGATGAGGATGTTTTTCCCACCCAGACGATCGACCTCACCGACAAGCTGCTTGATGATCCGTTCCAGGTGCCAGTCGCTGTAGAACAAGCCGTAGTTGATGCCGTCGAAATTGCCGGTGCCGATGGTCCAGCGATCCCAGTCACCGGCGGCGTGCAACACCGCCAGGTTGCCGAGCAAGGTGTCCGGCTCCATCAGGTAGTCGCTGACCGCGCAGAAGAAGACGTAGTCCCGGTTCTTTTTGTCAACCGGTACGTCCAGATCGATGCCGAACTGGTCGGAGAATTCCTCCTGCAGGAACTCCAATGTGTGCAGCATCGCCGTCGCCGGAACCTTGGACGTGTTGTGCGTTTCGCCCTCCAACTGTTCCCGCACACTGACTTGCAGCGCCTTCGGTGCAATCCCGGTCAGGCTCAGGATGTAGCGCCCGAGACGGGTGATCAGGCCGTGATCCATCCCCATCGGACATTCCTGCGTGCAACGGCGGCAGGCGGTGCAACGGTAGAACACCTCCGCCATCTCCGCGATGACGTCTTCTGTCAGCTCGAAACGATTCGGGGTGAACCGTGCGTTGAGCCACCCGCCAAGCGTGAAATACCGCTGGTAGATCGACAGCAGCAACGTCGTTTTGTAGCACGGCACGTCGCGCGGGTCGCCGGTCACCTGGTACACCGGACAAGTCACCGAACACCGGTTGCACTTGTTCGTCGTCCGGCAATACGAGTCGAGCAACGGCTTGTAATCCGTGTGCTCGAGCACCGCCGCGAACGCATCGAGGAAACGTTCCACCCGTCCCTCCGAGCCGTTGCCCTCGATGTGGTATGGCAGGCGGGATTTCAGGTCGATCACGGCTGACGGAGCCGGGCCGCTGTTCGTTGTTTCAGCCATGCAGAACTCCATTGGGTTGCAGTGTTGTCGCTGCCGGTGTCAGCAAAGGGCGGGCCGAACAAGAAGAGGGGTGCAAAATCGACTCGAAAACGGGGACACTGTAACTCGTGTCACCGTTGCGGATTCACCGGCGGGGAGAGGCCGAGGTACCTGCGCCCGGCTGGGTTCGATTGCGCATTCCTGCCTTTCCGTTTTCAGACGAAAAGTGTTGCATGTGTTGCAGCGAATCGTTGTGTTGCAACGCTTCGCGCTACAGCTGCGACACCTGCAACTTACCAACTGCCCACCACACGGGAGACCGTTTCATGTCCCGGGCCGGAATCACGTAACTCCCGTGCCACAAGCGCCCCGCACGATTTGGGGCTGGGTGTTCAGCCTGGCGAAGGGGGACCGTTGCACGACTGAGATTCCTATCCGGCACATCGCTTGCCGTTTACGTCGATGAAACCGGAGGCGATCCATGCGTATTTGTGTACCCCTGTTTGGCGATCGAGTGGCGCCGCGTTGCACGCACGCGGACAGCGTGTTGCTCTGCACGCTGACGCGCGGCCGCATAGTCGAACAGGAACGAATCCGGCGCAGCATTGACAGCCTGCTTGACCTCGAGGACGTGCTCCGCAACCGCAAGGTCGATACACTGGTCTGCGGTGGCATCAACCATACGGACCGCTCAGCTGTCGATCCGCTGCTGGAAGCCGTGGTGCCGAACGTGGCGGGGACGGTTGAGGACGTGCTGCTCGGCGTGTCATCGGGACGGATCGGCCTGGAAGAAAAAAGCGAAGCAACGCCGGAGACCGCTGCGTCTACAGCACCAATCACGCCGGAGTCCAGCCCGGCCCCCATCATGTCCGCGACAACCGACTGCCTCACCTGCGACAACATGACCTGTCTCGAGGGCCGGGGATGCGTACTGCAGGCCTCCGGCATTCTGCTCGGCGACCGGGACGACCGCATCATGCTCGAGGTCGCGCGTGACCTGAATTGTGAGGACGAACGCCGCCTCTGCCGCTTGTCCGAACTGATCTACTTCGGTCTCGAAATGGGCTACCGCACCATCGGCATCGCCTACTGCAGCGATTTGTACCAGCCGGCGCGGGTGCTGGCGGGTGTGTTCAAGCGATTCTTCGAAGTACACGCCGTGTGTTGCAAGCTGCACGTGCCCGGCAACGGCCACACGTTCAACGCCGACATGCCGGACCCGTCTACCCGTTGCAACCCCCTTGCCCAGGCTGAACTGCTGAACAAACTGGGCACCGACATGAATGTGATCGTCGGCTTGTGCGTTGGCGCGGACTGTGTCTTCACGCGTGCCAGCGATGCACCGGTGACCACCCTGTTCGCAAAGGATCGCGCCCTCGCGAACAACCCCATCGGCGCGGTCTATTCGGAACGATACCTGCGGGAAGCGGCGCAAACTCTGGCTTCACCGCAAACTGACCTACGAAACCACCAGGCAATCGTCGAACGTGAGTCCATGGACCACGTCGGCGACACAGGAAGGGCAGACTCATGACGATGGTGTCGATGAAGTCCATCGGGCTATGCGCCAACTATTCGGAAGCGGGAGACTGGGCGTTTGACTTCGCCCTCGGGCTTGCACGCAAGCACAACCTGCAGCTGAACATCTTCCACTTTCTCGCGGACCCGTTCGACCCCTCCGCTGATTCCCCGATGGCGATGCCGAAGGATCAACGGGACGCGATGTCGATCGAGATGGAGCGTAACCTGCGCTTTTACTACGACGAACGTCTCGGCGATCACCTCAAAGCCGGATTCCGGGTCTGCGAAAGCAACGAATGGACCGAGCTGCATCACTGCCTGATGCGCCGGGAATTCGAACTTCTGGTGCTGCCGTACCCGAAACGGAACGCAATGTTCGGCGGCAAACCGATAGAGGAATTCGCGAAGAACTTTGTGTCGCCGGTGGCAGTGGTCGGACCAGATACACCCGATCAGATCCGGTTGAACAACCAGGCCGGCCTGGCGAACAGGATCGCCGACTTTGTCGGGGCGCAAGAGATCCTGGCGACGGCGCTTGCGTTGATCATGATGGCAGGCAGCATTTGACCTGGATTTCAGATTACAAGGGGAGATCGGTGCCTTTTCCGGCGAATTCAGCCGTACATTTGGAATAGACTATCTCCCCCCGATCTCTGATGATAGAAGTGCCCCCCGAAACATGATGGCAAGATGGACGAAAGCCTCAGCAAAATCATTTTCGAAAGCATCCGTGACGGTGTGTTCACGGTCAACAAGCACTGCATCATCACCTCGTTCAACAAGGCTGCCGAAAGCATCACCGGCTTCAGCAGTGACGAGGCGGTAGGACGGCACTGCTTTGACGTTTTCCGCACCGAGGTGTGCCACAAGCGCTGCGCGCTGAAAGACACGCTGAAGAGCCAGGAAACGGTCGAAAATGTGCGCGTCACGATCATCACCAAGGACGGCTGCGAGGTACCTATTACCGTCTCGACGACCCTGCTGCGCGACCAGAAGGAAACCGTCGTCGGCGCGGTGGAATTCTTCCAGGATCTGTCGACCATCGAAAATCTGCGCAACCGTGTCCATCACGCCACCACGCTGGACAACATCGTCAGTGTAAACGCACGCATGCAGGAGCTGATCAACCTGCTGCCTGACGTTGCCACCGCCGAATGCAATGTGCTCATTGAAGGTCCGAGCGGGTCCGGTAAGGAACTCTTCGCGCAGGCGATCCATTCGCTCAGCCCACGCAAGTACGGGTCGTACATCCGCATCAATTGCGGTGCGTTGCCGGCAACATTGCTCGAGTCCGAACTGTTCGGCTACGAAAAAGGCGCATTCACCGACGCCAAGCGCGACAAGCCGGGCATGTTCTGCCTTGCCAATGGCGGCACGCTACTTCTCGACGAAATTGGCGAGATGGACGTGCAGCTGCAATCCAAGCTGCTGCGTGTGCTGAACAACGGCGAGTACCGTCCGCTCGGTTCCACCCGAACCATGCGCACCGACGCACGCATCATCGCCTCGACCAACGTTGATTTGCAGGAAGCGATTGAAAGGCGTGAGTTCCGGCAGGATCTCTACTTCCGGTTGAATGTCGTCAACATCTACATTCCGCCGCTGTCCGACCGTCCCGAAGACATTCCTTTGCTGGTCGACTACTTCATCCGCAAGGTGAAGAAAAAGATCCGCAAACCGATCGAATCGGTGTCGCCGGAGGTGCTGGCACTGCTACGGCGCTATGATTTCCCCGGCAATGTGCGCGAACTGGAAAACGCCATCGAACACGCATTTGTCATGTGCCACGGCAGCGTGATCCAACCCAATCACCTCCCGGGTCATATCACCAGCAACGTCAACGCCGACATCACCCATCAGCCGAATCCGAGGCACGAGAAGGACGAGATCGTGGAAGCGCTCAGCCGTCACCACGGCAACCGCACCCAAGCCGCACGCGACCTCGGCATGCACCGTACCACGCTGTGGAGGAAACTCGTCGCCTACCAGCTCGACTGAGCACACCGTCCATTGTAAACCTCGCATGGCTCGTACTCACCGTGCTCACACCGACTCGCAGCACGTTCTGAGCTCGTTTGCATGAAGAAACCCGGCGTCCCCTGACGCCGGGTTGCAGACTGCTGACAAAGTGGCAACGTTCGGGATTCAAGGAAAATTCGGCTGTCGCGTCATTCTGAACGGAACGAAGAGAAGTGAAGAAGATCCAGATGATCAATGGGTTACAACTATTGGTTTTCAGAAAAGCTGGACCTTCTTCGCTTCGCTCAGAATGACACCCCTGGCAATCCGGGGTTTGTCAACGATCTGAAACCCGGCATCCGTTGATGCCGGGTTGTGTTTCACTGACTACTGAGCACTGAGTACTGACCACTGTCCTTACCTGACCAGCATCACCTTCTGCGTCTGGTTGAGCTGGCCGGGGACAGACGCGTGGATGAAATACGCACCGCTGGCGAGGTTTGTCGCGTCGAACGCCAGCTCATGTGTCCCGGCGGAGGTGTAGCCATCCACCAGCCGTGCGACCGTCTGGCCGAGTGTGTTGACCACAGTAACAGTCAGATCGGACGCTTCCGGCAGCGAGACACGTAGCGTGGCCATCGCGTTGAACGGGTTCGGGTACGCTTCGTGCATGACAAAACCGGTCGGCACCGCGGCATCGGCCGCCTCATCAGCGATCCAGCTGCCGCCACCTGCGGGCCAGTCGCGGGACACCGTCCCGGCGCCATCCACACTGTTGCTCAGCTTGGTGAAGCTGAAGCTATCGGTGAACAACGGGTTGTTGACATTCAGGCCGATGTGGACTCGGAACTCGTGCGTTCCGGCCGGGGCGTTGCTCGGGACATCCTGCGTCAGGCCGGTCACATTCGCGTTGAAGAACGGCGTCATCGTGAACACCTGGTGGAAAAGCGGTCCAACCTCGTTACCGTTCTGCAGTTCGACACTGGTCCAGAAGTCGACGCCCGGGTAGCTCTGCGCGAGCGAACTCTGCAATGAAACGGTGTAAACCAGCGTTCCGCCCGCGGCCGGGATCGTGGTTGACGAGGTCGGGGTGACGCTCAACGTGACCGGCGCGGGATTCCCCAGCGCGATGCTGTACATCGAGCGGCCGTGTGTGCCGGCAACCAGGCGGCGTTCGCTGGCGATGAACTCAATATCGAATACGGCGGACATCGGCAAGCCCTGGCCGAGGGCGGCCCAGGTGTCGCCTTCGTTGGTGCTGAAGAAGACGCCGAAGTCGGTGGCGACGTAGAAGCGGCTCGGATCGTCCGGATCGACGATGATATCGTTGACCGGGCCTTCCGGAAGCTCGCCGGCGCCGGTGCCGGAAACCGAATACCAGTTCGCGCCCAAGTCGTCACTGCGGTACACATGCGGCGTCGGGTCGCTGACACGGTGCCCGGAGAAGGTGCAGAAGATCGTGTTCGCTTCCGTCGGGTGGAAGGCCACACGGCTGACCCACATCTCCGGCAGCGCGCTGTCGATCCGGGTCCAGTTGGAACCACCGTTCTGTGTCACCCAGACATTCGCGTCATCCGTGCCGACCACGATGTAGTTCGGCTGCACCGCGCTGGCGTCGATGGTGGTGATGGTGCCGTAGGTCAGTGAACCGGGGTCGTCGCCGTCGGTCAAATCGCCCGAAATTGTGCTCCAGTCGTTCCCGTTGTTGTTTGTGCGGTAAACGCGGTACGACCCGAAATAGAGCCGGTCGTAATCGAACGGGTCGAAGCAGTACGGCGACATCCAGTTGCAACGGTCGCCCCACCAGCCGGAAATGCCGTAGAATGACGATCCGCCGTTGGTGGAACGAACCATGTTCCCGTTTTGCCATTCCGCGTATACGTAGCCATTATCACGCGGATCGACACGGCAGTAGAACCCATCCCCGCCGTAAATGCGATCCCAGTCACCGGTTCCGCCGTTGACCGTTCGCATCGTGCCATTGTCCTGCGTGCCGCCGTACAGCCGCTCCGGGTGCGACGGATCATGGCAGATGGCATAGAACTGCGTCGCGCCGAGGGAGTTAAACACGGTGGACGTGCTCCCGCGATTCGTGGAACGGTTCAACCCGCCGTCGTGACCGGACGTCACGTGCGACGGATTGTTCGGATCGATGTAGAACGCGTGATGGTCGACGTGCGAGTCGTCAAACTCCGTCGACCAGGAAGCACCGCCGTTCAAGCTGCGAATCACTTCAACACCGGCGACGTAGATCACGTCCGGATTGCCCGGTTCGACAATGCTTTCGCCAAAATACCAGCCGAAGGTCGAGTACAGGTTGTCGTCATAGTTACCGATGTCGATGCTGGTCCACGTGTCGCCGCCATTGTCGCTGCGCCAGCTGCCGTAGTACGGCGTGCTGCTGGAGCCAGGATACGGTGTCCCCGAATGGAAGAGATAGAGACGGTCCGGGTTGTCCGGCGAGATGGCGAGCGCGCCACGGCCGAGATTCGGATCGTTGTTCGGGAGGCCGTTGGTCAACTGCTGCCATGTGTCGCCGCCGTCCGTGCTGCGCCAAACACCGCTGTCATCACCCGCGACTTCACGCGTTGAGGGCGTGCGGTACCGTTCCCACATCACCGCATACACGATAGCCGGGTTCAGTTCGTTGATCTCGATGTCGATGCAGCCGGTCGTCTCGTTGATGTAATGGACCAGCTCCCAGGTGTCCCCGCCGTTTTCCGTGCGGTACACGCCACGCTCGGTGTTCGTCCCGAACAGCTTTCCCGCAACTGCGACAAAGACCCGGTCGCTGTCGGTCGGATCCACGACAATTCGGCCGATGTGATACGATTCCGGCAGGCCCTTGTACGTCCAGCTGACACCGGCATCTTCGGTCAGGTAAATGCCGACGCCGGGATAGCTGTCGCCGGAAGCGTTCGCTTCTCCGGTGCCAAACCAGATCCGGTCCGGATCGTTCGGGTCCATCGCCAGCGCACCGGCCGACTGGGCGTAGTCTTCCTCGAAGATCGGTGTGAAGTTCATCCCGTAGTCGTAGGACTTGAACACGCCGCCGATTGCTCCACCAGCGTACACGATGCTCGGGTTGGATGGGTGCACCGCGAGCGCCGTGATGCGACCGCCGATGTTCGTCGGACCTTCAAACAGCCACGTTTCCTCCAGCGGCGAAACCTGCTGCCGCATCACGTTGGCGCGATCACGCCCCGCGCGGACGGCGTCCATGTTCAACGTGCCATCCGGGCCGACTCGCTGCGCCATGAACCAGTCGTTCGGTTCCTTGACCGGGCCACGCAGCTCGGCTTTCAAGTCCTGCTTCAGCGCCGGGGTCATCAGATAGGGGGCTCGTTCCGAGGGTTGCGGCACAATCCAGATCAGCAGCAGCAGTGCCGAGGCAAGGAAGAACGTGGGTACGGGATGCGTGAACGAGCGCATGTGTCATCTCCGACAGTTTGGTTTTCAGATGCAGGTGGCAGACGCACTCATGCCATTGTTTCAGGGTCAGCTGGAATATAGGCGGCGGGGTGCAGAGATTGTGCAGAATGGCTCAAGAAGTCGAAAAATCATCAGGGTTCGTGCCTCCGGTTCCCCTGGGTGATCTGCAAGGCGCAAACACACATCCAACCTGAGAATCTTCTGCAGACGTATCTGTGGCAAACGGCAATCCAACTGGCCCTGAGCGGGAGAACTGATGGTACTTGATGAGCCAGGGTGGGGCAGGATGATTCGCTGTCGGCCGAACCTAGTCCTTGCGCAGGCCGTACTCGCGCATTTTGCGCCGCAGGGTGGGACGTGAAATGCCCAGTACGTTGCACGCTTCCCCGAAATTGTTGTTCACTTCGCGCAGCACGGTTCTGATGTGCTGCTTCTCCATCTCTGCCAGGCTCTGCCGCCAGGAGGCCGCTTCTGCCGTCACAGATTCGCCGGTGCGGGGGGAGTCGTCGGGAGTGTCCATTTGCAGTGTGTCACCCGGTGAAGTCATC
The DNA here is from genome assembly GCA_020444425.1 of bacterium. Lineage (GTDB taxonomy): Bacteria > Electryoneota > Electryoneia > Electryoneales > Electryoneaceae > BMS3BBIN04. The sequence goes on along the minus strand of JAHLLB010000019.1, from coordinate 58,912 downwards.
ACCGCGACATGGATCCGGTTCTCCAGCTCGCGGACGTTGCCCGGCCAGGGATAGTCCTTCAACCGGTCGAGCACCTCATCTGAAACCTTGCTCACCTGCCGGTGCAATTGCCGGTTCGCCTTGACCAGCAGATGCTCGACCAGCGGCTGCAAATCTTCCAGGCGCTCACGTAACGGCGGCAGGTGGATGTGGCCGACCTTCAGCCGGAAGTAGAGATCCTCGCGGAACTGTCCATCCGGGATCAACGCTTCCAGGTCACGGTTGGTCGCGGCAATCACTCGCGCACGGAAGGGTAGCGGTTTCGTGCCGCCAACACGTTCAAATTCCCGTTCCTGCAACACCCGCAGCAGCTTGACCTGTAACGATGGATCCAGATCACCGATTTCGTCCAGGAACAATGTACCCTGCCCAGCCAATTCCATGCGGCCAGGCTTTTGCCGGTCGGCGCCCGTGAAAGATCCTTTTTCGTGACCGAACAGTTCGCTTTCGAGCAACGCCGGAGCCAACGCACTGCAGTTGACGGGTATGAACGGTTCGTCCGGCGCGGAATGCCTGTGTATTGACCGTGCGACCAGCTCCTTGCCCGTGCCGGATTCGCCGGTGATCAATACGTTGGTCTTGCCGCGGCTGAGGATACCGATTTGTTTGTGCAGGTCGAGGACGGTCCGGCTCTGTCCGACAATGCGGTCATCCGGTGTGTTGGCGGATAGATCGGCAACAATCGCGAGGTTGCGCCTGGTACTCAGGTGCTCAAGCGCCTTTTCGACGGTGACTTCGAGTTCGTCGATATCGAGCGGTTTGTGGATGTAGTCAAACGCTCCGGCCTGCATCGCATTGATCGCTCGCTCAAGATCCTGGTGGCCGGTGATCATGATGATGATACCGCCGAGATTTTCCTGATCTGCACTCTCGAGCATTTCCTGCCCGGTGCCGTCGGGAAGCATCAGGTCGAGCAGCACGAGATCGGGGTGTTCATCGCGCCAGAGCTGAAGCCCGTCCGTCCTGGTCCCGGCGGTCAGGATCTCGTGCCCATGCGCTTCGAACGCGAGCTGTAACGTCCGGCGAGCGGTCTTGTCGTCATCAACCACCAGCAGTCGTGCCATCAGGAAGGCTCCCCCGGAAGTGTGAGTGTGACGGTTGTTCCCTCGCCCTCGACACTGTCGATCTGAATACGACCATCAAGCAAGTCAATGAACCGTTTCACATTTGCCATGCCCAGCCCCGTGCCGTCGTCTCGAGTGGTGAAGAACGGGTCGAACAAGCGTTCTTGTACCCTCTCGCTCATCCCGACTCCGTTATCCTGGACGGTCAATTGCACCGTGCCACTGTCGTCAGCACGAGACACCAGCCGGATCGTTCCCGAATCACGCAGGGATTCCAACGCATTCCGCAGCAGGTTTTCGATGCTGCGCCGTAAAAGCTCGTGATCAGTATGGGCAACAGGCGGCGGATCGGCGAGATCAAGCTGCATGTCAATGGACGCTGTTTCCAACCGGCTCGCCAGATCGCCGGCAACCGCCTGTAGAACCTCATTCACATTGACAGGCTGCAGATCCGGCTGCACGGGCTTGCTGTAGTCGAGCAATTCGCCGAGCATCGTTTCCAGCCGGCCCGCTTCCTGGTTTGCGAGATCAAAGTGTTCACGGATCTGCGGATCTGACCCGGCCTGCCGTTCCAGCAGACGCAGGTTCATTTTAATCGACGACAACGGGTTGCGCATCTCGTGAACGATGGACGATGCCAACTGCCCGATCGCAGCCATGGTGGACTGCTGCACCAGCCGTCGTTGTGCAACTGCCAGCTCCTTCCGGCCGGCCAGCAGGGCCTCCGTCATCCGGTTGAACGAGTCGGTGAGCTGGTGGAGCTCGTCCTGCTGACGCGGCGGCGCAACCGTGACATCGTAATTGCCGGACGCCACCTGCTCGCTGGCGCGGGTCAGACGCACAATCGGCCTCGCCCAGGTACGGGCGAGAAACAGGGTAATAACCACAAACACAAGCAGCGACAGGCCAAGGATGATAGCGGTTTGTACGTAAATCCGCTTCACCGGCGCGAGCGCCTCCCGGACATCCAGCTCACCAACCAGAATCCAGCGCTGGCGAGGCATGTAAACATACCCGCCGACCACCGGATCGCCGAGATAACTGGTGTATTCCATCGACCCTGACGACGAGTCCAGCGCCGCACGGGCCGGGGGAATGTCCATTCTGTGCATTAACGGTTCAGGATGGGAATGGAACCGGGACGGGGTCAGCATCCGCATGTCACGGTCGAGCAGGAACAGTTCTCCCCGTGAACCCAACCCCGAGGTATCCGTCAGAATCGGGTCGAGCACGACGCGGCTGTTCAGACGCAACGCAATCAGCGCGGAATCACCCTTGCTGTTGATCCGGGCGGGGAGGACCACATCGAAGACCGGGGTTCCGTCCGCCTGCCGGTGCAGGGGTCCGAAGGACGGTTCCCGCGACAACGCCGCAGCCTTGACCGCAGTTTCATCCGGCTGCCAACCCGCGATCGGGTCGCCCGGATGAGGATTCCCATCATCGGCGAGCAATGTCGAATGAATCAATCCGGGCAGGCTGAAAAGGACGTCGTGATATTCCGAGTTATTCTCGATCATGCCCGGGTAAAGGGTCAGTACCAACCGTTCCGCAGTGTCGAAATATGCCCCGAGCCAGTCCTGCAGGTGCGCTTCACGCTGCTCCACAAGCGCCAGCACCCGCCGTTCCGCTTCCGCCAGCACACTCTGCCGTGCGATGGTTGCACCAACCAGCGCCACGACCAGGCCGGTCAGCAACACCAACACACCGCCGACGAGAAACAGGCGCGTACCGATTCGGCTGCGTGGCGCGATCTCCGAAGTTGCTTTGTGGTCTGCGGGGCTCATGATGAGGAAAGTAGGGGCAGATTCGGGAAAAGTACAGGCGGCAAGTGTTGTTTGCTGCTGTATCCGTGAACACGGAACGGTTTCCTGTTTGCCGATTTAAGACGCACTGCACTTGCCCCTGGCACCATCGCAGGACAAGAACAAGAAAACCCCTGCGAACCACGCAGCGCGCGGGTCACAGGGGCAGGTCCAAGACACAGGGGGAGGTGTCTCGGGAAAAACAAGCGACTATGCCTGGTCTTTACTCTGTCACGAATGACACGTCTTCCTGTTCCGATTCCGGATCCTTCTCCACCGTGGGCCGCTTGACCAGGTAGTAAACAGCCGGCAGGATCAGCAGCGTGAGTACCGTGGATGAAACCAACCCGCCGACCATCGGCGCGGCGATGCGTTTCATCACCTCCGAGCCGGTCCCGTGCCCGAACATGATCGGCAGCAACCCGATCATCGTGGTCGCAACAGTCATCAGCTTGGGCCGGACACGGTCCACCGCGCCTTCCATCACCGACGACCGCAACTCGGAACGGAATTTCATCCGCCCCTCGGCTTTGTAGCGCTTGTACGCTTCGTCGAGGTACACGAGCATCACGACACCGGTTTCCGCCGCCAGCCCGAGCAGCGCGATATACCCCACTGCCACCGCTACCGACATGTTGAAACCGAGGATGTACATCAGCCAGACGCCACCAATCATCGCGAACGGTAGCGACAGCATCACGATCAACACTTCCGTCACATTGCCGAAATGGACGTAGAGCAGGAAGAAGATCACCAGCAAGGTCAGCGGAATAATCAGACGCAGCCGTTCGGCGGCACGTTGCATGTACTCAAATTGTCCAGACCACACCAGCGAATACCCGGCGGGCAGGGTCACCTCGGCGTTCACCGCCTCCTGCAGGTTCGCGACAAAGCCGCCGATGTCCGATTCACGGGTGTCAACGTAAACCCAGACCGTCTTGCGCGCGTTCTCCGTCTTGATCATCGGCGGACCGTCCTGGATGGAGATCTCCGCCAGTTGGACCAATGGCACTTGTGCGCCGGTGGGAGTGGCGACACGTATCCGCTCGATCTCACTGATGGAGTCACGGCGCTCCCGGGGATAGCGAACATTCACCGGGTAACGCGCCTGCCCCTCGACGGTCCAGGTGACATTCATTCCGCCGAGCGCGGTCATGATGACTTGCTGCACGTCACTGATGGTCAGTCCATAGCGGGCGATCTGGTCACGGTCGATGTCAATGTCGATATAGCGACCGCCGGTGACACGTTCGGCGTACACCGATGTCACCCCCGGCATGCCCGCAACCACGCCTTCCACCTGTTCGCCAACAACAGCGAGGCTGTCCAGATCGCTGCCCATGATCTTGATCCCGACCGGGGTTTTGATTCCGGTGGAGAGCATGTCGATGCGGGTCTTGATCGGCATCGTCCAGGCATTGGTCAGACCGGGAATCTGGATCGCAGCGTCCAGTTCCTTGACCAGGCTGTCCATGGTCACACCTTCACGCCACTTGCTTCGATCCTTTTCGAGGATGATCGTCGTCTCCAGCATCGATAGCGGTGCCGGATCGGTCGCGGTCAGCGCACGTCCCGCCTTGCCGAACACGTGCTGCACTTCGGGGAAGGACGCGATAATCCGGTCGGTCTGCTGGAGCAGTTCACGGGTTTTTTCCGGCGAGATGCCCGGCGGAGTAGTTGGCATGTAGAGCAGATCACCTTCATTCAACGGCGGCATGAACTCGCTGCCGAGGTTGTTCCACGGGACGACCGTCACACCCAGCAACAAGACAGCTAACAGGATCACCAGCAACGGCCACTTCAGCGCACCCTTGATAAACGGACGATACACCCAGATGAAGAAGCGGCTGAGTGGATTTTTGTGTTCGGGTAGAATTTTTCCACGCACGAAGAACACCATCAGCACAGGGATGATGGTGATCGCGAGGATTGCGGACGCACCCATCGCAAACGTCTTCGTGAACGCGAGCGGGCTGAACATCCGGCCCTCCTGCGCCTGCAGGCTGAACACCGGCAGGAAGCTGACGGTGATGATCAGCAGGCTGAAGAACAGCGCTGGCCCGACTTCTTTCGCTGCGTCCGCGATGATGCGGACGTGCGGTTTCTTTCCCCTGTCGCGTTCGATGTGTTTGTGGGCGTTCTCGACCATCACCACAGCGGCGTCCACCATCACGCCGACCGCAATTGCGATCCCGCCGAGCGACATGATGTTGGCATTGATGCCCATATACCGCATTACGAGAAAGCTGATCAGCACACCTGCGGGCAGAGTAAAAATGGCGACCAATGCACTCTGAACATGCAGCAGGAACAAAATCGTGATCAATGCAACCACGATCATCTCTTCGGTCAGTTTGCCCTTGAGCGTGTCAATGGCTCTGTGGATCAGGTCGGAGCGGTCATAGGCGGTGACTATTTCGACACCGGCAGGTAGCCCGGCTTCGAGGGACTTCAGCTTTTCCTTTACGTGTTCAATGGTAGCCAGTGCATTCTCGCCGTAACGCATCACAACCACACCGCCGGCGACTTCGCCCTCACCGTTCCATTCCGCGATGCCGCGCCGGAGTTCCGGCCCGACACGCACATCCGCCACCTGTTTCATCAGGATCGGGTGGCCGTTCGCGTTGGTGCCGAGCGCGATCTTCTCGATCTGGTTGACAATGTCCTGTTCGGTGTCGCCCTTGAGGTAACCGAGCCCACGCACGAAATACTCGGTTTCGGACATCTCGACCAGGCGTCCACCGACATCCTGATTCGACTTCTTCAACTGCATCTTGACATGCTGTATCGTGATCCCAAGCGCGGCCAGCTTGTCCGGATCGACCACGACCTGGTACTGTTTGACAAACCCACCGATGCTCGCGACTTCTGCAACACCAGGAACGGTCTGCAGCTCGTACCGCAGGTACCAATCCTGAAGACTGCGCAGTTCTGCGAGGGAATGATTGTCGGACTTCAACGCGTACTGATACACCCAGCCGAGGCCAGTGGCATCGGGACCGAGACGTGGCGACACTCCCTCGGGCAGGCGGTCAGCCGCCTGGTTCAGGTATTCGAGCACACGGGAACGGGCCCAGTACAGATCAGTCCCATCCTCGAACAACAGGTAGACCATCCCGAAGTTGAAAAACGAGTATCCACGGACGTCCTTGACATACGGCACACTCAGCAGCGCGGTGGTGAGCGGATAGATGACCTGATCCTCGACAACCTGCGGGCTCTGACCCGGGTAATCGGCCATCACGATCACCTGTACATCAGACAGGTCGGGAATTGCGTCCACAGGCAGGGTCAGCATCGCCCAGATTCCGGCCGCGATCACGGCGACCGTGATCAGAATGACCAGCAGGCGGTGCTTGATGCTGCCTTCGATGATGCGTTCAATGGGGTTCATGGGGACGTCTCTCGTCCTTCGTCTCTCGTTCCTCGGCCCTCTACCGGAGACATTTACTGCTGCAACTGTCACCGGTAGAACTCAGCGTGTCCCTACTCTGCTTTGGCTACGTCGAGGACACTGTGGTGACAAAGTATCCCCGGTCGCGCGGGTGCATGTGCTCAGTGTTGATGCCCACTCATGGCCCCGGCGTCGGCGGTGGCATCCTGACCCATCGCCCGTCGCTGGGCGATCCTGCGTTGAATGGCTTCCTGCAGCGTCGCTTCGCTGTCGAGCAGGAACTGGGCACTGGTCACGACCTGTTCGCCGGCGTCCAAGTTGTGGGTGATTTCGTATTGGGAATCCGTTTCCAGCCCGAGATGCACCTGACGCGGTTCGAACTGCCCGTCGCCGACCTTGACGAAAACAATGTCTCGTTCACCACTGCGGATCACGGCCGATTTCGGCACGGCGACGACATCCGTCACCGGGCTCGATTGCATCCTGACGTCCACATACATGTCGGGCTTCAACTTCAGGCCGGGGTTGTCCAGCACGATCCGTGCTTCAGCGGTGCGGGATTGAGCATTCAGCGTCGGGTAGATGTAGTCCACGCGTCCAGAAAGCTCCAGCCCCGGATCGTACGAGCTGGACACCGTAACCGGATCACCTTCCCTCACCCACGGCAATTCGTATTCGTAGAGCTGCGCGGTCACCCAGATTTCATCGAGATTCGCGATGGTGAACAGGTCCATGCCCGCCTTTACCGACGCACCTTCGACAACATTCTTGCTCAACACAATTCCGCTCGCCGGGGCGTTAAATGGGAGCGTGCGTTGCACTTCACGGGTCCGCTCGAGTCGCTCGATTTCGCTGTCGGCGATGTTCCACAGTTGCAGCCGTCGTTTCGCCGCGTCAACCAGATCCTGCCCACCCTGGCTGACATGCTGTATTGAGCTGCCGGCCAACGCCTCCCCGTTCTTCAGCGCGAGGATATACTCCTCCTGCGCTGCAACCAACTCCGGGCTGTAGATCTCAAGCAGGGTCTGTCCCTTGCGCACCGGATCGCCGGTCCGATCGACATACAGGCGTTCGATCCAGCCGCTCACTCGTGCATTGACACGAACCTCGTTTTCTTCGGCAACCGTCACGGTTCCGTTGCTGCGAATGCTGCGGTACAAATCGGTCCGTTCGGCCGGGACTGTCACCACGCCGATATTCTGCAACGTGACCGGGTCAATCGAGACCGTTGCTCCACCGCCGGACGCGGTGCTCTGCTTGAGCGGCGTCAGGTCCATCTGGCAGATCGGGCAGATTCCGGGTTCATCCTGGATCACTTCCGGGTGCATGCCGCAGGTCCAGAGCGTTCCGGAGTCCGCCGAAGCGGTGGACTCCTGGGTCGATCTGGTCTGCATCGAGTGATCCATGTCAGAATCGGAATCATGACCTTGGCCGCCATGACCTTCGTGTTGCGAATCGTCCGTAGACTTTGGCTGGTAGTACGGGGATTTGGTGATCGGAATCCAGCCGTCGTGCTGCGTCACCGACACCTTCATCGGGTTGTCCGGATCGACGAACAGCTCGTCCTCACCAGGTACCGGATCGCCCTTGCTGTAGCCTTTGACCTGGCTCAATCCCATGCCGCAGAGGTCGCACTTCGAACCAGCGACAAACGCGGTTTCCCACGGATGCATCGAGCAGACGTAGACGTTCTCATGCATCGGCATTTCGTGGTTCATCGCACCATGGTCATGGCCCGAGTGGTCCATCGCCCCGTCGTCCATCTTCTTCGGCTGATAGAAGGGGGATTCCTTGATCGGAATCCAGCCGTCGTGCTGTGTCAACGACACCTTCATCGGACTGTTCGGATCGACGTAGAGGTCGTCCTCCTCCGGCATCGGATCGCCAGCCTTGTAGCCTTCGACCTGGCTCAGCCCCATGCCGCAGATGGTGCAGGATTCGTCCGCATCGTGGGACGCTTCCCACGGGTGCATCGAGCAGACATACAGCGATGCGTCGGCATCCTTCTCCTCAGCTGCACGTGCGGGCTCGGGTTGCAGGCCCATGATCGCCAAGCCGGCAATCAGGGAGAAAACGACGAGCGCGCCGCTGATAACAAGTGTTGTGCGCTGTTTCATCTTACTTTTCCTCACTCTGAGTCGTGGTTTGTTCGACATCCGTTCTGTATACCAAAGCCGCAAGCGATGAGCGCACCTTCGCGCGGTCGCGCAGGTGCATCAGGCGTTGCAGGCGAGCATTCAACAATTCACGTTCCGCCGCGACCAGCGCTTCTACCCCGACTCGCCCTACGGAATAGTCTGACAACGTACTGGCAAGCGTCGAGGACGCCTGCGGCAGGATGCCTTGGTCGTAGAGCTGGATCTGTTCGGCGTGACGGTTGTCCTCGTCAACGAGCGACTCGATCTGCCGGCTGACATAGAGCTGAGTCTCACGCAGGCGGTATTCCGCCGATCGTTTTTCGGCAACCGCTTCTTCCACCGCCCGGCCCTGCTTGCTGCCACCGAACACGGGCAGCGTAATGCCTGCGGTCACGGTGATGAAGTCCGCACGGTCCATGCCGTTGTCCGCGTCCTGCCGGTAGCCGTAACCGACGCCGAGCATCAACTCAGGCGTCCACAGCTGACGTGCCAGGTTGACCCTGGCGTCGTTCGCCCGAACGGCCTGCTCCGCCGCCTGGATCGCCGGGGAACGTTCCGCACCCTGCTGCATCGCTGCCGGATCAATTGTGCTGAACGAGACGGGAAGGCCAGCGGGTGCGGACGGAGCCGCGTCGGGGGTACGGCCAAGCAATACGGCTACCGTGCGCCCGGCGTTGCGGGCGTTCTGCTCCAGCTCAACTCGCTGGCTGGTGAGACGGGATCGTTCGGTCTGCAGACGCAACAATGAGGACTGCAGTCCGCTGCCGGTCTCGTACTTGGTGCGGGCGACGACGAGCAGGTCATCCACGAGCTGAATCGTGGAATCCAGCGACGCGACTCCCGCGCGCAAATACGCCCAATCGTACCACGCCTTGCGCAGTGCATCTGTCACCGTGGCGGTACGCTGATCCACGGTCGCGTGCGTCGCGTCGGACATGGCTTCCGCGACGATGCGTTTGCTCGAATACTTGCCGGTCAGCGGAATGGACTGGGACGCGTTGATCCACAACCCGGTCATCGGTTCCTGGTTCAAATCCAGCGGGCTGTTTGCAGGCAGGTTCATCGCGCCGATTCCCAATTTGGGATCCATCCACGCACCCGCCTGCGATTCGCGCGCACGGGACGCGGCCAGTTGTTCCCGCATGCTCGACAGGGACGGGTTGTTTGCGGACACTTCGTCCTGCAACCTTTGCAGAACGGGGTCAGAAGGGACGACGTCCGTCAGATCGGGCGTGGGTTGTGCGTTTGCGGTATGCATTCCCAGCCACCCTGTCACGAGGACCAGGAATGTCATCCGGATCTGGCGAAATGGAAACTGTCTGCTCATCATGTGCGATGTACCGGCACTTGGGTTCGCGTTGCTGTTTAATTCTTCTGATTGCAACCCGCATGCCATTAACGCAACCTACTGTTTAACATAATCATAGATCAAAATTGTGGCCCGGCACTTTCGTAGAATTGAACCTTTCTTTCAAGTGAAACGAAATCCCTTGAAAGTCTATCCTGGCCGTAGTTCAACCCGTTGTCAAACGAGTGAAACGGTTGACATGACAGAATTCGATCTGCCGGGTGAGGTGGTCAGCGTACGAAGTGAAAGTGAGGAGACCGGGACGATAGAATTCGGCTGGTTGAGATTGAAAGACGAGAAAACGGCCGGTGCTACGCTATAGCACCGGCCGGTTAAGAAAGGAATCACCACGCATGAGATCGAAGTGTCAGCGATCCCAAGGGGTTATTTCATCAGCTGAATCTTGGTTATCTGCTGCGCGCTTCCGGCTTGAATCCGCACAAAGTAAATACCGGAGGACCAGCCGGATGCATCCACGGTAAACTGATGCACGCCTGCGTTTACAAGACCCCGGTCAAACGACTGCATTTGACGGCCCAATACGTCGAAGACAGACACCGTAAGATTCGCCTGCTCCGGAAGTGAGACCTGCAACGTTGTTTTCGGATTGAACGGGTTCGGATAGGCGGTTACCATGAGATGGTCAACAGGGACCGCGCCATCTCCCGGTTCGCCCACACTAAGGCCGGTGGCCTGGAGGCCGGTGGTGTCACCGGGTTCACGCCAGAACAAACCGTTCTGCTCGTAAACAACGAGTGTTGGATGCTCAGGGCAACCTTCGATCCAACCCCCGCTCAGTTCAACCCAGTCGCCTTGAGTGGGGCGGTGTGCTTCGTTACCAGGTGAGTATTCCATGAGTCCGTATGAAAGACGCAGATCAGCCTGCTGATCGTCATCCACGTCGAGCCAGAAACGGTTGTGGCCGTCCGCGTCGTCGTCAACGAGCACCCAGCCTTCCGCACCCTGGAAGGTCGGCTGTTCAAACATGCAGTTATCATGATCCTGGTGCCACTCGCCACCATGACCGTTGTGCTGACCACCCATGGAATCGGGTTCAAACCACGTCTCACCGTTCAAGGTGAAGACCATCACCATCGGCAGGTCGTTGCCCCAGCCGCCCATCATCATCAGGCCGCCGGTGATCGTGATTTCGTCACCGTCCTGTGGCAGTTCAATGTCACCGGGAGGTTCATATCCCGGGGGGCCGAATCCGAGGTGATACTCAGCTTCTCCGTCGTTCTCTTCGTCGAGATAGTAGAAGTCATGCCAGTCGTCTTCCACGACAATTGTCCACCCGGCTAGATCGACTTCCTCCCACTCATGCATGCCGTGGCCGCCTTGGTGACCACCGGTCTCAAGCACGAAATCCACGGTCACCGTCTGGTTTGCCTCGACTGTGATCTCGATTTCGTCCATCCCGAATCCTGAAAGCATGGCACGAGCCAGATAGTCGCCGGTTTCGACCTCCGTAATGGAGAATGTGCCATCGGCACCGGTCCAGGTTTCGTAATCACCCATCATTCCACCGCCACCATGATGACCTCCGCCACCGTGGTGTTCGCCATCATGAAGAGTCACATAAGCGTTTTCAAGCGGTTGGCCGTCAAGATCGGTAACCGTACCAGCCACGGTGCCTGTCATTTGGGCGGTTGCTGCTCCGGCAACCAGCAGCGTTACCATCACCAAGAACCATCGCAAGGACATGTTCCGTCTCCTTCTGTTTGTGCCCAATGGAAAAGATGCTCCTGTTTCCACCGGGCTATTTCACGTTCTCAGATCTTGATGCAAAGCAAGTGCCAGATAGGATATCGCTATTTATCAATAGTTTACATCTGTCTTGGCGGCGGAGCGACTGAACATTGCATTCAACCATTGAAGACAATTTTCAGTTTGGCCGGGCTAAGAATTCCTGTCCACAACCCCCAGGAAAATGGAATCATGGAGCGGGTGCATCCGTTTTTCCGCCGCAGCCGCCACACTACGCCTCGTTCTCAATCGCCGCCCAAGTCCTTTTTCATCTGTAGATACTGTTCACGTGTAATTTCTCCCTGAGCGAACCGCCGATCGAGAACTTCCTTTGCACTCTCAGTCGAGGATCCATTTCCCGAACGGGTCGAATCGGACCGCCCTGCGTTTCCCTGCGTCGTCACCCGCACAATCAGCCAGACCACCAGGACGATGACCGCGATCCAGATCAGCATGCCAAAACCGCCCATATGCCAGCCCCAGTCAACCATGGTTTGCCTCCTCTCAAACAACTCGTTCAATACGTCAATACACCTCGTGTCTCGTCGCGCGAAACCTGATCACGCGTAGACAATTACTTCTCCACGTGCAGCAGCCGCGCGTTGATCGCGACGACAACCGTTGACACGCTCATCAGGGCCGCACCAACAGCCGGGTTGAGGATAATCCCCGCCCAGAACAGCACACCGGCTGCAAGCGGAATTGCGATGGCGTTGTAACCCGTCGCCCACCACAAATTCTGGATCATCTTCTTGTAGGTCGCGCGCGAGAACCGGACGACCGAAGCGGCGTCCAACGGATTGTCACGGACCAGGATCACATCAGCCGTTTCCGCCGCAACGTCGGTTCCGGCACCAATTGCAATTCCGACATCCGCCGTCGCCAGCGCAGGGGCGTCGTTGACGCCGTCACCGACCATCGCGGTGATTGTTCCGTCCTTCTGCACTTCCTTGACCTTGTCGGCCTTGCCGTCTGGACGGACTTCCGCAAACACGTCGTCAATGCCGATTTCGCCAGCCACATACTCCGCCACCTGCTTGTTGTCGCCGGTCAGCATGATGGTGCGAAAGTTCATCGATTTCAGCAGCTTGACCGCTTCCTTTGACTCGTCACGGATGATGTCGGCGAGGGCAATCGCGCCCACGGGCTGGTCATCAACGATCACAACGACGACGGTCTTGCCCTGACCAGCGAGTTCGTCAAGCTTGTCCTGCCGGTCAAGTTGCATCCCGTTTTCCTCGAGGAAGCTGGGACGGACGACCTGCACATGCTTACCGTCGACGTCACCTTCTGCGCCGGTGCCGGCGATGGAATTGAACTCCTTCACCTGCGGCGTTTCGTCAACCGCATCGACAATACCCTTCGCCAGTGGATGCTCCGATTCGCTTTCAACCGCCGCCGCAAGCCGCAGGACATCGTCTTCACCGTACTGTTCGCCGAACGGGACGGTATCGGTGACACCGAACTCGCCGAGGGTCAGCGTGCCCGTCTTGTCGAAAATGATCGCCTGCAGGTCGCGAGCGCGTTCGAACGCGTTCCGGTTACGAATCAGCAGGCCGTTCTTCGCCGATTGAGCCGTGGACACCGCGACCACCAACGGAATCGCGAGTCCGAGGGCGTGCGGGCAGGCGATCACCATCACTGTCACCGCGCGGGCCATCGCGAAGGTGACATTCTCGTCGCTGAAGATCAGCCACGCGGCAAAGGTGATCGTGCCGGACGATAGCGCAATCGCTGTCAACCAACGCGCGGCACGGTCGGCGAAGTTCTGGGTCTTCGACTTGGAGGCTTGCGCATCTCGAACGAGATTCACCATCCGCGAGAGATAGGAATCTTCGCCGGTACCCTTCACTTCGACCTTTAGCGAACCTTCCCCGTTCACCGAACCACCGATCACCTCGTCGGATTCCTGCTTGGTTACAGGTACCGATTCGCCGGTGATCATCGCTTCGTTGACCGAGCTTTTGCCGTCCACGACCGCGCCATCCGCAGGGATTTTCTCACCCGGTTTGACCAGCACGATGTCGCCGGAGTTCAGATCCTTGATCGATACTTCTTCGGTGGACCCGTCTTCGTTGACACGAGTCGTGGTTGAAGGCATCAGTTTCGATAATTCTTCCAACGCCCTGGACGCTCCCATCACGGATCGCATCTCGATCCAGTGGCCGAGCAGCATCACGTCAATCAGGGTCGCCAGCTCCCAGAAGAAAGTGTGGCCGGAAAGACCGAGATTGACCGCCGCGCTGTAGCCGAAGGCGACGGAAATCGCAAACCCGATCAGAGTCATCATCCCCGGATTGCGTTCGCCGAGTTCGCTGAACATGCCCTTCAGGAACGGCCAGCCGCCGTAGAAGAACAGGGCCGTCGAAAGAGCGAACATCACCCACGAATCGCCCGGGAACGCAATAGCGTCACCAAGACCCAGCCACTGCTGAATCATCGGCGCGAGGGCAAGAATCGGCAGGGTGAGCACAATCGACACCCAGAACCGTCGCCGGAAATCACGAATCATCATCGCGTGGTGATCGTGGTGATCATGCCCCTCATGTTCATTGTGACTGTCATGACCGCCGTGTCCGTCATGTCCACCCTGTCCGTGCTGATCCTGATCATGGGCTTCGTCCGTAGCGGACGCATGCTGCGTGTGTCCATGATCATCTGGATCCGCCTGTTTGTGCTGACCGCCTCGTTCCTGCTGCTTGTGGTCATGGTTACGCTTATCCATCATAAGCCTCTTCGTTGTTCAGAATACAAGGTCACCTGCCGCCTGGAAATCGTTTCGTGTTCGGAAACTCTAACATTCGCAACTTCCATACCTGCTCGGAGCGAACGCGGCTCGGCGTAGGATTTCCAGGTTGCACGATGATTGCTTTTTTCACAGGTGGAGTACCGAGAATCAAACCGGAGGACAACGAGATGAAAACCGTCAGTCTACAGCCAACCCGGAAAAATGCCAGTTCCGGGACAATGGAAGCGTTGACCAGGCCGGAGAGCTCGAACCCGTGCGTCCACTTGGTACACTCGCTGGTTCAGGTTTTGTGCCATCGATCCTAACTTTCGCGCAGATCACGCGACGAACAGGGTAGCCGTGTAACGAGCGAAAGGAATGTTCAACGCATGGAACAAAACGTTCACATCCACCGATACACGACAGGTTTGCCGTGATGGGTTGGCGCACGTGCGAGGTTGAATTCGGGCCACGGTGATGGATTCGGGTATGGGCAGCGATGAGTTCGGGGGTTGTGGCGACGGCTCGTACAAGTGTGACGCGAATGACCTCGTACGGTGGGCTGGACCGGCTCCATGCCGGCAATCCACGAACGGCAGGGCAGGGGGTGAATCCGAGGAGAGGGTGCTGGGGCTGAGAAATTTTCTGCAAATCCGTCTCAATACTGGTACCCCCGACAGGACACAAACCTGTTGCGGCAAGACACGGGACAACTTGACCCATGGTTCCGTAAAGCCAAACACAGAACACAGGGTTCTTCCCCGACGGACTTGATGAAATCCTGACGCAATGCTGCTCAGGTGAGTTCAGCCCGGCGTGAAGAAGAACTGTTCGAACCCGAAATTGTTGGGAAGTATTCCTCCCGTCACTTCTCCGGCGTGTCCATCTCTTTCAGCCTGCGAAGAATGCCAAGCGCACTCTCGCCGGTCGCGAGGCTGAGGATTTCTTCCATCCGATCATGGTCGTATTCGAATTTCTTCCGCATTCGTGCGGTGAATGCATCCTTCAGTGTGTCGAGCAGGTTTTCCAGTTCGTACGGTTTTGGCAGGTAACCGAACGCGCCGAGTTTGGTGCATTCAACTGCGCTGTCCAATGACCCGTGGCCAGTCAGAATCACCACCTCGATGAACTTGTGCTCCTGTTTCAGTACCTCCAGCACCTGCTTGCCGCTCATACCAGGCATCTTCAGGTCGAGCAGTGCGAGATCGAACTTGTGCTTGCGCGCGATTTCGATGGCGGTATTGCCGTTGCTCGCGGTGGTCACATCAAACCCACGCATCTGCAACCGCTGGGCGATGGCGTTGAGGAAGCTGGTTTCGTCGTCGATGATCAGCAACCGGATCGGCGTGCCCGACCAGGTTTCCTCACGAACCGGGTCACCGGGAAAATCGTTCTGCGTACTCATGATCTATACTCCTTCCTGATGCAAACCTCAGGTCTTTCTGTCCATTGACACCCGGGTCGCGAGACGTCCCGGGACACCCTTCGGATTCCTCGCTGTTATCCGACCGGCGGGAATCCGATCCACTGCCAGTAGCCGAAGAATGCCCATGCCCACAGCACAACGAACGAGATCAGCAGGATCATGAAGCCGTGCTTGAGGAAATCGCCCAGCGTAACCAGTTGTTCACCGGTGACAGGGTCTTTCGCCAGTGCGTAGGCCAGCGCGTTGGACGGCGTCCCGATAATCAGCATGTGGGCGAACGAGGACGCGTACGCCGTCGCAAAGCCGACCATCCACGGGTGAATCCCGGCGATGGTGGCCATCGGTACCGTGATCGGACCAATCGCGGCAACCGTCGCGCCATCACTCATGAAGTTGGTAACAGTTCCGGTGAAGATACTGGTTGCGACTGCCAAGCCAATCCCGGAACGCATCATGTCGGGCAGAATGCTGACGAAACCATCCGCCATGAACAGCGCGGCGCCGGTCACCGCCAGGCCCTTGCCGATGGCGCTGGCGGATGCGTAGAGGAACACCACCTCCCAGTGAATGTTGGCGATGTCGCGCCAGCTCAGCACTCGCAGCAGATTGAGCACCACCAGGCCGAGGATAACCGGCCCGCCCATGCCGAGCTTGCTGGACATCGTCACCCACAATACGATCACGCCGAGCAGCACGAACAAGGTGACGTATTCCTCGCGTGTCATCGGGCCGATCTTCTCCGACGCGCGCCGCACGATGCTGTTCACGTTCAGCGTCTTCACCTGCGTTTTCCGGCGCAACGTGAGCCAGAAATACAGCCCGACGCAGAACGACATCACCGGCACCAGCGGCAGACCGTATGTTACCCACTCGCTGAAACTGGGCGCGATGCCGTAGTCGGCGAGGATGCCGACCATGATCGCGTTGCGTCCGCCCGCAGCTGGCGATCCCGGCCCGCCAGAGTTGGCGGCGTAACACAGGGCGAGTGCGAACATCACCATCAGCGACCGGTCGCGTTTGATGTTCAGCGAACGCATGGTGTTGCCGTAGACCATCACGAACAGCGGCATCGTGAACGCGACCAGCGCATGTTCGCTGACAAACGAGCAGGTCACCGACAACATCGGCAGGAAAAGCAACAGGAGCAGCGTCAGGTTCTTCGCTGGGGCGAGCAGGAACAGGCCGATGCGACGGTCAAGCCCGGTCTTGGTGATCGCCTTGGACAACGCCAGCACGCCGAAGATGAAGATGACGGCGTCCTTGGCGAAGGCCTGCGCGATACGGTCGGGTGGCAGAATGTCACCGATATACATCACCACCCCGACCAGCAGCGCGGTCACGCCCACCGGTGCCGCTCCAGACGCCCAGAACAACGCCGCCAGCACGATCAGCGCGAGCATGATCAACGCACGGCGGGCAGTCTGCTCGGGAAGCATCGGGGCTTTGCCGTGCGACCCGTCCGCAGCCACGACCTCCCGCATCATGTCATTTTTTTCGCTGTAGAAATCGGCAACCGTCGCGCCCGGCTTCATCTTGCGATAGTCAGCGTAACCCTGGATGTCGGCGTCCACCATGATGTCCGAACCAGCCGGCGCTTTCGGCGTGCTGACCAATGTGACCAGCCGTTGCGGCAGCGGCATCAACGCCAGCGTAGCGAAGATCAGCAGCCCGGCAATGATGAACAGCGGCCGGGAATTGTGCGACCCGAGAAACCACTTCCACACCGATCCACGTTCGATAACCGGCACTTCATAGCGTACGGCGGCGTAAGTCTTTTCCTCCCGCGCGGCTTCGATGATCGTGATCAGCTGATCCAGATCAACCGGCTTGCTGAGGTAGTTGAACGCGTCCAGTTTGCCCGCTTCCTTGGCGGATTCCAGGTCGCCGTGGCCGGTGAGAATGACGACCTGCAACTCCGGACGGAATTCCTTCATTTCCTTGAGCGTCTGTTCGCCGCTCATGCCCGGCATTTTGCGGTCGAGCACGACCACTTCGATGTCACGGTTGGCGCGGATGTGCTTAATCGCATCCTCGCCGTTGGACGCCCCAACGGTCTCATACCCGCGCAATTCCAACCGTTCCGACAATGATTGCCGGAACCGTTCCTCATCGTCTACAAGCAGGATTCGCGACATCGGCTCACTTCTCCCCCTGAGCACAGCGTTTCATCGTCGTGGCGATTTCGTCGAACAGGTCAACAGCCCGTATAATCCCCACCGCGCCACCGTTGTCGGTAACCAGCAGTGACTGGGTTTGCCAGCGTTCGAAGGCGTCCAGCGCATCCATCAGGCTCTCGTTCGCGGTGATCCGTTCGCTGACCGGTCGCATCGCCTCCCGCGCCTTGATCGTGCGCGCCTTGCCACACAGATCGGTGACATCCTCGCTGAGCAGCCGGTAGAATCCTTCCGAGTGGCGGATCATTTCCTGATCGACACCAGCCCGCCGCAACCGGTCTTCACCGCGCGGATCATCATGCACCGTCCGCAACGCCCGAAGGAACGCGAGGTGACCGATTTTACCGACGATGCGTCCCCCACGGCTGCGTACCAGTACCGCGCGATGCTGATGACCGTTGTTGCGCACGTGGAATTGTGCCCGATCCAGCGCATACAGGGCTTCCAGCAGCGTCGCGTTCTCATCGACGACAGCGTATTGTTCCAGCGAGATCATCAGGTCCCGCACTCGCTTCAGTGCTTGGATCACGACTGCCCTCCTTCGGTGACAACGGCTTTGCCCTGCATCTGCCACACTCCCGCATCCGATGTACGCGCGGACGATTTCCAGACTACCGGCAGTTCGACAGTGAACATGCTGCCGACTCCCGGCTTGCTATCGACGTAAATATTTCCCTGCAAACTCTTGATGATGCCGAAGCTGACCGACAGGCCAAGTCCAGTCCCCTTCCCGACTTCCTTTGTCGTATAAAACGGCATGAAGATCTTTTCGAGCAGCTCAGGCGGGATGCCGGACCCGGTGTCGCTGACCGAAATGGACAAACACGCCGGCGTTGCGCTGACATGCAGCGTCAACGTGCCGGTGCCGTCCATCGCGTCGTATGCGTTTTTCACCAGGTTGAGGAAGACCTGCTCGAGCAGGTGACGGTCGGTGGTGATCTCCGGGACATGGGGGCTGTAGTCTTTGACGACACGGATGCCGGACAGTTCAAATTCGCGGCCGAGCAGGCCGTCCACCACGTTGTCGAGAATTTGCCGGACGTCATGTTCGCCGAGATTGACGCTTTCCTGCCGCACGAATCCAAGCAATTTGCGGGTGATGTCGCGGCAACGGAACGTCGCCTGGTGGATGATGTCGAGGTGTTCGTTCAATTGCGCCGGACTCAGGCTGCGGCCGAACCGTGGATCCATCAGGTCACGTACGAGCCCGGTTTCCTCAGCGATGATCGCCAACGGGTTGTTGATCTCGTGCGCGATGCCCGCCGCCAACTCGCCGACCGTCGCCAGTTTTGCCGCGTGAACCAGCTGACCGGACAGTTCCGCCGATTGTGCGTCGGTGCGCCGCTGCTTGCGCACAACCACCCGCGCCCGGTAGATAATCACCAGAAACTCGATCACCAGGATCGCGCCGATCAGCGCCATCAACGCCGAGTAGGCACCGCCGAGCAACGCCGTCGGCACAACAACATCCTCACCCTCGACCAGCAGCGCCCACGGCGTCGCTCGCAGCCAGGCGTAGGCGTAGGCGGTTCTCGACCCGTTCTCGCGCAACTCGCCAGTGCCGATCCACGGATCCCGAGGCGGCACGATCGCCGAGTGCACCGGACCTGGATCCTGGCGTCCGGCGACGACCTGCACCGACCCGTCCTTGCTCAACAACGAGGTGACGATCTGTTCGTTGTGCTGCAGCGTGGTCAGGTACTCACGCATCCGTTCCGGCGACAGCACCGCCCGCAGTACGACATACCGACCGTCGATGATGCGGTTTACCGCGATGGTGAAGTGCGGCTGCTCGCGGAACCCCATGTAAATATCGGTGATCACAACCTGTTCCGCCGACCCGCGCAACTCGAGAAACCACGCTTCCATCCCGTAGTTGCGAGACTCGAGATCCGGGTGCGGGCCGGCGTACGCGAGCAGGTTGCCGCTGGTGCTGAACCAGCCGATGTCGACGAATGTGTCGCTGGTCTTGCGCAACTCGGCCAGCCGCCGCTCCATCACCTCGTTAGAAGGTGGCACCGGAAGGCGGGGATCGTCGATCACGTTCTCGAGGTTGACGATCCGTTCACGGAGGAACAGGTCGAGCATGTACGCCTGGTGCTCAGCAATGGATTGCAAATGTGCACGGCGCGATTCACGCATCAGCTTCAACTGCTGCAGGTGGAAGAATCCCGCCAACAACAACAGCGGCACGAAATACATCAGCAACAGACGTAAAAGCGTCGTCTTCAGTAAGTGACGGTAGTACGTCTCGGTTCGCTGCAGACCGTTCCCGGCCGCCCCGCTTGCCCGGGACTTCGACCCGCCATGTGCTTTCCCGCCCTGGTCAGAAGTCGTACTCATCGCCGGTCTCCGTCGCGTCCTTGCAGATCCCGGACACGGCCATGGGACACCGATTCCGGTATCACGTCTCTTCCACCATGCCCTGTTCCGGATTGTCGCGCAGCGCCTGACAACCGGGCATGGTGAACCGGGGATCGTCCAGATCACCATGCGTGAACGCCTGCAACGCACGATCGATCGGACCATGCAGCCACGCGTGAACCCGTATCCCGCTCATCGTCAACACCTTCAACGCGAAGGGCGAAATTGCGCCGCAGAGCAAGTCACTGACACCCGCCGTCCGCAACACCTCCGCACGGGCACCCGCCGCCAGGCCAGACAACGGCAGCCGCTGGATCTCACCGGTGTCAAGGTTGACAAGACGCACTGTGCCGGTCTCGTCAAACACCGGGCTGATCATCTCGTTCCACTCTGAAATCGCAATCCGCATCGTGCCTCCTGCCTGCTGCCACGTATCAAGCAATTCGAAGGCCGATCTGGCGGGTGTAGGGGCAGGAGACAGGTGGAACGCCAGAAAAATGACGGAAACGGACACAGGGTATCGTTGCTGCTACAAACGGGTTCCGGCGAGTTGAACCGGTACAGCGCAGGGGGACTCTCTTGCGGGTTTATGACCGGGCGGTCATCAGGGAAAACGAGGTCGAGCGTCGCGATTCTGCGACGTTCACTGCGGACAATATTTACGGTTTTGCGACGGTAGCGGCGGGATTGGAGCGGCCATCCTGTTCCGGCAGTTCGATCCCCAACTTCTTGATCTTGCGGAACAGCGTCGCCTTGTGAATCCCCAGCGCCCGGGCGGTACGGTCACGATGCCACTTGTACTTCTCGAGCGTACTGATCAGGTGTTTACGTTCCACATCCTCGAACGATTCCGGCGGTTGCGGGATCGCCGCCTGGTCCGGCGCGACCTGTTCGATGAAGCGCAATGGCAGGTGCTCGGTGTTGATGACGAGGCCGGTGCAGAGGATGAACGCATGCTCGATCAGATTTTCCAACTCGCGCACATTGCCGGGGAAATCGTGGTGCATCAGCAGAGTGAGGACATCTGCTGAGACGGTTGCGATGCGTTTGCCGTACAACCGATTGTACTTCTGGATCAGGTGGTCGAGCAGCAGCGGAATGTCCTCGCGACGGTCACGCAACGGCGGCACGGTCAGCCGCATCACGTTGATCCGGAAATATAGATCGAGACGGAATTTCTCCTGTTCGACCAGCGCCTCCAGGTCACGGTGCGTTGCGACGATCACCCGCGCGGTCATCGGCTCCTCGTGCACCGCACCGAGTGGGGTGTAGACCTTTTCCTGCAACACACGCAGCAGCCGAACCTGCATCGCCATCGAAACATCGCCGATTTCGTCAAGGAAAATGGTGCCGCCCGCCGCGACGGCGAAACGGCCCGGTTTGTCCTTGCGGGCGTCGGTGAACGCGCCGGCCTTGTAACCGAACAATTCCGATTCGAGCAGCGAATCCGGCAGGGCGCCGCAATTGACGGATACCAGCGGTTTGTCCTTGTTCGGCCCGAGGTTGTGGATCGCCCGCGCCAGCAACTCCTTGCCGACACCACTTTCGCCCTCGATCATCACCACCGCGTTGCTGCGGGCAATGGCCGGAAGAATGTCGAACAGTTTCCGCATTGACAGGCTTTTGCTGATGATGTCTTCGAAGCTGTAGCCGACGGTTATCGTCTTGCGCAGCTCTTCGACGACACTCAAATCGCGGAAGGTTTCCACACCGCCAATCAGTTTGCCGTCGGCGTCCCGCAGCGTTGAGGCGCTGATGCTGACCGGGATACGGTGCCCGGCGGCGTTGAAGATGTACGCCCGGCGTGCGATCACCGGTTCGCCGGTCTCGAGGGTTTCCCGTAGTGGACAGTTTGCCTCGCAGATGCTGGAGCGTAGCACGTCGCTGCAACGTTGGCCGAACACGTTGTGGCGTGGTACGCCGGTCATCTTCTCCGCGGCTCGGTTGAACGTTGTGATCTTGTCATCGAGATCAACCGTCATCACCCCCTCGGTAATGCTTTCGAGGATGGTGGCGAGGGGATCGGAAGCGGGGATACGGAACTGGGCGGATTGCACAAAAGACTCCCGCAGGTTACTTGTGAACTCAAGCACAATGTAACCCGCGGAAAGTCACCGTCGCAAGAATGCAATGATGTCTGTCAGTGAACGCTCGTAGGCACCCCCATCGTTAACCGGTCGCTAAAAACAAAGACTTTCAACGGTTCGACACGGATCGGAGTCCCCTCGCTGACTCCGATCAGCGATGGATCGCACTTGTGAATCTGTGCGTTCAGACGCTTGTCATGCGGAAGCTCAATCTCGAGCCGCACGAATTCACCAGAGGAAACAAGCCGCTTGACGCGACCGGAGCCATTCCGCGACGGTGCGATGCGTACGTCGAACGTGCGCACCCCCACATCCACCTCACCCGCTTCCGGCCAGCCGTTGGATCTCATTTTCCAGCCGGGCAACTCGATAAAGCCTGAGCGCACGATACCGTGAAACAGGTTCGAGTTGCCGAGGAAATCGAAGACGAAGGGATTGGCCGGGTGATCCCACAGTTCATTTGGACTGCCAACCTGTTCGATGCGGCCTTCGTTCATGATTACGATGCGGTCGGCGACTTCCATCGCCTCTTCCTGGTCGTGTGTGACCATCACCGTGGTGATGCCAAGCTCCTTCTGCAGGTTGCGCAGCCAGCCGCGCAGTTCCTGCCGCACGCGGGCGTCCAACGCGCCGAACGGCTCATCGAGCAGCAGCACTTTCGGCTGTACCGCCAGCGCACGGGCGAGCGCGACACGTTGCCGCTGCCCGCCGGACAGTTGCGACGGCACGCGCCGTACACAGAATGATGCCGTACAGTAGTCCCCAGCGGATGTTCGGCAGGGTGACACGGCGGAACATCTGCCAGCCGCGGGCCCCAAGGCTGACCGCCGCCAGTTCTTCGTCCGGGCCGATTGCTTCCATCACCGGAATCAGTTCGCGCGCAACGAACGGGAAGGTGACAAACACTGTCGCCAGCACGATCCCCGGCACAGCGAAAACAACACGTACGCCGTGTTCGATCAACCACACGCCAAACGCCGATGCGCGCCGCTGTCAAGCACCGGGACATTGGCGTACAGACCGGCCATGTAGTCTCGAATTCTTGTCTCGTCCCTGGAGTACTGCTCTTTCGCCCACGCCCAGGCGGCGAGATAGCTCCACCTGGCCGCGCCGGATGTCTTCGGATTCGGGGTGATGACTGAGACGTCTGCCCGTACCAGGTCACCCCAGTCACGAATGTGCTTCGGATTGCTCTCGCGGACGATGAACACCATCGTCGAGTAATAGGGCGCGCTGTTGTGCGGACGTTGCGTCTGCCAGGTTTCCGGCAACAGGCCGGCGTTCGCGGCGATGGCGTTGATGTCGGAGGCGGTCGCCAGGGTGACGACATCCGCTTCCAGCCCGTCGATCACCGACCGCGCCTGTTTGCCCGATCCGCCGTGCGACATCTCGATGGTGACGGTTTGCCCGGTTCGATCCAGCCGGCGATTCCTGCAGCCTGCGATAACACACCGCCGAAAGTGGTTACAGCTGTTCCGGTGACATCGGTCTTGCGGGTGGCGATCCGGGACGCGCCATGCTCCTTCTCGAGCTGCACGTACATCGCCGGATTGACAATCACGAAGGAAAGGCCGGGCAAGGTTGCCGGATCAACAGCTTCATCGTAGGTGAGCGGAACAATATCGAAGGATGTACCAGGGATGGAGGTGTCCAACCAGTCCGCTGTCGCCAGCCACTGATTGACGCAAACCGCTTTGCCGTACGGAGCGAGCACGCCGATACGGATGGAGTCCGCCGCGCCTGCGTTTGTGACAAACACGACGCAAGCCAGCAGAATCAGCGTGCAGAGTCGGTGGGGGAAACAAACTCGCCACTGATGACGATGGATCCGCACGCGGTATGTGGTACCGCTCATACCTTCCCCCAAACGGGCACGGGTACAAGATACGGCGGAAAATCATCACGTTGGGCCACCTTCTCACAGGGCTCAACGTAATTATTGGTGACCTGCCGGTAAGATTGCCGGGATGTATTGCCGATGTGCAAGACTTCTTACCCCTGCATCAATTACAACGATATAGATTCGTTAACAGTAGAAATCGTGAAGAGTTAGCTCCCAGTATCCGAATCGTTGTTGATCTGTTTTACCCGTACTTCCGGGTACTACTACCTCACCAGTACTTCACGTTGACCAATACCCCAGGTTACGAGAAAACGGGAGCCAGCGTTTCGCTAACTCCCGTCTATTTCCGTACCCCCGACAGGACTCGAACCTGTTACCTTCGGATTAGGAATCATGCTACCGCGTAAACTGACGACAACTGAGGATCAGTGAAGATCAAACTTGATGCGGGTTACATGAACATCTTTTTCCCTCATTGACCGCAGATGACCCTCGCTGATCTTGTTCAAATGTACCGTCAGTGTACCATCAGCCTGTTTGTCGATCCAGAAATACAGGTTTACCAGAGGCAGAACCTTGGGATCAGTAAACATTGATCTCACCTGGTGTGGTAATCCCAACTCTCGTTGCGACCGAAGTGTACAGGTCCACATCCTGTTCAGGGGTGGGCAGTGATACAACAAGCGCGTATCGCGTTTTCCTACTATATTTCTGCAAGTGATTTCGTTCATGCCACCAGCCAACAACAGGGTACACACCCAGAGCATTCGTTTGCGCTATCTCAACAGCTGGTCCTTTCCAAATGTCCTTGTGGATAGAACCACGGTTTATCGCCGCACCGATAGTCCTTCGACTTGGATCAGATTCAGTTTCAAAAGTTTGTTCCTCTTCTTGAGTACGCTTTTTGATTCTGATCAATAGTTCATCCGCACTTTCACCAGACAATACAATGAATAGCGAGGTCGTTATACGGTCGTAGAACTCAAGAATAGGTGCTTCGATGCATCACTTTGATGTACATGTATGGAGTATAAACTGGGCAATTGCGGTGAGGAATCAGCCGAGCTTGAAAATTTTCAGCGTTTCGGAGTTTTTGCGGGGTTTTGGCAGGATGTACGATTGTTTCAGTAGGGGTTTGTTTACCGTTTGGCGGAAAATAACTCTGGTACTTGTATGCAACTTGCAGCCGAAATTCAACCGTTTCGGAATGTTGAATCCGACATCGTCAACCTGCAATCGTTGTAAGTTAACCTCGGTGAAACCCGCACTCCACCATCCAATGATAGGTTGCAGGACATACTCCACGGACTCCTAAAGTGAGTGCCGTCTCTCAATTGCAGCCATTATTTTTCAGCGCTAAGGCGAGTCTTATCGCTTCCTGCCGTCAAACTGTTTCCCGTGCTCACGGTGCTTACGGACTCTTGTAGGCAACATCGAGCCGAAGCACCGTGTTGGTATAGTTGACGAAGGATAACGAATCCTCTGTAACACACCATTCCCACCGGTGTGCAATTCTTTAGATTAGCCTCAAGCAATCTCCAGCATTCGTTCACACTGATCGAGCATTCGAGTGCAGATCACCGTGGGATTCTCACCCTGTTTCTGCTCGTATTTTGTGAAAGCCTTCTGCAGAGCATCTTGTTCCTCTTCGGATAGCATTTCCTTTGCCATTCTAAAGAACACCATGTCCTCTGAGAACAGGTGAACCTCCATAAGTCGGATGAACTCGCTCAGGTGAAGACCGAGTTGTCGAGTGGGGTCGGACTCACCGCGTTCGTATGCATTCAGCATGTCTGCAACTCCATTGATATGGTCCCGAGCCATTTCATGTTGACTGCGCAATTTTTCCAGCGTCGCATCAAGGCGTCCCTCATACTTCTGTGCCATGTATGCGAAAAGGAGCAATTCTTCCTTGTAGTGATGGTGCTTGTCGTTAAACATCCTGGCAAAGGCGATCACATTTTCAAAGAATTCACGAGGTACCGGCTTGTTGTCAACAACCCGGTTTGAAGCCCGTTTCAACAGTTCAAGATGTCGTTGGATCAACACGTGCTCGTTATGAAGTGTTGCAAAAATTCCCATGGTGTCCCCCATGTACTTGTGGTTACTGCTGGTGGTTGAGACTATCCTCAAGAAATGGATCCCGAATCGGAAGTACAGCGGCCCCTCGCAGGCCGTAATCAATGCACAGGGCAACACCGCCGACAAGCAGGAGCATGGTTCCGATCTCCCAGAAGCCGAAGGAGGGTGAAGCCGTTTTGGCAGGCATCACCGTCAGGTACAGGTCGAGCGCTCTTCCGAGAAGTACCACCCCTGCTACCTTCGCGAGTACATGCCCGGTGCGTTTTGTGAGAGCTGGTAGTAGAACGAGAAACGGAATCGCCCAGTTGAGTGCAATGTTGGCAATCACCAGAGGTGCCCAGGCACCTTCGAGACGGCGGGTGTAATACACGGCTTCCTCGGGGATGTTCGAGTACCAGATCAGCATATACTGACTGAACCAGATGTACATCCAAAACGTGGAGAAAGCGAACAGCAGTTTACCGAGATCATGCAAGTGTTCTTCATTGACCAGTTTCCGCAACGGGCCTCGAGTCTGCAGCCATACGATGACCAGAATGATGATTGCAAGCCCGCTTTCGAAGAGACCCGCGAAATGGTAGACCCCGTAGATCGTGCTGAACCAGTGTGGTTCCAGCGACATCAGCCAGTCGAATGTCGCCAGCACGAACGTCAATCCAAAGCTGACAATAAATCCAGCGGAAAGCCGAGTGAGCCTATTGGTCAATGACGTTTCACCGTCCAGATCTTGTTTGCGAGATGCACGCACAATTGCAAAACCAAACGTCATCCAGACTGCGATGTAGATAACCGTCCGTACGCTGAAAAACGGCTTCGACAGCCACCAGGATTTGAACTTCGCTGCGTGATCGCCGAGACCATCCATCCATGAGTACAAATCAGGTGCGAACAAGACGGTGATCAGGATTAGAAAAGATCCTGGAATAAGTGCAACGCTCATCGCTTCCGGCACACGCCGAATCACCACAGTCCATCTCGCTCCGGTGAGATAGTGGATTGCAACAAACGTGAGACCCGCCAAGCCAGTTGTGACCAACCCGAAGCCAACGATGAGCAGGTTCGCCCATGCACTTGAGGGATCGATTATCAGTCCGACAGCGAGGATCAAAGCTCCAGCTCCGGCGAAACCTCCAAACAGGCGTCGATTTATGGGAGGTGTTGCTTTCAGGTTTGATGGATTCAGAATCATTGTGTGTTCTCCACCGCTGATACACCAGCCTGAGCGAGTTGCCTTGTGACATAGTCCGTTGTCACGACGCTTCCCGTTCCCGCCGTTTCGACGCCCTGCATTTCTCGCAGGTAGTGCACGATCGTCCAGCGGTCCGTCTCGTCATGAATTTGAGCGGCGTAGCCAGGCATGTTTGCCTGCCCGTAAACGATGATGTGATACAGGCGGCCGTCCGGCAGCGACACAGCGTTCTCCGCCAGGAGGGGCGGCGGAGGTGGATACCCGCGCATTGCCACCGGACCCATGCCGCCCCCGTCTGCACCGTGGCACGGCAAACAGAAAGCACGGTAGAGATCGTTTCCTCGTTCTATAGTCTGAGCCGTGATCTCGAGTGGATTGTGCAGGGACTGTCCGGCAAGTTCCGCCTGGTCTTCTCCCGGACCGTACCTCGGCGGGGTGTACCCGCGCGGAACCGTGCCCTCCGGGGGTTGCTGCAACGTTGAACCGTTTGCGAAAACTCCGCTTGACGAGTAAGACTCCAGCGGCACCGGATGGACCATCTCAGGGAAAAACTCAACATTCCGTCGGTTCACGTCCCGGTGCAGCACAAGGTTCAACCCCACGAGCGCAATCAGTGTCAGCAGCAGCGTTCCGTTCACTACATGCCAGCGGCTCATCGTCCCTCCTCACCGATGCGTTCGTCCACATCGACAGCGTTCAGACTGCTCAGCAGTTCTCGCGTCTCTTCCAGATCGAACGAGGCATCGGTTTCATTGAGCACAAGCACGAACCGGTCATCGGTTACTCCGGGGTAGAACCGTTTCGGTTTGCGTCCCGGGTAGAGTTGTGCCACACCAAGGAAGACCAGAACTGTACTCACGCCCGCCAGTAGTACCATCACCTCGAACGTGACCGGCACGAAAGCCGGCAACGAATCCCACGGTTTACCTCCGACATTCACAGGCCAGTTCACGGCAGTCGTCCAATATTCGAACCAAACCTTCAGACCGGCACCCGTGAGACCAAGTATTAAAGTGATCCAAGGCAGTCTTGAACGCTTCATCCCCAACGCGCGTTCCAGGCCATGAATTGCGTACGGGGTATAGACATCCTCAATGTCATATCCTCTCGCCCGAACGACTCGAATAGCGTTCATAATGTCATTTTCGGAGGCAAACACTCCGATCGTTCTGCGGTCGGTCATGCGGTCACCTCCTCGGGTTTTGTCGTGGGATCGGGCGTGGGTCTAACCGATTCCGGTCCACCATGGCCGTTGCCACCCGGACCGTGACCACCATGTCCGCCACGACCGATGTGAAGCACCCCCTTGACTTCGTTCATTGAAACCACTGGCAGGAAGCGGATGAAGAGCAGGAACAGGGTGAAGAACAGACCGAAGCTGCCGATCAGCAGCCCAAGCTCGACCAGACTAGGCGTGTAGCCGGACCAGTTGGACGGTAAGTAGTCGCGATGCAATGAAGTGACAATGATTGTAAAACGTTCGAACCACATGCCGACATTCACCAGCAGTGAGAGGACAAACACCGCGAGGAAGTTCTGTCGCACCTGGCGGAACCAGAGGAATTGCGGCACGAGCACGTTGCAGCCAACCATAATCCAGTAAGCCCATGCGAACGGTCCCAGTGCACGGTTAATGAACACGAATTGCTCGTACTCGTTTCCGGAATACATCGCGGTGAGGAATTCAGTCGCATAGGCGAGGCCGACCATCATTCCCGTGGCGAGTAGCAGCTTGCTCATCGCATCAACGTGGCGGGTAGTGATGTAGTCTTCCAGCCGCATCGTCTTGCGCGCAACAAGCATCAGCGTGAGCACCATCGCCATGCCGGAAAAGATCGCACCGGCGACGAAGTAAGGCGGGAAGATGGTGGTATGCCAACCAGGTATGACTGAAGTCGCGAAATCCCAACTCACGATGGTGTGCACTGACAACACCAGCGGTGTCGCCAACCCGGCAAGCAGAGTGTAGACCGTTTCGTAGCGCAGCCAGGTCTTGTAGGAACCATCCCAACCGAGTGCACCGATGGAATAAAGGAAACGCTTAACCTTGTTCTTGGCACGGTCGCGTAGCGTGGCCAGATCTGGCATCATCCCGAGATACCAGAACGTCAGCGAAATGATGAAATACGTTGAGATAGCGAAGAAGTCCCAGACCAACGGACTGCGGAAGTTGACCCAGAGTGGACCGCGGAAGTTGGGGTAAGGGAACATCCAGTACGCCATCCACGGGCGGCCCATGTGCAGCACCGGGAAAAGGCCTGCGCAGATCACAGCGAAGATGGTCATCGCCTCGGCGGCACGGTTGACCGATGTGCGCCATCTCTGCCGCACGAGGAACAGCACGGCGGAGATCAGGGTGCCAGCATGCCCGATTCCGATCCAGAAGACGAAGTTCGTGATGTCAAACGCCCATCCGACGGTGT
The DNA here is from genome assembly GCA_020444425.1 of bacterium. Classification (GTDB taxonomy): domain Bacteria; phylum Electryoneota; class Electryoneia; order Electryoneales; family Electryoneaceae; genus BMS3BBIN04. Next base: position 29,065 of record JAHLLB010000019.1, on the reverse strand, counting down.
TATTCAGTCCCCAGGTACCGATACCAGTTCGGATCAGATAGACACCGGCGATTACCCCCACCATCAGCAAAGTCAGCGCAAGGAAGAATCCGGCCCACCACAGCGGGCCTGGCCGATTGTTCAACAAACCGGAGATATCTTCGGTCACCTGGCCGGGCGTCTTGTCGCCGCCAATCAACGGTCGTGTCAGTGCCTGCAGCAGCTCAGCCATGATGCACCTCCTTGCCGGTTGAGTCGCTGTTGCGCACCGCTGCGAGGTAGTGGACACTCGGTCTCACGTTCAACTCTTCCAGCATTTTGTACGACCGTCCGCTGCTGATCAACCGGGCGATTTCGCTGTTCGGATCGTTCATATCGCCGAAAACAATTGCCCCGGCCGAACAGGACTGTTGGCAGGCCGGCTTTATTTCGCCATCTCTTAGCGGTCGATTCTCCCGCTTCGCGCGCTGCTTGCCTTCCTGGATGCGCTGGACGCAGAACGTGCATTTTTCCATGATACCGCGTGAACGCACGGTGACATCCGGGTTGAGTGCCAGCCGTTCTTTCTCTGTGCCGCGAGGGTAGTTGAACCAGTTGAAGCGACGCATTTTGTATGGACAGTTGTTGGCGCAGTAGCGTGTGCCAACGCAGCGGTTGTACACCTGCTGATTGAGCCCTTCGTCGCTGTGCACCGTCGCCAGCACCGGGCAGACGGTCTCACAGGGCGCGTTGTCGCACTGCTGACACATCACTGGCTGGAATGAGGCGGTCGTATCACTGCTATTGTTTTTCCGGTAATAGCGGTCAATTCTCAGCCAGTGTAATTCGCGGTTGCGACGAACTTCGTCCTTTCCAACTACGGGCACGTTGTTTTCAAGCTGGCAGGAAACCACACAGGCAGAGCAGCCGGTACACTTACCAAGGTCGATGGCAAGGCCCCAGTGGTGACCGTAATACGGATGATCTTCCGGCCAGAGATCATCACCTTCCATGTGTGGATGGGGCACGAAGTGCTGAGGATCGTGACGATAGTCACCGAGGGTGCCTTCGACCAGCAGGTCGCGGTGACCACCGTCCGGCGGTGTCAGTTTTTCGGGAACATCGAGCCAGTCATACTCCTGCGTTTTCGCTAAGTCAGTGTGTCCTCCAGCGATTTTAACAGTTACGCTGGATCTGTGGGTGACGATCAGACCATCGCGCAGCTCGAGCAGTGGCGCGGCATTGACACCAACGAGTCCATTTGGCCCCGTATTGACATCGTCCTCGAGCCAGCGCGGACCGGTCTCACGGAAACGAGCGCTGATGTCGCGTCCATAGCCGAGCGCCACTGCGACTGTTCCTGCTGCCTGCCCGGGCTGGATGTGTACCGGAAGGGTGAGGATCCGGCCCTTAACTTTCAGATGGACGTAGTCACCTTCATGAACTCCGAAACGGCGTGCCTCTTGTTCCGGCAGGCAGGCGTAATTATCCCACGAGATCTTGCTGATCGGATCGGGCAGTTCAAGCAGCATGGGGTTACTGGAATGACGGCCTTCTGGAAGTGCAGTCTTACTGTAGAGGACCAGTTCCAGACCCTTGCGTTCGCTGGACTGGCTGGTCGACCTGACGCCATGCCAGGGTGGATACGATGTGGATTCATCACGAATCGGGGCGTATCCATTTTGAAGACACTGTGTCCAGAAACTGTCGAACGATTCCCCATTCGCTGAAGCTGGATATATCATCGTCCGCCACCGATCGCGCACGAGATCATGATCCGAAGAGTTCTCGTGATTCCAACTGGTGAACGATGTCGCCGCCGACCGGGTGTTGCCCAGTGGACGAATACACGGTTGCTGGATCGCAGCCAGACCGTTCACGGGTTCGCTGTCCGACCAGGATTCGAGAGGGTGCGAAAGGGCGGCAACCATTTGCATGTGCTCAGTGGTTTCGTTAGACCTTTCGGTGAGCGCAACCGTCAGTGGCACCTGCTGTAGCAACCCGGCGAACAGTTCGCTGTCAGGGAGGTCATAGACTGGGTTGGCCTCGAGGATGAACAGTGCGTCTACCGATCCAGCCTTCATTTCTTCGATCAGACCAGCGAGTGCATGATCATTCCCGCGCCGCTGGTTGGACGGTGATGAGAGCAGAACTGTCTGCTCTTCATTCCCGAGATGATGGTTGATCGCGCTCACGGCCTGCTGGGTGTCCAGATCCTGCAACCCACAGACAACCAAACTCTCACCGCGATGCTTTTCGAGACGATGGGCAAGCGCGTCCATTTCATGGCGAAGCTCGTTCGTCAAGGAGGGCGCGGGAATACCCGCCTCGCCGAACTGTCGTGCGAGATATGCCAAAGCCGCTATTTGTTCGGATGGTTTGAGTGCCAAGCGTTTATCAGCACGTGCTCCGGTGGGGCTGAGCACAGTTTCATACTGCCCGTGCCAGGAAAACTCTTCCGGAGCTTCGGGATCTCGGCGTGCGCTGTATTCTGCTGTGAATTCAACGGGCGAGATCCACGTTCCAAGGAAGTCCGCGCCGAACGACACAATCACCTTGGCCCGATCAAATCGGTATTGTGGAAGGATTCTAATGCCATGTGTGATCTCATACGCAGCCGGAATCGCACTTGCAGGTGCCGGGTCGTATTCGATGTGTTTTCCGTCGACAAAACGCGACAGGAAACGGGCGATTGCGGTATGTTCTGTGGGTGAGTTGACACTTCCGCTCATAACACGCACCGTTCCACTACTCGCGGCAAGATTATCCAGTGATTTTGAGATCTGCGCGTCCAATTCAGCCCAATTGACTCTTTTCCCGTGAAGCAAAGGGTTGTTGAAACGCATCTCGTCATAGAGTCCAAGGAGTGAGGCCTGACCCACCGCGCACAGTCCCCCGCGTGATAGCGGGTGATCGGGATTGCCCTCGAGTTTGATCGGGCGCCCGTCCCGCACCTTAACCAGCGCCCCGCAACCTGCCGGGCAGGCGCGGCAAACGGTTGAATACCAAAATGCCTGTCCCGGCTGCATTTCCGGACTCTGTTCCAGATAGGGAATGACCATTTCCTCTGGCGGCCGCATACAGCCAGTCATCAGTCCGGCTGCTGCAACGCTAAACCCGGAAATCGCAAGAAAATCACGGCGAGACAATGCGGTGTCCTGTTCCTGCATTCCGTTCTCTCCCGTGTCTGCGCTATTGTTTCTTATCGTGATCATCTTGGTCCACGCTTTGGTTCAAACATTGGAACGTCTCAGTAATGGCAGGCGGAGCAATCGTCGGGTGCGTTCACTTGCCTGCCGGCGATCCCCGTCTCATTCGCATCCCGATGGCAGTTGACGCACCAGCCCATGGACAGCGTCTCTGCCTGCCGCAACCGTTCCATAGTCGCCACATCCCCGTGACACGTGGCGCAATCAACACCCGCAGTAATGTGCACGCTGTGGTCAAACGCGGCGTAATCCGGCAGGATGTGGATACGTGTCCACTCAATGGGATCCATTGTCCGGGACAGATCCGGCGTGGCAGTGGAATCGAGGCCGAGGGCTGTGTATATCTTTGCGATCTCCGCCGACACCACCGGCCGCGCATCGCGGTTCTCGTCAGTTGCCAGCTTGTCTTCCGCGCGTACGGCACCGAAGGGGGCACTGACGAAACGGTGACAGTTCATGCAGATGCTTGCCGCAGGCACTCCTGCCAGCTTGCCATGCTCAGCGTTATAGTGGCAGTACCGGCAATCGACCTGCAGCTCGCCTGCATGCAGGCGATGCGAAAAGTCTATCGGCTGTTCAGGTGCATACCCTTCGTCATTGCCTTGCAGACGTACAGCTTGCAGGTCAGGCAGCAACGTCAGGAATGCGAACAGGACTGCCACAGACAGTACCACGGTGATCATCTTGCTTTGCATGAACAAGTCACTCCGTCAGCTTGATGCACCAGCAAATTGCGGTAGCGCAACTCCCCGGCGGGCGTACAACACCCAGTTCAAGAATAGACAACTCAGGTAATAGACTGCGAAACCGTAGAAGGCCACTTCCGGTTGTCCGTCTTCAATGGTGCTACCGAAGATCTTCGGGATGATGAAGGCGCCGTACGCCGCAACGGCAGATGTCCAACCCAACACGGGACCTGCCTGTTCCGGCCGGAAAATGCCAGGCACCATCTGAAACGTGGATCCGTTCCCAATCCCAGTTGTCACAAACAGAACGAGGAACAGAACCAGGAACGGGAAGAAATAGGTTTCAGGTGAAGCTGCGCTGCGAGCTTGATACACCAACAAACCAACGCCGACAGTCGCAGCAATCATTACCACAGTATCCCACTGAGTGACCTTTGCTCCGCCCCATTTGTCAGAGATCCAACCGCCCACTGGGCGTGCAAGCGATCCGACCAGTGGTCCGAGCCAGGCGTATGCGAATGGGTTGGGAGCATTCGGATTCACTCCCCCATCTGGAAGCGTGCCAAACACATCCTGGATGAGTTTCGGGAACGCCGCTGAAAAACCGATGAATGAGCCAAAGGTCATCACATAGAGCCAGGTCATCGACCACGTGTGTCCATTTCGAAAAATCTTGAATTGTGAATTCAGATTTTCCCGCACTGGCCTGGGGGTGAGGAAGCGCATCAGCAGCAGTGTCAGGATGATCGTCACGGGCAAGACAATCCACATCGACACGTTCAGGCCGATGAGCAGGTACAGACCGATTCCCGCTGCAGCAAAGCCCAGCAGCTTGAGCCAGAGCACGCGGCCTATAGCTGCCGGAGAACTGCCGCTGCCATGACCTGGCATTGTGCTCATACCGAACCATGCAAGGAATGTCAGAAGCAGCAAGAACGGCACCCAGACGTAACCAGCATTCTGGATCCAGACCGTCTGACCCGCCTCCATGCCAGAGGTCGCTGCAGGCAGGGTCATCCCTGTACCGGTGGCAAACGAGAACAGGCCCAGGGTCATCACGAAGGGCAGCAGGACCTGCATAACGCTGACGCCAATGTTGCCGAGTCCGGCATTGATCCCAAGCGCAACACCTTGAATACGTTTGGGGAAGAAAAAGCTGATGTTGGACATCGAGGAGGCGAAGTTGCCACCACCGATGCCGGAGAGGGCGGCGAGCACGGCGAAAGTGGTGAAAGGGGTTGTCGGGTCTGGCAACGCCATCCCGGTGCCAAAGGCCGGAAGCAACAGCAGGCCGGTAGTCACCGCAATCACGATGCGACCGCCACTGATACCGATAAGAAAAGAGTTAGGAATGCGGAGCGTAGCGCCAGCCAGCCCGGCAATCGCAGGCAGTGTGTACAGCTGTGATGTGCTGAAAGAAAACCCGAGGTTGTCCATCTGAACGATAATGATCGACCAGAAAAGCCATACGGCAAATGCACATAGCAGCGAAGGCACCGAGATCCACAGATTTCGGTTTGCGATTCGTTTGCCTGTAGCCTCCCAGAAGCTCGAGTCTTCCGGGTTCCAGGTAACGAGCCTGTTCATAGCTCCTGCTCTCCGTTTCGCCATTCCATCAGGCGTGGGATTTTTCGAGTTCCCGTTGTTGAACGCCATCCGTCTGAACTGCCGCGTATGGTGCTTTGACAAGTGATTCGCTTTCCCTTATAGCGTGCTGCATCCACCAGATACAGGCTGCTGTAAAAAGGGCGAAGAAGATCCAGCAGGTAGTCCATAAACCTGTAGCGTCGAGCAGATAGCCGAACAGGATCGGGCAGACAAATCCACCGAGTCCGCCAAGTACACCGACAATGCCGCCGACTACGCCGACATCACGGGGGAAGTAGTCTGGGATGTACTTGTAAACGCCTGCTTTGCCAATGCCCATCATGATGCCGACAATGAACACAAGACCGGTAAAGATCCAGACATTTGCTTCGAAGTGGATGTGAGTAATCCCCTTCGCCAGCAATTGTTTGCGTTCGACGCTATCCCCAACCTCGACTACAGGCTTCTGCCAGGCGGACCGCGTTGGCCAGATGAGCACGCCTGCATCCCGGTTTTCGACAGTCTGCGCTTCATCCTCGCCATACTTCAGGTTATGGGCAACATTTCCCACAACGATCACTTTGTCTGTCACTTGGGTCACCGTCCCGGAACGAGTTGCCATCACACCTTTTCCGGGAGTTTCAACATCCATGGGAGGGAAGACGAGGAGAATCGTGGCTGCCAGGGTTGTGATAAAAACAGTGTTCATAACCGCACGCGCACCGAATCGGTCTGACAACCAACCGCCCAGTGCCCGAATCACACCGGAAGGCAAGCTGAAGATCGCCGCCATCATGCCTGCGGTGGCGACGGTGAGCTTGTACGCATTGACATAGTAAGGGATCAGCCACTGAGCGAGAGCAACAAACCCACCGAAGACGAGGAAGTAGTACAGTCCAAATCGCCAGACCTTGAGATGTTTCAGTGGTTCCAGACGCTGGCTAAGGCTGGTAACGTGCGAATCATCAACCCTCTTGGAATACGTGGTGAAGTAAAAGATGACCGCCATTGCAAGGAGCGCGACAGCATAAATACGCGGGGCTGCGCGCCAGGCTTCGATGCTCTCGCCGCCACTGGTCAACCGGGCCAGCAAGAGCGGTGCGAGCATCGAAGTGACTGCCGCGCCGGCATTACCCGCGCCAAAAATGCCCAGTGCTGTGCCCTGATATTTTTTCGGGAACCAGACGGATGTATAGGCGATGCCTACGGCGAAAGTTGTACCGGCGAGTCCAAAGCCGAGTCCATACATGAAGAACTGCCAGTACGAATCGGCGTACGAAAGCAGAAACATCGGCAGCGCCGCAAGCAGCATGACGACGGTGTATACGATTCGTCCGCCGTACTTGTCTGTCAGTACTCCGACCGGTAGCCGGAACAATGCGCCCGAGAGAACGGGGATCCCGATCAACCAGCCCATCTGTGTGTTTGTCCAGTCATAGGCACCGTTTTCCACGAGAAACGTGATCAGGACGCCGTTCAGCATCCAGCACGCGAAGTTGACAGTGAACGCAAGTGTGTTCAGAGTCAGAACCTGTATTGCGCGCCGTTTTTCCTTACCACTGAACTCGTTCCCAGTCATGTTCAGGCTCCTTTCTTTCGCAGGCCTGTCCCAGTCGAGATTGCGTTTCCACGCTTGTACCAGCGCACGACCTGCGGCTTGCGCCAGAGGTAGGGATTTGGCACAACCAGGATGTGCACAAGGCGAGTGAACGGGAACAGCGCGATAAGCAGGAAGGCGTTGACGATGTGAAGCTTGACCCAGAATGACAAACCAGAGACAAAGGTGATGTCCGGCTGCAACTTGACCAGTGACCACAGATAGGGTGTCATCGACGTGGCAAACCAGGAAGATCCCCATGGATAAAACAGTGCGATCCCGAGACCCGCGACAATTTGCACCATGAGCAGAATCAGCACCGCCCAGTCAACTGGCGTCGTTACAGCACGGATCTTTGATTCGACTGTACGTCGGAGCATCATTGAGCCCAACCCGATTGCAGCAAGGAGGCCAAAGGTCAAAGCCGATGTTTCGAGGATGTATAGACGCACGGGTACTTGATTGAATGCCAGCAGTTCGCGGGGAAAGAGGAACGCGACAACGTGTCCAGTTAAAACGATGATGATACCATAGTGGAACGGTACCAGTCCCCAGAAATGGTGTTTGTTTTCCAGCAATTGTGAGGAAATGCTGGAATAGGTGAATTTGCGGCCGCTGTATCGTTGGATCGAGACGAGGAAGAACAGCGCCATCGCCACGTAGGGCAGCACCACGAAGAGGATGACGTCGAGAGTTGACCCGTTCATGCGTCCACCCCGCTGTTTAGAGTTACACTCAGTTCTCTGCATGCGGCTTGAACGACCAGAATCAGAGGAATGAACACTGGCCCGGCAATGTGGGCTTGCCGATCCATTACCGCTTCCGGTGAATTTTCACGCACACCATTCGTCAAGCCACTACTTTGACCGTTGCCGTTGTTGCTCTCAGCTGGTGCCAGAGCGGTTTCCACCTTTGCAAGAGTGGGCAGCACGTACTGCTCGATAAGTCGTACTGCGAGTTCATCATCAGCGCGAGGGATCAAGCGTAAGACATGGCTCAAATGATCCGGCAATTCGCTGTTCTCGGGTATATCAACCGCCGCCAGTGATTGGCGCAATGCAACCATCAGAGAGCCGCGTTCGTAACGTTCGCCGTACACATGCCAGCCGACTTCGAGCGCAGTTTTTGGATTGTGTTCAAAAGCCTGAATGAAGCGTTCCTGCAGTTCCGGCACATCCAGTAAATCGATTTCGCGTGCGTAGGCCGTCAGGTGTTTCGCAGCGGGATGTTGTTCCCGCCAGGCGATTTGCAACAGGCTTGATACTTCCTGCCGGTATCCGGGTTGCGGATAGAGAACGAGTTGCGCGAGTGCATCGAAAAAACGTGTCGTATCCATCATGCACCCCTCTTTGGGCTTTCCATGAAACCGAATCCGGCAGCGGCTTTGCGTTCATGGGGATCATCGATCATTTCGATCGCTTCCTCTCGATGCATTGGCGGAATCACGAACCGGTCCTCAAAACGGCAGAGTGATGTCAGCTTGTAGATCGCTTCGACCTCGTCCACAGATGTGTCAGCATCCTTAAGCGCCTGTGCGGCATCTTCCTTAGATACGTCGCCGACCGTCTCCGCGCGGCGGTACAGACGTACTGCACGCTGTTTACGCAAGGCATAGCGAACCTTGCCTGTTTGCCCTCCGGCAAGCAGGTTCGCCAGGAATTGCAGCGGTACACGCGAGTCGTCGATGTCATGGAAGAAGTCACTGGACACGTGATTCACTGTCGCGCCGTTGCTCGCCGCCATGACCGGTGACATGGGTGGGACGTAGAACAGGTTCGGCAATGTGCGGTACTCGATGTGGGGCGGGAGCGCGACCTTCCACTCCTTGACGAACTTGTAAACAGGCGATATCTGTGCTGATTCGATTACTGAAACGTGCACACCGTTCTTCCGTGCTGCGGCAATCACATCTGGATCGTGCGGGTCGAGGATCATTGAACGCTGAGCATCGATCAATTCTTCGTCTGGTAGCTTCGCGATCTCTTCAATTCGGCTGGCGTCGTAGAGCAACACACCGAGGTAGCGGATACGTCCAACACAGGAGTGGAAGCAGGCAGGAGCCTGGCCGGTTTCCAGTCGCGGGAAGCAGAGGATGCATTTCTCCGATTTGCCCGAATGCCAGTTGTAGTAGGACTTCTTGTATGGGCACGCAGAAACACATGCACGCCAGGCACGGCAGCGCTTCTGGTCGATCAATACAATTCCATCCTCGCCGCGCTTGTAGATCGCTCCTGAGGGGCAGGCTGCCACGCAAGCCGGGTTCAGGCAGTGGTTACAGATGCGCGGGAAGTAGAAAAACACCAGCCGTTCAATCGCCATCAGCTGTTCGCGTTCGATGTCGCTCAGCCCTTCGAGGTTGGGATCGTTCTTTGCGTAAACGGGTGATCCGCCCAGGTCGTCATCCCAGTTGGGGCCGGATTCGACATCGATATGTTCCCCCGTAATCATCGAGATGGGGCGAGCCGTCGGTTGGTCAGGTCCTTCAGGTGCGTTGAACAGATTCTGGTAGTCGTAGGTCCACGGCTCGTAGTAGTCGTCCATGCTTGGCATGTGTGGATTGTGGAAGATGTTGAAGACAATCTTCCCCTTGCCGGTGGACTTGAGCTCAATCTTCCCGTCCCTGCGCCGTGTCCATCCACCCGCGTACTTATCCTGATCTTCCCAGCGAGTGGGGTAACCGGTGCCGGGCTTGGTTTCAACGTTGTTCCACCACATGTATTCAGTGCCCTTGCGATCCGTCCAGACGTTCTTGCAGGCGATCGAACAGGTGTGGCAGCCGATGCACTTGTCGAGGTGAAAAACCATCGAGACTTGTGAGCGAACATCCATCAATCGATTCCTCCGGTCACCATTTCAGATCGGGCAGTTTGCGGACCATGATGTGGGTATCCCGATTGGCACCGGTGGGACCCCAGTAATTGAAGTGGTAGGTGAACTGACCGTAGCCACCCACCATCAGGTTCGGTTTCAGTCGTGTGCGAGTAAGGCTGTTGTGCCCCCCGCCACGGCGGTACTTGCGTAGAGGGGACTTCGGAACTGAGTATGTCCGTTCGGGGCTGTGGTACTGAATGCAGATGCCGCGTGGAATGCGTGCCGAAACAACGGCCCGGGTGACAACGACTCCGTGATCGTTGTGCACTTCAACCCAATCATTGTCGACGATGCCCAGCTCTTTTGCGTCGATCTCGTTCATCCAGAGCGGTTCAACGCCTCGGGAAAGCGTTGTCATCCGTTGGTTGTCGCCATAGGTGGAATGGATGTGCCACTTGCCGTGCGGTGTGAGGTAGTTGAGCATCCGTTCCGGTGGGTTGCCATTTTCTGCTACGACCGGACCCGTCGCTCCGCGAAGTTGACCACGATTGGGTTGCTCGTCCACAGCTGGGCTGTTGTCGTTGGTGAACGTCAGGTCAGCGTATTCGGTCGGTAGCGGTTTTGGCTTGTAGGTCGGCAGATGTTCACCGAATTGGATGTAGCCAGGATGATCGAGGTAGAAGTGTTGGCGGCCGGTGAGAGTGCGCCATGGTACTCCCGCTTCGACGTTGTAGGTAAAGGGTGAATAAGCTCGGCCGTTCTCGATCAAACCGGACCACATCGGGCTGTTCAGGTACCGGTGCGGATTGTTCTGCAGCTCCTTGTAGGTCATGCGCACGCCACGGTTTTTCTCCGCCAGGTGCGCCAGCGGCAGCCCGACCTTCTTCTCCATGTTCTTGTAGGACCGCCATGCCAGCTCGCCGTTTGTAACGGACGCGAACTGCAGCACAATGTTGCAGGCTTCAGCGTCCTCAGCGATGGAGAGCAACCGCTCACCGTCCACTTCAGTCGTGGGGAAACTCTGGAGAGCCTGTTCGTACTCTTCCCGTATTGAATAGCTGGTGCCGTGTGCACCGACCCCGTTATCCCTGGCGTTTGGACCGAAAGCTTCAAACATGTCCGCCAGCTTGCGGTAGTCGCGTTCGATGAATTTCAGCGCTGGCATGTCTTTTCCCGGCACCGGGTCGCGCCCGTCGTTGAGCCAGTCAGAGATTTCAGTCTGGGCGATCTCGGCGGGTGTATCATGAGCGAGTGGTGTGGCGACGACATCGGTCACCGGTTCGGGGAAATGTTTTACTGCCAGCTCGCTGAACTTCTTCGCAATGGATCGGAAAATCTGCCAGTCGCTCTTCGCTTCCCAGCACGGGGGTACGGCAGCACTCAAGGGGTGAATAAACGAGTGCATGTCGGTGCTGTTGAGGTCGGCTTTCTCGTACCAGGTGGCCGCGGGCAGGATGATGTCCGAATACAGCGCGGAAGTATCCATGCGGAAGTTGAGATCGACCACGAGATCCATCTTTCCGCTGGGGATCTTGTCATGCCAGGTGACTTCCTTAACATGGTCTTTTGCGAAGCCGTCTTCTGCGATACGGTTGGTGTGGGTGCCGAGATAGTGATCCAGGAAGTATTCATGGCCCTTCGCTGATGACATCAGCGCGTTGCCGCGCCAGATGTACCAGATTCGCGGCCAGTTTTCTTCGGCGTCTGGGTCCTCGACGGCAAACTTCAACTCACGAGATTTCAGCTTGTCGATGATGCCACGGATGCGTTCGTCATTGGACGAAGCTCCGGCTTCATCAAGTTCGCGAACGAGATCAATCGGATTCCTGTTGAACTGGGGGTAGAAGGGGAGCCATCCGTTGCGGACAGCCTTTACCTGTGTATCCATTGCATGGCCGTGAGCCAGCGAATCCTTCGGCTGGTCTTTAGGTACAGTATGGTAATCGGTGAATGCTTTTTCGTAGCGCCACTGGTCGGTATTGACATAGTGCCAGCTCGGCGCGTTTTGCAGACGAGCGGCGGGATACCAGTCCTTTCCGAAAGCCAGCGCTCCCCATGACTCGCCGGGAGCCAATTTTTCCTGGCCGACATAATGCGCGAGCCCACCACCGTTTTTGCCGATGCAGCCGGTGAACATCAACGCATGGATAGCGGCACGGTACATCAGGTTTGCGTGATACCAGTGGTTGATGCCCGCGCCGATGATCACGGTGCAGCGTCCCCCGGTCTCACGTGCGGTCACACCCCACTCGCGTGCGAATTTGATCAGTGTTTCGCGTCCGAGGCCGGTGTATTTCTCTGACCAGGCTGGCGTGTACGGCTTGTCGTCGTCATAGGATTCAGGGTAGTCCCCACCGAGGCCGCGGTTGACACCATACTGCGCCATCAGTAGATCGTAGACTGTGGTTACCCAAATCTCAGAACCGTCAGCGAGGGTGATTTTCCTTGCCGGGACATCCCGATAAAACTGCTGTCCCGCGCCGAAATCATCGAACTGGACACTTAGCTCATCGTCACCGTCGTCAAGGAAAGTCAGTCGAGGCGTGATACCGCTTCCATCCGCACCATCGTTAAGTGTCAGATTCCATTTTCCTTCTTCACTCCCCCAGCGGAAGCCGCTCGAACCCATCGGCATTTTCGGCCCGTCCGCGGCTTCATCCCACATCAGGAACTTCCAATCGCCGTGCTCGATGTCGGCGTAATTCTTGAGACGTCCCGCTCGCAGCATCTGTCCCGCTTTGTAGCGATCTCCGTCCGCATGCAATTCGACGAGATAGGGTGCGTCTGTGAATTGCTTTGTGTAATCAAGAAAGGAGGCGGTGCGGTCACGATGGTGGTATTCACTGAGCAGGACGTGGTTCACTGCCATCCACCAGGCTCCATCCTGGCCGGCATTGATTGCTGCCCACTCATCTGCGTATTTGCTCACTTGCGAGAAGTCGGGGGAGAAGACCCACATCTTTGAGCCATTGTGACGGGCTTCAGCAGCGAAGTGCACATCCGGAGTGCGGGTCATGTTCAGGTTTGATCCCGTCACCGCCAGCAGCTTGGCGTTGTACCAATCAGCGGATTCCTGCACATCCGTCTGTTCACCCCAGGTCTCGGGCGATGCCGAGGGCAGGTCGCAATACCAGTCGTAAAAGGAGAGCGCCACGCCGCCCATCAATTGGAGCATGCGCGCACCGGAAGCGTAGGAGATCATTGACATCGCGGGAATCGGAGAAAAGCCGGCAATGCGGTCTGGCCCGTGCTTTTTGATCGTGTAGATGTTGCTTGCGGCCATGATCTCGAGCACCGTGTCCCAATCAGTACGCCGCAATCCGCCTTTTCCACGAGCACGTTGCCAGCGACGGCGAGCTTCGGGATCCTCAACAAGCTTCGTCCATGCGTCCACCGGATCGTACAGATCTGCCCGTACCTTTTTCCATTGGTCGAGCAATGCCCCGCGGATGTAGGGGTACTTCACGCGCAACGGGCTGTAGAGATACCAGGAATACGAAATGCCTCGTTGACATCCGCGCGGCTCATACGGCGGCAAACCGGCTTCCAGCTCCGGGTAATCGAGGCCCTGCATTTCCCAAGTGACAATGCCGTCCTTGACATGAATCATCCAGGTACATGAACCGGTGCAGTTGACACCGTGCGTGCTGCGAACCGTCTTGTCATGCTGCCAGCGATTGCGATAGAACTCTTCCCAGCTGCGAAGCTTCGGGTCGGTTTCGTCTTTGATCCAGGGAAGTTTCACTTTAACGGCCATGGAGAACCTCGTTTGCAGCGTCTAAAACCTGGGTGCGACGCACCGAGCGGAGACGTTTTTTCCAGAGGATGTCGAATAGGGCGAGCGCAACGATCACACCGAACAGACCGAGCAGGAAGAAGCGGAAGGATGCTGTGTTTGCTGGAGCGATGGCCGATTTCTTGGACCGGTCCTCGAAATAAGCCACCAGAGGCAGGATTTCGTCCTGCTGCAACGGCTGTTCACTAAACACCGACTGCATGGTCACAGTCGCCGGGTTGAGCAACCAGGCGGCGAGTCCCTTTCTACCCTCAAGACGTTCGAAGACCAGCGTCAGATCGGGGCCAAGCCTTCCCCCCTCGAGTCCACCAAGCCCAGCGGTGTTATGGCAGCTCACACAAGCAGGTCCACCATTTGTCAACTTCACACGACCCTCGAACACCGCCTTGCCACGTGCGATGTCCATGGCGGTGAAAGGAGCATCCGAGATCTGCAACCCGCGAAACTGGGATTCTTCCTTCGCAGACTCCTCCTGAATTAAAGCCACAAGTTCACGGGCGAACGCGGGAGTGATGTTCTGCGGCGTTGGCATTACAACTCCACGCGACTGGTCAAGCAACTCCAGCGCGTATGGATCACCACTGTCAATCATCGCTTTTGGATTTGAGATGAAGCGGACCAGCCACTCAGCGTCCTGCCGTTCAGAAACATTTTGCAGGTCTGGCCCGGTGAGTCGGCCGCCGCCGATGGTATGGCAGGACACACAATTCTGTTTGAAGTATTCCGCCGGATCCTGAGCATGGACGCTGCAGGTCAGCAGCAGCACCAGCACTCCCGGCAACCTCCTTCGAAATCCTCGCTTCATCTCCCCTCACCTCTTTATCTATACTTGTGGATCTATTTATCTGTTTATAGCCCAAAAAAAACACCTCAGTTGTAACTCAAGCCTGATGTTTGGGTTCGACGGATTCCAGGGTTTTCAAGCGGGCAAGAAGCTTCTCCACGTCATCCTCTTCCAGGTTACTGGCAATCCTGGCAATTGTTGTATCATTCAGGAAACGGATGTACGTGTTACGAACATGTTTCCAGTCGGGATGGGCAGCACATGGGTTTTCATCCGAACAGATTCGGCTGTGCTCAAGGATGCACTGTGGAATTGCAGCTTCACCTTCAAGTGCCGTCACTACCTCAATCAGCCTGATGTCCTCTGCCGGCCGGCTAAGCCGGTATCCCCCTCCCCGGCCTCGTGTTGCTTCAAGCATTCCCTGGCGGTTGAGTTGAACCAAAATTTTTGCCAGGTAGTTCGAAGGCACCTCCGCGATCGACGAAAGGTCGCGCCCCAACACGGATTCCCCTTGCGGTATCTTTGCAAGAAAGACCAAGGCTCTGATTGCATGTTCGGAGGTTGTTGACAGCATCTTGCGTCTCGCTGAGATGAGTTATATCTTGACATCTGGATGAAGAATAAAACTTAGGCTGACCGAGATCAAGTGTCAGCCGGAAAAAAACTGTGAGAGCACGATGCATAAGGCTCGCCTAACAAATCTACGACCCCTTGATGAGGCAAGAAATCTTCTCGCCAACGAGGTGTCACCTCGGGCTCACCTTCTTCTTCCTCTTGAGCACGCGGCAGGGTTGGCACTCTCTCACGATGTGCGCAGTGATGGCCCCCTTCCGTTGGAAGATGTGTCCGCGATGGATGGGTTTGCCATTCGCTCGGCGGACCTCAATGGCTCTCCACTCCAGATCAGTTGTGAAATCGCCGCGGGCAGTTCTGGCGGGATGCTTAAGCCCGGCACCGCCGCGCGCATTTTCACCGGAGCCGTGGTCCCGGAAGGGGCGGACACTGTGGTTCCGCAGGAGCAAGCCCTGATGCAGGAGAATGGTAATGTCCTGCTTGAGAAGGTACCCCCGTCGAGCCACATCCGGAAGAGTGGAGAGCTTTTCACACACAAGAGTGTTCTCGCTCGTCACGGTGACCGTCTAACCCCCGCCCGAATTGCCCTGCTTGCAAGTGGAGGGGCTGCGTCGGTCCCGGTCTATCCGCGTGTGACGTTCGCAATCGTTCTGACCGGATCAGAATTGGTGTCTGCCGGGGAATCCCCAGAACCCGGACAGATCCGTGACAGCAACGGACCGATGCTGCGCGCATTGGTGAGAGAATCAGGATTTGGCGATGCACACATCCACCGTGCGGCTGACGATCCTCACTCTCTGCTCATGATACTCGAGCAAGCGTTCGCAAGCGCCGACATCGTACTCACCAGCGGAGGTGTCTCGGTCGGTGATTACGATTTCGTGCCGGAGATGATTGACGGGTTGGACGGCGAAACCCTGCTGCACGGTGTCTCAATGAAGCCGGGCAAGCCTTTACTTGTGGGCCGAGTGAAGAACAAATGGCTGATAGGCCTGCCGGGAAACCCCCTTTCCGTGCTTGCGGGCTGGCGGATGTTCGCTCTCCCCCTCGCCCACTCGCTGCAGGGATTCAGACGAGCTTTCAAAGAGCAGCCGCTTGCTGCAAGAAGCAACGGTTCCGTTCAAAATAAAGGTTCTCGAACTCTGCTTCATCCATGCACAATTGAAACCGATTCCGACGGCGTCGTGTTGCTGAATCCCGTGCCTTGGAAGGGGTCCCATGACCTCTACATGGGCTCAAGAGCAGATGCATGGATGAGGATTGAACAGGGAGAATCGCTGACACCTGGGACCAGGGCTCGCTACTACGTGTTCAACCAGCTGAATCCAGCCCGAATGGCTGAAACCCAACCAGAAGAAAGTGATTCCATCATGAACATCGTCTGAATCTATTTCGAAGCCATCATCTCCGACCCGCGACTCCTTCCGGCCAAACCGATGGAATCACGGGCGGTGGATCCGGTTCAACTCCGGATCCCAAGGGTTGACAGGGAAACCTGCCAGCCTCCCGAACTTGGAAAGGAGATCCTCGTGACTTGCAAAAATATTCCTTTGTTTCCACTGCTCATGTGCAGGCCGGCATGAGCTGCCACTTCCGCCATGAACAAGGTCTGGTGTTGCGGGTTTCGGTCACCGAGCGCTGCAATTTCCGTTGCCGTTACTGTATCCCACCCGGTGCATCAACATCCACCTGTGGGCACCCGCTTGCACTGGACCGCATCGTCGAACTCTGCGCAGCAATTCACTCACTATACACGGTTCGTAAACTGAAAATCACTGGTGGTGAACCGCTGGTGCGATCCGGGTTGCCGGGTTTCATCCAGCGGTTGAGCGAGGCCGGTCTCGGCGAGATCTCACTGACCACGAATGCCTCCCGTCTCGCGGACATGGCTGAGGACTTGAAAGCTGCCAGCCTGGCTCGCGTCAACATCTCCCTCGACACGTTGAATGCAGGGCGTTTTCGTGACCTCACATCCGGTCTGCTCGACGACACCCTGAGCGGCATTGAATCTGCTGTCGCTTTTGGACTCACACCTGTCAAGTTAAACGCTGTCCTGCGCCGTTCATCCTGGCGGGAGGATGTTCCCGAACTGCTGGGATTCGCTGCCGAACGAGGTCTGCAGGTGCGCTTTATCGAATTGATGCGCACCGGTCCCACAGCGGACTGGGCGGCTGGCGAGTACATCTCCGCTGCCGTGGTGCGTGATTGGCTGCAAACGATTGTGTCTACAGTGCCGATTCTCCGTTCACCGGACAGCCCGGCCAGGGTTGACGAACTGACTTGGACGGGACATTTACTCCGTGTCGGATGGATCACGCCTCACAGCAATCCGTTCTGTGACGGCTGTAACCGCTTGCGACTTGACAGCAGTGGACGACTCTACCGCTGCCTGATGGATCCAGATCCCTTGCCGCTCAACGATCTGATGACATCGCTGCCGCAACCGGAATTGCACAAGGCTGTCCGGGAATACATGCAGGGCAAACGCATCCCGGCTGTTATGTCAACCGCCGGAACGATGGCATCAATCGGAGGCTGACCCGTGAACAACCTGACGCACATAGATGAGACTGGTGCTGCCCGCATGGTTGATGTGGGGGGAAAACCAGCAACCCGGCGCAAAGCCGTGGCTGAAGCCACCGTACACCTGGATGCTGCTGCACTGACTGCACTGTTGGATGGCACCGCACCCAAAGGAAATGTGTATGAGACCGCACGACTGGCCGGAGTTCTGGCTGCCAAGCGAACACCAGACCTGATCCCCCTCTGTCACCCACTGCTGATTGACCACATCGGCATTGACTTCGAGATCAGGGGCGACCGTCTTGTGATTCATGCATCATGCACCGTCACTGGCAAAACCGGGGTCGAAATGGAAGCGCTGGCAGCCGCATCGGTAGCTGCGCTCACAGTTTACGACATGCTCAAGGCCGTCAGCCACGCCATTACCATTGAAGGTATCCGTCTACTCGAAAAATCGGGTGGCAAATCCGGCGATTGGCATGCCCTCGACCAGGAGATCGCCTCATGAACGGCCGTCTGCGACACATCTGTGTATCTGAGAAAAAGGGTCGCGCGAAAAACCAGCTTGATGTTGCCGAACTCCGCATCGACCACGGTATTGTTGGGGATGTCCACGCTGGCAACTGGCATCGCCAGGTTAGTCTGTTGGACATTGCTGATATTGACACGATGCGTAAACTGGGCGTTGAACTCAAACCGGGTGCGTTCGGCGAAAACCTCGGTGTCGAGGGCATTGATCTCGACACGTGCGGGATTGGAACACAGCTTCGTATCGGACATTCCGAACTGCAAGTTACCCAGATTGGGAAGACCTGCCATCATCGATGTGCGATTTACTACACAGCGGGTGATTGCATCATGCCGCGCGCCGGTCTGTTCGCCGAGGTGCGCAAGGGTGGTATGATTCACGCGGGTGATTCGGTCGAGGTTGCGCAAAGAATTCCTCGAGAGATGATCCAAGCTTCCGTGATCACTGTATCTGACCGTTGTTCGCGTGGCGAGGCGGTAGATACTTCCGGCCCCGCGCTGCAGAGACTGATACAGGATTCCCAGGGCGCGCACATCGCGCTCACGAAGGTAGTCCCGGACGATGAAACCCAATTGGCAGAGTTGCTGACCCACCTCTGCGACCGAGGTTACGACCTGATTGTTACCACCGGCGGCACCGGGTTCGCACCGCGAGACGTCACCCCGGAAGCGACACGGTCAGCGATTGAACGCGAGGCCCCTGGTTTGGCAGAAGAAATGCGGCGTCGCTCTGTCGAAGTCACCCCGCATGCAATGTTGCAACGTGGAGTCTGCGGAATCCGTGGCCGTACGCTGATCGTGAACCTGCCAGGCAGCGAGAAAGGCGCTACTGAGAATTTCCAGTTTATCCAAAGTGCACTGGCACATGCAATCAAACACCTGCGCGACCAGCCGGCGCACGAAGAGCTGGAACTCAAGCGTGAGCAACGTGTCGCGCTGAAGAAGCGCGCACGCAAGGTCGGAGCGCAGGCATGACCGTCGAATTTGCAGTCGCCGGAATCGAAGTCAATCCGCTTTTGCCAATCGCCCTTGCGTTTGCCGTGGGAACTGTCTGTTCGATGGCCGGGGTCACGGGCGCCTTTCTGCTGCTCCCGCTGCAGATGACGGTGTTTGGCTTCACCAGCCCTGCCGTATCTGCCACCAATCATGTGTATAACCTCTTTGCTGGGATTGGCGGGCCATACCGCTATGCACGTGAAGGACGGCTGCTTCTTCCATTAGCCGGTCTTCTGTTGGCTGGCACCATACCCGGCATCATTGGGGGTATGTTTATTCGGGTGTTCTTACTACCCGATCCAACCACGTTTAGAGCATTTGTTGCGGTGATCCTGTTTGCTCTTGGCGTACAAACTCTTCTCCGAGCTTATATCAATCGCCGCGATGGCCGTAATCAGAAAATGAATACCGCAGGAAGACTGTCATCTTCCAAGCTGGATGGCGCGAAGTTCATCTTCCAATACGGTTCTCAGAAGTTTTCATTCTCCGTTCCATTGGTCGTGAGCTACGCGTTGCTGGTTGGCTTGATCAGCGGGGCGTATGGGATGGGCGGCGGTGCATTACTATCGTCGTTTCTGGTTGGGATTTGCGGCCTTCCGGTTCACGGTACTGCGGGGGCAACCATCCTCACATCATTTGTTTCGTCACTGATTGGCACACTCAGCTACACAGTGTTTGCACAGTTCAGTTCACTTCCAGTGGCTGTAGCTCCCGATTGGCTTCTTGGGGTACTGCTCGGGCTGGGAGGAATTGCCGGAACTTACACCGGCGCGCTGCTTCAACGTCGAGTTCCCGGACCTGTACTTGCAGGTGTTCTTGGCATTTTGCTTCTCGTAATTGCCTTTCGATACGGGGAATCGTTGTTCCACTTGCTGTCGTAGTCGAGCCGCATCTCGAGCTTTGATCTATGTCAAAGCGATCGTTACCGCATCTTGTTAGTTTGGCATTACTAACTCCAATCCAGGTACCATAGAGAGGACTACACCATGCACCAAACCCTGATTGACCCAACTTGGACGGTGGGTAGAATTGCCGCCGAATATCCAGAAACCGTGAACGTATTCCTTAACCACAATCTCGATTTCTGCTGTGGTGGAAATCGTGCTCTGCACAATGCCTGTGTAGAGGCAAATCTCACGACTGAAGAACTCACAGGCGAGCTGCAGGCTGCGATTGACGGCGATAGCGATACCGAAGAAATCAACTGGACGACACGGTCAACGGACGAGTTGATTAGCCATATCGTGGATAAGTACCACAAACCACTCCGTGAGGTGCTACCACAACTCATGATCCTCGCACAGCGTGTTGAAGAGGCACATGGTCCTACACATGGACCATCACTCACTCAATTGCGGGAATCTGTCCAGGCTTTACGTGCTGACCTGCTGAGGCATCTGGACGATGAGGAACAGCGTCTGTTTCCATTGATCCTTGAGGGCCGAAGCGCGGAGGTACCGGAAACGGTTGAACAATTGGTTCGAGATCACAACGATGTGGCACTAGTGCTGAACCAGATTCGCGAACTCACGTCCGACTTTCAGCTACCTGATGACGCCTGCAACACCTGGCGGGCATTCTGGTGGAATCTGGAAACCCTGGAGAAGGAGTTGAAGAAACACATTCACCTGGAGAACAACGTGCTGTTCCCAAGCGCGCTTGCAAAGGAAAGGAGGGCGTCATGAGGTCCATTCAAATTCTGATGAAGGAACATCAGGTGATCCTGAATGTCCTCGATGCTTTGGAAGAATTCACCCAGCAATTGGAAGCCAACCACCGGCCGGTGCTTGCTGACCTTGACCGCTTCGCATATTTTTTCCAGCAGTATGCCGACAAGTATCATCATGCAAAGGAAGAGGATCATCTTTTTGCGGAAATGGTCAAGGCTGGATTTCCCGGTGAACAGGGGCCAATCGGTGCCATGCTGGTAGAACATGAGGAAGGCCGCAGGTTAGTCGCACGCATGCAGGCAGCATCATCCTTCGAGCATCCTCTCGAACAGGCAAAACTCGACAGATTGGTCCAGGACCTGACGGTGTTTGTTGAACTGCTGCGGGGCCACATCTACAAGGAGGACCAGATTCTCTACCCAATGGCGTTGAACGCGGTCGATGACAGTGCGCTTGCGGCGATGGAAAACGAGTTCGATCATCAGGAAAAAGTAGCCCAGGGGAATGGTCAGCTTGAAGCGATGACCAAATCTGCGGAGACCTTGATGAACCGGTATGTTGCGGTTAACTCGTGAACTTGAAGCAGGAAAAGGCAATAATCTCTGGCTACGTGATCGCAGGCGGTCAAAGTAGACGAATGGGTTTCGACAAACGTACGCTCGAGTGGGATGGCTTAAGCCTGCTCGAGCGTGCCGCGTTGGTTATTGAACAGACTCTGGGTGAAGTACCGCAACTGGTTGGTGACAACCCGGTGGGCTCAATCACATCTGACTCGACCTGGCTTCCCGATGCTCGACCAGATTGCGGTCCATTGGGCGGCCTGGTAACGGCATTGCGGGATGTCGCTAAACGCTTTCCAGATTCTTCATCATCCAATCTCTGGGCGCTGGTACTTGCAGTGGACATGCCTGCGGTGACGAGTGAGGATCTAACAAGATTGCTTGATGCAATGCGAGTAATGTGTGACCCGAATCCTGAGGGACGGCATGTCAGCGAATCGGGAGAATCACCACTTGCCGAGGCTGAGCTGGATGTTCAGTCTAGTAAGAAAGTAATCTGTCTTGGAATGGAAGACCGACCCGAACCACTCGCGGCGCTCTATCCTGCATCGACCTTACATTTCTGGAACCAACGTCTGAAAAGTCAACGTCTTTCACTTCGTAAGGGATTAAAAAAACTTCGGGTTCAGATTGTTGAGCCGGTGAGTGGAGCCTATGGGCTAAATAACATGAATTCGATAGAGGATGTGCATCGAAATAAACCGCGGATTTGTTCATCCGAACTATGAACCTTGACTCCAAGCAGGACAGATGTCCTATCAAGGTTGTCGGAGACTCCTGTTCTCTCACATTTCCAAAAGCTTACAGTTGAAAATGACACGGCGAGAGATCGACACTCTCCAGCCTCTTGATCCATGCGCCTAGGATTGCTTACTTTGGTTAGTGAGCGATAACTAACTACCGATGCGCGATGAAACTGACGGAACGACAGACGGAGATTGTCCAACAGGCCACCCTATTGATCATGGACCTGGGCATCCAGGGCCTGACGATGAAGAATCTGGCAGGCCGTGTGGGCATCACAGAGCCTGCGCTCTATCGCCATTTCGAGAGCAAACAGGACATCATCCTTGCCATCCTGACCTCGTTTCAGGAAGACATGCAGGAACGGCTCGAACTGCTGCTGCTGAAGAAACGACCGGCGGTGGAATCCTGCGAGTTGTTGCTGCGAGGACAGATCGACCTGCTTGCCGACAATCCTGCCCTGGCCGCAGTGGTTTTCTCCGAAGAAATCTTCCACCACGACGAACGGCTGCGTCGCGAAGTACTTACGATCATGAGCAACTATCATGAACTCATCTCCTCCCTCATCCGGCTGGGTCAGGAGCAGGGCGATATCCGTAAGGATGTTTCGCAGGATTCGCTCGCTCTCGTGTTGATGGGGTCGCTGCGGGTGCTTGTCGCCCGTTGGAGGATCAATGGGTTTCGCGGTGATCTGAAGCAGCAGGGTGAAAGCCTGATCGAGACGTTGAAACGTCTGCTGCTTGCTCCATGACGAGGAGACACGGCCGAGGGGAAATCCCCGCCTGACACGCTCTTATTGCGCCCCAGCAGGTTAGTGATCGTTAACAAACATCGTATGGAGTAACCTCATGATGTCCACACTTCGCGTTCTGATACGCTACCCGATCCTCGTGCTCGCGTTTACCCTGGCGATCACAGGCTGGCTCACTGTCGAAATGATCGACAACGCGCGACTCGAAACCGACCTCGACGAGTACATGCCGCAGGATCATCCCGCGTTTATTTACAGCGATCAGGCGGAAGTCTGGTTCGACATCAAGGATGGCATTCTGGTCGCCATCGAACACCCGGACGGCATCTACAACACGGGTACGTTGACCAAAGTCCGTCAGTTGACGAAAGACCTCCAGAAGATGGAGGAGATCGAAAAAGACGATGTAACCTCGCTGTATACGGCTGAGAACATCGCTGGATCGGAAGACGGCCTCGACGTGCGCGCGTTCTACAGCAAAGCGCCTCGTGATTCTGTTGAACTTGCCGCCCTGCGTGATGCCGTCCGTGGCAACGAGATGGTGCAGGGGCGGCTGGTGTCCGACGATGAAACGGTTACGCTTATTGTGGCGCGCATCGGTGACGATGTTTTCAGCCAGGAGTTCTACGACCGGCTGCAAGAGTTGACGGCGACGTATGAAGGGCCGGAAGAGGTGCACATCGCCGGCAGTCCCATCGTCGAAGGGACACTCGCCCGGCTCGCGCCGAAAGACATGCAGCGTATGGTGCCGATCGTTGTCGCGGTGATCCTGATTGTCCTCTTTCTTCTTTTGCGGAGCGTGCGCTATTCGATCATCACCCTGCTGATTGTCCTGATCAGTTCGATCTGGACATTCGGGCTGATGGGGTTGCTCGGGATTCCGATTTATTCCGTGACGACGATGCTGCCGGTGATTCTGATCGCGATCGGGGTCGCGGACGGCATCCACCTCTACAATCACCTGCGTCACGTGCAGCAGCGGGACGGCCATGCCGACAGACGGTCGGTGGTGATGGAGATGCTGCATGGGATGTGGAAGCCGGTCGTGATCACCTCGCTGACCACATCGGTCGGTTTCATTTCGCTGCTCACGTCCGATGTGCTGCCGGTGAAATACTTTGGTGTGTTCACTGCGTTCGGCGTGCTGTCCGCGATGGTGCTCTCGCTGGTTTTTCTTCCTGCGACGTTGCTCGTGTTCGGCGTATCGCAACGACCGATCAAGAGGCGCGTGAAGCAGGAACGAGTCCGGAACGCCGAAAGACATCGTCCGTTCGGCTACCGTTTCGCTGATTTGGTGCTCAACCAACGTTCGCTCACGCTCACACTCACGGCCGCGATTGTCGCCGGTTCGATCTGGGGGATGACCCGGCTCTGGATCGACTCCAGCTTCCTCGAAAAATTCGAGAAGGACAGTGACATCGTGCAGACCGACGCCTTCATCAACCGCCATTTCGGCGGCACCTCAACGCTCAACGTAATCCTCGAGGCCGATTCGGCGGGAGTGTTCAAACAGCCCGAAGTGCTGCGCGAGATGGCGCGGTTGCAGGATTCGGTGCTGGCTCGACCGAAGGTCGGCAGCGCGTTATCGCTGGTCGATTACCTGAAGCGGATCAACATGGTGCTGAACGAGGACCGGCAGGAGTATTACCGGGTCCCCGAAACGCGCGACCTGACGGCGCAATTCCTGCTGCTCTATGAGATGAGCGGCGACCCGGACAACCTCTGGCAGGTGGTCAATTACGACTACAACCGGGCCAACCTCGCTTTCCAGCTCAAGAGCGACAATGCGCGCACGCTGAATGACGCCATTTCCGCCGTCGAACCTTTTGCCGATGCATTCGAGCGGCACGGGATCACGATCAACTACGCGGGGTCAGGATACAAGGCGATGGTGTTCGCCGATCTGATCCTCGAGGGACAGATCAAGTCGCTGGTGCTCAGCATCGGGCTCATTGTCCTGTTGCTTGCATTGATGTTCCGCAACCTGCTCGTCGGTGTGATCGGTGCGATTCCGATCACCGTCACCGCGTTGATCAGCTTTGGTCTGATGGGCGCGCTGCATATTCCCCTCACCACAACCACTGCGCTGATCGCGAGCATCGCGATCGGGATCGGAGTCGACTACGCCGTCCACTTCGTCGAACGCTACCGGATTGCCGTGCGGGACGAAAAGGACGCGCGCGCCGCGTCACGACGCGCAATGCAGCACACCGGCCGCGCAATCCTGTTCAATGCGCTCGTCGTGATCGCCGGATTCCTCGTCCTGCTGAGCAGTGTCTTTCCGCCCAACCGTGCGCTCGGTGCCTTCGTATCGCTGAACATGGCGACCAGCTTTCTCGGCACGGTCACCGTGCTGTTGATCGCCCTCGCCGCGAGCAAGGCGTTTCTGCCGAAACCGAAACATGACAAGCACAATTAACCGAAGAAACGCTGGCTGAGCACGCCGGCTGACCGAACAAGGAGAACGAACGATGAACCGCATCTCAATCCATATCCTGCTGCTGGCACTGATTGTCACATCGGGATTGCCAACGTTTGCCCAAGACAGCCCCGATCCACACAGGATCATGATGAATGTGTACGAACGTGACCAGGGCGACGACATGACGTCTAACCTCACTATGACCCTCGTCAATTCGCAGGGCGAGGAGCGTGTGCGCGCGATCCGCCAGTTCCAGCGTGACTTCGGCGATGTCGAAAAGAAGATCATGTTCTTTCTCGCGCCGGCCGATGTCGAGAACACCTCGTTCATGAACTGGAGTTACGATGACGCGTCGAAAGACGACGACCAGTGGATCTATCTGCCAGCGTTGCGCAAGGTGAAACGCATCTCCAGCGACTCGAAGAGTGACTCCTTCATGGGCTCCGACTTCACCTATGACGATCTCGGCGACCGCCACCCCGACGAGGACACCCACACGCTGTTGCGCGAGGAAACCCTTGATGGTGAGCCGGTCTATGTGATCGAATCCACGCCGAAGGAAAGTGACTACATGTACTCCCGGACTGTTTCCTGGGTTATCAAGGACAAGTGGATCGGGCTGAAGAAGGAGTTCTATGACGAGGATGGCGACCACCTGAAAACGTTGAACGTCGCCGAGTACGAACAGATCGACGGTTTCTGGATCATCCTCGACAGCGAGATGCACAACGTGCAGGCCGACCATCGCACCCGGATGAAGCTGAAGGACGTTGAACTCGACACCGGCGTCGACTCAGGCATGTTCACCGAACGGATGATGAAGCGGGGGATGTGAGGATGAAACGGTTCCAGCCACTGCCGCGGGTGAGCGCGGCACACGCCCTCATCGCTGCGATCATGTTACTTGTCGCCTTGCCGCCGGCGTTAGCCCAGTTTGGTGATGTCGACCGGTCCGGGTACGTGCGCAGCTACATCGGTGCGCTGACACAGCAGGACGGCGACTACGCCATCGTGCAGAACGCTCTCGACCTGCGCTTCGACAAGACCGGGCCGCAGATCGGGTTTCATGTCAACCCGTACATCTACCAGTACCCGGATCCGGCGCTTTCGCCACGAACGGATGAGTTTGAGATCGATCTCCGGCAGGCCTACGTCGATCTGTACTTCGACACGTTCGACGTGCGAATGGGAAAGCAGCAGATCGTCTGGGGCAAAGCGGACGGTGTGTTCATCACGGACATCGTAAGTCCGAAGGATCTGAGCGAGTTCCTGCTTCGAGACTTCAGCGAAATCCGGATCGGGGTGACTGCTGCGAAGTTGGACTATTATACCGGGAACAACACATTCGAGTTGGTCTGGCTACCTGTATTTACACCGACAATTGCTCCGGAAGAAGGGAGTCTCTGGCGGCCGGCGTTCGAGCTTTCGGTGGCGATGCCGACTAGATTTGACCGTTCTGAAGAAGAGGTGGGGGCCTCCCTCGATAATAGCGAACTATTCGCACGCTGGTCGATGATTTCGTCAGCATACGACTTTGAACTGATTGCAGGCTGGATGTGGGAGGACGAACCTATACTGCAAACAGCAATAAAACCGAGCTCCCTCCCTGGCGCACCGGACAGTTTAGTCGTGCTCCCTGAACATCATCGACTTCTGACTGTAGGCGGCAGTGCGAGCACGACGGTCGGTCCGTGGGTATTCACTGGCGAGGCAGCTTTTGTAAAGGGTGCCTGGTTCGAGACCAAGACGAAGACAATTCCGGTCGGCGCCATAGAGAACGACTACATCCATTGGATGGGCGGCCTGTCCCGGGACATAGCAGGCACAACAATCTCCAGTCAGTTTATCCAAACCGCCGTTCTCGACCACCAAGATGCCGTGCTTGCTGATGAATTTGACAACATGATGACCTTGTCGCTTCGAGATACATTCATGCGCGAAACGCTCGGCTTGGAACTCTTTTCTTATATCGGCTTCAATGAGTCAGACGCCCTCGTGCGGCCGTCAGTGGACTATTCATTTGCCGATGCAGTGAATCTTACACTCGGCGCGAACCTGTTCTTCGGTGGTAGAGGTACGTTCGGACAATACAGTGACAACGATATGGTTTACCTAAAGGTCCGCTTTGACTTCTAATAGTAGGTTGATCACCTGAATTTTAAATTTCCACGCATGTAGGTCGATTTTTGGCCAGAACGGCGCTGTCATTAAGTTCTGCATGTTGAATCACCAGACAGCTGACGAGCAAGCAGTCTAAGCAAGAAATTATCTTTTGTGCTGCAGCTTGCTCCCACATCGCCCAGATTGTCGCAATTCAACGGACATTGCCATTAATAGAAGAGTTCGGACTTCGGCCTTAGAACTCAAGGATTATGTGCGCGATTCAGCACAATGACGTAAATGTATAGAGACTGTTGAAAAAGTCTTGGTGGCCGGTCTCTGATTGATCTCTCGTTTGAGTCGTTTTTGCGGTTAGCGCGTATCATGGATATCAACATGCTACGTGGAGATCGTCATGATCCGCCGTCCCTCCGGCCAGACGTCGTTCTTTGAAGACACGGTGTATGAATCGGCGTTTCGCAACGTCGACCACTGGTTGCTCGACTTGGGCAAAGCGATTGATTTTGAACAGTTTCGCCCGATTGTCGAAGAGCCGTATTCGACGACGGGTGGCCGTCCGACCGACCCGTTGATGTTGTTCAAGATCGTCTTTCTGCAGTTCGTCGGCGAGCTGTACGACCGCAAGGTGCAGGAGGCGGTGCAATTCAACCTGTTGTACAAGTGGTTTGCCGGGCTGGCGGTGGATGCTGCCGCGCCGGATTACAGCACGATCAGCAAGTTTCGCACGCGTCTCGGCGCTGACCGTTTCCAGCGGATTTTCAACCTGGTGGTTGATCAGGCGCGGTCGGCAGGTGTGATCACCGACCGTCTCCGGCTTGTGGACGCGACCGACGTGCGCGCACGTGTGGACCTGTTCGGGCCGCACCAGCGCAAGAAAAACAAGGATTCCGGCGGCGGCGGGAAGGGTCCGAAACTTCCGAACGGCCCGGACCCGGACGCAGCCTTCGGCGCGAAATCGTCGAAGAAGAAGTTCTACAGGTACAAGACACACATCGGTTTCGATCGCGACAGCGGCCTGATCACCGATTTGCGGGTGACACCGGGCAATTACGACGATGGCAGCGAGTTCCCGTACCTGATTTGCGAGCATCCGCCATGGGCGGTGACGGCGGACAAGGGCTACGACTACCGGAACAATCATAACCACTGTCATAAGCTGAAGATCGAAGACGGGATAATCCGCAAACGGACACAGGATCAACCGGATGAGGCGATTCGTCGCCAGCGTCCCCGTGTGGAACGTCACTTCGCGGAGATGAAAGCGCAACACGGCTTGGGCCAGGCGCGGTTCTGGGGTCTGGCGAAGATGCGGATTCAGGGCCTGATGACTGGACTTGTGGTGAATTGCAAACGGCTGAAGGCGTTGCGTCGACAACCGGTGCTTGCAGCGACCTGAACATGAAACCAAGGGCTTGGTGTGTCTTCAAGGAACGATTATCAAAGAACAAACGCTAATAATACCAAATTCATGATGAGTAACGTGACCTGATACGCTATCACGTCGCAATAATGACTCAATCATCGACTGTTTTCAAAACAGACACCGCAAAAAGCGGGTTAGAACGTCATAGATAATTCAACAGTCTCGATTTGTAGGAGTCGCTGCTCAAACTGTATGAAATAATCAGGAGATAAAGCGCTGAAGTCTTGAACAAGAAGCTTGGTGATAACCAGCCAAATCGTCGAACTAGTCCAAGAGAGCCAGGTTACCCTTCCAACCGCTTCGTTAATTCGCCGACAGAATCTCGC
>JAHLLB010000001.1 GCA_020444425.1 bacterium | reverse complement strand
GTGTCATCCTGAACGCAGTGAAGGATCTCGTGTCTGAGACGTGAGATACGAGATTTGAGATGTGAGACAAGACCGGCGACACTTTTACAGAAAGTGTCGTCGGTTTTTCTGTTTCTCAGATCTTTGCTCCGCAAGTAAATAGCTAATACATTACGACACTACACTACGTCGATGTCAACCAAGCTCGGGAGTTTGGTAAAATGATGAAGATTTTAATATGTCTTAGTATAATGTCAATTTATGCTTTATCCGTGATGGGGCAGCCCCAGCTTCGACCGGGTTGGCCGCAGCAAATCTCTCCGGCTGGTGCAAGTGGGACGGCGAACAATCTGGCCGTGGGAACGATTCCCGAGTATGGCGACGTGATCTCAGCTTGTACGAACCAGTGCATTGCGTTGTTAACGACAGACGGCCAGTTCCTGCCTGGATGGCCGATTGAGCTTGATTATAATCAGGATGGATTGCTTGTCCAGGGGATTCGCTGGGGCGACCTCCTTGGGGATGAGCAGCTGGAGTTCGTTATTCGGTTATGGCAGCAGGACGAGGGAAACAAAATCTACGTGTACTCGCTGGCAGGTGAACGATTGCCGTTTGATCTGAACCTGCCACCACCAGCGGCAATGAACAGGCCATTCGGGGCTCACGTTCTGATCAATGTTGACGATGATGACTATGACGAGTTGTTTTTTGTTGCTGATTCTTTGGTCTATGGACTCAACGGCGACGGAAGTTCACTCCCTGGATTCCCCAAATATGCCGGGGTCGTGGAGGCTGCCTACTTCGGCGCTCCCTGTCTTGGAATCGGTGACAACTGGCACTCCGACCCTGCGATATTCTGGACAACGGGTACGACAATCCAGGCGAAATACCTGCAATCTGGAGAGGATATCGCGGGATATCCTGTCGCGATTGATGTGGACGCCACCTACTCACCGCTGACACTGATTTCTGATGCAGATGGATGGTTCCTCACTTTCGTGGATAAGGACTCTTTGTACGCATTTGATGAACAGGGGCAATCCCTGCCGGGATTTCCAGTTCGCAATCCTTATATCAACGGCGTGAGCGAAGTAAGTTATGACGTGGTTGCTGCTGATCTTGATGGGGACGCAGTTCCTGAGCTACTCTTTCATCCATTCGACGAACATCTATACGCATTTCGAACCGATGGGAGCAGCTTCCCCGGGTTTCCGATCGAAATGCCAAATGTCATCGGTGCGGGAGAGCCACCTGTTGTACTTCGCAGGATCGGTTCACTCAGTGCGAGCATCTTCTTGCAAGGCGTAAATACACCTTCAAGCTGCAAGCTTTACGGCTACGAATTGAATCAACCTATCTCCGGTTTTCCGATCAACGTTCCGATAACATACCCGGTGTACATTTATGGGCAAACCGCCTGTTTTCCACCCGCGGCGGGGTCAATGATTCTGGTGACATTTAATTCCAATGGGCAGATTGCCGCGTACGATGTTCCCATGGAGGGTGGTGACTACAGCATGGAATGGCCGATGCCCGGATGTAATGTCGGCGGGAACCGCTTGTATCAGCCTCAGATCTTCAGCGACGTTGATGAACCGGATCCAATGCCGGCAACTCAGACACTTGCCACTGTCTATCCGAATCCGAGCAACGGTTCGTTCCGGATCACCGTGCAAGCAGACGGATTGGGTGAGGCTCACATCAGTATCCACAACGTTCTCGGTCAACTGGTCTACCAGGCCAATCTACATGCACAGCCCGGCGAATTGCTGAACCACAACTGGAACCCCAATAATTCAGTGGTATCCGCAAGCACCGGACTCTACTTGGCTACGCTGGCCGGAAAAGAACGCTCGACTCATAAAATCGTGTTGCTGCACTAAACCGCAGTGGATTTGGATCTGACGCTCCATCAGACGAAGTCAACGGTTACCGCTTCAACCACAGTCGGGAGTGCAGCAGGTTGTCCAGCGACAGCCGTCCAGGGCCGGTAAGGATCAACGTGAGGTAGGCAGCGGCGTACACGAACGCCTTTTCCTGTGTCGCGAACGGGTCGGAACCGTGCACGACGAACCCGGCGACGAGCATCGTGACCAGCAGCGGCACAGACGCCAGCCGTGTCAGCAGCCCAACGATGATCAGTACGCTGGCCCCGACCTCTGATGAGACCGCGAGGAACAGGCTTAACCCTGATCCCATGCCGATCGGATCGGGAAACTTCTCCAGCAGCTCAGCATAGTTCATCAGCTTCGGCCAGCCATGCGCCAGCAGCATCATCAAACCAACTGACAACCGTAACGCCAGCAATCCGATATCACGTGCCGGCTCACGCCAGCTATCCCGTCGTTGCAATCGCACTCCCACATCCTTCCGTGCTTTCCGTCCCAGATCTGTTGTCATTGATACCGGAGTTGCGGCGGCTGGGTTTCAACGGGGCGGGGCTCAGTTGCTGTGGATGGCTCAGGCGGGTGCGG
Source organism: bacterium (assembly GCA_020444425.1). Lineage (GTDB taxonomy): Bacteria > Electryoneota > Electryoneia > Electryoneales > Electryoneaceae > BMS3BBIN04. Next base: position 413,973 of record JAHLLB010000001.1, on the reverse strand, counting down.
GATCAAGCAACCTCAACGCACGATGCGCGCGATATGTGATCCACGGGCTCGGCTTGCCTTTCTGGTCGAGGTTCGCCCACATCTTGCCGTTGATGCCGCCGGTAAGTTTCCAACGACCGTCCTTGCCACGACGGTCAAGCACCAGCTGCAAGGCTTCGTTGATGAGTTCGTCCTGCGGGACCATGTCCTCGCCAAACTGACGCCTGGCCTCACCCAAGACCAACAGCAATTCAAGCAGATCAGGGTTATAGGTGTGCGGAAAGCTGAAACGCAGCCAGCCGTCCTTGGCCTTGCGGTCGTTCAGGCGACCGTTCGCGATCCACTGATCCTTCAACTCGCGGATATCCGCGACTTTCCACTTGTACGTCTTCTCCGCGAACTCCTTCGCCGCGACCGGCACGTATTTATACAGTCCATGTTTCCGCAGCAATTCAACCGACTCCCGGATAGCCGTCTCTTCTTCGGGAGTGCGTTCCTGTGCGGGGATGCTGAGCCAGCACTTCAGCACCTCCGGCACGGTCATGATGCAGCCGGGCAGCAGGGAGTAGTCGATCACCTGGCAGGCGAAACCGAGCCCGGGCTGATGCAGATGCAACAGTGTCGCCCGCGCACCTCGTGTCACCTCGTGATCTGTCAGCCCGTATCGGGTTAACACGGTTGCCATCCGCGCGGTCAGGCACGCCAACGGGTGCTTCCAGTAGACCGGTTGGCAGCCTTTGAGCGGTGCGACGTCCCGTTGCTGGACTTGCGTCGCGCGCTTCGGCGTCTCGAGGATGTTTTCAATTCCGGTCTGGATCGCCGGATGATCCCCTGGCACACCGATTTCGCTCAGGTGCGCCATGGTCCAGCTGATGCCGCGATATTTGATGTAGAACGTGTGCTCCCAGATCCGGCCGGAGGTGATGGCGTCCAGCGCGGCCTTTGCGAATGGTTGCTCCGGGATGCGGGATCGTGCGTCAACGACCTCCGGGTTGTCTGGTGAACGTCCCAGCAGATCGGTCAACACCTTCGCCAGCAACGCCGGATCGTTCGGATCGAGCAGCCAGTCAAGTGTAGTGTTATCAATGAAGTTGGCCATTGTTGCCTACCCCCTTGGAGATCTGTCACAGTATACATCCGACTCCCGGACGTGTCCTCACCCGATTCATGCCTTACTTTTGGGCCATCCCAAGATAAGAAGAGGTGACCGTGGATAAGTTCATGCAGGCGGCGATTGACGAGGCCCGGAAGGGGCTGGCAGAAGGTGGCATTCCGATTGGCAGCGTGCTGGTGCGGAACGGGGAGATCGTGGGACGCGGGCACAACAAGCGGGTGCAGGATGATGACCCGATGACGCATGCCGAGACCGACGCGCTGCGTAACGCCGGGCGGATCGGGTCCTATCGCGATACGGTGCTGTATTCGACGCTGATGCCGTGCTACATGTGCGCGGGGACCGTGGTGCAGTTCCGCATTCCGAAGGTGATTGTCGGGGAGAGCGAGACTTTCGACGGTGCGCGCCCGTTCATGGAACAACACGGCGTCGAGGTGGTCGACCTCGAGCTGGATGAATGCAAGCAGATGATGCGTGACTTCATCGCCGCGAAGCCCGAGCTGTGGAACGAAGACATCGGTGAATAATGAACACAGCAGGGGGGAAGCAGACAGGTGATTCCCGGGGTGCAAGACAACCCGGGCCAGCGAAAGCATCCCTGACGGGACCGATGGCCGGTGCGATCCTGGTGTTTGCGGCGGTGGTGGGGACCATCTTCGCCTCGCCGATGTGGCGGCTGTGGGGGGTGGACGGTCTATACGGCCTGACACCGATCCAGATCATCTTGTGGTTGGGGATCAGCGTCGCGGCGGGCGGTCTGTTGGGCTTCGCCAGCAGCCGGTTCATCCAGCGACGCACCAACCTGTGGATCGTGTCGTTGTATGCGCTGGCCGCGATCGTCCTGCTGACCCTGTTCCCGGCGGCGACGTTGCTGCGCGGGGACGGACAACTGATTGTCCTGTCCTCTGGGGAGGGCAGCAAGTTCGCCCCGCTGTACTACCAGCTTGCGAAGGCGTTAAGCGGCCCGCAGCCGTCCGCGGAGACCGTCTGGACTGTCTTCCGCTGGATCGACCTGGTCGCCCTGCTTGGGTATGCGCTGGCGTGGTGGGTGTGGGTCCGGGACGACGACGGTCCGAAACGCCGCCTGCTGACCATCGTCACCGCCTTCGGGATCGGATCGGTCCCACTGCTGGCCGGACTGGTCGAACACTACGCGCTGCTGCACATGCTGGTCGCGTGGGCCTGTGTGCTGGTCTGGCGGGCCAACGACCGCCCGGTGTACACGTACATCGCGCTGGGGCTGGTGTTGCTGACCAGCGCCCTGCACGCCCAGGGACTGGTGCTGCTGCCGGCGTTCCTGCTGCTGTTGCCAATCCGGTCCGGCAAGCTGCGCTGGGGACTGTGGCTCGCGACCATGGCCGCCGGGTTGATCGCAGCCGCAGTGTGGATTCCGGACCACGTGCTCGCACCCCTTGGCAGTCCACCCCCGGACGGCTACACTCTGTTCGCACCCACGCACCTGCTCGACCTGTTGAACCTGATCCTGTGGGCCGGGGCGGTGCCGGTGTTTGTGCTGTTGCCGTGGTTGCTGCAGGCACGGTCAACGTCCACCGGTGGCGGCAAACAGTCCAACCGTCTCGCGTTCTACGCCACCGCGACAGTCGCCGCATTCGGGTTCGCCACGATCTTCTCTCCGGACCTCGGGATGGCACGGGACGCCGATCTGGTCAGCCTGTGGGCGGTGCCGCTGACGTTCCTGCTGTTCGGGTACGCCCGCGAACGGTCGCTGGTGCCACGCTCGACCTTCGTCGCGTTGGCCGTCGTGGTCGCGTTGATGACCGTCGGCGCGCAAACCCTGCTGCAGCATCACCAGTATGCCGCCGAACAACGCCACGAACGCGCGCTGCTGCGCAACCCCGGCCGGGCACCGTACGGCTGGGAGGTCCTCGCGATCAACTACCGCGATGCCGGACGCACGAATGACGAATACCACGCCCTGACGCAAGCCTGGGAGCTGTCCGGCAACCCGCGCTACGCCTACCGCATGGCCCAGATCGACGCGTGGGAACGCAACGACACCCCGTCCGCCCTGACCATGGCCGGCAAAGCCGCGAATGCCGACCCGCCACTGCCCGCCGCGCAGGGGTTCTACGGACGCCTGCTGCTGTCCGAACGCCAGTACGACGATGCCCTGCACTGGCTGCAGACCGCGATCAGCAACGGGTCCCGCGAAGATATGGACTTCGTCTTCCTCACCGACTACTACCTGGGCCAACACGACCTCGACAGCGCCGCGCAACTGATTGAAGCGGGGTGGAAGCAAGCCGTCAACCACACCGGGCCGTATTATGTCATGGCCGGGCAGGTCGCCAAGCTGCAAGGCGACCCGGAACAAGCGGCGCAGCACTACAACAAAGCCGCCACCCTCGATATGGACGAGTACTGGACCGGACGCCTGCAACGCGGGATGGCACAAGTCCACCAGGACAACTGATCCGGCTGCCGACGGTCATGTGACCGATGTGTCTGTCTTGTCCTCCTTTCAATGGGGATGTCGTTCTGGGTGCGTCATACTGAATGGAACGTGTACGGGGGTGTCATGCTGAATGGAACGCAGAGGAATGAAGCATCTGGGTAATGCTGCGGTGACGGTTCGTCGTTGCACCCCCCCCCACCGTCGTAATTCCGTTACACGTATTGGCACAAGCTAACCTCTCGTGAATTCATCGCTTCCGTGGCTCCCATCTCCACCTCATGATTTCCTAACTTGTCGGTTCTGACTGGGCAAACTGCTAAAAACTGTTATCTTCTGTGCGGACTTTGGGGGATGCACTTTAGACGGTGAACCGTTACCGTGTGTCCATTGGACCGGTATACGTATCATCAACGAGGGAGAGGACGCATGACTCGATGCAACCGGGGAGTGCTGATTATTGGCCTTCTGCTTGTACTGGCGCCAACGCTGGTCTTCGCAGGAGGCTTTAATCTTGCCGGTGCCGGCATGAAAGGGCTGGCGATGTCCGGAGCATTCCGGGCGATCGCTGACGACTGGAGTGCGATGTACTGGAACCCCGCAGGCTTGGCGGGACAGGGAACGGGGATCTATCTCGAGGCGAAGGTCCTGTTCCCGAACACCAGGATCATCCCGAACACACCGAGCACGGTGCCGGACTACGACGGCTACTACCTCTATCGGAACGGGGTGGAACAGTCGTCGATCAACGGCGGACGTCCCACCGGTTCGTTCGCCTTCCAGTGGCAGTTCAGCGACAAGCTGACCGCCGGGCTCGCCGCGTTCACGCCGAACGCGCTCGGTGCCGACTGGGAGAACCTGTACCTCGGGCCCTACCCTGGCTACGGGGACAACCCGGAGTATCCGGACCAGGCGTGGATGAGCAGCATGTATGTGATCGACATCCATCCGACGGTCGGGTACATGTTGACGGAGAAGCTGTCTGTCGGTGCGGGCCTGTCAATTAAGGTCGCGAGCATCGAGCTGCAGTCACCGGCGCTGGTCCCGGGTAGGAATCCGGAAACCGGCGACCGTCTCCCGCTACCGGGCTCGCATTACTTCATTGACGCCACGCTCAAGGGCAGCGAGATCGGTGTCGGCTTCAACCTCGGCGTGCTGTACCACGTCAACGACAAGCTGTCAACGGCGCTGACTTTCGTCGGCCCGTCCCTGATCCCCATCGACGGTACGTTGAGCCAGACGCTCTACCTCCCCGCCCTGGCAGGCGGTGGCACGGTGGAAGTTGAGCCGGATGCCAAGGCGGACTTCCCGATCCCGATGGAAGTCGGCGCGGGTGTCGCCTACAAGTTCACGCCGGAGTTTACCGCCGCGTTCGACGTCAAATGGACCCAGTGGTCGTCGCTGGACGTGATCGACATCGAACTGGACGGGACCGGTCCGGACGGCCAGCCAGCGAACGACACCGAACTGATCCTCAACTGGGAGGATACGGTCCGGTTCAATGTCGGCTTCATGTGGGACGTCAGCGAAGCCGTGCAGCTGCGTGCCGGCTACTACTTCGACCCGACCCCGATCCCCGGCGAGACCATGCGTCCAACCATTACGGACGTCGCTGACAAGCACAGCTGGAGCTTCGGCCTCGGCTATGACTTCGGCAATGGCTTCACTGTGGACGGTACGTACCAGCACCTGTGGGGCAACGATAACGACGCTGAAGCTGCGGATAACGACGGCGACGGCCTGTACGACAACGTGCCTGGCACGTGGAACATGCAGGTCATCACCATCGGCGTGCAGCTTGGCTATCGCTTCTAAACTGGGAGGAGACGACAATGCGTGAACGATTGACACTGTTCGGCCTTGCCGCGCTGCTTCTCCTGTTGGCAGGCTGCGCCGAAGAGATTGAAGCGCCGACCGATGTCTGGGTTGGCCGTGAAGGTACGATAGAAACCATGGCGGACCCGATCGCGGAAGCGTTGAATCCGTCCGACACCGACGGTGCACAGACACTGGTGTACCTGCCCGACGGGTACTCCGCGTCCGGTGACGCCTACCCCGTGGTGTACATGCTGCACGGGTACGGTGGTGACGAAAACATGTTCCCGACCATCTTCGGGATCACGGCCCTGATCGACGAGATGATCGCGTCTGAGGTCGTGGAACCGTTTGTTGCGGTCTTCCCGAACGGTGACAACGAACTGGCTGGCACCTTCTACCAGAACAGCGCGTATCCGTTGGTTGGTGCGTCCGCTGACCGCATGATGTCACTGGTGGGTTCTATTGAAGCGTCGTATAACGTTAGCACCGATCCGGCTGGCAAGGCGATCTGTGGTCTGTCGATGGGTGGCTACGGTGCCCTCAGCCTCGCGTTGGAGAACGCCGGGGAATTCGGGTACGTCGGCGTCCTCTCCGGCCCGGTCAGCTTCTGGGGCGAACGGACCGCCGACCCGGTGAACATCCCGAACACGGACGACGTCTACGCCGGTATCGAGGAACTGTTGCCGACCGTCATCGCCCAGGGTGGATTCACCCCGGACCCGGACTGGGATCCTCTGGTCCCGGATCCAGACCTGACGGCTGCGTACCAGACGGCGATGGCCAACGGTCTGCAGCAGGGTCCACCGACCTCGATGATGTTCGCGATGGCTGCGGCGTTCAGCCCTGGCGATCCTGCGGACCCGGGCCCGACCTACGTGCAGTTCGATCCGAGTCTGCCAGGTGTGGAACTGCCGATCGGTCTTGACGGCGAGATCTACTTGCCGGTGTGGAACCTGTGGATGGCCCGCGACATCATCGCCCGCCTGTCCACCGACCCCGCACAGCAGGCAGCCATGGCCGGTATGGACATCTACCTGGCCTGCGGCCTGTCTGATGACCTCGGGCTGTATGGTGCCCACGCAGTGCTGGCGACTGTGCTGACAACCAACTTCGGTGTTGCTTTCGACGGTACCGATAATGTCAACCGCTTCTTCGGTACGCCGGATAATCCGGATGCCAACTTCCCGTATGACGGCGGCACCATCGACGACGCCTTCGGTGGGTTCCCCGCTGGCCACACCGAAGCGGCACGCGAGGAACTGCGTCTGATCGTTGAGTGGTTGGACGGCAAGTTCTGAGGGATGTCAGACCCTGCAAATCACACCCCGAGACCGTTGGTTTCGGGGTGTTTTTTTGTTCTCGCGATAAGGTTGGATTCGGCTTCGTTGACATGCGTGGACGCTCGCATTGAGTTAGCATCCCGTTCGTCTTCTGTGATTTTTCGGATAGGATTGTAAGGTTGATGCGGGTTATACGGGTATTCCGTAAGGGGAGTCTAACCCGTTCTCAGGAGGAGAACGGCATTGCAATCGCATGGGTTGCGGACTCATTTTTACGACCGAGGATAGGGTGTGACGCCAAAGTTTGTGATGAATTTCGCAAATAGAGACGCCCACCCATTTTTTCAGAGTGCGATTCCATCAAAGTTTGTGACATTTTACTCATAACAAGCTGACGCAAACCGGAACTGATGATTCGTTCGGCAGATGAACGGTTTGCAAGGAACCATACTTGTGGGAGAGCTCATGCACGCGAAGCGCTGGTTGGCATACCTGGCCGTGTTCTCGCTGCTGTTCAGCCTTGGCTACCTGGTCACCGGGTGTTCGGAAGAAGACGACGACAATCCAGTGGATCCGACGGCAGGGCCGTACTCGATGAGCAGCGAAGAAAGCTGTGAAGGGTGCCACACCAACGAAGACATGTTAAAAGCAACGGTGGCTGAGGACACGACGTCGGCGTCCGAATCCACGGGCGAGGGTTGAGGCGGCAGCGTCCCCGAGCTGGAAGCTTGGGAAAAAGTCTACGTTGGTGGTACAGGTGGTGAAACGTTCCTCGCGGACCCGCACGGCACTCTGTCTTGCACCGATTGCCATGCTGGTGTTGAAGGGATCAACAAGAAAGCAGACGCGCATGAAGGCTTGATCGCCGCGCCCTCGATGAACTACGAGGAAACCTGCGGCCGTTGTCACAGCGACATCACGGCGACGTATTCAACGAGCCTGCATCAGAACTTCCACGGGTACGAAACTCTCTTCGAGACGCGTGCCGGGATGACGTTTGAAGATCATCCGGAGATCGAGGAAGAGTTCAACAACGAGTGCGGCAAGTGTCATACGACTTGTGGTGAGTGCCATGTCAGCCGTCCCCGCAGTGTGGAGGGCGGGCTGGTGCAGGGCCACCGGTTCTTGCCTTCCCCCAGCCAGAGCGACCAGTGCACCGCGTGCCACGGGTCCCGTGTTGGTGAGGAGTATCTCGGTTCACGTGAGGGGTATTCGTCCGACGTGCACTACCTCCCCAACGGCATGAACTGCGTGTCCTGCCATACAGGTGAAGAGATGCACGGCGACGGTACGGTGTACGAAACGCGGTACCAGGAAAACGACATGCCGCGTTGCGAGTTCTGCCATTCGACGGCTGAGGACGCGAACATCTACCACAGCATGCACTGGGACGAATTCCAGTGCCAGGTGTGCCACAGCCAGGACTACAAGAACTGCAACCGCTGTCACGTTGGTGGCACCGGCATCCGTGAAGAGAGCTACATCACGTTCAAGGTCGGCAAGAACCCGATTCCGAACGAGCGTGACTACGAATACGTCGTGCTGCGTCACATCCCGATCGCGGAGGATACGTACAGCCCGTGGGGTGTGGACGATCTGCCGAACTATTCAGACCTGCCGACGTGGAAGTATGCCAGCCCGCACAACATCCGCCGCTGGACAGCGCGGACGGACACGACCGGCGGCCTGACCTGTTCGCAGGCGTGCCACCAGTCGGAGGACTTCTTCCTGCGTGCGGCTGACCTGGAAGACATGACCCTGCCGGAACAGGCGGCGAACGTGGACTACATCGTCCCGGATGGTCCGCCACCGTGGGATAACTGAACAGAAAACGAAGCAAACCATAGCTAGCCTGTGGCGGGACGTGAACCGCGTCCCGTCCGGACAAGTAAAGAAGAAAGGGAATCCCCCATGAAGTTGCTGAAGTCATTGACCTGGATGTTCATCATTCTGTTGGCACTTGGTTTCGTCGGCTGCTCCGACGATGACGACGATGACGACAACCCGACCGGCCCGACCACGACCGATCACTTTGAAGACCTGTTCGCGCTGGACGGTGGTTTTGGTGACAACATCACGTCCTCCGCGCTGTACGCTGAGCTGACCGGCACCACCCCGGCGGCTGGCGAGCTGTTCCTGATCGACTTCCGTAGTGCGGATCACTACAACTACGCGCACATTGATGGTGCCGTCAACTGGGCGATCACCGACCTGATGGACAACCTGGACCAGATCCCGGCCGATGCGAAAGTCATCTGCATCTGCTACAGTGGCCAGACCGCGTCCCAGGCCAGCTCCGCGTTGAACCTGCTCGGCTACGATGCCTGGAACCTGAAGTTCGGTATGTGCGGCTGGACGTCCAACGAAGACATCAACCTCGGCAAGTGGGCGAACCTCGCGGAAAACGACGTCCCGCTGGTCACCGATCCGTACACGCTGGATGACTCGTTTGACTACCCGGACCGTGCGCTGGAAACCGAAGACGTGATGGAAGCGGCGGAGTACTACCTCGACATGTACCTGTCCAACGGCACCAAGAACATGTCCTGCACCGCGGTGTACGAGCTCGACATGGACGAAGTGACGATCCTGAACTACTGGAGCGCGGACATGTACAACGACGGTCACCTCGCTGGCGCGGTGCAGGCGAATCCGATTGACATGGACGTGCTGGAAGGCGTCGATCCGGAACTGCCGGTTGTCGTGTACTGCCACACCGGCCAGACCTCGAGCAAGATCACCGCATGGCTGAACATGCTCGGCTACGATGCCTACAGCATGCTGTACGGCGTGAACGCGATCGACCAGGAGTTCCCGGGTCTGACGACGTATCACGCTCCGGACCAGGATTACCCGTGCGTCGGCACCTTCGACGACTAAGTTCTTCTCTCCTCCTCCCCGTTCTTCGGAACGGAGGCAGCCGCACCTTAACCGGGTGCGGCTGTTTTGTTTGTACGGACGTGCTGCGGTCGGCGGACTGCGGTCGGCGGACTGCGGACAGCGGGCTACGGTTAGGAGCTAGTGGGCTGCCGTGATGTCATCCTGAACGAAGTGAAGGATCTCCAGCTTATCCGCTGCTGAAAGACTCGTCATTCTGAACGAAGTGAAGAAGATCGGACTTCGTTGAACGTTATCGTATCTGGACCTTCTTCACTGCTCTTCGTTCCGTTCAGAATGACGCATCAGCTAACCTTTTCCGGGTTATCCACCCAGATGCTTCATTCCTCTGCGTTCCATTCAGCATGACACCCCCGTACACGTTCCATTCAGTATGACGCACCCAGAACGACATCCCCATTGAAAGGAGGACAAGACAGACACATCGGTCACATCATAGACGGAGCTGATCATCCCAGAAGGCGCGGACGAGCTTGTCCTGCACCTTATGCAGCGCGAAACGGGTGCGGTTGTTGACGGTCAGCCAGGCGAGGCCGGGGGAGGTGTCCCCGGTTAACGCAGAGGTTGAGGAGATGCTCGCATCCACCGGGTATGCTCTCACTTCGACGCTGAAGTGGCTGTAGGCGTGCCGGGCCTGTGCGACCGCCGGGCCGATGCTGAACGTGTCCGTGCCGAGCAGGCCGGCGACCCGTTCGCGGAGACAGTCCGGGCCGGAACCGGTGTCCGGCTGGTGATCAGTCCACGACGTTCCCTCCGGCAGCATCACCGACGGCAGTTCCCACAGGCCGCCGAGCATGCCGTCGTCCGGTCGGCGTTGGATCAGCAGCGCGCCGTCCGGGTTACGGATCACCGCCGCCGCGACGTGATGGTGCGGCACAGCTGGCTTCGGACGCTTGACCGGCAGCTCGGCTGTCCGGCTGTCCCGGAATGCGACGCAGGCCTCCTGTAACGGACATGAACCGCAGCGCGGTGAACGTGGCGTGCACACCACCGCGCCCAACTCCATCAGCGCCTGGTTGTGGTCGCCGGGACGGCCGGTCGGGATCAGTTCGTCCGCTCGTTGCTGGAGGACGTTGTGCCCGGCGGAGGTGTTGATCGGGGACGCGAGGCCGTACAACCGTGCCAGCACGCGCTTGACGTTGCCATCGACCACCGCCGCCGGTTCGTTGGCACAAATGGACGCCAGCGCTGCGGCGGTGTACGCGCCGACACCCGGCAGTGTGCGCCACTCGGCGGCTGTACGTGGCCAGCGGTTGCGTACGTCCAGCCACTCAGACGCGACGGCCTTTGCACCATCACGCAGGTTCCGGGCGCGACGGTAGTAGCCCAGGCCTTCCCACTGCAACAGCAACGTGTCGTCGTCCGCCGCAGCCAGACTGTGAACATCCGGAAACGCCGTGAGGAAACGGTCGTAGTAGCGCAGGACGGTGTCGACACGGGTCTGCTGCAGCATGATCTCGCTGACCCAGACGCGGTACGGGTCGGGATCGTCCGTCCGCCACGGCAGGTCGCGGTGATCGTCATCGTACCACGCGAGCAGCCTGGTGGACGTGGAGGCCGGGTGAGGGGTTGCTTGTCTCCGGGACGGGGGCGCTGTCATCCGTGTTTCCGCTGCTTTCGGGTTGATCTGGCAAGGCTGGTGGCTATATTGCCGAACATCTGAGGGAGATGCAGCACGTACGCGATTTCTGTCGAGAGGCGAGAGGAGAGGGAGATGGCCAACGCGGCATCCATTGCACCTGCCAAAGTCAAGCATCCCAAGGGGTTACCGGTTCTGTTCCTGACAGAGATGTGGGAACGGTTCAGTTTCTACTGCATGCTGGCGATCCTGTCGTTGTACATGAATGCCCCGGTGGAGGACGGCGGTCTCGGGTTCTCCGTGACCAAGACCGGGCAGATCTACGGTCTGTACATCGGCATCGTCTACTTCACCCCGCTGTTCGGCGGGATCATCGCCGACCGGGTGCTGGGTATCCGGCGAACGGTCATTCTCGGCGGTGCGTTCTTCATCCTCGGGCACCTGCTGCTGGCCTTCCGGCCGCTGCCGTTCTTCTTCGGTGGGCTGACCGCGTTGATCATCGGGAACGGGCTGTTCAAGCCGAACATCTCGACCATGCTCGGCAACCTGTACCGTGACATGCCGGAAAAGAAGGACGACGGGTACAACATCTTCTACCTCGGCATCAACCTCGGCGCGTTCGCGTCCCCGTTGATCGCTGCGTGGGCACGGAACATGTGGGGCTGGCACGCCGCCTTCGCCACCGCAGCCATCGGCATGGTCATCTCGATGCTGGTGTTCCTCATCTTCCAGAAATACGTCAAGGCTGGCGACATCGGCCCCGCAGCCTCAAGGCTGGACCATAAGGACGAAGTCAACACCATTGACCCCGCCGTGGCAAAGAAGCGGGTTGGTGCGCTGATCGTCGTCTTCCTCGTGGTGATCGTCTTCTGGATGGCGTTCAGCCAACAGGGCCTGACCCTGACCTTCTGGGCACGTAACGCCAGCAACACCATCCTGCAGCCGGAGATCTTCAGTTCGATCAATCCGGCGTTCATCCTGCTGCTGACCTTCCCGTTGATCGCGTTCTGGCAACGTCTGCGCTTCCGGAAGAAGGAGCCGTCAACCGCAGCAAAGCTGGCCATCGGTATGCTGTTGACCGCCGTTGCTTACACCATCATGACCGGCGCGAGCCTGTTCGGTGGTAACGAGGGCAAGGTCGGTGTCGTCTGGCTGGTCAGTACCTACGCCGTCATCACGACCGGCGAACTGTGCCTGAGTCCAATGGGTCTGTCGCTGGTCAGTAAACTGGCACCCCCGCAACTGATGGGGATGATGATGGGCGGGTGGTTCGTCTCCACCGCCATCGGGAACTACCTCGCCGGTGCGGTCGGGGGTGGGCTGTGGGGAGCGATCCCACACTCCACCTTCTTCATGATCTTCGTCGCAGCCGCTGCGGCGGTGTTTGTCGTTGCCATGCTGCTGCTGCGCTGGCTCGACCCGATCATCCATCAGGCCGAACATGAAGCAGCAACCTCCGCGGGTGGAGAAGCAGGCGGGGGTGGTAAACCGGGTCACCCGATCTTCATGATCGGTGCGATCATTGGTATCGCCGCCATGGTCGCGGTACTCGTCACCTGGATCAGCAGCCGGGACAGCATCGAACAGTTCGCCTCGACGGATACGGTCGTTCTCGACGGCGGCCGTAACGCACACCTGCTGGGCGTCACCACCGGTGACTTTGCGTCTGACGAAGCCCGGATCCTGGTTGCCATCGACGCTGCCAGCGATGAATTTCAGGGCGACGGTGTATCCCTTCACTATCCGCCACCGCAGCTGACCGACCAGTCCAACGACCTGACAGCCTACCTGACAGCCGACGGTGTTGACGTCGGCGCGTGGATGATCGAAAATGGGTATGCGTTGGCCGATCCGACCGTCGATCACGAACGGGCGGAGGAATACCGTCAGCTTCAGGACGAAGCGATGAAAGCCGCCCGTGGCTTCTGGAACCAGCCGGCCAATATCGAACCGATGGATGGCGAACCGGACGCTGGCGGGGAACGTCAACCGCAAGAGCTGGAGTAGTGGGAACGGTTACCCGATACACGGGTACAAGGAACAGTTCGGACTGATTGGTAACTGCCATGCGTTCCTTGCGTACACTCATCATTTTCTGCCTGCTCGGCATCACGGCGACCGTATCGCTGGCTGCCGAGCCGGCAGTTCTGTTGTATAGCGCCCGGGCGGACGGCCGGATCGAAAACTGCCGCTGCCCGTCCGATCCGTACGGTGCCCTCGAAAAACGCCTGCCCGAGATCGAACGCATGCGTGAGCTTGGACCGTTGGCCCTCGTTGATGCCGGGAACTTCTTCCCGGAAACACGGGACAGCCTCGGGGCGACGTTCATGCTGCAGGCGTACAAGCTGCACGGTTACGACGCCGTCACCGTCGGCTACCAGGAACTCGGCTACGGCGCGGAGTGGATGAAGCAGATCGAGGAAGCCCTGCCGATCGTCAGCGCCAACCTCAGCTACCGGGATGGATCCCCGGTCGGAGAACGCGTCCGTGTCATCCAACGTGGCGGCTACACATGGGCGATCACCGGCATCACGACACGTGAAAGTCTGCGTCTGCTGGGTCCGAGTGTGTACGAGGAATTCAGCCTCGCGGACGCGCAGGAATCGCTGGATGCAGCCTTCGCGGACGTACCCGACGACGCACGCAAGATCGTTCTCGCCCAAGCCTCAATGGAAGAGATCCGTGACCACGAGGACTGGTGGCAGGGTTACCAACTGGTGATCGGTGGCTTGAACTCAGACCTGATTCAAAGCGCGGAGCTGCTGGGACATACGCCGTTTGTCCAGTGCGGAGCGAAGAGCCGCTACCTGGGCGTCGTGCAGTTCAAGGGAACGCGGATCAAGGCCGACCTGAAGCCGATCCAGACCCATCTTCCCGACGATCCGCGTGTCGCCGAAATCGCATTGAAGCTGCGTATGGAACGCGCCCGCAATCGCCCTGAAATACGTGACTACTAACCTCGGACCCGTCTTCGTGCCCCGATTCCTGATCACGCTGATGCTGCTGGCGACGGTGGCTGCCGTCATGGCCGCCTGTTCGCCCAACGACAGCACGAACAACGAACCGCCCGCCGGGCTGGATCCGGTCGTGCTCGGTGTCGTGCAGGATGATCGGATCACCGAGGCGTCCGGGATGATCGCATCGCGACGTAACCCCGGCTGGCTGTGGGTGCACAACGACAGCGGCGACATCGCCCGCCTGTATGCAATCAGCGCCTACGGCGATTCGCTGGCTGAACTGCAGCTGGATGGAATCGACGCCCGCGACTGGGAGGATATCGCCATCGGACCCGGTCCGGGTGGCACGGACGACTACCTCTACGTCGGCGACATCGGCGACAACGACAACGCGTACAAAAACGTCGTCATCTACCGGTTCCGTGAACCGGAGGCGGAGGAGTTCGAACCCGGTATCCCATTGCTGATCGAAGACGTTGAACGGTTCGACTTCATGTACCCGGAAAGTCCACGGGACGCCGAGACGTTGCTGGTCGATCCGTTCACCAGCGACATGTACATCATGACGAAGCGCCTGTGGCCGGTCCAGGTGTACCGGGCGGTTCCGATTCATACCGACCGTCCGCAGATCCTGCAACATGTCGCCGACATCACCGGCCCGCCCATCGCAGCGGGCGATATCAGCCGGGACGGACGGCATGTCATCGTCAAAACGTACGATGCGATCCTGCACTGGTATCGTGAGGACGATATGTCGATCCCGGACCTGTTTGCCCAGCCGCCGGACACGTTGCCATACGTGACCGAACCGCAGGGCGAAGCGCTTGCATTCAACCTGTCAGGAACAGGTTATTATACCGTCAGCGAGGAAACCCGGGACATCGCGGCGGCAGTATCGTTTTATCCGTTCAACCCTGATACACACGACGGTCACGTTACCCCATGATTTCGCTGCATCGACTGCTCACGGTTGCCTTGATCTTCCTGCTGTTCGCTGGACTGATTCCGTTCGCGAATGCCGAACGGCTCACGCCCGCACGTCTGCAATCCCTGCCACCAGACACCTCCATCACCGCGTTGATCCTGATGCGGGAACGGCCTGATCTGGACGATCTCCGCCGCAAGGTGAGCCACCTCACCCGTGACCAGCGCAGCGAAGTCGTCTGGGACGAGCTGGACGTCCTCGCGGAACGCAGCCAGTATCGCATTCGGAAGACCCTGCAGCAGAAGATTGACGCCGGCATTGTCGAAACCATGCGGCCGTTGCGGATCTCGAACGGCATCGTCGTCGAAGCGAAACCGGCAGCGTTCACCGATGTGCTGGAACATCCCGACATTCTGAAAGTCGTACACGTCATGCCGCGAGCGTCAGACACCGATGGCGTCTCCACCGAATTACGCACCGCCGGAGATGTGCAGATCCCGTGGCACATTGACCACATCCAGGCACCACAGGTCTGGAATGCCGGTTACACGGGCAAGGGTGTGCTGGTCGCGATTATCGACACCGGCATCAACTACACACATGTCGATCTGAACGATCACCTCTGGAATGGCGGTACCGACTATCCCAAGCACGGCTACGACTTCGCGGACAAGGATCTCGACCCGATCGACGAATCGGGGCATGGGGCAGGGGTCGCCGGCCTGGTCGCCGGGGACGGTTCAGCCGGTATTGCGACTGGAGTCGCCCCGGACGCGACCGTCATGGGCCTGCGGGTAAGGAAGGACCTCTACACCGGCGTAGTCACCGACACCTGGCTGGCGCAGGATTTCGCACTCGAACACGGTGCCGATGTGATCAGCATGTCGCTCGGCTGGGGATCGCCTGGTCCGGAAGACCGCCCGATCTGGCGTGAACGTTACGAGATCTTGGAAACCGCCGGGATTGTCTGTGTCAAGAGCGCAGGCAATCGTCGTGCGCAACGCACCCCGCCGGACGCAATTTCAGTTCCCGGCGACGTGCCCTCCCCGTGGCGTAACCCGGACGAAGTCGAATCCGGCAGCCGGGGCGGACTGATCACCGTCGGCGGTATCGACCAGTCCAACCACCCGACCGAGGTCTCCAGCCCCGGACCGGTGACGTGGGAAGACGTGGCACCCTGGAACGATTACCCGCTCAGCGACGGACGCAGCGGCCTGATCAAACCGGACATCTGCGCACCCGGCATCGAGGGGTTCAGCCTGCCGTTCAATTCGGACACCACCTACGCCGGGTTCAACAATACGTCCATGGCCCAGCCGCATGTCGCCGGTACCGTCGCGCTGATGCTGTCGAAGAACTTCGGGCTGCTGCCGGTGCAGGTCGATTCGATCCTGCAGACTACCGCGTTCGATCTCGGTGTACCGGGGAAGGACAACGATTTCGGAGCGGGACTGGTGCAGGCGAAAGCGGCAGTGGATGCCGTACCCAAACCCGAAGCCGGACCCGGTGATTTCCCCAACGATCCGGGCATCCCGAATGGAATCGCCCTGGATGTGATCTACCCGAATCCGTTCAATCCGTGGACCAAGATCCGTGTGATCCTGGTGGACGGTGGCTACCTCAGTGTTCAGGTCTTCAACTCAGTGGGTCGCACTGTCGAAACTCTGGTCGACAGCGTCTATTACCCGCCCGCGACGTACGACATCCCCTTCGACGCAACCGGATTGGCATCCGGAACCTACCTCGTTCGTGCCGAATTGAACGGCCGCGATTCTGTTGTTAGTAAAGCTACCTACACTAAATAGTCATCTTTGTTGGCATTTAGTGATTTTCTATTCAAAGCTTATTTAGCTCTCTGGTGCCGGATGTTCCTTTATTTTGATTAGTTCTACTATCGCTTTTCACTATATTCCCTACTAAGGTATCCCCCCGACTATGGAGTCGCTGTACCATGAACAAACTGGTTATGGTTGTTGATGACGACGAACGGTTCCAGGATATCGTCTTTCGTCTCATCAGCCCGGTGTGTAAGGTCGCAAAGGCAAATAGCGGCGACCGGGCACTGCGCATGCTTGAGGATCTCGATGACGCCGCAGTTGTCATCGCGGATTATCGCATGGAGGGCATGAATGGCGTTGAGTTGCTGAAGAAAATTGCAGATTTGTATCCGGACACTATCCGTATCCTTTGTACAGGACTGATGGATGGACAGATCGCGATTGACGCGGTGAACGAAGGCCACATCTTCAAATTTATCCAGAAGCCACCGAAACGCGATGAGATCGTCGGTGCAGTCACCGATGGGATTGAACGGTTCAACCTGAAGCGTGTCGAAAAAGAATTGCTGGAAAAGACGCTTCAGGCAAGTGTTCAGGTGCTGACAGAGCTGCTGGGCATGGTCGATCCAGCATCGTTCAGCCGATCAGCCCGAATATACCGTTATGTCCGTGGGATGTGCTCTCACCTCGATGTCAGCAACCAGTGGCAGCTCAATATCGCGGCCCTTCTATCCCAGATCGGCTGTGTTTCCCTGCCCTCCGAACTGGTGCAGAAAACCATCACCGGACTGGATCAGCTCAGCGATACGGAGATCCGTCAGTTTATCGCGCATGCGTCCCTTGGCGCGAATCTGCTGGGAAATATCCCGCGGATGGAAACCGTCGCCGAGATTATCCGTCATCAGTTCGATCCGGTGACGTTCACGTTTGATGAGTACAAGCAGGGATCGGTTGACGAGCAGAAAACCGGGTCGCAGCTGCTGCGGATTGCCTTTTACTACGACATCGACCGGATGCACGGCCGGCAGCATGAGGATATCATTACCGATATGCGCAGCAAACCAAAACAATTCTTTGGTTTGTTCCTCAACGCGTTGAACAAATCCGCCGCCAGCCGTGAAACTGGTGGACCACGGCGGGTTGCCCTGAAAGCACTATCACCGGGGATGGTACTGGCCGGGGATGTCCGCACGGAGAACAGTCTGCTGGTTGCCAGCAACGGGCAGGAGATCACTGAGGCGATGATCCAGCGCATCAAGGCGTTCGACAAAACGCACGGCATCCGTCAACCGCTGACAGTTCACCTTCCCGGCTGATACTCCCGTTATTGACAGAACTGAAAAACGCGGCCTGCTGATCCAAGCCGCGTTTGTCGCTCGGTGGATGATCCCGCTACTTCAGCAACATCACTTTCTGCGCCGCGTCAAGATGTCCCGGCACGCTCGCCTTGACAAAATATACCCCGCTCGCCAGCGCTGATCCGTCAAACACGAAGTCGTGCGCACCTGCGGCAACCTGTCCGTGCACCAGTTCGGTGACCAGCTGGCCCGTCAGGTTGTACACCCGCACCGTCAGATCCGCACGTTCCGGCAAGTTGACACGCACGTTCGCCGTCGGGTTGAACGGATTCGGATACACCGTTTCCAGCGCGTAATCCGTCGGCAACGCTTCGGCTTCCGGCGCACCCATCGCCGTCAAGCTGAGGCCAGATCCAGTCCAGTCGTCGACGTTGCCACCCGCAACCGTACCTGACTTGGTGAACGTGAACGAGTCCGTCGCGCCGATGAGACCCTGATTGTAACGGCCGATGAACGCGTGGAACGTGTATTCGCCTGCCGGAGCACCAGCCGGAACGTCCTGGAACAGGTCGGTGATGGTGAATGTTCCCGGCGGCAGGTTGAAGTTGGTCAACATCACCGGGCCGACCGTCTGGCCGTTCGGCAGGGTGACACGGGTCCAGCCCTGCGCCTGCACCATCTGTGGCAGGTTGCTGGTAATCTGGGCGTCGTAGTGGAAGGTGCCGCCACCAGCCGGAATCACAATCGGCGAGTTCTGCGGCATCAGGTCGAGCGAAACCAGCGGCTGCGCGAACTCGAACAGGCTGACATAGTCCGGGCCGGGCATGCAGACCAGCACCTGCTCTTCCGCCTTGTTGATTGCGAAGTAGGAAGGAGGAGCGGGCAGCGTGCTGGTGCCATCGGCGTGATGCAGGTGGCCGGACTCGTCGGTCGTGCCGCCGGTCAGCACCACCATGTCGCCGTTGCCGGTGAAGTCAACGGCCATCAACGATCCGTAGGTCGAGTAGCTGATGGTGTTGACCACGCCACCCGTCACCGCATCCACCATCGAGACCGTCTTGCCGGTGTAGTTGCCGATCCCGAACTGATCAGTCGCGGCGTTGTAGCCGACACGCAGCGGCGCGTCACCAGCCGCAACCGTCGCGAACAGGGAGGAGCTGGCACCGTCGATGTCCATCACCGTGTAGTTGTCGCTGAAGTAGTTGGTGACGATGGCACGGTTGCCTGTCCCATCAAACGCGATCTGCAACGGGAAGTCGCCGGTCGGGATGGTGGTCAGCAGGTCCAGGTTGCCGGCGTCAAAGACGTACACGAGATCGTCAAACGACGCCGCGACCAGCACCTCATTTCCGTCCGGGCTGACCTTGATATCGCTGGACACACCATACGCTGCCCAGACCACACCGATCACGCCGCAACCTGCTTCTGCAACTTCGAAGCTGCTGGCACCGCTGAGAAAGATCTGAGACACCGTGTTGCTCGAGATGTTCCCGACATAGGCGTAGGTGTCATCCGGATGAATCGCGACGGTCCCGGGACGGGTGCCCGTCGGCACCTCCGCGACAATCGTATTCGTGGTCAGGTCGACGATGAACACCGAGTTCGTGTTCATCCCGCAGACGACCGCCGTTTCGCCGTCATGCGTGATCGCGACATCCTGGACACGGTCGCCGATCGGTAAAATCGCTTCCACGGCGCCGGTGTTCAGGTTCATGATCGAGATGTTGTCGGAGATGACGTTGCAGACGACTGCCTTGTTGCCGTCCAGGGTGATTGCCGCACGGCGGGGCGCGTCCCCTTCCGGAGCGCTGCCGGCGACCATGCTGTTGTCGAACTGGATCGAGTTCGGCGTACTGAAGTCGTAAGCGTACAGGCCTTCATGCGTCATCGGGTCCATGCCAATCGCGAGGTACGAGTTCGACGAAACCGCGCCCAGCCACTGGCTGTAACCCCAGTACGAGCCGACGATGGATTCGGTGTCGAAGTCGATGAGGCTGAAACGGTACTGCCCACTCACCGCATACTGATGATCGTACGACGTCCCGACCCAGAAGGCGGTGTACGTGTCGCTGAAAATGACGTGTTCGTTGTCCTCGAAGTCGACGAGGCAGCTGACGTTGCCGCTGAGGCCGAGGTAGGCCTTTGTCGCGTCCTGGTTGCAGCCGAGGCCGTAGAAACTCGGTGATTCACCGGTAATCGTGTACGACTGCACGATGTGGTAGGTGTTGAGCGTGATCTGGTGTACTACTGCCGGGTTTGCATTGGTCAACGCCACGGCGCCGTTGAGGTCGCCTGCGATGTCCAGCGCACGCACATCCCCGACACCGCTGATCGTGAAGTCCACGTTCCCGGTCTGACCGTTGAAGAAGAAGATGTTGTCATCACCGTCGGCAACCATCAGCAGGTCGGTGAACGGCACCACGAGGAAGTCGGTGAACTTGACCATCGAACGGCCGGACTCCGAATTGAAGGCAAACGACGACAACCAGATCGGGAAGTTCGGCCACGTGTGTTCGTGTGTCAGCGTGTTCAAATTGATGACTTCGAGGTAGTTATCGATGTCGCAGCCGACATAGGCATAGGTACCTGCGTCGTTGACATGCACCACCCACGGCTGTTCCTGGGTCGCGAACACACCGGCGGTGGAGTAGCCGTCGAGATCGATGACGTAGACTTCATCCGAGAACGAACACGATACGACCAGATAGTCGTCGCTGCAGTCCATGTAGCACGGCTGCGTGCCGACATCGATCGTCGCGAGGTGGTCGTAGGTCGCGGCGTCGAAGACGTCGATGTTGTCCGTCATCCGGCTGGAGAGGAACATCCGCGTGCCATCACGGGTGAAGGCCACCGCACCGAGGTAGTCACCTTCCGGACTGACACCCGGATCGAGATCGGTCTGTTCGACATCCAGGAACGGATACTGCTGGATGAGACCGTCGTACGTCGTCCCGACCGGCATCGACTGCCACTCCGGTTGCGGTGCTTCGCCATTCTGGCTCACTTCCACTGCAAATGCCGGCAGGGCAAGCAACAGGCATAATGTGAGTATCACTGGAATTCGCTGCATGACGGTCTCCTTTCACTCCTGGTTCGGTGATGTATGCAAACATTCAGGATTCGTAGATGAGACCGGGTGAGTGTTGTTGCGTCCGCAGACTGGTTGCGGTTTGCCAGGACACCCGACTCGCGACGCAAGCCGGGCCACCCCCTCCGGACTTGGAAAATGCAGAGCCAAGCCCGGCAGGACAAGGAAATCGCCGCCTGAATTACGAAAAAGTTGAGAGCGGGAGAGGTGGGAAAAAGTGGTGAGTGCTGAGTTGTGTGTGGTGAGCTCCGGGTTGCTGTTCGAGTACGAGGAGTGGTCAAAGACTGCGGTGATCTGAGGGTGGTATTATGAGCGTGGTGATCTGAGGGCGGTGATCTGAGGGTGATGATCTGAGGGCGGTGATCTGAGGGCGGTGATCTGAAGGTGGTGAAGTAAGAGCGAGACCGGGGACACTTTGTCCCCAAAGTGTCCCCGGATTCAATCGAGTCAATCGGCTGACACCGTGCAATCCTTCGCATCGGTCAACCTGTTATCTGTCAACCAGCGGCCACCGATCACCTGACCAGCATCACCTTCTGCACCTGGTTCAACTCTCCCGGGACATGCGCGTGGATGAAGTACAGGCCGCTGGCCAATCCCTGTGCATCAAACACAAGCGCGTGTTCGCCGGCCTCCTGCAATCCATCCGTGAGAAGCGCCACACGCTGCCCGAGGATGTTGGTCACCGTGACCGTCAGCTCAGCCGCTTCCGGCAATGCGACACGAATTGTCGTTGACGGGTTGAAAGGGTTCGGGGTTGCAGCAGCGACCTCCCATTCGACCGGCAAAGGGTCATTCAGGTCGGGATCATCCAACCCAAGATTTCCGCTTGCATTCCAGTCGATTACCTCGTTTCCGGCCGAAATGCCATCCAACTTCGTGAACATGAACGAGTCGCTGACATACATCCCGCTCAGATAGCCGAAGTGTGACTGGAACTCATACTCTCCCGGGTCGGCAAAGACAGGAATGTTCTGGGTAAACCCCGTCTGCGTGACATCCATGAACGGCCGAAGGATCACATGCTGCGACATCAGCCATCCGCCCTGGGGGTACTCGCTGCCGTCCGGTAAAATCAGGTTGGTCCAGTAATACACATTGTTGAACTGGTCTGGCAATGTGCTGACCAGATGGACTGTATATGTCAACGTACCGCCGCCCGGGGGAATGGTTGTGTCACCATTCGGTGTGAGCGTAAGAGTGATAGGACCGTCGGGTGGTTGCTGACCGGAACGGTCGATATCCGAGATGCGGACCTCGTCGATGTAGCCGGTGAAGAACTCCGGCGGATAACCGGTGTAATACACGGCCCCAACTTCCAGCGGATCATCGCCTGGACGCACGAAGCCGGTATTCGTCATGGTGCTTTCGCCGAGCAACTCGCCATCGACGAATATCTTCAGCGTGTTATCCGAAGACCACGTCATCTGTACGTCGTACCACTGATCGGTCTGGATCACACCAGCTGCTGTTTCACCCCAGACCGACACTCCGCCTGGTTCGTTCATGTACACCTTGCCGAACAAAGAACCATCCGGCATCACCCAGAACAGATAAGAGGGATCGCCGGCATTGTGCCAGCGGTAACGGGTGACCAACGGGTGAGTGTTGTCATCGCCAATGACGGTTGCCATGAAGTGGACATCGATCGATAACGCGTCCCAACTGTTGCCGATCTCATCGAAGTTCGTGGCGACAGCCGACGGGCCGGTGCAATCAACGGATCCGTTGAAAGCCGACGTGCCAGTAAATTCCGCGCCGGCAGTCAACGCCATCGTGTGATTGTTTGTGGTGGCGTCATAAGCCGTGTAGGTACCAACCGCTTCGTTGAATCGCCACAAGGCCTCCGTGTAATCGTCTACCTCATACACGGGATACGCGTCAATTGCATCGTAAATCTTAATCTCGTCCAGCAGACCATCAAATGATCGGTTCGGTGGTGAAAAGTGAGAACCGATCCGGAGATCGTAATCGGACGTTCCAATCGCCTCAGAAGTTGCCGTAGTGCCAACCAATTGCTCATCAATGTTTAGCTGCATTACGGTGCCATCATAACTGGCGACAAGGTGATGCCAGACGTTCAGGTCAATGGATTCCTGGTAGTGGATGGACGCACCGCCCGACCCATTTCCAATGCTGAACACGATACCATCGGAATAGTTGTCTTCCCCCCAGTACACCGCATAACACCAGTCGCTGACAGCGTGCTGCTTGCCGATCATGATCCGCGGCCATTCACCGGCATATGTGCGTGGATAGAACCAGAAGTCGAGCACGATCTGGTCTGTAATATCCAGGTCTGGATGATCAGGAACGATCACCCCCGCCGTGTATCCGGGAATGTCGAGCGATCCATTTTCATGACCGGAGTTTGACCATGTGGCACCGTCGAACAGCGTGCCATCCAGGTGAGAGCCGGTCGCGTTGTGCAGGATGCTTCCAGATCCTTCGTCACAGTTCCAATAGGCGACAAGGCTTCCAACCGAACTGCCGCCGTAGCTGTAGCCTTCAGAACGCAGCGGGTCATACGGATCAACGTTATTTGTCAGCCCCAGAATACCATTATTCCCATTCACCTGATCGAGTACATCCTGACCCGTGTCTTCATCAAATGCCCAATATCCTTCAATGCCGGTATCACCCGCAGATGGAGCGTTCGTGAAATAATCATTAATCTCTGAAGCGCTTAACGCCCTGCTCCACATTGACACCTCATCCATGTTGCCAACGAATGGATACCGGAATGCGTCACCTCCTGGATTTATCGCAGCCCCGAGGCGATGTCCGTAAATCGATGGAATGACAGGAATACTGGTGAATGTCTGCTCAGCATCCAACACTCCATCCACATAAATGGAAAGTGTGTTGCCTGACCTCGTGAGCGCTACCTGATGCCATTCACTATCCAGGAGATTCGTGTTGCCGTACAGATATATGTATGGTGTGTCGCCACCCCAGCGTACGTACAGAATACCAGTATCCCTCTGAATATGCAGTCTCATGAAGTTGCCACCGTGATATACATTGTCTTCACGATTTCCCATAATCATGAAATCTTCGCCCGGAGTCCCTCCCAAACCATCGGTGCGGATGAACAGAACCCAGGCAAAATCATCATTTTCCAGCTGGAGATTCGGGTAGGAGGGGATGGAAACAAACTTGTCAAAACCATCAAAGTGCAGACCTGCACCCAAACTGACAGATGATCCTCCTACCAGAAGGACGATCATCAATACGATTGTTAGATAACTCCTCATTTTTCGTCCCCCCTTTTAACCAACTTGTTCGTTAAGTATCTGATGTTTTAGCCACATGGTCAAGTATCAATGTATGACTTCAGCCTTTGGGTCACTATTGTTTACTATAGACTGGGGTGCTGCTATAACCAAGCACGCATACCCTCAAGCAATACGTTCCGTTTCATACCAATCCCCATGTTCGCATATTGATGAACCTACTATTAGCACTCGTGACATGCAAGCTAAATCGCGAAATCGTCGATAAATTGATAACAGAGAAAGCCGCAGCAAAACGCTGCGGCTTATGAAATTACGTTTTACTTCGAGAGGCCTATCTCACCAGCATGACCTTCTGCACCTGGTTCAGTTCGCCCGGGACATGCGCGTGAATGAAGTACAGGCCGCTGGCGAGACCTTGTGCGTTGAAGGTCAGGGAGTGATCGCCAGCGTTGTACGTTCCGTTCGCCAGTGTCGCTACCTCACGGCCGTTCACATTCGTCACCCGCACCGTCAGCTCGCTGCTTTCCGGCAACGAAACCGCCACCGTCGTGCCCGGGTTGAACGGGTTCGGGTAGGCCGTGTGCATGGCATACTCCGACGGGACCGTAGGATCAGTTGTTGCTGTTGCTGTTCTTGCGCTGTACACCGTTTCGTCAAGGCCCCAGCTGGCGAATTCCGATACTGTCGGCGCGCCCTTGTAGAAGATGAAGTCATGCTGCGTGTAGACAATCCCCTGGTCGTACGCGCCGAGCTTCATCGTGAACGTGTACACGCCCTCCTCGCCCCAGTAGGGGACAATCTGCGAGAACAGGTCGGTGGTCGATTCGCCACGCCGCCAGGTCACCCCGCGCAGGTCGAGGGGGGAGTAGACGTTCCCGTCCGGCGACTTGATTTCGGTCCAGATGTTACCCCACTGCAGGTGGCCGGTGGTGTTGTTCACGTAAACACGGTAGAACAGCTGCCCGCCGGTACCGGGGATGGTGGTCACGAACGGGAGCAGCTTCAACGTCAGCCCGTTCGGCGGATGCAGGTAGCCCTGCTTGTACCACTTGATGCAGTCGTCGTCGGAGGCCGCCGCGATCACATCCGGCAGCCCGTCCATGTCGATGTCGGCGACATCGGCCGTACGCGGTCCGTTGATTGCGTCGTCGATGAGATGCCCGGCCCAGAGCTGGCCGGCGTTGAGGTTTTCCCACCACGCGACGTGGTCCGCGCCATGACCGGCGGCGAGCACATCACAGTCGCCGTCCAGGTCGAGGTCGACCGCCATCACCGAGGACGCCCCGGTCAACTGATCGGTCAACGTGTGCATCGACCAGGCCATGCCGCTGCCGTCGTTCTCCCACCAGGTGACTTCACCAGCATAGCGTGCGACCGAGAGGACGTCCATGTCGCCGTCACCGTCGATATCACCGGCGTGCACATCCCACGGGGCCTGGTACTGATCCTCGATCACATGCGGCGTGAACGCTTCCTCGCCATCATTCTCGAACCAGGCGACGGTGTTGTCGAACCGTGCGACGCCGAGGATGTCCATGAAGCCGTCACCGTTCACATCGGCGGCATGTACGCTGTAGGCGCCATCAAAGCCGGCCGCGACGATGTGTTCGATCCACACCTGGCCGTTGTTGACGTTTTCCCACATCGTGATTTCGTCGTCATACCGGGCCGCGCCGAGGATGTCGAGGTCGCCGTCACCGTCCATATCCTCGCCGTAGACGCAGTATGCGCCGTCGTAGCTGGGGCTGATGGCTCGGGACGTCCAGGACGTGCCGCTGCCGTCATTCTCCCACCACAAGACCT
The DNA here is from genome assembly GCA_020444425.1 of bacterium. Taxonomy (GTDB): domain Bacteria; phylum Electryoneota; class Electryoneia; order Electryoneales; family Electryoneaceae; genus BMS3BBIN04. Next base: position 387,804 of record JAHLLB010000001.1, on the reverse strand, counting down.
TATCGGCATCATTCCCGGCGACGATCAGGTCGGGCGCGCCGTCGTTGTTGACATCACCGGCGAACACGCTGATCGCACCGAGGAAACTGCCGGTGATGACATGCTTTGTCATCGTCTCGCCGCTGCCATCCATGTTTTCGTACCACGCGAGGTCGTCACCCTCGAACGCCGCACCGGCGAGGTCCATGTCGCCGTCACCATCAAAGTCGGCGGCGGTGACGCTGTACGCGCCATCGAATCCTGCATCGACAACGGTTTCCGTCCACGTGAGCTGCGCAAAGGCCAATGACGGGATGATGACCAGGAACAACAATACACTCAAGTTCCGCATCGTAAGACTCCCCTGTCCCAACAGGTTGAACAACGTTCTGCTTTTCGGATACGCGCAATATTTAGTCGAAAATGTTAAAAACAAGTCCGAATCCCAAAAAAGGTAAGGCCCGGGGAGCAAAGCAGCCACGACCTTAGGCCGTGGCTGGGATGGTAATTTCATAGAAATCTAAAAGTTACCGCACCAACAAGGCATTCTGCGTCCGGTCAGCATTAGGCGTGGAGATGACCTCGAACTGGAATTCGTCCCGGCCGGCGACCACGTCCGGGTGGTTCCCGGCCTTGAGTACATACGTGAAGATGCCCGTCGGCGCATTCACCGGAATATCCTGCTGAATGGCGTTGATGTTGATGGTTGTTGCCGGTGTGATCCGCACATTGTTGATACGGCGGATCGGGCCAACCAAGCTACCGTCAGGCAATTCAACCTCTGTCCAAAAGTCAATATATCGAGTTGTTTGTAAATAACTATCCAGATGTACCCCGAAACTGAAACTGCCACCCGGCTGCACAATCAGGGGTTGGTCGGTCGTCAAGGTGATATCGAGCGGCCAACGGGTGGTGGCATCCGAACAGTCAAGCACCAGCAGTTTGTGCAGGTCGGCCAGAAATAAGGTTTGATTATCGATCGCAACACCCTGCGCATACCAGTCCGTGTCATAATAGCCGGTCTCGACTGGCGCTGACGGATCGCTGACATCAATGACGCGGATTCCTGAGCCAAGGCAGGACGCAAATACGAATTCATCCGCAACCGTGAGGTAATCGCAAGTACCCGGCGTATCGAGATACCCGATTTCGACCGGTGCGGACGGATTGTTGACGTCAACCATCCGCATTCCGGTGCTCATCGCGAGATACGCGATTCCGTTCTGCACGACAACCTTCTTTGCATTTCCAGAGAGATCGAGGTATCCAACGGCCTGCGGGTTCAGCGGATTACTGATATCGATGATGTAGAAATGTCCAAAAGACCCGCACGCGGCATACACATAGTCGCCCTCAACGTAGACGCCACGAAAGCTGGCGGAAACGTCATTTGGATCGCAGACAGCGACTTCGACTGGTGCGGCTGGGTCGGACACATCGACTACGCGCAGACCTTCACTACCCTCGGCAACATAGGCGTAGTCACCTAATACTGCGACGTCGTAACTTATATCCGGGAGCTGGCAGAAACCGACCTCATACGGAGCAGCAGGATCGCCGATATCGATGATGCGCAACCCGGAATAGGAATCGGCGATGTACGAAAATTGATTTTGCACCGTAACTTCCCGCGCCAGGCCCGGTGTGGCGATTGCACCGGTCTCAACCGGTTCCGCCGGGTTGCTGATGTCGACTATCCGCAGTCCGCCCGGGTTGTCGATTAGATACAGGTATCCATCCGCCAGGGTTAGCCCGCTCAACTGGCCGGGCGTGTCGTACGCGCTGAGTTCGATCAATGAGAACGGATCGCTGATATAGACAAGACGCAACCCGCTGCCGCCGTCCGCCACGCAAGCAAGATCTCCGTTCATGCCCACGCCAAGGTCCTCGCCGGGAGTGTCCAGGAATCCAGTCTCAACGGGATCGTAGGGATTGCTGACATTGATCAGACGGAGGCTGGACTCGCTGTCCGTGACACAGGCGTATTCTCCCTGCACTGCGACTTCAATCGCCAGGCCTGGGGTGTCACAAACACCCGCCAGAAACAGCATATCCGGAACTGAAATGGAATAGGCCACCAGTCCCGTGTCATAAGCTGCAATGTAGACATAGCCATCGGAAAGAGTGATCGACCGGGAATAGCCGACGCCATTAGTCCAGTACACTTCAGTCGGATTGGACGGGTCGCTGAGATCAATGACCAGCAGCTCGCTGGATAGTTCCTGGAGCTCTTGGATCACGTAGGCATAAGAACCAGCCATGGCGGCGTCGATGATATACGCACCGCTGAAAGTACCTGTCAATGTGGGATTGGTAGGATCACTGATGTTGACAACCTGCAATCCGGCAGTCTCGCATGAGACACAGGCATAGTTGCCGTCGACTGTCACATTTCTCGCGCCCTGCACATTGCTGCAGACTCCGACCTCAACCGGCGCGGTTGGATCACTGATATCGATGACACGTAAGCCGCTGTAGCTGGCAGCGACATACGCGTAGTCGCCCTGAATCGCAACTCCCAAGGCCGGTACAGACGACCGGCTGTATGCTACCTCAACCGGCGCGGTTGGATCACTGATATCAAGAACACGTAGACCCGATTCATCCGTCGCGATATATGCATGGTCGCCCGTGAGCGCTACATCCCTGGCACTATCCCAGATTGAATACAGGGAAGCGATCTGGCTGACGTTGAGGCTGTCTTGGGCATACCCGGCCAAGGTACAGCAGAGCAGAAAGAAGGGTAGAAAGTACCATTTCATGATGTCACCAGGTCAATTGGAATAGTTTTCCTGTGTACGCAAAGTATACAGAAAGGACTTCCTTTCCAAGCGAATCGCTGGTGAATACGATTCTGGCAACAATAAAAACGCCACGGCGGGATGCCGTGGCTGCAAGGGTAGTTCACTGTAAATGTACGGGTTATCGCACCAGCATAACCTTCTGCACCTGATTCAGCTGGCCGGGGACGGTCGCGTGGATGAAGTACAAGCCGCTCGCCAGACCCTGCGCGTCGAACGTCAGGTTGTGCTGACCGGCGGTGAACTGGCCGTTCGCCAGCTCGGCGACCTGCTGCCCGGTCACGTTGAACACGCTGACCGTCAGCTCGGACGCTTCCGGCAGCGAAACCGCCACCGTCGTGCTCGGGTTGAACGGGTTCGGGTAAGAAGGGGTAATGGAATATCTGCTTGGTGCGTGGCTAGTAGCTGTCCCAGTTCCCGCTTGGGACCAGTCACCTGTCCCAACCCATGTGTATACTGCGCTTCCCGTGTACGCAGCAACACCTGTCTTGTTGAAGACGAAAGAATCGGTGGACAGCGTAAGAGTTGGGAATGTGCCTACACTGGCAGAATAGATGTACTCACCTGCAGGAGCGAAGCCGGGGACGCCCTGTGACGCCACCGTTACCCAACCGCTATAGGCTTGGATCCCAAGATAGTTGTAGAGTAATACGGGGCTGATCAGATTGCCATTTGGGAGTTCGGCAGTTGTCCATGCGGAAAACCAGACCAGATCCCCAGAGGTGTTAATTATTCTGACTTCAAAGTCAATGAAACCGCCTGCTGGGGGGACAACCACCGGCACGCCGAAAGGCTCTATCTCGATGGTAAGGTAAGATCCTTTTTGTTCCCAATACGCTATTTCGTTTCCATCATGAGCAGTTCCGATGATATCAGTATCGCCGTCAGCATCCAGGTCGCCCGATGTCACAGCATATGCGAAATCGAATTCATCGTCTATTGTATATTTGATCCAATCACTGCCATTCTCTATTGATTTCCACCAGCTGACTTCATTGGCATATTCAGCTGCTCCTACTATGTCAATATTGTTGTCGCTATCAACATAATCAATAATAATGCATGAAGCACCATTGAAATTATCAGTTATTGTGTGTTCTATCCATTGGTCACCAAAATTCTCATTTTCCCACCATGTCAACATATCAGAAAATACAGCAGCTCCAACAATATCAATATCACCATCATTATCAATATCCCCAGCATTTACCCAATGCGCACCATCGTAATTATCTCCTATTACATGTTCGATCCAGTTTTCATTACCAATGTTTTCCCACCAAGTTATAACATCTTCATCAAGCCCTGCAGTTAAGATATCATTATCGTTGTCATTATCAATATCAATTGAATGGACACAAAAGGCACCCAAATAATTATTGTCCAAAGTATACTGTTCCCATTGAGATCCGTCACCATTTTCATTTTCCCAGTAGCAGATATCATTTTCATAACGAGCAGCACCGATCACATCGTTATCCCCATCATCATTTATATCCGCTACGCAAACAGATATCGCGCCATAATGACCACTTGAGATTAAGTGCTGCGACCAAGACTGAGCTCCACCCAGGTTCTCCCACCAAGCGTAGGTCCCTGCGCTGTACGCAGCACCTACTACATCTAAATCACTATCGCCATCAATATCCGCTGAATAAACTGAGTGTGCACCATCGAAGCTTTGGTCAATGATATGAGGATCCCAGTCAAAACCATTACTTATATTTTCCCACCACATGATCGTGTCATTCAGTTTTGATGTACCAATGATATCAATGTCCCCATCATTGTCCAGATCTATTGAATAAACACCTACAGCTCCATTGAACTCGGAGCTTAACACATGCTTGTCCCAGCTGATTTGACCCCCCACCACGCAGGGTAGCGCAGCAACCAACACCAACAGAATTCCAATACGCATCTTCTCATCCCCCATTCATGTCTTGACCAAAGCGCCATACCGGGATCACAAGCCGATGTTCCGTCAGCTGACCAAGGCTGGATTGTTGCAGATGAGATATCTATCCCGGGAGCGCGTCGCGGGTGGCAAGCATGTTACTTGCAGGCCAATCCGTCTTGAGCAGAATCGCTTTTTGCCTGGTGCAGAAAGCGGATTAATATGTGAGGATGTATTCAGACCGGCTATGTAAGGACAACGCTGTGTTCTAAGATCTCTGTTAAAGATAGTGAGATTCAAGGACTCTAGAAATTTATCTACAAGTGAAATTGGATAAAAGCAAGTTGCAAAGTTAAGGAACGTACGTGAGACAAAACGGCTGCGCTAAACTCACGCAGCCGTTGAAACAAGACAATGTTAAGAGAGCCTACCTCACCAGCATCACCTTCTGCACCTGGTTCAGCTGGCCGGGGACGGTCGCGTGGATGAAGTACAAGCCGCTCGCCAGACCCTGCGCGTCGAACGTCAGGTTGTGCTGACCGGCGGTGAACTGGCCGTTCGCCAGCTCGGCGACCTGCTGCCCGGTCACGTTGAACACGCTGACCGTCAGCTCGGACGCTTCCGGCAGCGAAACCGCCACCGTCGTGCTCGGGTTGAACGGGTTCGGGTAGGCAGCTTCCATTTCGTACGTCTCCGGCAGGTCCACCGACCCGATGATCCCGGAACGGTACGCGTCCGCCGCGCCCCAGCCTTCGCCCGGCGTCGGGACTTCACCCGGCGCGAAGTTCAGCTTGCGGAAGGTGAAGCTGTCCGCGCACAACGTGTAGCCGGTGCCGCTGCCACCGAGCTTGACGAGGTACTGGTAATAGCCGGACGGCGCGTAATCCGGGATATACTGCGATAATCCGTTTACCGTCACCGTCGTGTTCGGCGGGAAGACGACAAAGGTCTGCACCAACGGACCGTAGTAGTTGCCGTTCGGGAGACGGACTTCCGTCCACACACCGATGCCAAGGTGCGTCTGCTGGTTGTTGGTGACGTAGGCGTCGTAGGATATCGTGCCGCCAGCCGCCGGGATCTGGAACAACGGATCGTGCGGGACGATATCGATGTCCGCCGCACGGAACGCGATCTCGTTCTCCCACCACGCCAGCTCGCCGGTGTGCGACGCCGCGCCGATGATGTCATCGTCGCCGTCACCGTCCACATCCGCCGCGATCGCGGTGCGGGGACCGTCAAATGCCATCCCGACGACGTGCTCGGTCCAGGAACCGTTATCCTGCTCCCACCAGAGGATGAGGTCGTCATCGTACGAACAGCCGACGATGTCGTTCTGGCCGTCGTTGTCGATGTCGGCGATGTAGGCGTAGTTGGCGAAGTTCAACGTGTCGGTGACAACCGTTTCCACCCAGCCCGTGTCGACCTTCTCCCAGTAGACAATCGCGTCAAAGTAGGAGGTCGAGGCGATCACTTCGTCGATACCGTCGCCGGTGATGTCGCCGTGGTTGATCGAACGGATGCCGTACACCGGACGGATCAGCTCGTACTCGAAGGTGCCGTTGTTGTCGATATTCCACCAGATCGCCGCGCCGGTGTTGTCGCCGGCACCGAGGATGTCGATGTCGCCGTCGTGGTCGAAGTCGGTGGTGACAATATCACGGGCACCGTTGAAGTTGGCCTGCAGCAGGTGTTCCTGCCAGTCTGAACCGATGTTACGGTACCAGTTCATGTAGTCATTGCCGAAGGACGCACTGATGACGTCGCCGTCGCCGTCCCCGTCAAGATCGTCGCCGAAGACCGACTTGGCGTACTGGCAATTGTAGTCGACGATGTATTCCTGCCAGTTTTCAGTGGTGCCGTTGTTGCGCCAGACCGCGATGTCGAAGTTGCTTAACGCCGCACCGAGGATGTCAACCATGCCGTCGCCGTCGATGTCGCAGGTGTTGACGTCCCACGATCCTTCAAAGTCTTCCGACAGGATGTGCGTGACAAATCCGCCCGGTGTATTCTCGAACCAGGCGATCGTGTTGACATAACGCGCGGCCGCCATCAGGTCGATATCGCCGTCGCCGTCGATATCGTCCGCATAGGTGCCACGTAGTCCATTCCACCCAGTGACCACGCTGTGCTTGGTCCAGGTAGCCTGCGCTGTTGAACCCAGCGCGACAAGGCTGATTACGACCAGCATGATGCTGATCCACGACATGTTCCGCATTGCATACTCCAGGTTAAAACGGTGAACTCGTATAGATCAGGGAGTGAAGTCCCGAATCGTCGAATCTCCTAAACTAAGGGAATTTGGTGCGCCAAACTCTGTGACCGCGAACACGTTTGCTCGTCTGGCTCCCGCACGGAAGGAAAGGTTCGTTCTCAGGCAAATGTTAGAAAAACCGGTTCATTTGGCGTTGACAGAGACCCCGCCGACCGGAAAACGCAGTCCGGACGACACCAGTTGATTGAGGGTAATTTAGAAAGTGATTTCGTGATACGCCAGTGAGACTTTCTAGTTGCGAGGATCCGGCTGGCTCGTCGCGAGGCTCACCGCCCACGTCACCAGCGCACCGATCAGAAACGCCGGCACCAGCTCGTACAACGCACCCTTCAATGCCGGCGTGTAGTACCAGATGATGGTGGTGACTGTCCCGGCGATGACACCGGCGATCACGCCCTGCCGTGTTGTGCGTTTCCAGAACAGCGCGAGGATCGAGGTTGGACCTATCGCTGCACCAAGGCCGGCCCAGGCGAACAGTACCAGCCAGAACACCAGCTTCTCCGCAGCCAGGCCGAACGCGATCGCCAGCACCACCAGCACAAACACCGTGAACCGGCTGATCAGCACCAGGCGTCTCTGCGGGATGACAGCGTCCCGTTTCATCACCTTCTGGTAGATGTCAACAACAACACTGCTGGCCGCGACAAGCAGTTGCGAGTCTGCTGTGGACATGATCGCGGCGAAGATCGAGGCGATCACCATCCCGAACAGGACCGGGTGCAGGTGTTCGGCGGCGAGGGCGGGGAAGAGGAACTCCTGGTCGACGGTTGCGGCGACCGGGGTGTACGCACGTCCGACCAGCCCGATCAACAACGCGCCCAGCGCCATCATCACATTCCAGAACGTGCCGATCAATGCAGAGAACTTGAGGTCGTCCACACGCTTGATCGACATGTAGCGCACGATGATATGCGGATTACCCGGCGACCCCAACCCGATTGCGAGGAAGCCGATCACACCCCCGAATCCGAGGCTGCCGAAGGTTGTCAGCAGGGACGGATCATCCATCCGCAATTGTGCCGCGACCGGTCCCCAGCCGCCCTCGTGGGCGATGGCGACGATGGGCAGTACCAGCAGCGCGAAGATCATGAACATCGCCTGCAGGAAGTCGGTCAACGACACCGCGAGGAACCCGCCGAGGAGCGTATACAGCAGCACAATCGCCGCCGTGATCAGCATCCCCATGGTGGGGGTGACGCCAAAGGAAGAGGCAAAGGTCTTTCCACCGCCGACGAACTGCGCGGACACATAGGCCGTCAGGAAGACAATGATGATCAGCGACAGCAGCAGCCGCAGCGTACCCTTCTTATCATTGAACCGGGCAGCGAAAAAGTCCGGCACGGTGAGGCAGTCGTGTTCCTCGCTGAAGCTGCGCAAGCGGCGAGCGTAGAACCAGAAGAGGAAGAACTCGACCGTGATGTAGCCCACCGCCGCCCACATCGCGGACAAGCCCTGCGCGTACGCCATCCCGGTGAACCCGATCAGCAGCCACGCGCTGCGCCCACTGACCACCGCCGACAGGGCGACCACCCACTTGTTCATCTTGCGGCCGGCGAGGAAGTATTCGCTGACCCCCGCCGAGGAGAAACGGCTGGTCAACACTCCGATCATTGTGATGATGACCAGATACCCGATGAATGCCCACAGGGCGATCTGCGAGTTTGCGACCTGGATGACGCCGTTGCTGTCCATACTGTCCGCTGCCCCCATGCCTGGACCTGCGTGTCGTATCACGACTACGATAACGGTCAAAGCCGGTTTTCGCAAGTTTATACCCGGATCATGCCTGCCACATAAAACGTCCACCTCTGACCGGCGCCCGGGGAGGGAGATCCCCTTCCAGCCGTGACACGGGATGGATTGGCAGCTACCTTTCTGGCTGGTCTGGTTGCAGCTGTGGGTGAGCCCTGCTGGCGGAGCCATCAGGGGCACATGGCTGCGTGGCACGTGAGTAGGGGTGCGGAATACGGAGGGTGCATGAAACGAATCGCGATCCTGTTCCTTGTTGCTGTTGTCGTCGTCAGCCTGATCCTGCCGGGACTGGCGGCGGTGACACACGCCAGCTACCACCCGCCGATGCTGCTGCTGGACGCCTTCCACGATCTCGCCAGAGCATCCCGCGACGTTACCCTGCACGACCTCGGCAACACGCCCGGCGGTGCGCCGCTGGCGTTGCTGGAGATCGGTGCTCGTGGCAACAATGCACCCGGTATCCTGGTCGTGGCGAACATGACCGGCGATGCCCCGCTGGCGTCTGAAGCCGCGCTGGAGCTGGCCCAACGGTTGACCGGGGACTGGTCCGACGCTGCCCATGAGGTCACGTGGTACATCTACGCGTGCGGCAACCCGGACGGCTACGCTTCCTTCTTCGCGCCAGTCAAGATGGAACGCTTTACCAATGCGAAGCCGGTCAACAACGACGCCGACCGGTTGGTGGACGAAGACGGCGCAGACGACATCAACGGAGACAGCGTGATCACGATGATCCGTCAACGTCACCCGGAAGGCGAATTTGTTGCTGTTGCGGACAAGCCGTACATGAAATCAGCCGATCCTGCCGAGGGGCAGGCAGCACGCTACCGGTTGTTCCCGGAGGGGATCGACAACGACCTCGACGGCAGCATCAACGAAGACCAGACCGGCGGGGTCAACCCCGGCTACAACTTCCCGCACAACTGGCCGATGCACACCGACAATGCCGGCCTGTGGGCGGCCAGCGAGACTGAGTCCCGTGAGCTGATGCGCTTCGCCTACGACCATACCAACATCGCGATGGTGCTGGTGTTCGGACGCAGCAACACCCTGCGCAGCGTCCCGGAGACCGACCGCAAGGCCGACCTGCTGAACGAATCCTTCGCCGTGCCCGGGTGGCTCGCACGCCGTGCCGGGCTGAAACGCGGGTCGTCGATGAAGCTGGGGGAGATGCTGACCATCACACGGGATGCGCTCAGCCGTCCCGGAGTAACGGTGGACCAGCTGCTGGGCTGGATCAGCACCGGTGCCGAAACCGAACCGCACCCGAAAGACCTGGTCTACTGGAACGCGATCGCCAGCCGTTACACCGCCTTCCTGGACTCTACCGGCGCCAACGGGGACCGTCTCGATCCACCACCACCGGTGGACGGATCGGTAGAGGAATGGGCGTACTTCCAGTACGGCACACCGACCTTCGCGCTCGACTTCTGGACCTTGCCGACACCCGACTCCGCAGACGATGACAGCGTGGACACCGATACCGAGCCTGGCTATGCCGACGCCGAGCTGGACGCGTTGCTGGCCTATGACCCGTCGGCGTGGGTCGCTTGGAAGCCGTTCGACCATGCAACGCTGGGACGTGTCGAGATCGGCGGTGTGCGTCCATTTGCGACCCTCGCACCGAAGCAGGACGAGGTCGAGGGGTTGATCGACACGCAGCTGCCGTTCGTGCTCGAACTGTCTGACCTGCTGCCCCGGGTGTCAATCGACAGCGTCGCGGTGACGGAACGAGCGTCAGGTGTCTACGAACTGGACGCCTGGATCACGAACACCGGCTTCCTGCCGTATCCAACCTGGCACGGTCAACGCACCCAACGGCCGTCACCCGTGACCCTGACCCTCGAGGGCGTGGATGCGGCGTCGATCCTCGAGGGACGCCCGCGTCATGTCTGCGACCTGCTCGAGGGCAACGGCGGCAGTGAACGGGCGCGCTGGGTGGTGACCGCACGTCCTGGCAGCGAGGTCACCCTCACCCTGTGGAGCAGCAGCGCCGGAGGTGAACAACGACAGGTCACGCTGAAAGGAGGCCGGCGATGAAACACCTGACTCTGACACTCAGCTTGTTGCTCTTGTTGTTGTCCTTGTCCCCGGCCCATGCGGATGACTACAAGGTCAACCTGCGCTGGGACCACTTTTACGACTACCAACAGACCGAGGATGCGCTGCGGCAGTTGTCCAAAGCGTACAGCGGCCTCGCATCCCTGCAGTCCATCGGCCGGAGCGAAGAAGGACGTGACCTGTGGCAATTGACGATCAACAACCCGGCCACCGGTGACGACCTGGACAAGCCCGGCATCTACGTTGATGGCACCATCCACGGCAATGAGATCCAGGCGACGGAGGTCAGTCTCTACCTGGCGTGGTACCTGCTGGAGAATTACGGCGACATCGCCACTGTCACCGAAGCGGTCGACCGCAACGCGTTCTACATCGTCCCCACGGTCAACGTTGACAGTCGCGCCCGCTTCTTCGAAGATGCGTCCAACTACAACATCGGACGCAGCGCCCGTGTCCCCTACGACGACGACCGGGACGGCCTGCTGGATGAGGACGGCTATGACGACCTGGACGGGGACGGCGAGATCCTGCGTATGCGGGTTGCTGACCCCACCGGACCGTACCGCACCTCCCCGGACGATCCCCGGCTGATGGTTCGCCGCAAGCCGTGGGAACAGGGTGAATGGCGCATCATCGAACGCGAAGGCATCGACAACGACGGCGACGGCCAGATCAACGAAGACCTGCCCGGCCAGCTGGACATGAACCGCAACTACGGCGGTACGTGGCAACCGCCGTACGTCCAGTACGGTGCGGGTGACTACCCGATGTCCGCGAAGCCAACGTACGCCGTCGGACAGTTCGTGCTCAGCAAGCCGAACCTCGCCTTTAACTGGGCGTTCCACAACTACGGCGGCCTGATCGTGCGCGGACCCGGGTCGGAACTGGACGGGCCCTACCCGCCATCCGACATCAAGGTCTTCGACTTCCTCGGCGAAGAAGGGGAGAAGATCCTGCCGGGCTACGAATACATCGTCAGCAAAGACGATCTCTACTCCACCTACGGCGACTTCGACGGCTTCATGTACCAGACCTTCGGCGTGCTCGGCTTCGTCCAGGAACTGCACAACCGGATCAACGATCGCTACCGCAAGATGACCGACGACGAGTGGGTCGCCGACGAGGACGTGCCGTGGGAGCTGGAACGACTGCGCTTTAACGACAACGTGGCCCAGGGCACCATGTTTAAGGACTGGACCACGATCCAGCACCCGCAACTGGGCGAGGTCCAGGTCGGCGGCTGGCGGGCCTTTACCACCCGTATGCAGCAGCCGTTCCAACTGCAGGAGATGCTCCACCGGAACGCCGCCCATGTGCTGTTCACCGCCAAGCACACCCCGGAGATCGAACTGGAGCTACTGGAACAGACCGACCTCGGCAATGACCTGACACGCCTGCGGGTACGGGCGTCCAACCGGCACGCCATCCCGACCCTGACCGCCAAGGCCTGGCAGCACCGCCTCGCACCGAAGGATCTGTTTACACTCAGCGGACGTGGCCTCGAAGTCGTCAGCGGCGGCATCCTGCAGGACCCGTTCCTCGACATCGTGCGGCCCGTCGAACACCAACCCGGTACGATCTACACCCGCCTGCCGTCGTTCGGGCACGTGGACGTCCAGTGGATCGTCCAGGGCAACGGCAAGGCGACCGTCCGCTACCACGCCGTCAAAGCGATGGACCGCGAGCTGGAGGTCCGGTTCTGAGGGGTGGCCTCGAACTACGGGCTGCGGGCTACGGACGGCGGGCTGCGGTGCAGTGAAGTGTGTGAGTGTGTCATGCTGAACGGAACGCAGAGGAATGAAGCATCTGGTCGGATAAACCGGTATTGTTGATTTGATGTGTCATGCTGAATGGAACGAAGAGGAATGAAGAAGATCCAGATGATTTGAACTCTGGATAAGCTGGATCTTCTTCACTTCGTTCAGAATGACCCGTATTCGCCACTTACGATACAGTTGGAACCCAGATCCTTCATCCGATACTGCCGGATTCAGGATGACACCCTCCGCGACTGTCTTGCCCGTGTTGGCTTGTCCAACGCGGATGGCCTGCGGCTGGCCCAGGGTATCTTGTGACCCGGGTTTTATATTCCCGTGATCTTAGACCCGAGGCTGAAGCCCCGGGCCACCTGGCCGCTCAACCCGGCCGCAACGAATTGTCGTGATGCAGCTCGTCCGCCGGCATCACCGTGTGGCAGACGGTGCAGCGTCCGCCGGTCGCGATCACGCGTGGCTCGTCCTGATACTGCAACGGCTGGATGTTGTCGATCGTCAGGACCTGTTTGCTTCAGCGAACCAGCATCACCTTCCGTGTCTGGTCGAATTCGCCCGGCACACTCGCCCGTACGAAATACAACCCACTGGCCAGATGGGACGAGTCAAACACGAACCGATGCGCACCTGCCGGATGTTCACCACGCGCCAGCACCGCCACCTCACGACCAAGGAGATCGTAGACGGTCACGTTGACCACCGCCGCTTCGCCGAGCTGTACCGTTACCGCCGTGCTCGCGTTGAACGGGTTCGGCCAGACAGACATGGACGTTTCCACTGCTGCACCTGCAGACTCGGGGCCGTCGCTGGCCGGTTCGGTCGTGTCGGACGCCCAATCGCCGTCCATCAAACGTGCCAGCACATCATCAGCAAACCAACCGCGATCCGGATGCACGACTTCCAGCGGGAAGCCAAGCACGACGCTGCGGGAACCGTTGTTCCAGCTCATCACCTGTCCGGCCGGACGGTTGGTCCCGGCCCAGTTGCCAACACGGGTTGCGCTCGGCAACAACGCGCCGACAGCGTCCACCTGGTTGAACTGGGGACGCACGGCGAGGAACAGTGAATCACCCTGCAGGAAGTGGGTCTGGTTGCTGACCACCAGCCGCTTGTTCATGTCGAGCTGGCTCTGCACCACGCCGAGCCGGAACGATGCGTCACCGTCGAGTACGTTCATCAGCGTGTGGCCGCTGACCAGCATCAGGTTGCCAGCCTCGTTGTCGAGGAAGATGTTCAGGGAGGTATACTGGTTCACCGAGAACACCGGGCCGGTTTCCATCAGGTGCGACCAGAAGATCCGGTTGATCGGATCGGTCAGGATCTCGTCCTCCGGCGGGCCAAACAGCTGCACCGGCCAGACACACGGATCCCACGACGCCCCGAACAGACCCGCCATCCGCTGGTACCCGTCCGCGAGGTTCTCCTCCGGACCGTTGAACACGTACAACGTGTTGCTGTACGGCAGGCTGAAGTCGATATCCGTCAGCGGATCTTCGTTGATGATGATCGTTTCCATGCGGGACACGTACGGCACATGCTGCGGCAGCACCTCAATCCGGTACTGGCCGGGGGTCATGTACAACGTGTAGTAGCCGGTGTCCGGATCGCTGTACGTAGTCGTTTCCTCCGCCTGCGGACCCGCCAGTGGCACTGCTTTCACCCGTGCGCCGACTCCGGTCTGGTCGTCGGCGTCAAACACGCGGCCGGTGATCGTCAGGTCGCTGCGGACTTCGATGTCGACGGTACACGTGTCGTTGCCGGTGTCGTTGTCGCCCGCCGTGGTGAAAGTCGCGGTGAGGGTTACCAGCCCCGGTGTGGTCGGGGTCCAAACGTTCGGCAGGTCAAATTCCACCTGTTCGCCAAAAGCAAGGTCGATCGTGTACGGGCCGAGGTCGCCTTCCGGTGTCGTCACCGTGAGGAACGCTTCCTGCGTCGTCGGGTCGAGCGCTCGCAGCCCGGCGTTGGCAACAACAACGCTGACCGGCACGTCTGAATTGATCTGGATGACATCGCTGGGAGTGGGGGAGGTGAACTCCACCGCCGCGGCGTCATACGGGTTGTCGTAGGTGTCGAAGTACTGATCCAGCTCGTACCAGATGAAGTAGGCCGTGGTCCACGACTGGTCGTCCGTGTACGTGCCCTCCGTGCCCGGAATACCGGAATCGTCATCGAGGTACATCTCGCCGAAGAGATAGTCCATCACGAACAGCGCGTTGTCCAGACTCTCCTGGTCGCCCATGATCTGATGAACCCGGTGCCACGCGAACCCATTCCAGACCGTGTGCGAATTGTTCCAGCTCTGTCCGCCGGAATACGTCGGCAGATGCTGGATATAGTTGGGCAACCACGCCTGCCCGCCAACCGGATCGTCGAGGAACAGGGCGGTGGTAACACCCCAGAGCAACGTCCCGCCGCTCATCGCCCACGTTGCCGACCCGAGATACGTCGGGTGGTCCTCGATGTAAGTCTTGAACGTTTCCGCGTAGTCCTGTGCGCCGTCCATCCAATCCTGATTGCCACGCCACTGGCCGTAGATGTACAGCGAACCCGCGGCAAAACTGCCGGCGAACGAATTCAGCAAGTTGCTCGGCGAGAGGCGGTAGAGGTTGATATGAGACGCGCAGGAATCCCCGTAGGCGAGGATTTGGTCGTCGTGCCCGTACGCCTCGATGTATTCCATCACCGAGACCAGCGCCCAGCCGTTGTTGTGCGCGGTGTAGTACGAATAGGTCGAGCCTTCGCTGTAAGCAGGGAAGTTGAAGCAGTACGTGAACGCCGCGTCGATGCTGTTGCGGTACCGTGTGGTGTCGCCGGTGATGCGGGCATAATGTGCCCAGTCACGGATCGCCTCGGCGGTGTTGTCGGTCTGGATGATGTTCCACGTTGAGGTCTCACCCTCGTGCTGGCCACCGTAATTCTGCCCTGGATTCAGCTCCTGCATCGTCGTCAGCCAGTCGAGCACCGACACGTATTCCACCGGCAGGATGTAGTCGTCCAGGTTATCGATCAGCGGCGGCGCACCCTGTCCCGGATAGTGCCGAACCTGCGACTGTGAATCCTGCGGCCACAGCTGCTCGATCTCAGCGGGCGTGTAGTACGGTGTGGCAACGGCGGATGCGGATATGATCAACACCAGCCCGAATGCGAGCAGCGACACAGCGGAAGCGGTTTTCATGGTACGGTCCTGGCTTGGGAAACGGAAAGCATGGCCAATGGTCTGGGAAGGTACACGCAGGCAAGCAAATGCGCCACCCTGAAGGCAGGGATTGGTAAATAAGTTAATGCGAACGACTCGGCAAGCGTCGAGGAGTTCCGGTCGTCTGATCAGACTTGCTCCTGACCGTTACGGCATCCCGTGACGTGACACCTGCCTCAGTTCCGTGCGATATTCACGCCAGTCGGGGAAGAAACGGTCCATGTAGCCGTAGAAACGGTGGTTGTGTTTGCGCTCGTACAGGTGAACCATCTCGTGAACCAGCACGTATTCGAGGTACACCTCCGGGTAGCGTGCCAGCTCGGCGTTGAGCCAGATCCGGTGGTCACGGATGATGCAGGAACCCCAACGCGTCTTCATCCAGCGTGTTTTCACTTCCGCGACCCGTTTGCCCACCACCGGCTGCCACTTCGCCAGCAATTCCGGCAGGCGTTGATGAATCTGGTCACGGTACCACTGCTTGATCACCGCCGCCCGCTTGTCAACCGTCGATCCGGGACGCACATACAACCGCAGCACGCCGTCCTCGCCGACGGCAACCGAAGGCGCGGCGTTCCGTTCGATCACTTCCAGGGTGACACGCCGTCCCCAGGTATCGACCGTATCACCGCTCACGAACTGTGGTTCCGGCACGACCGGACGGGCCGCGATTTTGGCCTGCTGCTTCCGGATCCAGCCGAGACGGGACACGATCACGCGACGCACGTTTCGTTCGGACACACGCTGCGGCACGGACATCCGTACCTCACCGTCAGGCGGATACACCGCCAGCCGCATCGTCTTGATCGCCTTGCGGGTCACGTTGACGGATATGCCGTCAATTTGAAGCGTTGTCGTGCTCGGTTTCACGTTTGTCCGGGTATGAATTTGACCGGGATAGCGGATGGTTGCAACTGCCGAAACGTACGGCTGCGATCAGGGCATGGAAAAGAGGAGGGTGGGCACGTATCTGCAGCACCAAAGAGCAAAGGAGGCTGGATCAAGCGAACCAGCCTCCGTGAAACTCCTTAAAACACAATACCGATCACTGATAGGCGGTCAGGATGCCAGCAGTTTCTTCAGTTGAGCGAAATCGATCTTTTTCGCCCAGGCATGCATCTCGTCCTTGCTTTGCAAGCCAGACGTTTCCACCGTCACCAGAATGCGGTTGTCCATCACGAATTGCAGCTTGCCGGAATCGTCGTACCACTCTTCTACTGCCTTGTAACCCTCGATGGTTACCGCGCGTGATCCGGTGGGCATGAACATCGGGTTGTTGATCAGCATCATCACCGATGACAACAGCGGAGAATCCGACACGATGTTGATCGACACCGTTTTGTAGATATCATCATCTCCGTAAAACGAGTACTGGCTCTGCACGCTGATTCCGCCACCGAGCAATGTCATGTTGTCGGTGTTGGGCCCGTCAAGCTCCCAGCCTGGTTGTTCGGGAGGAAGTGCGGCGGAATACAAGTCGGCAAGTTTGCCCTGAATCTGCTGAACGGCGAACAACAACTCCTGGTTGGCCTGCGAGTACTTGCCCTGACTGTAATACTGCTTGCCATTGTCGATGGAAGCGATGATGTCATCAGCGGTCACAATCGAAACCAGCAATAGAACACAGGCAAACACGGACCCAATGATCCTTTTCATGCGTGTTTCTCCCTCCAAAACCGGATTTATCCAGAGAAATCGGGTCAGAAATGACCCTGATGGGGAGTATGGGTTTTGGGCTCGGAAAGTGGGAGTCCTCTATCGCCAACTCCGATAGTTCAAAAGTACTGTACGCCGAAAATTAGGACAAGGGGGTGGAGACTAATATTTATATATGCTGCCAGAACGTAACCTCGCGAATAGAACCAAAAACGGCCCGGCTGAAATCAACCGGGCCAAAGAAACTGAACTGCCCAAAGGAATTCGAATTCCAAACAAACTCAGAACTTCGCCGCAATCACCTCAATAACATCACTTTGCGGACCTGGTCCATGTGCCCGGGCACGCTGGCACGAACGAAGTACAGCCCGCTCGCCAGAGTTTCGGCGTTGATGCTGAATTGGTGTGTACCCGCTGTGCGTATTCCGTCGCTAAGCACCATCACCCGCTGGCCTGTCAGGTTGATCAATTCCACTCGCAACTGGCCGCTGCTCGGCAGGTTCACCGTGAGGCTGGTGGCTGCATTGAACGGATTCGGGTGGGCTGCGGAAAGCTGGAACTCACTGGGCTGAGCCGCCACCGGGCCGGTAACATCCTCACTTGCGATTACAGTCTCACCGATTCGCTGGGCAATGTTGGACGGCCAGGTTTCGGGAGTAAGAGCTGCGTCGCCAGCTGTGCCGCCGGTTTTGGTGAACGTGATAAAATCGCTGAGCTGGGCGTTGGGGTAGAAACCAACGTAACCGAAATACGTGTACTCACCCTCCGGCGCTAGCTCCGGTATTGTCTGAGTGATGCCGGTCATGTTGGCCTGCATGAATGGCGTGTGCGTGAACGGAATCCGCTGCACAGGTGAGAACAACTGACCGTTCGGGAACTCGATGTCGGTCCAGAAGGACAGGCCGGGCACCGTGTTCGGCAGGGTGCTCATGAGCGATGCTCCGTAGACCAGGTCACCACCTTCAGGCGGGATGATGGTCTGCTCGGGGGTCATCTCAAACTGCACCGGCCGGTTGTACCAGGCGATCATTTCGTCGGTCGCCGTTTCCAGACCGTCCAGGCCATCTCCGACACAGAGCGCGACGACAACCGTTTCGCTCGCTCCGTCGGCCATGCTGTACGGTCCCACGGAAAGCATGACACGGTAGTCGCCAGGAGTTGCTGGCGGGTCATCAAAGGCACCGCCGCCATCATTCGGAATGCCGGCGAGGTAGCCGAATTTGTCGGAATCGGTGGCTGGATCGTTGCCGCTGGTCCATGCCTGGAAGGCGGACGGCGGGATGTCGGCATCCAAGCAGGTTACCCCGATGTACCCGGGGGAGATACCGTTGTCGCCCGTGTCATCACCCGGTTCGTCCGGATTGTCCCCGTCCCACATGTAACCGAGCCAACGGTCTGCATCCCAGCCGGCACGGTCGTCCTGGCTGGCCTGGCTGTCGTCACCGTTGGGTCCATAGCAGACATCGAAGTCAAAGACCCATCCGACATACACACTATCAAGCGCCGCGCCGGAAGTGTTGCTCAGGGTTATTTGGATCTGGTGGGCGTTGTGCGGTTGGTCAATCCACGACCACGCTTCGACGGTCTGGGTGACCTCCAACCCGAGTGGCGTGTGGCCGCCGACAGCGCCGTTGTCATTGAATTGCGCTGTCCACTCGAGCGTTTCGCCGCCGATAGCCGTAACGACCGGGGTGCCGCCGCCGTCCGGAGTCCACTCATAGGTATCCGGACCCGCTGCGGTCACATACCGAGTGCTGTTGGTAACAGCACCAACCCAGAGCCTGCCTTCCCAGAGGTAATACTTGCCACTGTTGGCCGGGAATTCTCCACTCACCAGGTCTGAGTCATAGCGACCGTAAACACCGTGATCGGTGACCGGGTTAATCAATTCAGAGGCGATTCCGCAGCTGACTGCGATCATCACCAGACTGAGAACCAGCAACAATTGTCTCAATGTATTCATCGACACTTCCCTCCCCTTGTGTGGATGCGTACCCGGAGCCTGTGGTCCGACCCTTATGGATCGCATCGCGTTTTCTTGATCAATACGATGGATCGTTGGTGCAATCAACAAGTATAGCTATAATTTATAAGAGCTTTCAGGCTTCAGGCTTACAGGACACGGGTCCAGCCAGATGGATCGATCACCAAGTCCCAAAGTAGAGGTGGGAGGTAAGGGGAACAAGCAGATACACGATGTTCGACGAAATAATGCTACCGGTGCACGAGGCTGTACCTCAATAACAAAGCAAGGGGTCACGGTTTCCCGTAACCCCTTGATTCTACTAGTACGCCTGTAGGGATTCGAACCCCAAACCTCCTGATCCGTAGTCAGGTGCTCTATCCAGTTGAGCTACAGGCGCGTAACGCGAGACCCAAAGTTAGACGATCTCACCCACTCATGCAAGTTGAGAAACCGGGGGTCTCCACCCCCGAGTTCTCACGCCAAGATAAGCCCGATTGCGCACGCAGGCAACGGCTTTCCAAGGCTCAGCGCACAAGCAAATTCGGTCCTCGAAAATCCGTTCAAGACACTGTATACACTATTCCAACAGAGACTGTCCAAAGGTTGTTGTTCGTAGGTCGTTGATCTGATGCTTATTCCAACGCTGTTGAGGGTCTACTGTTCACGACCGTTCGATCCTGTTGCATGTGAATTCCGGCCATCATCGCGCCTGCGTTGCACCCGTCGGCGTGAGGGGTTAGCTTATTCCATAGAGTGTGGGCGAAACCGTGGATGAATTGCGACATAAAATCCCGCCGGTCCTTGTTTACCGGGCACTTTTGCCCAGTCCAGGCGTATCACCATAAACCTCAGCGTTGATCAGGACTTGCTCATGAACCGCTTGCAACGATTTGGTGTACTTGCACTTACGCTCAGTTTCGTCATCCTTCCGGCCGCGTTCTCCGCGCCGCGCATGCCGGTGTATGAGAACAACCTCAGCGTTCACCTGCTAAACGCTTCGGACGATGAGCTGGTGCCGGTGTTCATCGGAATCGAGAACCCATACCCACTGGACGATCTGCTCGCCGAGGTGCAGGAGATGCCGTTACCACAGCGGCGTGAGCACGCCATCACCACGTTGCAATCACACTTCAACCAGTCCGCGTCCGCGACCGAGAGCTGGCTGCGCACGGAGGAGCAGGCGGGACGCGCGCGCAACCTGTACCCACTCTGGATCTCGCATGGTTTCGCAGTGCATCTGCAGGCGGATCGCATTGATCAGCTGGCGGAACTGGATGAAGTGTCCCGTATTCGCTACCAGCCACCGCTGCCGTTCGAATCGGTCAATGATGAAATGCCGGACCCGGATTTGCCCGAGCCCAGTCCGGACGAGTTGGACGAAATCTCGTGGGCGATTCCATACATCGGCGCGGATGACTTGTGGACGCTTGGCTACACCGGAGAGAGTGTGATTGTCGCGTTGATCGACAGTGGCGTCGACCCGCATGACGACCTGATTGATCACCAGTGGATCAACGAAGATGAGGTTGACGGGAACGGAATCGACGACGACCACAACGGGTACATCGACGACATCCATGGCTGGAACTTCTACCACAACACCCCAGACATCAGCGACGCCCAGGGGCACGGCACCAAGTGCACCGGAATTGTCTGCGGCGACGGCACGCTTGGCACGCAAACCGGCATCGCCCCGGACGCCCGCTGGATCATGATCCGCAACTATGCCGACGGCTGGGTCAGCGAAGGCACACGCGCGGCGGCAGTGCAGTACGCCGTCACCAACGGCGCGACGGTGATCTCATCCTCCATGAGCTACAAGTACAACGCGCCATCCTATATCCCGGATTATGCAACTCACCGCTACACCTATTGGGCGCTGCTGGCGGTTGGTGTGATCAGCGCGAATTCTGTCGGAAATGACGGTTCCGGTGGGCCATATCCGCCATGGAACATCGCCAGCCCGGGCAATTGCCCGCCGCCGTTCCTGCATCCCGAACAGTATGTCGAGGGTGGAGGAATCAGCGGCGTGATGGGCATTGGCGCACATGACTCAAATGGCAACGCGAAGTACTATAGCGGAGACGGCCCGGCGGCATGGGAAGAACCCGAATACCCGCTGGTGTTCCAGGATTATCCGTGGGCGGACGGTGCCTTGCCCGGTCTGAAGAAACCGGACATCCTCGCACCCACCGAAATCCCGACAACGGACGATTACCCGGTCAACAATTATACCAATTTCACGGGCTCCTCAGCGTCCACACCTGTCGTTGGTGGGGCGATGGTGCTGCTGCGTGATATCCATCCGCAGGCGCCACCGGAAGCCATTGCCGAAGCGATCATGATGACTGCTGATGATGGCGGCGATCCCGGCTTCGACAACAAGTACGGCGCGGGACGGTTACGAGTCGATCTCGCGCACGATTACCTCGATAACATGTACGACTACGGCAGCCTGCAGGTCGTAATCGACGGTGCGGCAACGCTGGATTCGTTCACGGTGACAGTTGGCAATGGAGAGATCAATCGCAAGGCAGTCGGGACGGACACGCTGCTGGTCGAACGGGTGCTGCCGGGGACGTATGATGTAACGCTGGAACTGCCGAACAGTGAATGGCACTACTACTCGGACATCGAGGTCACGGGTGGCGAAACGAACGAACTCCCGGTGTATCTCGACCTTGACCCGTTTAACGTATCGCCGAACCATGTCGCATTGACTGCGGATCTGCCGCAACTGATGTACCTGAAATTCGATGTCAATAATCCGGATCCTATGCCGATCACGGTGGATGTCGCCGCGGTTCCCCCGGGCGGTATCGACTGGACGGTTGATGTGGAAGCCGCGGTTCCGGCAGACAGCGTCCGCAGCGTCGTCGCGACTGGCGACGGCATCCTGATCGGCGGGTATTTGTTCACTCAGCCGAGGCTGTGGATGCACGAGTACGATGTCGGCGGCTTTACCAATTTCATGCAGCCCACCCGTTTCGGCTACACCGGCATGCATGACGGGGCGTGGCAGCAGGATGCTACCATCGGTGCGCTGTTTGAGGACAAGATCTTCCTTCTCGACGGGGACGCCACTCCGGAATACTCCATCATCGACAGCCTCGCGTTGCCGGATGTCATTCGTGAACCCGCCGGCCTGGCCTGTCACATCGACAACTGGTATGTGGCCGACAACGAAACCCACATCCTGTACCGCCTGGACGCAACTGGAACGGTTACCACGACCTATGACCTGCGCGGCATGAAGGTGAGAACGCTGAGCTACCGGGTCTACGACGACCCGCAATCCGACAGGGTGCAGATCCTGTTCGAAGATCCAGCGGGCAACGCCATGTTCAGCACGATTGACATTAACACTGGCGAGCTGGATATCCCGTATCCACTGTACCCGGAGATTGGTTACGAACCGCTTGCGATGTCGTATGAGACTTTCCGTGCCGGGATCCAGCAGGGTGTCGTCCTGCTTGCCGAGGATGGCATCTTCCGGGAGTACTGGCGTGGGTTGAACGTTGAGCCGGTTACCGGCTTCGCGCCCACCGAGTTCCCGACCGGTTTGACTGAGATGCGAGTGGATCTGCCGATGGATGATCTGACTCCGTACATCTCGCACCGTTTCGATCTCGTCTTCCAGACCCATGAAGGTGGACATCGGGACACCTCCGCTGTCACCGTTTACCGCGACTACCTGTCGGTGGAGGACGAACACGGTTCAATTGCCGTCCCGACCCGAACGTCGTTCGAGAAAGCCTATCCGAACCCGTTCAACTCGACGGTGACGCTGCAATACGCGCTGCCATCGCCGGGTGAGGTGCGGCTGGCGGTGTACGACGTGCTCGGACGCGAAGTCGCAGTGCTCGACAACAACCGCCGCGCCGCCGGACGCCACCAGGTGGTGTGGACCACCGGCAACCAGGCGACAGGCATTTACTTCGCCGTACTCGAAGCCGGGGACGCGCGTCAAACGAAAAAACTGTTACTGATGAAATAATTCCGCCGTCGCACCGGTCGTGGTGCGGTCGTGGTTGGGATGACGACGGAGATCGCCGCACAGTTTCCAGGAAGTAAGGTGAGGCGAATCGGGGGTATCCGTTGCGACTGTCCCGAGCTTCTCCGTATCCTTGCTTCATTGCAGTGAGGGGAAGGCGTAGAACGCTGCATCCTGCAGCTGAGACATGGAGGCTGGACTGTGATCCGAACGACTCTGCTGACAATGCTCCTCATCGTCGCGATAGCCGCTTCCGGCGTCGCGGCCGATTTGACCGGCCAGAAGGCGCCCGATTTCACGCTCAAGACCGTGGACGGCGGAAACGTCAAGCTGTCCGAACTGCTGAAGGATGGCCCCGTGCTGCTCGATTTCTGGGCAACCTGGTGCCAGCCGTGCAAGCAGGCGCTGCCGCACCTGGACCGGATTTACACCACGTACAAGGATCGCGGCTTTACGATGCTCGGAATCAGCATCGACAACACCCGCAGCGTGTCCAAGGTGCGTCCATATGTCCGCGGCCAGGGCTTCGAGTTCCCGGTTGGCCTCGACACCGATTCCGAGATCCTGCGCAAGTTCCGTGGTACCAACGTGCCACACACCGTGCTGGTAGGCACGGACGGAATGGTGAAGAACGTCTGGATCGGCTATCATCCGGGTGAAGAAGACGAAATCGAAGCTGAAATCGTCGCGCTGTTGCCAGCAGAGGGGGAAGGGGAGTGAGCAAGCTCCGGGTCACGGTCATCCTTTGCCTGATGGCCGTTTTCATGGTCCACGCTCTGCCGTCGTTCGCCCAGGACTTCTACATCCAGGGTTCGAACGAAGCGCGCTGGGCGGATGGACGGGAAGTGCTCGGCGACGATGACGTCGTCAAGCGGTATTTCGAGGATCGTCTCAACCTCAACATGTACTACGGGAACATCCGGATCGGCTCCCGCTTCACACTGCTGCAACCCAGTGAATTCGGGGAGTACCAGACGGATGTGAACACGCTCGACAAGCGTTTCATCGAGTATTCCGATCCGGACGCGAACGTCAACCTCCGCATCGGTAACTTCTACTCGGTGTGGGGACGTGGGCTCGGGCTGGCGTTGATCGAGGACATCCTGCAAGGCTTCGACTCCGGTCTCGACGGTATGCAGGCGCAGGTTGGCATAGGCGATTTCGAGGTGGAAGGGCTGTCCGGACGCTCGGAAGCCGGCTACCTCGGGCAGGTGCAGGATGCACGGGTCAGCGCGGGACGTGTTGAGTACTTCGGTCCATACAACACCACTCTCGGTGGCCAGGGAATGCTGGTGACGCCGGTCGAGGACGACGTCCTCAGCTACGCCGAATCACGCACCTGGGCCGGTCACGCAGCGTGGGATGGACCGTCGGTCTCGTTATGGACGGAATACGCGAAGGAAGACATCGAGGGTGTGAAAGACACCCACGACGCCTTCTACGCCTCCGGTAGCTGGTACGCGGGCCGCTTCAGCCTGTTCGCCGACTACAAGCGGTACCAGTACTACGTGTACCCGGGTGGGGCAAGCACGGGCGGCAGCGTGTACGCGGCTTCCGTGGACATCCTCCCGTTCCACAGCCCGCCGATCGGGCAGCGTGAATTCACCAGCCCACTGTTGAGCAAACACCCGCACACGGTCCGCTTCGACGACGAAGTCGGTTTCCAGATCGAGGGTAGCTACAACATCAGCGGCGCGAACACGGTGACTGTCAACTACAGCCAGAGTTCCTCGTTCATCGAGAACGAATTGTACATGCCATCGCTGGACGAAGAGGACAGCCCGTACCGGCAGGTTTTCGCCGAGTTTACCGGCTATCCGACGATGGACTGGTACCTGACGGCCTGGGGCGGCTGGGACGAAGACCTCGTCTACACCATCGAGGGTGGAGGCGCGGTACGTGCACGGTCAAGCTGGACACGGCGTGCCGTCGCTGGTATCGGCAGCGAGTATCAGCTAGCCGATGACTGGTCGGTGAAGGTGTCGACGGAAGGCGGATCGGTCGAAGAAGTGACCGCCGAGGAAACCTCGATCGAAACGCTGACCATTCTCGGTGCGACCTGGCGGCAGCAGTATTCACTGTCCGTGGTGCTGGAAACTGCTGAACAGGATCCGAACCAGCCGGACAAGACCAGCTGGGTCAAGGCGGAGTTCGCGGCTTTTGTCGCCAACCGGCACGAGCTGTTGCTGACCGTCGGTGAAGAACGCGGCGGCCTGGTCTGCACCAGTGGTAAGTGCCGTGTGGTCGCGCCGTTCGACGGCGTCAAGCTGACATTCACCAGCATTTTCTAAGGCACGCGTTCAGCAGGTGGCTCCAGTTTTTGCCTCTCATTTTGTTGCGCCGGTTTCATGAGAAACCGGCGTATTTTATTCCCTCGGAATTCAATCAGGAGGCGATCCAGCAACTCGTGAGCACGACACGGCTTCGGCTAGAGATGATGTCTCAGCCGGACGATGTTACCTGCGGGCCAACCTGCCTGCAAGCTGTCTACCGGTTTTTCGGCGACAGCATCGATCTGACGGACCTGATCGCACAGGTCCGCAGCCTGGAAACAGGCGGCACCCTTGCCGCTCTGCTCGGTCAGCATGCCCTGACGCGAGGCTATCAGGCCACCCTCTACACCTGCAACCTGCGTGTCTTCGATCCGACCTGGTTCGGTTGGAAGGGGAGCACCCTCGCGCAGAAACTGGAAGAACAGGCCCAGGCGAAAAGCGACGGTAACCTGCTGATTGCGACCCGCGCCTACCTCGGTTTTCTGCGGCGGGGTGGGGCGATCCGGTCGGCAGATATCACCCGCGAACTGCTCGCAAACCAACTGCGCAGTGACCGGCCGATTATCACCGGTCTGAGTGCGACGTGGTTGCATCACTCCGCGCGCGAACGGATGTGGGACGAGGAGTACGACGATATCCGCGGCACATCCGCAGGACATTTCGTTGTCATCAACGGTTACGACGAATCCCGCGACGAGTTCTGTGTGCTCGATCCGTTGCTGCGGGTCAACGGGGGACGCGGCGGCGAGATCCACGTTCCGACCCATCGACTCACCGGCGCGATCTTCCTCGGCGTGCTCACGCACGACGCCGACCTGCTCGTGCTCAAACCCAACAGGGCGGGCAACTGATGCAGACGATTGTCGTGGTTACCCGCGCCAGCGATTGGCCGGACAGTATGCCGGACGTGCGAGTGATTACCGCCCGAGCGTATCTGAGCGACCCGGAATGGACAGGTACGCGTCGGGTCAAGGTGTTCAACCTCTGCCGCTCGTACAAATACCAATCGTACGGTTATTACGTTTCACTACTCGCCGAAGCACGCGGTCACAAGGTGCTGCCACGAGTGATGACGTTACGTGATCTGCGCACTCCCGCCATTGTCCGGTCCGCCGGGGACGAGCTCGCCAGCCAGATCCACTCAAGCCTGAAAACGATCACGTCCGACAAGTTCGAGCTGTCGATCTATTTCGGGAAGAATCTTGCCAAGCGGCATGACCGGCTCGCGTCCGCGTTGTTCCGGCTGTTTCCAGCACCGCTGCTGCGGGCGTCGTTTGTGACGACCAAAGCCGGGGAGTGGATACTGCGCGACGTCAACGCGATTCCGACCAGCGCGATTCCGGATCATCACCGCGATTTCGCCGTTGGTGCTGCGCGGGACTACTTCACGAAACGGCAGCGTTCGGAACGCAAGGCGGTGCCATCCCGCTTCGATCTCGCGATCCTCTACAACCCGGATGATCCGACATCGCCGAGCACCGATCGAGCCATCCGCCGGTTTGAAAAAGCGGCTGAAAGTGTCGGCATCGCCTGTGAACGCATCGGCAGGGGCGACTATGGCCGACTAGCCGAGTTTGACGCGTTGTTCATCCGTGAAACTACCGCCGTCAACCACCATACCTACCGTTTCAGCCGCCGGGCTGCCGCGGAAGGGTTGATCGTGATCGACGATCCGCAGTCCATCCTGCGTTGTACGAACAAGGTCTATCTGGCGGAGCTCCTCACCAGGCACAACATCCCGACACCACGCACCGGCATCCTGCACAAGGACAACCTGCAACAGGTGCTGGCGGATATCGGCCTGCCGATCATCCTCAAGCAGCCGGACAGCTCGTCCTCGCAGGGTGTGCACAAGGCAGACACCGTTGACGAAGCACAAAGCTTGTCGAAGCTGCTGTTCGAAACCTCCGACCTGCTGATCGCGCAAGAGTTCATGCCGACCGATTACGACTGGCGGATCGGCATCCTGGACGGCTTGCCGTTGTACGCCTCGCGCTACTTCATGGCGAAAAAGCACTGGCAGATCGTCAAATGGGGCACCGGCGCAAAGCCGCAACGCTTTGGAGCGTGGGAAACCATTGCGATTGAAGACGCGCCGAAGAAATGTGTTTCACTGGCCCTGAAAGCCGCCGCGCCAATCGGAAACGGGTTCTATGGTGTCGATCTGAAACAGGTCAAGGGCAAGTGGTACGTGATTGAAGTGAACGACAATCCCAGCGTCGAGGACGGTGTCGAAGACCTCATCCTGGACGACGAACTCTACCAGCGGGTGATGGATGTGTTTCTGAAACGCATCGAAGCACGCAAGGACGGAAAGGCAGCGAAATGAGTGTGCAACCCCTGTTGAAAGGCAAGAAACGCCAGCCACCGAAAGCCCGGGACGAGCAAGCCGGCATCGGGCAAACCGCGTGGCACCTGTTCGACGTCTTCGGCGTTGAACTGGAATACATGATCGTTGACCGCAAGACCCTCGCCGTCCGCCCTGACGCGGACAAGATCCTCGGCTACGCCGGAGGGGAAGGTGCAAGCGAAGTCGAATTCGCTGAAACCGCATGGTCGAACGAGCTGGTGCTGCATGTGCTCGAGATGAAGACGGTGCAACCGCGCGGGTCGTTGCTGGCTCTCGACGGTTGCTTTCAGGTCGATATCCGCCGTGCCAACGAAATCCTCGCGGCGTGGGACGCGATGCTGATGCCCACCTCGATGCATCCGTGGATGGACCCGGCGACGGAGACCCGGCTGTGGCCACATGCGCAGAACGAGATCTACGAAGCCTATGAACGCATCTTCGGCGTTAAGGGACATGGCTGGGCCAATGTGCAGAGCACGCACATCAACCTGCCATTCGCGGACGAAGACGAGTTCGTGCGGCTGCACGCCGCGATCCGTGTCATCCTGCCCTTGCTGCCCGCGCTGGCGGCTTCATCACCGTTGCAGGACGGACGACTCACCGGCCTGATGGATAATCGGCTGATGGCATACAGCATGATGCAGCAGCGGGTGCCGTCTGTCACCGGACGCGTAGTTCCGGAGTCGGTGCGGTCCATCGACGCATACCACGACAAAATCCTGGGCAAGATGTACCGTGAAATCGCTCCGCTTGATCCTGACGGTGTGCTGCAACATGAGTGGTTGAACAGCCGCGGCGCGATCGCCCGCTTCGACCGCAATGCCATCGAAATTCGCCTGCTCGACATCCAGGAACACCCCGGCGCGGATGTCGCGATTGCCGCGCTGGTCTCCTGCCTGCTGCAGAAACTGGTGACGGAGAAATGGACGACGCTGGCGAAGCTGCACAAAGTGCCCGGCGAGTTGCTCGAACGCCTGTTGTTCGGGGCCATCCGGGACGCTGAGCTGACCCGGATCTGGAATCGGGACTATCTCAAGCTGTTCGGTGTCACCGGCCGGGATTCGATGACGATGAACGAACTGTGGCATCACATCCTGACGCAATGCATGCAACCGGAAGAGTTGGCGAGAACCGGCTGGGGCACCTGCCTGAAAACCATTAATGAACAGGGAACACTGGCGCGCAGGATCAGCAATGCACTCGGCGCCAATCCGAACCGCGACAGGATCAACGAGGTGTACGGCAAACTGAGCAAATGCCTCGAGGATGGAGTGAGTTTCCTGTAGGAAGAAAACCAGTCGAAAGTCGAAAGTCGAAAGTCGAAAGTCGAAAGTCGAAAGTCGAAAGTCGATGGAAAACCTTTAAGGTACGCAGTATCAACTGTGTAGCGTCGACTTCAGTCTCCGGTCTCAAGTCTCAAGTCTCAAGTCTCAAGTCTTAAGACTTAGCACTGAGGACTGAGGACCGGGGACTGGGGACTGGGGACTGAGGACTGAGGACTGAGAACATCACAAACATCGTTTCAGAAACACTCGTTACAGTGGAGTGCGATACCCGTGAACAAGCGTTATTCGGTCTACATCCTGTCCAACAAGACACGCCTGCTGTACGTGGGCTTCAGCAACAACCTCACTCGCCGCATGGCCGAACACAAAAACGGTCAGATCGGCGGCTACACGAAGAAGTTCAAGTTGGATCAACTCGTGTATTTTGAACACTATGATACTCTGTCCGAAGCCATCGAAACCGAGAAGTGGCTGAAGGGCATGCGCCGGGATCGGATGGTCAAGCTGATCGAAGAATCCAACCCGAGTTGGGCAGATTTGAATGACTCGCTGCTGGATGAGTCTGCCGCAATGCCGTCCAGGGGGGCGAAGGTGACGGTCTCGAGTAAAACCGTAACTCCGGTGAGAGAAAAACGTTCCGCAGGCAAAGCACCCTTCACTACCTGGATCAATGACGAAGATGACGAAGAAGACGTCGTCGATGAGGAGGATCTCCTGATAGAGGCAGACCTCGACTACGATGATGAGGATCGCGACTCTGATGACTGACTGAGTCACAGGATTCTGAACGGAACGACGAGAAGTCTGGACTCTGGCTTAAGATACGGGGGCTGTTGTATATCGAACAGTCCCCGGTACTTCGAGTAGATCCTTCATCCGATACTGCCGGATTCAGGATGACACCAGCCGCACCACTTCGCCTGAAGCACGAACACCAACTGTGAAATCATGACTGAATTTCAAACACAAACCGCGCCCCGCCGAGATCGTCCGACGGTTCCACCCACACGCGTCCGCCGTGTTGCTCGGCGGTGTTCTTGACCACGGGCAGTCCCAGTCCGATGCCGTTGCTCTTGGTCGTCACGTACGGCTCGAAGATCGACTCGCGCTGATCGTCCGACACACCCGGCCCGTTGTCTTCGATAATGAAGCGCAGTTCGGAACCGTCCCTCTCGCAGCTGAAACGCACACGCAGACCGGTTGTGTCTTCCGATGCCGCGTTGTCGTCACGCGTTGACGCTGCTTCCTCCGCTGCCGAGCACGCATTGTCGAGCAAATTCACCAGCGCACGCCGGACCTGCTCACGGTCAAACTCGACGATCCCATCGCAATCCGACACCACCTCGACACGATCTCCGTACAAACCGGCGAGGTCGTCGACGAACTCGGTGATGTTGACCGTTTCCGGGTTCGGTGCCGGTGCACGGGCGAAGTCGCCGAAATCACGCACCAGGTTGCGCAGGCGTTCGACCTCTTCGTCCACAATCTCTCGTGTGGTGCGCAACGTTTTCGCGAAACGGTCATCGTCGCCGGTGTAGCTTTCCGCGACCTGCTGCACCGACAATTGGATCGGGGTCAGCGGGTTCTTGATCTCATGAGCCAGCACCGGCGCGAGTTCGCGCCAGGCCGCACGCTTTTCCATCTCTGCCGCATGCACACGGCTGGCGACAAGCCGCTCGAGCATCAAGTTGAAGGTGCGCGCAAGGCGTTCGGTCTCCGCACCGCCGGATTCGTCGGCACGGACATCCTCGTTCCCGGTGCGAATCGACTCCGCGACTTCGGTCAGCGCGGTGATGCGCCGGGTCAGCGGCCAGACCACCGCCACGCCAAGCAGGATCGACAGCACCATCACCACGACGTAGTACAGCACGAACGTCCACGTCAGCGATGCAAACAACCGGTCGCGTTGTTCGCTGGACACCGTCCAGTCTGCCATCGCCTGCTGCAAGCTGAGCGCGGAATCGCGGAAACTGGCGGGCAGCTCATGCACCAGCACCCATTCCCGGTCAAAAGAGTCGTAGCGTCGCTCCTGGACACCTTCGGGGAACTGCCCGAACGCGGTTTCACGCACAGGCGGAGGCGGCGTGGAACCCTGCCAGCCGTCATTTGTCCACGAGTACCACTCACCGCCATCGTTTACGAACAACGCCCGGCGGGGATGCAGGTGGGGAAAACGGGTGGGAGGTTGACCGGGTGGATCGATCGCGTACATCAGAGCGGATAGGTTGTCCGGCAGATCGTCCCGGATCAGCTGCAGCTCGTCACGCACCAATTCCATCGCTGACTGAATCGCGTCGCCGGTCTCTTCCGGAGCCAGCGATTCGACACCAGTCTGGATCACGCCCCGGACGGTGAGGTACAACGGGATCAACGGCACGATCCCGGCGAGCAGAAGCGCGATGATCAGCCGCCAGCGAAACGTCATTCGACGTTACTCCCGCGCTCCGGCAGACGTACCAGCTCTGACCACTCGCAACGCTTCTCTCCCGATCCGAACAATTCAAAAATCACCCGGGTAAACCCGCTGAGCTCGTCCGCGACTCCGTGTGAAGATTCGGTGTCGTCACCATCATGCAGCTGTGCGCCAGCGCGGACCTTGATGAACCACTCGTCGTCCGGATCAATCTGGTCCTCGTCAAACAACAGCAATAAGTCCTGGCCAAACAGGCGCTCAACGGTTGAATATTCCTCAATCGCGAACGGTGACAGGGGAGTGGTCACCCGATACCAACCGGTCCAGACATCGAATTCGATCATCACCTCGATGTGCTCGGTTTTGACGTAGCCCGTGCGTGCGATGCGAACCTCGATATCGACCTGTACCGGCACACCCGATTGCAGCGTTCGTTGCAGCGAGTTGTCCAGCGGATCGATGATCTCCGGCCGGACAATCGCGAGGCTGTCCTCCCAGAACGCTTCCACCTCACCGATTCGCGGTAGTGCGGACGCCGAGGACGCCAGCAGCAGCACGGTCAGCACCGCAGCCAGCAGGACAGCTGCCCAGCCGCGCCCGTAGCGAGGAACTCGTTTATGTGTGGGATTGTTTGTCATGGAATGACATAACCCAGGGTGTTCGCGTGTTTCTTGATGGCTTCGATCGCTCGGTCGAAATTACGGATTCGTCTCCACGCACGTGCGACCAAGGCGATTCCCATCGCCGCAAGCGCTGTGTTCAACACGAACAACGGGATCAGGAAGACCAGGTTTTCCAGCGGATCCCAGAACGAGGACGTTGTCACCAGGAAAGCGACGATCGTCATTGGCAAGGTGAGCAGACCAATCCCCGTCCGCAGCACGGCGAGCGAGGTTCGCTTTTCCGCGAGAATCACCTGCACGCGGTTCATCAACACACTCTCGGGAACGTCAGCCTGCTGCTCAAGACCTTCGCGTGCAGCCTCGAGGGTTTGCTCGCTTTCCCGTTCGTGCAGAATTCTGGAAATATTCATCAAGGTCTCCAAATCCGTGCCGGAATATAGCGACAGGTACAGGTGCCGGGCTGAGTTGAGCCTGAAACGCGCTCGCGGAAACAAAAAAGGGCATTCCGCAAATCTTGCGGAATGCCCTGGAATCACAATCGAACCGCAGTTACTTCATCAGCACCATGCGACGGGTAAGCAAGCGGTCGTTGACTTCGAGACGGTAGAAGTACATACCGGACGAAACCTGCACTCCGTACGCGCTCATACCATTCCAGTTCACTTCGTAATGGCCGGCGTTCAACGCACGGTCAACGAGGCGGACCACTTCGCGGCCGAGCACGTCGTACACCACCAACTTCACCGACGCAGAACGGTCGATGCTGAAACTGATGTTGGTGGACGGGTTGAACGGGTTCGGATACGCGTTCCCGAGCTCGATCTTCATCGGCTGGGTCGCTTCCGGCTTCTCTTCAACACCGACGAACATGTTCACGCGCTGGGTGTAAATGTTTTCCAGTTCCTGCTTACCGGTGGAACGGTTGTCACGCCAGACAGCGACAAATCCGTCCAGACCATCCGGAACCGCCGAAATCTCAGCCTGACGATGGTAGCCTGCACAGAGGAATTCACCATCCGTACCGAGATTGACATCACCGTTAACGTCAATATGGGTATAGACGAGATCGCTGAAGATCTCACCATCAATGTTCTCTTCCCACATCACATACTGGCCACCGCTGCCATCCATTACCGTTTCCGGTTCCTGCTGCGGATTGGTGTCAACACCGAGCTGCACGCCTTCCGCGGGGATCAGAAGCGGAACGCCATCGAGGTCGAAACGCTGCGTGAAAATGTCTTCCGTCACGCCATCCGCGGAAGACTTCCATGTCAGCCAGAACCAGTCAGCGTCGAAACCGCTGGAACGCAGCTGGGCTTCGTTCTGCTGGGCATCATCTTCCGCCATCAGCAGACCATCCGTGGCCCACATCAGGTCGCCATTCGGGGCGATGAACTGACCATACAGGTCGGTGATCGATTCGCCACGACGCAGGTCTTCCCAGACCACAACGATACCGCCGTCAACCTGAACGGTTTTCGCGATCTTCTGCTGCTCCTCGGCTTCACAGATCGGAATCTCGCTCCAGGCCAACGTCCCGTCCTGGTTCATGCAGATGGCGAACAGATCCTTGTCGTTGCTCGGATCGTTATGCTGGAACACGATCAAGATGGTGCCGTTTTCGAAATACTCCACCGCCTGAATCGCGTGGTCCTCGGTAATGCTGGTCAGCGCGATGCTGTAGTTCTCACCCTCAAACCACTGGCGTTCACCGTTCGCGTTCAACCGCTGGGCATTGACCTGCAGCCAGTAGTTTTCATCGACCTGCTGGAAGAAGGCGAACGCGCCGCCATCATCAGCCGGCAACACGAGCGGCCGCTGCTGCGGATCGTGCGGATCAATGCTCGGGTTGTACGCAATGTCCACACCCTGATCGCCCCAAAGGACGTTTCCGTCGGAATCCATCTTCTGCGCGAAAACCAGGGGCAGGAACTCCTCGCGGTCATCTTTCCAGACAGAGATCAAACCACCGTCCGAAGAGGCTGTCTGCTGTAGCTCGAGAATCTCAATAGTCTGGTCACCGTCGGGGAAGCCCGGCAGCATCGAGAAGCCGTTGACCGCATACCCGAAGGAATGCTCATCGGTCAGCACAGGCGCGTTGAGACGCTGCACGAACGGGTATTCACCCAATTGACCGAGACGGCCGTCACGCCAGGTGATGTAGTAGACGCCTTCGGTGACGGAACTGATAATCTTCGGGCCGGAACCGTTGCCGTCGATACCGTAGACCTGCTCGATACCGTTGTGCTGCAACTGCTCGTTGCCATCCAAGTCCAAAATCTGGTAGAACAGGCCCGGCGAACCGAGGCGATAGTCGAACCAGACAAGACCGATGGTCGTGGAATTCAGCAGACGAACGATGTTACCGGTCTGCAGGTTGTCCGCGTCACACAGCTCCAGGCCGTTGTAATCCGGACCCCATTGCCAGTTGCCGTCCACGTCGAGACGCTGCACGAACAGGTCGCTGTTCGGGTCGTCGCCGTTCCGCTCGTCCTTCCAGGTGAAGATCGCGCCACCCTGGCCATCGCCGTACAAACGTGCTTCTCGCTGGTTCGATGAGGCGTCGGTCAACAGGAAGCCTTGCGTACCGGATCCCCAGTGGAATTCCGGTGTCCCGTTGTTGTCGCTGATGCGTTGGACATACAGGTCGAAGGTGAAGTTGTCAATTCGACGGTCTTCCCAGATGACGATCGCTTCACCAACCGCGCTGTTGACAATTCGCGGTGCTTCCTGGCTACCGGTGGCGTCACAAATTGCGGTACCGCCATCGGTCCAGCTGACATCACCGTCGACGTCAATATGCTGGCCGAGCAAGTTGTAGTTGTCCGAAAGCAGACGGTCTTCCCACGTGAAGAACGCGCCACCTTCGCCGTCTGGCGCCATACGAATTCTGGCCTGCTCACCATTGCCGGTGCTCAGGACCAGACCGGTCGAGTCGGCCCAGACCAACTGACCGTCGGCATCAACACGGTTGCAATACAGGTTCTTGTCCGTCGGGATGCGGTGATCTTGCCAGCCGAAGATCATCCCGCCGTTGCCATCGGTATCGGCGGTGTAGGAGGCGGAACCGACTTCGCTGAGGGTAGCGGTACCACCGGCGAGCACGATGCCATTCGGTTCATCCGGATCCCAGGTCGGGAACCACTGGATGTCGCCGTCGGCGTTGGTGTGCTGACCATACAATTCCGCGAACTGGTTACGGCCATCGACCCAGATCGTCACCGCACCGCCGTTGCCATCATCGAAGGACTGCACGACCAGCTGCTTGTTCTGCACGATCGCCAGCGGGATACCGAGATCCCAATCCGGGTGATCGTCCCACATCGGGTCGCCGTTCGCATCAAGCTTGCTGATGTAGATGTTCCCGACGTCTTCATTCGGGCCACTGTCACGATAGTCGATCCAGGTGATGATCCAGTTGCCATCACTGGTCGCCATCACATGCGGATCTTCCTGGCGGTTCGGACCCCAGGCAACACGCTTCCCGTCCGGATACTGATCCCAAACCTGCGAACCGTCCGGATTGATCACCTGCATGTAAAGGTCACGACCACCCTCACGGGTATCCGACCAGATCATGGCCATCTGGCCCTGATCGTTTGCTGTCAAACTGCGGAACCACTCAATGTGGAAACCCTGGCGGACCGGGATACCTTCAAGCGGATCCCACCACCGATTCTCCTGCGCGAAAGAGGGCAGAGAGCCTACTACCAGAAGCAGTACAAGCCCGATCCACAGAAACCGTGCCTTGTCGTTCATGAACGTCTTCCTTCGTTTCAGCCGACTTGGAGACTGGCTCGGAGGCCACAATCTCCCGATCTATCGTTGTTCGTTTAGTTGCTGCAAGATTTCGCCAGTGTCGGTTAACGGTTCCGACACGGCACCACCCGCGATGACGACCGCTTCCGCGACATCCTCACCACTGCGGTTGTACTTGTCCGGATCGGTCCACGGTGTCTTCTGCTCGGGGTCGAACGCCCGGATCAACGTTCCGGACGGAGCCTCCATCAGAATACGACGCCGCAGAGCAGCCGAATTCTTCCCGATCAAATCCACCATCGCCGGTGGATTGACCAACGTGCGTAACGCCCGTCCATAGGCCGCGTCAGCGAGCCGATGAAGCAGCCGGGCCGTCGCCAGACCCTGCGACAGGTTCAGCGCACGAGTGTGCCACGCTTCGTTGCGAGTGTATGCGGAGAGTAAGGCAAACGCGTGCAACAAACGGCTGTTCGCCTCGAAGGGAGTGTATTGAAATCGGACAGCGCCGTATTCAGTGTCCCGTTCAAGGTGGTCAAAACAACCGACGCCTTCTCCATCGCCCAACAAATCTACCGTCTCGCGGGCCAAGGTAACAGCGCGGACCAGATCCACACCGCGTCCCGCCACACGATAGAGTTCCAGATACCCGAGAATCAACTCGGCAAGATCGGTAAGATACACTGTATCTCCGCTCTCGCCAATCACATGCTCAATTCCACCGCCACTGCGCCGGCCATCCTTCCAGACCGTGTCTGCGATCTGGAACGCGCGGTTCAACGCCCACGGTTTGTTGAGCACAATCGATGCCAACGCCAACGCGCCCATCGCGCGGGCCTGGTCATTGGCGTAGGCAACCGTGTCCACCGCCGGATCGGGACGTGAATCCCGCTCCGCCTTCATCTTGTCACGCGCGGTGACCAGCAACTGTTGCACAGCAGCTTCGTCTCGCACGAGACGCATGGAGATCTGAGCAGGCGGAACACGTTCCTCAAGATAACACCGGTTCGCCTCGCCCGCGATACGGGAGTACGGAGAAATGCCGAAATATGTCAGCGCGGCGGTAACGAGAGCCTCGTCTTCCTCAAGCGTCTCAATCACGTCTTCCCGCGACCAACCGTAGGTGCTGCCTGGTTCGCCCGGTAAACCGTCTGAATCCAACGCCGCAAACAGCAGGCCGTTCTCCGCCGAGAGATGCGCGTCGAGGAACACCAGGATGCCGTTAGCAACGTTCAAATAGCGTTCGTCCGACGATTCCCGGTACGCTTCAGCGAACGCTTCCAGCAGCGATACGTTCACGTACGCCAGCTTTTCAAAATGCGGCTGGCCCCAGTATTCCGTTGACGCGAACCGGAAGAATCCACCGCCGAGCATGTCGTGCAACGATGATGCGCGCAGCGTTTCCAGCGTCGTGTACGCCAGCGATTTGTACTCTTCGTCCGGATCGGCGAGCAGGAACAGCAGCAGGTCCGGCATCGGGAATTTCGGCGCACGGCCGAAGCCCTGGAACTTGACGTCGTAGTGCGCGATCGCGTCGTGACGGATGCCTTCCAGCGGGGCGGGATCGGTCAGCTCCTCCGGTCCGGGAAGCTTGAACCGGGGCAATGACGGCGTGCCCACCTGCTTGACCCGCTCCCGGATTTCTTCCTTGTGGTCCGCCCAGTAGGTTGCCACTTGCTGCAGCGTGTCGCGCAACTGTTCCGGCGCGGCTGCGGAACGGCCATGCAGCAGATCGCCTTCCGGACTGAGCAGGCAGATCGATGGCCACCCGCCCTGGTTGTACCGTTCGAACACATCCGGCATTCGTAGCGCGTTAACCTCGACGGTCACATAGGACGCGGCGAGAATCTGCCGCACAGTGTCGTCATCGAGTACATCGCGCTCGAACTGGTGCACCGACGTACTCCACGGTACAGACAGGTACAAAAAAACGGGTTTGTCCTGTTCGAGGGCGGTTGAGAAGGCCGCGTCATTCCACTCGAGCCAGGTGAGAGAGGGGGGGCTGCCACCGTTCGTCTTCACGTTGTCCATATCGTCTGAGTCGCCGCTCCCTCGTGTAAATCATGGAAAAAGAAGTGCTTATCATTCAAATCGGCCTGATTCTGCCGAGATGAATGAAACAACTAAGTTCGTATGTACAAACATGCCAATCAAGTGAGAACGATGGGGTGGGGGTGGGGATTCCCGAAGAGAGCACTGCCTGAGAATCAGGCGTCCTGGAACAACGCGGCGGCGTAGCTGACGAGAATGTTTCGGTCCTCACTGACCGACTGCTGGTAGTCGATGACCCGGCCCCTGGTACCCGACAT
Source organism: bacterium (assembly GCA_020444425.1). GTDB lineage: Bacteria > Electryoneota > Electryoneia > Electryoneales > Electryoneaceae > BMS3BBIN04. The sequence goes on along the minus strand of JAHLLB010000001.1, from coordinate 349,451 downwards.
CAGATTGAGTAACAGGTAGGTGGCGTTGACTCCGCAAACCCGGCGCTGGTTGCCGTCGGACATCAGCTCGTCCCACCACGCGGACGCGTCCGCCTTCTGCACCGTCTCCAAGGCCTTCATGTCGCGGCGTTCGACGAGCGAACAGTCCTTGTCGCTAACCGTTGCCGGATCGCCGAACTGTGGGCCGACATGCGCGAAATCAACACTCGCCAGCCACAACACCGGACCCGGGTGGTTCTCCTCGACAAGACGCAAAGCATTCAACGCCGCATCGACCTTTTCGCTGGCGATCGGGCCGTCCCCGTTGCCGAACGCGTCGAGAATGCCAGCGAGCAACGGCAGGAACGTTACCTCGTGGTCCTTGAGCAAATACTGCAGCCACGGCACCTGGATCTCGACCGAATGCTCGTGCTTGTGTATGTATTCCTCACGCACAACCTTGTCGCCGAGACGGTCACGCAGCAGCTCCATCGCGTCGCGGTCGTATTTCATCGTGCCGAACGGGGTGATGTAGTCCTTCGCGGTCGTGACAATCGGTTCGAACGCGCCGTGATGGGCAACGCCGATCAATCCCACCAGCAACGGACCCTCGCCGGGATCCGGCAACAACGCCCGGACCTGCTTGTACAAGCGGCCGTAGCTCTTGCCGCCGCGATGATAGTCGATGTGCGGAACCATCAACCCACGCAGCCGCTTGCCCTTGAGAGGTTTCTCCGGGCCGAAGTCTTCGTCGGGTTCAGAGGCTTCCAGCGTCTCGAGAAGCTCAACCAGATCGTCCGGATCCGAGGGATAGCCACCGCCCATCAGGATCGGTTCACGAACATCCGCCTCGCGGTACTCGTCTTCCATCGCCCGCCGGTGCTTGAGGAAGGCGTCCGACTGCAACAGGTAGGATTTCTCCAACATCTCGACGATGGACACGATCTGATCCGGATCGACCTCGAGCCCGTACTCGTCCCGCATGATTGCGGTGATATCCAAGGCGCTGAGTTGCCCATCCAACCGTGCGAGGATGGGCAATGCTCCCATGGCAACCGCGATCATGCCGTCCGAGAAGCCCTGCGGATCGCGCAGAACCACGTAATCCTGACCATCCTGCTTCACCGGGATGGTTTCAACAGGACGTAACGGCGGTATCGGGCTTTCTGCGGTCATCGGTTATCCAGCCAACGTCACCAGGATCGCCTTCTGCGCGTGCAGACGGTTTTCCGCTTCGTCAAACACCACCGCGCGCGGACCGTCCATCACTTCGTCCGTGATCTCACGGCCACGCTCGGCCGGCAGGCAGTGCATCACAATCGCGCTGTCGTCGGCGTGCTCGAGCAGCTTGTCGTTGATCTGGAACGCCTGCAATGCCGTCGTCTTCTCGCCGAGCTTTTCCTTTTCGCCCATACTCGCCCAGACGTCCGTATAGACCACATGCGCGCCGCTGACGGCTTCGATCGGATCGTACATCACCTCAACCTTCGCGCCTTCGCTGGTCGCGATGTCAACCAACTCGCCCGGGTGCGTGTCCTTGCTGGTGCCGATGCGGAGGGTGAAGTCCAGACGGCGGGCGGCGTTGATCCACGACCGCGCCATGTTGTTGCCGTCGCCGAGGTACGTGATCGTCTTGCCCTCATACGTGCCGAGGTGCTCCTGGATCGTCAGCAAGTCGGACATCACCTGGCACGGGTGCGTGAAGTCGGTGAGCGCGTTGATCACCGGCACACTCGCCCATTCCGCCAGCTCTTCCACGTCCTTGTGGCTGTAGGTGCGGATCACGATGCCGCCGACATAGCGGCTGAGCACACGCGCGACATCCGGGATGCTTTCCCGCTTGCCGAGCTCGATCTCCTGGTTCGTGATGTACAGGCTCGAGGCGCCTAACTGCGCGAGGCCGACCTCGAAGCTGATGCGGGTCCGTAAACTGGCCTTGTGGAAGATGCAGGCCCAGCTCTGACCGGCGAGCGGGGTGGGGCATTCGCCACGCTTCGTCATCGCCTTGAGCTCGACCGCAAGGTCAAACATTTTCTTCAGTTCATCGGTGCTGAAGTCGGTAATCTGCAGGAAATCGCGTTTGCTCATGGTGTCCCTTTCTCCGTGTTGAAACCGGCCTAATCTACGAGCGCCGCCCTCACCGGACAACCCACCCCGTAGCCCCCGGAGCGGAGGATGACATCCAACTTGGCAACGGCACCATGACGGGCCACGCGTCCGGACGGTTGACCTTCGGATGATCCCGGCTGGCGAAGCCATCCGGAGCACAGGCCTATTCTCATCAACGAGCCAAACGGAGTCACGTTCTCTTTCGTTTTATCGATAATTTTCTTATATTTGTTATTCGAGCAAATGGAAGTATTGCGGTCAACGACCTGAAACGATCACGATCCACCCTTGCCGTCGCCGAGTGACGCCGAGCACGCTGAGTGCAGGACAGATTCCGTAACCTGTTGCACTTTAACCGGTCAACGTGGCTCACAACACGCAAGGGGGGATCTCACGGTCCGAGGTTTTTCGCGTCAACGTATCCCTGAACGATGTTCGGGTAACCTATCTTTTATCTCCTGCTGGATTTGATCATTTCCAGATAAGGCGGCCACCCGCCGCAGCAACGGAACATGGGGAGTAGTCAACATGAAGCATTTCCTGTTTGCGATGTTTGTCTTTGCCGTCGTCAGCGTGGGGCTGGCGGTTGCTGAGGTTCCGCATCTGATCCTCACCCTCGAGGATGAGACCGCCGAGATGGCTCGTGACATGCGCGCCATTCCGGAAGCCGTCGCGGACCTGAATCTCGACAACCCGACCCTGACGCCGGTCTTCCACCTGCCGAAGGATCAGGACAAGTTGGACAGCTTCTATTCGTTCGGCATGCACAAGTTCTTCCGTCTCGATGCGACCAACTTCGACGCCGTCGTAGCGTACGACGGCCTCAACTTCGAGCAGGATGTGATTGCGGCGGAATTGGTGTATCCGGACGTCGCTCACGTCACCTCGAACGACTACACCATCTACAACATGTGGGGCCTGACGAAGATGCAAGTCCCGCAGGCGTGGGATCTGCATCATGGTGATTCGGAAGTCATCGTCACCACGATCGACACCGGCTGCACCATCGACCATCCGGACCTCGCGGCGAACATCCGCGTCAACCCGGGCGAAGACCTGAACAACAACGGTGTCTGGGATGCGTCCGACAACAACAACATCGACGATGACGGCAACGGCTTCATCGACGACCTCGTCGGCTACGACTTCGTCTCGCACAACCCGTCCAGCGGCGCGATTCCGCAGGAAGACTACGCTCCGCGCGACAACATGGTCTACCCGGACATCCACGGCCACGGTACGCACGTGATGGGTTCGGCTGCTGGCGTGACCAACAACAGCACCGGCGTTGCCGCAGCGTCCTGGAACGTCAAGGCGATGCCGCTCCGTGCCGGTTATGCGTGGGAATACTTCGGCTCGCTGTACGGTTCCGGCTATTCCGATGACTTCGCGGAAGCGGTCAACTACGCCGTCAACAACGGTGCCCGTGTCATCAGCATTTCCTTCGGTGGCAGCAGCACCAACGCTGCGTACGAAGCCGCTGTTGATTACGCTCGTGCGAACAACGTGCTCGTCTTCGCGTCCGCCGGTAACAACAACAACCAGAACATGAACTACCCGGCCGGGTACAACTCCGTACTCGCCGTTGCCGCGACCGATCAGAACGACCAGAAGGCGTCGTTCTCGACGTACGGCACCTGGGTTGCCGTCTCCGCCCCGGGCGTGGACATCTGGTCCACCATGTCGAACAACAGCTGGCACCCGTACGACTACGTCGCGTGGGATGGTACGTCGATGGCGTCCCCGAACGCCGCCGCCGTCGCCGGCCTGCTGCTGAACTACAACCCGGCTCTGACGGACGATGAGCTGGAAGATCTGATCCTCGATTACGCCGACGATATTGACGGCGTCAACCCGAGCTACGCCGGTCGTCTCGGCTCCGGCCGTATCAACGCCTACGCCTCGCTGAACGCCGCGTACGGTGGCGCTTCGTGGCCGGCCCCGACCAACCTCGCCGCTGACCTGAACGGCAACACCGGCGCGGTGACGCTGACGTGGTCTGCTCCGGCAACCCCGAACAGCTTCGGCAACGGTGGCAGCGACTTCCTCGGTGCCGAGCTGATGACCGGCGACAAGGATGATCTCGCCGCGCAGTGGCGTCACCAGGTTCGTGTCGGCCAGCAGATGACTGCCAACGGCACGTTCGACGAGTTCCTCGCCAGCCAGAATGATAACGGCGGCAACGAAATCGACGAGTTCCTCAACTACGAAGTTTACCGGAACGGCAACCTGATCGCCAGTCCGGCCAACGAGTCCTACGTTGACAACCTGCCGTCCTACGGCAACTACGAATACTATGTCATCGCGATTTACAGCGATGGTCAGTCCGTACCGACCCCGTCGGTGTACGTCAGCTACATTGACGAATCCGCGTTTGTCCTCGTCGAAGATTTCGACGGTGGCCTGCCCGGCGACTGGTCAGTTGAAACCACCGTCGCGTCCGGCACGTGGCACGTCGACTTCGGCGGTGAGCGCGATCTGTTCGCGACCCCGTACATGCTGGTCGATTCCGATGTCGTCGGTGACGGTCCGCACCTGCAGGAACGCCTGGTCACGCCGTACCTCGACCTCAGCGACCGCACGGACGTCGCGCTTGAGTACTCGCACGTGTTCGACGAGTACCAGAACGAAAACGGCTACGTGATGTACTCGATCAACAACGGTGGCTGGCAGACGGTCGTCAACTATTCTGACCCGGATATCGGTCCGGAAACCGTGACCCATAACCTGCCGGCGCTGTCCGGACAGCCGAATGTCCGCTTCAGCTGGTATTATGATGACAACGGCAGCTGGGGTTGGTACTGGGGCGTGGATGATGTGACCGTCTACGCGCTGGAATCGGCGTCCATGTCGTTGACCATCACCCCGATCAACACCACGGTCGGTCCGAACGGCGGTACGGTGACGTACGGTGCGAACCTGACCAACAACACCGGCAGCACCTATTCCGGTCTGACCTACTGGACGATGGCAACTCTGCCGAACGGTAACGAGTATGGCCCGATGTACACCCGCGTGTTCAACCTGAACCCGAACCAGGTGATCAACGTCGCCATGTTCGGCCAGTCGATCCCGGGTTACGCTCCGGCGGGTACCTACACCCACCACAGCTACGTCGGCTACATGCCGAACGATATCGTCAGCGATTCGTTCACGTTCTCCAAGTCTGGCGTGGCGGCGACCGGCGCGATGGATCTGGATGACTGGACCGTGAGTAGCACCCCGTGGCCGGATGAAGCGGTGATTGCGTCCACGACCGAAATCCCGACCGAGTTCAGCGTGGGCGAAGCCTACCCGAACCCGTTCAACCCGAGCACCTCGTTGACCGTCAACCTGCCGCAGACGGCTGAGTTGAGCGTCACGGTGTACAACATCTCCGGCCAGCAGGTCGCGACCCTCGCAAACGGTGTCACGACCGCCGGCAGCCACACGTACAGCTTCGACGCGTCGAACCTGTCGAGCGGCTTGTATTTCATCCGCGCAGCCGTCCCGGGTCAGCTGAACCAGATCCGCAAGGTGACGTTGATGAAGTAAGCTGGAAGTACAAAGGAAGTACTGAGTACAAAGGAAGTACTGAGTACTGAGTAGATACCTGATCGGGGACACTTACTCTGCAAGTGTCCCCGATTTTTGTAGTTACGACGCACGGCATTTCTGTTCCGGCAAATGTCAAATCGAGTTTCCGATCATGCCCTCGGGCTTCAGCCCGGGATAAACCGTCGCCCAAGTCACCACAGCAACCACGCCCTCGGGCTTCAGCCCGGGATAAACCACCGTCCAAGTCACCACAGCAACCACGCCCTCGGACTTCAGCCCGGGATAAACCACTGTCCAAGTCACCACCGAACCCACGCCCTCGGGCTTCAGCCCGGGATTTGCATACCTCCAAGTCACCACAGCGACCACGCCCTCGGGCTTCAGCCCGGGAACTCCTCCGCATCACCCATCCCCGCGCCACCGCGAGAGCCGATTCCGGTTCTCACCTTACCAGATTTTTCTGAAATCCACTTGCAAACCCCGACCATGTGAAAAACATTTGCCTTCCAAGGGAGGAAGTATACCACCCATCTCCACAGGCGAGGGATACGATACCCCAACGGCTAACGTTGTCCACCAGTTGACCCTGCTCATCATTCGTTCGTGAGGTCACATTCGTGATCCTCCGCCGGGATTGAGTTGTGTTTTCAGCCAAGCGCGCGGTGCCTGCCAGACGGAGGACAACTCCGGCATCCGCGATCGGATACAGACGACGCGTTGTAAAGGGTATACGTATGATTCGCCTATCTCTATCCCTGTTTGTACTCGCTGCTTTCCTGCTCTGTTCGTTCACAGCGGTACCTGCTATTGCCCAGAAAGACACGCTGACTATCGCTACGCTGGCGGACGGCCCGTGGTTTCGCAATGAAGAGATCCAGGGCATGTTTGAGCATGAAATCCGCGCGTTGCTCGAGGATGAGTATGTCATCGAGTTTCCAGACAAATACCAGCAGGAAGCCGACTGGACGGTCACCGGCATCATGCAATCGCTGGACAACCTGGTTGCCGATCCGGACGTTGACTTCCTCATCGCGATGGGTGTGAAGGCGGGATCACTGGTTGCCAGCAAGTCGCCGTTGCCGTATCCGGTGATCGCACCGTTCGTGATCGATCCGGAGCTGATCGGACTCGATCCGGAAGCGACTGGCAAGTCCGGCATCGAGAATTTCAACTTCCTCTCGACCTTCGGCTGGCTGGGGCACGACATCGAGATTTTCCATGAGATTGTGCCGTTCCATCACCTGGCGATCCTGATCGGCCCAAGCTTCATCGAGGATCTGCCGCGGCTGTCGCTGGCGATGGACGAGATCCGCGAGCAGTACAACGCCGAAGTCACGCTGATCCCGTTGGCGAAAACAGCTACTGAAACAATGGCCAAGTTGCCGGCTGGTACGGATGCCGCGCTGGTGTCGTTGCCCGGCGATCTGCCGCTGGAAGAATATCAGGCGCTGATCAATGATCTGATCGAGCGCAAGATTCCACTGCATTCGATGATGGGCCGGTTCGACGTCGAACTCGGCGCGCTGTCCACCCTGATGCCGGACGAATTCTTCTTTCGCCGTGCGCGACGTACAGCCATCAACATGCAGCGCATCCTGTCCGGCACGCCGGCATCCGAGTTGCCGGTCGCAGTGACCAACGACCGCACGCTGATCATTAACATGGCAACTGCCCGCGCCATTGATGTCTATCCTGACTGGGCGATGCTGACTGAAGCGGAACTGATCAACGCGTCACGGGAAGAAGTGGCCGTCGAATGGTCGCTCGCTGATGTGGTCCGCCAATCGGTGCAGGTCAACCTCGGACTGGAAGCGAAACGGAAAGCCGTCGAAGCAGGGGAGACGAACGTCGGCAACGCATGGGCGAACCTGCTGCCGCAACTGGATGCCGCCGCGCGTGCGGTGTACATCGATTCCGATCGGGCTGAGGCCAGCTTTGGGATGCAGGCGGAGGGAACGTATTCCGGTGTCCTGTCCCTGACCCAGGTCATCTTCTCCGAACAGGCCTGGGCGAACCTCAGCATTCAGAAAAGTCTGCAACGGTCACGGTTGGACGAATTGCGGTCGTTGAGCAACGAGATCGCTCACGACGCAGCTGTCGCGTACCTCAATGTGCTGCGAGCGAACGCGTACGAATCCGTTCAGCGAACCAACCTCGACGTCACCCGTGCCAACCTTGAGCTGGCAGAAGTACGGCAGACGGTCGGTGTCGCCGGACCGTCTGAGCTCTATCGCTGGCAGGCGCAGATCGCCAACGACAAGAAGGCGGTGATCAACGCCAACATGCAGCGCAACCTCGCCGAAATGCAGCTCAACCGGATGCTCAACCGGCCGATCGAAGAACAGTTCGTATTGGATGATGTCAGCCTGCTCGACGACGACCTCGGCCTTGCTGACCCGACGATTCAGTGGTTGATGTCGAACCCGTGGAATTTCCGCGTGATGCGCAACTTCTTCGCCGGCTTCGGCGTTGAGAACAACCCGATGATTCAGCAGATCGACGCGACCATTGACGCACAAGAACGTCTGTTGGCATCAAAAAACTGGCAGTTCATCGCGCCGACGATCGCCGTCCAGGCTGAAGTCGAACAGTTGCTCGAACGCACCGGGGTCTCTGACATGTCCTCGCTGTTCTCGAGCCTGCCGCCGGACATCGCGCAATCCTTCGCGAATGCTGAGATTCCGACGCAGGACGACACCAATTGGTCAATCGGCATCAACGCGTCGCTGCCATTGTTCCACGGTGGGTCACGCATCCACGACCGCGCGAAGGCCAAGCTTGAACTGGAGCAATTGCGCAACCAGCGCGGTGCGTTGGCTGAGGGGATTGAACAGCAGATCCGTACCGCGTTGCACAAGTCGGGTGCGTCGTATGCGAGCATCGAACTCGCACGGGACGCCGCCGAAGCCGCACGCAAAAGCCTCGAAGTAGTGCAGGACGCCTACGCACAGGGGGCGGTGTCGATCATTGACCTGCTCGACGCGCAGAACGCGTCTCGTTCCGCGGATCTCGCCGCGGCGGACGCGGTCTACACGTTCCTGATCGACTACTTCGATGCTCAGAACAGCTTCGGTACGATCATCTACTTGACCGATGTCGACGAACGAGAAGCCATCGTGCAACAACTGCTCGACTACTTCAACGAATCCGGAACACCGGTCGGAAGTGACTGAGGTACGTCGATTTGAACACTGAACTGAGCAAACTTGACAACTGAGTACCATCCAATCGAAGCGAAAATTGCCCTCGGACTTTTGTCCGGGGAGTACGCAGAATGAAGTACACGGGCAGCCATGACCTCGGACTTCAGTCCGGGACCGAGGATGTTGAACGCTGTGATGAAAGAGACAATTAACCCGGACTAAAGTCCGAGGGCGTGGTTCTGTGGTCGCTGTAAGATCGATGATCCCGGACGAAAGTCCGAGGGCGTGAAGTACTAGTAAACAGTGATGGATCTTCGCTCCAGAGGATAACGGTACCGTATTGGATTGGTACTTGCTGTTACCTCCGACAGGCGGGCAATCCTAAGTACTTGAGAAGTCTTGAATTGTATTGAGACAAAAGAGGTGTGGCATGCCCCGATCACTCACTCGAAACCTGATCTTCGCAGCGTGTACCGCCCTGCTGCTGGTTTCCTGCGGCAAGGAAGCGGCGGTGACGGAAGCCCCATTTCGGCCCGTACGCTATGAGAAAGCCCTGCTCACCGGCGGCAGCCGGGTGCGCACCTTCTCCGGCATCGCTCAGCCGGGTGTCGAGTCGACGCTCAGCTTCAAGGTCGCTGGAACCGTGCAACGGGTGAACGTCAACGTTGGCGACAAGGTCCGGCGCGGGCAGGTTATCGCCAGCCTCGACCCCAACGACTACAACCTGCAGGCGGAAGAGGCGCGGGCGGCGTTGGCACAGGCGCAGGCGCAACTGCGTAACGCCAACGCCAGCTACGAACGCACGATGGCGTTGTATGAGAACAACAACGCGTCCAAATCGCAATTGGACCAGGCGCAGGCCGGGTACGAATCCGCGCAAGCACAGGTACGTTCCATCGAGCAACGCCTGGAACTGGCTGAACTGCAGGTACAGTACACGAGGCTGATCGCCCAGAGTGACGGCAACATCGCAGCGGTGTTCGTGGACGAGAATGAGAATGTCAGCCCGGGGAGCCGTGTGGTCGACATGACCTCCGGCGGCAAACCGGAAGTGTCGGTGTCCGTGCCGGAAGTGCTGATCACCCAGGTCAAGCAGGGCAGCCCGGCGAAAGTCGAGTTTCCGTCCATGCCCAATACCACGTTTGACGCTACCGTCACCGAGGTCGGCGTCTCCTCGACCGGATTCGCGACCACCTTCCCGGTCACGGTCCAGTTGAACCTGGACCAGGATGATATCCGTCCCGGCATGGCGGCGGAGGTGTCTTTCCGCTTCGAAACTGCAGCGACTGTCGAACACATCGTGGTTCCGCCGCACGCTGTGGGTGAGGATCACACCGGCCGCTACGTGTTCGTCGTTGAACCCGGCACGGAGGAGGGAATCGGCATCACACGCCGGCGGATGGTCCGAGTCGGTGAGTTGACGCCGGAAGGGCTGGAAATCCTCGACGGTATCCTCGAAGGAGAACTCGTCGTCACCGCCGGAGTGAGTAAAATCGTTGATGGCCAACGCGTCAAACTGCTGTAACCGGGGAGCCGCATCATGTCGATCACCCAACTGGCCATCGAGAAAAACCGGATTACCGCGATCGTACTGCTGTTGATCATCGGTGCCGGAATCTCGGCCTTTTTCAATCTGCCGCAACGGGAAGACCCCGGCTTCATCATCCGAATTGCCGTGGTGACCACTGTTTTTCCCGGTGCAAGCCCGGAACGGGTCGAAAGCCTCGTCACCGACCCGATCGAATCCGCCGTGCAGCAGATTCCAGAACTGCGTTTCGTCACCAGTGAATCCCAGACCGGAGTCTCGCTCGTCTACGTCGAGATCAAGGAGAGCGAGAAGAACATGCGACCGATCTGGGACAACTTGCGGCGCAAGGTTCAGGCGGTCAAATCTGATCTGCCGTCCAATGTCATCGGCCCGATGGTCAATGATGAGTTCGGTGACGTGTTCGGCGTCATTTACGGACTCACGGGGGAGGGGTACAGCTACGCCGAGCTGAAGAAAGTCGCCGACCAGGTACGCGAGGAATTCCTCCGCCTGCCGGACGTCGCCAAGGTCGAGATCTACGGTGCGCAGGAAGAGCGCATCTTCGTCGAATACAACAACGCCCGTCTCGCTCAGCTGGGTCTGAGCCCGTCGCAGCTGAGCAACATTCTCGAATCACAGAATATCCTGTTCCCGGGCGGAAATATCACCACCAGCCAGGAACGTATCGCCCTCGAACCAACCGGCAACTTTGAGAGCGTGGATGAGTTGCGGAAAACCGTCATCTCGATCCCCGGCAGTCCGGAACTGTTGTACCTGGAAGACATCGCGACCGTTGAACGCGGGTACGTTGACCCGGTCGAATCGAAGATGCGGGCCACCGGCGAATCGTGCCTCGGGTTGGGCGTGTCGATGCGTGACGGCGGCAACATCATCACCCTCGGCGAAGATGTGCGCGCAACCGTCGCCCGGCTGCAGCAGGTTTATCCAATCGGCATCGAGTTCGAGGAACTCTACTTCCAGCCGCAAGTCGTCGAGGAATCGGTCAACGACTTCGTCAGCAACCTGTTGCAGGCGATCGTGATCGTTGTCGTCGTGATGCTGATCTTCCTCGGGCTGCGCACCGGGATGATTGTCGCCACGTTGATCCCGATGACGATGCTGATGTCGCTGGTGCTGATGGATGTGTTCAGCATTACGATCAACACCATTTCCCTCGCCGCGCTGATTATCGCGCTCGGGATGCTGGTGGACAACGCCATCGTGATGTCGGAAAGCATCCTCGTCTCGATCCAGGAAGGCAAGTCAAAGGTGGACGCCGCAATCGAATCCGCGAAGGAGCTGCGGGTTCCGCTGCTGACCTCGTCGCTGACCACCGCCGCCGCCTTCTTGCCGATTGCGCTGGCGGAATCGTCCACCGGCGAATACACCGCCGACCTGTTCCGCGTGGTCACCATCGCTCTATTGTCATCATGGATCCTGTCACTGACCATGATCCCGATGCTTGCGGCGCTGGTGATGAAGGCGAAGAAGACCGGCGGCAGCGATGCATCCACCTACAACACCCGCTTCTATCGCTGGTATCGTGGGTTCCTGATCACCATCTTGAACAAACGCTGGGTGTCGATCGGAGTTGTCGTGCTGATGTTCGTCGGCGCGATGCAACTTGGCAAGGTGATCCCCGGCCTGTTCTTCCCCGCGTCGGATCGTGCGTTCATCCGTGCGACGATGGAATTCCCCGTCGGTACCACGATTGACAAGACCGACGAGATGGTCGCTGACCTCGAAACGTTCCTCGCCGACAGTTTCCTCGTGGACGAAGATCGCCCCGAAGGTATCCTTAACTGGTCAAGCTGGATTGGACGCGGCAGCCCGCGATTCACACTCGCGGCGGACGTGCAGCCGGAAAAGGAAGAACTGGCGCGTATTCTGATCAACACCACCAGCCGTGAGGCGGCGGATGTGATCATGCCACGCATGGAGCGCTTCCTCTGGGATCGCTACCCGGATCTTGACATCAAGGTGATTCCGCTCGACCTCGGGCCGCCGGTCGCCGCGCCAGTGCAGATCCGACTCAGTGGTGATGATGCAGACGAACTGTTCACCATCGTTGACGGGATGAAAGCAGAACTGGCCGCCATTCCCGGCACAAAAAACATCGCCGACAACTGGGGCCCACGGGTCAAGAAGCTGGTGGTCGACGTCGATCAGCCACGCGCACGCATGGCCGGTGTGTCCAGCATGGACATCGCCGTCAGCCTGCAGTCCAGTCTCGCAGGGATCACCGCCAGCGAATTCCGTGAGGACGAGGACGTCATCCCCGTCATCCTGCGCGCGGAAGCGGCCGACCGGGACGACTTCCGCAAACTGGAAACGCTGGACGTCTTTTCGCAATCGACCGGCCGCACCGTCCCGTTGAAGCAGGTCGCGGATCTCAGCGTCGTCTGGGAGCCGTCGAAAATCCTCCGCCGCGACCGGCAGAAGTCGGTGACCGTGTCGTGCTACACGGCGGACGGTGTCTACGCGATGGACGTTGTCAACGCCGTGCGACCATGGCTGGACGAACAGAAGAACAACTGGCCGATTGGGTACAACTACGAGTTCGGTGGAGAGCTGGAATCGTCGGTGGAATCGCAGCAGTCGATCATGGCGAAACTGCCGCTGGCGCTGGGCATCATCATCCTGCTGCTCGTCGCGCAGTTCAACAGCCTGCGCCGGCCGATTATCATCCTGATCACCGTGCCGCTGGCGATTATCGGCGTGTTCGTCGGACTGTTCATCATGAACGGCGTGATGGGCTTCATGACCTTCCTCGGGATCATTGCGCTCGTTGGCATTGTGATCAATAACGCCATCGTGCTGCTTGACCGGATCAAACTCGAGATCGAAGAAAACGGCGTCGAACAGCATCGGGCAGTGATCGAGGCGTCGCAACGGCGGCTGCGTCCGATCCTGATGACCACCGCGACGACCATCGGCGGGATGATTCCGCTCTACCTCGGCGGTGGGCCGATGTGGGAGAGTATGGCTGTCGCGATCATGTTCGGCCTGATCTTCTCGACCGTGCTCACGCTCGGCGTTGTCCCGATCCTGTACTCTCTCTTCTTCCGGCTAAAGTATGACAGGACAAGGGTGGGGGAGTTGAAACGGATTATGGGGTAGGGAAGTACTGGAGTACAAAGTCGAAAGGAAGTACGAAGTAAGAGAAAGTAAACGACAGGAAAAGACAGGAAAAGACAGGAAAAGATACACAGTGTGTACTAGATTAATCGGGGACACTTAGCGGAGTAAGTGTCCCCGATCCGTCTGTTTCCAGGATTTGAGAATCATCACCAGACGCGAATGAACTGGCCAAAAAGACTTATGAAAACAAGCAGTCTGTTGATGATCAAACGAGGGTAGTCTGGCAGGCGTTACTTGAGGTAAACAACTTTCCTCATTGCCTGCCAGTTTCCGGCGGTTACGCGGATGAAATACATTCCTGCAGCGCTCTGTGGCTGCCATAACAAACGCCGTTGTCCAGCAGCCAACACACCGCCGTGCAGGGTATCAACCAACCGTCCCTGCAAATCAAATATGTCGACCTGGACCGGAATCGATGTAGCCGCTCCTGGGACAGAGAGAACAATTTGTGTCATGCGGTTGAACGGATTCGGATAGATGTGGTCAATCGCCCATTCTCTGGGTAGACCGGCGGTTTGAGGCTCGGGAACCTCTGTCAGCATGAACGAACGTGTCTCAGTGGAATACGTCCGCAGGTCGTAGATGTCGCGCGCCTCGACACGCCAATAGTAGGAGTGTTCCCAATTCAGGCCAGTGACCGTGGATGTCGTGTCGGTGTCCGTGTCGATCATCCATGCATCGGCGAACTCTGGATTGTCCGCTATCTCAAGAGTGTACCGCAATGTGTCATGCGGAGTGGAATCGGGTGCCGCATTCCAGAGAAAGATGACCGTATCCTCGCTGAGAAAGTCGCCTTCGGCAGGAATAAGCAATTCCAGAGGTTCAGGCGCACGCAACCAGCGAGAGGTGAAAGGCGTAGGCGAAAACGGGAGAATAGCCAAGTCGACCATGACGCTATCACCCAGACCCTCGGGATTCTGAAGGGCATGGTATGGTCCAGATGCGTCTCCCCAAAAGTTGTTTTGTACATTTAAAGTTCCGCGATTATTTACTTCTTCATAATAGCCAGCCGCATAGGGTTTATTTTCATAGAAATCATTACTAGAATATGTTATAATGGTTCCATGAGCTGCGGATATGCTGCCACAGTCGTAAATATAACTGGAGGGATTTCTTGTGTTTGAGTAAAAAATATTATTGTACAAGTTCGCGTTTGATGTACTTCCATTTACGCTTAGTGTTCCTATACAATAGGTTATGCCAGCTTTATTTTTATAAAACAAATTATTAAATATGTTTGCGTTTGATGAAACAATCATTGCACCACCCTTGGCTAATGCACTATTATAATAAAATTCATTATTGTATATGTTGCCATTTAGTATCCCTGAAAGTAAAAATACTGCTCCTGCAAATGGTTGTAAAGCAGATTCTCCTATTGCACGATTGTCTCTGAATATATTATCATACATTGCCAATGTATCTACAGCATAAACACTTATCGCGCCACCTTGAGTGGCTGAATTGCCTGAAAATTCGTTGTTATGAATAGATATGTTTTCAATATAGCCTTCAGGTGACCCGGTATAAAGTGCACCTCCAATAAAAGATTCGTTTTGCTTGAACGTGTTGTAGGCTATTGATCCTGAACAAGCAGAAACTGAAACTCCACCACCTGATGTACCGTTGCATTCATTCATAATGATATTATTGTGTATAATATTAACAATTGAATCATATAGGCCTATACCTCCACCAGTTACGCCTCCGGAATTTTGTGTGATGAGGCTAAATGCCACTTCGATCGTGCCATGGTTTACATATAATGATGGATAATCTCCATGATTATCGCTAATAATACAATGTCTGACAACTAAATCAATGTTACTTGCGTCAATGGCCGTGCCGCCGTCCTCATCGGGATAATGGGCTCCAGACAGAGTCAAGCCAATGATAGAAATGCTTGTTGTCACCGTACTGTCTATTGTAATGATCTTGCGGTTTGAACTTGCTATCAATCGAGTCGTACTGATATGTGTTGAGTCTTCATCTATAATAAAGTGACTTGCTAGTGTCAAACCGTGTTCGGATATCAGCAACCCACCTTCGTACTCACCCGGTGCAACAAGGACCGTATCACCTTCGCTGGATGCCGCGCAAGCTCCTTGAATGGAACTATAATCATCTGGAACGCGAATTATAGTAGCGGAGGACTCTACATACATGAATAAACCAAATAAAACTGTTAGTAAGCGTATGTCCATGGCCAACACTCACTGTAGAGAACAAGTCAAAAGAAAATGCCGGATTGACTTAACGGCCAATCCGGCAAACGGTCTGGTTCAAGCGTATGCCTAGAGGCCGGATGCCCCTGTTGCACTATGCTTCCATTCATGGAGGTAAATTCAAATAAACGTCTTCACGATCTCCTTCTGCAGATCGTTGAAATCGGTGTAGGCTTTGTTGATCTGGTCGATTTTTTCCTTCAGTTGTTCCATCAACCGTTTCTTTTCCATTGCGTTGCGGAAGATAATCAACAGATCCTCATTTTCCCACGGTTTCTCGATGTACTGGAACAGACCGACCTCGTTGATCGCCTTGATCGCGTTTTCCTTGTCGGCGTAACCCGTCAGGATGATGCGTGGCGTGTTCGGCTGCAGTTTGCGTACCTGACCGAGGAACTGGATTCCGTTCATCTCCGGCATCAGGTAGTCAGAGACCACGAGATCGACCTCGTTCTTCTCGACAAACGCCAGCGCCTCCTTCACCGAGGTGAAGGTTTCAACGTTGTATTCCGTTTCCAGGGAGAGGAACGATTCGATGCTGGAGACCACCATCTCCTCATCATCCACCACGACAATCGTTGGTTCCTCTTTATTCATCACAACCTCCGACACCTGCTGGGGGGAGTACAGATACCCCGTTTACGATCAACGAGAATGACGCTAAGATAGGGGAAAGAGGATCGCCCGAGCGGATCTTTGAGCCCGGAGCGGGGCACTCCGCGGAGAACCCGGGAAGGCGGGAAAATTTAGTCCTGCTTGTTGAAACGGCTGGCCAGTCCACGCAACCGGCCGACCATTGCCTTGAACACACCCTGGGTGATCTGCACATGATCGGCGAGCAGGTCGATGAAATCGTCCTTCTCGATGCGCAGCAAGCGCGCGTGTTCTGTCACCTCAGCACGTACCATGCGCGGCTCGTCATCGAACAGCGCCCACGTGCCGAACACGTCCTTGAACCCGGCGGTCATCACCTCGGTGTCGTTGCGCAGCAGACGGACCGTGCCTTCAATCACCATGTACATCGAATCGGACGCGTCCCCTTCCTTGAACAGCACGCGTCCTTCATCCGCTTCCATTTCTTCGGTGATCGCGGCAAGGTAGGCGAGGTCGGACGTGCTGATGCTCTGGAACACGTCAATGTCCTGCAGGAAGATGACTTTTTCGACCGTGGTCAGCATGGGTTGGTTTACGCTCCCATCTTGTCGAGTTCGATGTTCAGACGCCGGTACGCCAGCTCAGCCGTTTCACGCACGATGCGCTCATTGGCCATCAGGTGCGCCTCAACCAACGGGCTCAAGGATCTCTCGCCGCTTTCCCCGATGGTATACAAGGTACACACCTTGAGCCAATCGTCATCGCCCTCGAGCAGCATTTGCAGGCAGTACTCACCGGACGGCGGATCGTGGCTGAACAGTTCGCGTCCATGCTCGAGTTTAACATCCACGTTCGGCGTTTCCACCATCGGCAATACGACCCGTTTCAACTTCTGGTCGAGCACATTGTCGAGGAACTCGATCGCGTCCGCGCGCAGGTCCATCTTCGAGCCGGTGACCTGCATGTACGCGTTCTTCATGTCCTCCGGCACATACCGCAGTCCGAGCAACCGGAAGATGATCTCGAGGTTGCGGTCGAGGCGCTCCTCCAAAGCCCGGACGAGCAACTTGCGGGCACGCGGGAAATCTTCTGAGGCGAAACGAGATCCGACGCTCTGCCGGTCATCCGTTTGCTGCTGCAGGATCTCGAGGGTGAAGTAATACGTTCGAGCTTCCTCGAGCAGATCTTCGTCCAACTGCGAGCGGTCGAGACGCAGGTCTTCATATTCATTGCGCAGCCGGTTCAGCGAGCGGATGCACTCGTGACGCAAATGAATGTTATCCTGAACGAGGTTTTCCTGCAACGCCCTGGCTGCGGTCTGCGTCCCAATGCGTGCGAGCACGCCCGGTATGCTGAGCCGGATGTACTGGTTTTCGCGTGGGTCGTTCAATCGGTCAATGAACATCGGTATCTGCGCCTCGCCGTACATCGCGAGCGCATCACGGGCGGTCTTGCGCACATACTTGGTGTTCAGATGTGCGACCAGCGTGTAGAGGAATTCGTCGGACTGGGTCGATCCCGCCGCACGCACCGCCGCACGTAGAACCGGCACTGACTCATCAGCCAGCAGCATGTGCAGGTATGGATACAATTCCGGCAGATTCACTGCACCCAGCACCTCCGCCAGCTCGACACGCAGGGAACGGATCAGTTCATCATCCGGTTCTTCACCGGCGGTCTGTTCGTCGAACAGCATGAGCAGGCTTTCGAACTGGCCCTGGAAGTCAATCGCGGTGCGGACACTTTTCTGGTGCCGTCCGAGATCCGCCGTCACCCGCAACGCCGCCATACGGACTCGGACACTGTCGCTGGAGAGCAGCTCTGTCAACGCGGCAGCCTGATCGTCCGCCCAGGTCACCAGGTACGTCACCACCGCGACCCGGATTTCGGCGTCCTCGTGGCTCAGATACGGCTGCAGCATCTCACGCAGATCGAGATCGTCATAATGCAACGCATTCTGCAGCACCCGGGTAATCACATCCCGCGAGGGATGCCGTTCGAACACAGCTGTGAGCCGTTTCTTGATCTCCTCGTGCCGCACATGTTCAATCAGGTCCAGCGCGTACAACACCTGCTTCTGGTTGCCGGTTTCAAGCGCCGGGATGACGGTTTCCAACAACGCCGGATCCTGCGCATTAACCACCTGTTGATCGAGACGGATGCTGCGCTTCTCGATCGCCGTGCGGAAGGATTGCACGTACTCGCGCCGCACGATCACATTCAACACCAGCCACACCGCGACCAGCCCGATGATCAGACCGCTGACACCGCCAATACCCCAGCCGAGCTGATCGGCGAGCAGAATCAGCAACAACCCGCCGATGCCGGTGGCGGTGTTGTCGACGAAGACATCAATGAACGCCTTGACCCGGTTTTTCACCGAGGTCGGAATCGGCAACCACAGCAGTTCGAGCCCGGCCTTGTGGATCGACTGCTTGAATCCGCCTTCGAACAATTTGATCATCACCGCCGAGGTCAACCCACCGGAGATCAATACCATGATCGAACCAACGAGGATACCTCCGGGGAGGAAGTAGAGGGAGCCGCCCACACCATAACGGCGCAGGACACGGCTGGTCAGCAGCAGCTGAATCACCAGCGAGAAGACGCTCAACGTTGAGAGCCAGAACCCGAAGAACGCGGTCAGCTTGTCCTCGTCCGTGATCACCGAGGTCGCGATCGCGCTATACTGGTAGTCAACGAGGTTGGCGATGATGACACCGACCCCGATCAGGGTTGCAAGCAGGCTGAGATAACGGTTGCCGAACACGATTCGCATCGGATTCGTGCCGTCGAGGTCCGCGCTCTGCCGTTTGCGGCGGCGCTGAGTCTGTTCGCGGTACGTTTCCTGGGCGCCCGTGGTCCAGACAAATTGTACCAGCACCATGCACCCGATCAGGAACAACGCGCCGAACAGCAGCAGATCCTCGCTGCCGGCAAACGGAGCGAGAATGTTCGTGAAATAGCCGCCAAAGATCCCGCCAGCGATTCCACCCGCGCCGAGCAGACCGAAAATGCGTTTTGCCTCGCGCACGTTGAACACATAGTTCGCGAGCAACCAGAACTGCGTCGTAACCAGCACGCCGAAGATCGCTACCCAGACATACAAAAGGAAGAAGAACCAGCCGGCTTCGTAGTGTAGTTGCAAGAGCAGCCAGAGTACGATAATCGTTCCGACGCTGCTTCCCAACGTGTATTGGATCAATCGATCAAGCCGGATCTTGTTCGCAATACGGGTGTAGATCGCGACAAACAGCCCGGATACCACCGCCACGAGCAGAAACGCGTACGGCAGCATCTCGATGCCGAAATGGGTGAGGAACAGCGAGTTGCGCACCGGCTTGACCACGAGCAACGTCGCGATCAGCAGAAAGATGTAGCTGAACATCAACGCCGCCCGTTTTCCCTCACCGGGCTCAAGGTTGAGTGCTTTGCGCAACAGGGGTTTTTGCATGGTGACGGATTCGTCTGTCTGCAAATTCGGGGTTCGACTCGCACGGCAAGGTACAACGTGAATCACCCGGCTCCGAACCGTGCATGGGGCTATCCGGGAGCCGGGTGAAGTCTGAATCGCGATTGGGCGCGTTCAGAGTATGTCGTGTAGATGGGATCTAGTAGCGGAAGGTGATGCCGACCATCACGTTGGACATGTTGACGTTCCAACGGGAATAGTCACTCTCCCGCGAATAGTCGCCGTAGTAATACGACTCAGTGTCAGGGTTGTACAGGACCTGCCGGTCGTAGGTATCATACTCACTCCACTGCATGTAGGCATTGAATCCAGTTTCGAAGAAGATGCCGACACGCTGATTGACCGCGAACTCACCGCCGACCAGCGCACGTACGCCGGCCCGCTTGTTTTGCGCCGTGTATTTGTTGTAATAGTCAGGCAAACCATAGTCCGGATCGACCAGCACCTTGTCGCGCGTTTCCCGGTCGCCCCAACTGAAGAACGGACCACCGCCGACATAGACACGCACCTGCTTGTACGGTTCGAACGGCTTGATGAAATCGATATGCAGGCTGGTGTAGTAGTCGTGGCCCTCGCCTTCATAGAACAGTGTGGTGTCTGGGGCCGGGTAGGTCCGGGTTTCCTCTTCGTCCGCGCCCCAGTAGTTGAGGTCGACACCGTAACGGATCAGGTAATCACCGAACGCACGGTGTGCCCACGCCAGTGTGACCGTTTCATCCAACCCGAGCTGGATCATGTTCGGGTGGTCATCACTGTAGTACACCTCATCGTCTTCAAACAACCCCGCAGATACGGGTAAGGCCATTACCAACAGTAAGAGTATAATGATTCCTGTCAGTAAACCATGCTTCGTGTTCATGATGCCCCTCTCTTGGTTAAACAAGTCCCTCCGGATCTATCGTCCTGGTTCGTGTTCCATAAACTTAAATAAACGCTTGAAAACGATTTTCGTTCCCTCCGAATTCGCTTGAACTCTTCGCAAAGGAGATGCCAATGTCTCCGATCCGCAACAATCTATCTTCGAACTTCGCTTATGTGACGGAATTGCGAATTCTCCTTGACGGCTGGCGATGGAGCTTCATGCAAACACGCGATGGATCAGGCGTGGGGCAAACAACACACAAGCGTGAATGCAAAGCAACACGGAGAGAGAAAACGTGCATAACCCGGATCTGGATCACGCACGGAATAATGTCGCAGCAAGCAATCAGCGTGATATCAGGGTGCCTCGCCGTAACGGAAGGTCACGCCGATCATCACGTTGCTCATGTCGATGTCCCAATCCTTGTTCTCGACGGTGTACACTGAGTGTTCCATGCTGTACGAGTCTGTGCCGGTGTCGTAACGCAGGTCATCCCGGTTCTGCTCTGTCTTCGACCAGATATGGGTCACATCGAAGCTGACCTCAGCGAAGAAGCTGAGGCGGCTGTTGAGGGCATATTCACCACCGACCAGTGCCCGCGCGCCCATCTCCCACGATTGGTACTCGAGCGTGCGTTTCTCGTTCGGCAGGCCGAGGTTTGGATCCACTGGCTCCGAAATTTCGTCGTTGGACCAGGTCAGGCCGAACAACGGTCCCGCCCCGATGTACAGCCGCACCGCCTCATACGGGTAGACCGGCTTGAGGTAATCCACGTGCAGCCGAACGTTGAACTGATCGGTCGATTCGTTCTGCCACGTGGTCGTATCCGGCATCACCCACTTGTTGTCACGGGTTCCGTCCTGGAGACGCAGATCCAACCCATAGCGAAGGAAGTTCGTTTCCTGGAATCGGTGCGCCCACGCGAGGTTTACTCCATTCTCGAGGCCGAATTGCACGAAGTGGTCGAGATTCTCTTCATAAAAACGCTCCCAGCCGCGGTTCTGGGAGAGCGCTGGCACCGGCCGTAGCAGCACGATTCCAAGCACGAGAACCAATCCGATCACAAACCAGCGAGACGACTTCATCACGACCTCCTGTGCCAGATTCCTCTATCAATAACCGGATCACGCACGGTCCGTTCTTACTTCGATTCCTGCGTCATCCGCTTGAACTCCCGTCCCGCATAACGTACCGCGATCAACCACAGCACGACAATCGCAATCGTGAACAAAGACAGCCAGCGGATACTGCCGAAGGATGCGAAGATGCTGGTCACCAGCAACGACACCCCGACCGCTATCGCCTTGGCGAACCGCTGCACAAACATGTCAATGAACGCTTTCGCCTTGTATTTCGTGTCCCGGTCGGTCGGCACGTACAGCGTTTCCTTTGCCGACTGGTTGATCGAATAGCTGAAGCCGTTGTCCGCCGTGTTCAGCATGCTGCCCATCCACAGGATCGGCACGGCGAGGAACCCGCCGGACGCAAAAATCATGATCATCGGCAGAATGGACAGGGCGACCATTACTCCGAACCGTGACAGAATAATCGACGTGAGGAAGAACTGTACCAGCAGCGAGGTCCAGTTGGTGATCGCGAACACCGTCGAGAAGTGTTCGCCAATCGCAGCACCGTCCTTGTAATGGGCCACCGTCGCGGTGAACTGGAAGTCGAGGATGGTGCTGACGATTTCGTACAACCCGACAATCGCGACAATCGACAGCAAATACTTGCTGCGGAACACCAGTGCGGCTCCCTCGAACGCAGCATTCCGGCTGGACGATTTCTTCTCCTCGTTCGCCGGTTTCGGCGCCGCTGTGGGGGCGGCAGCAAGCGGCCGAGTTTCCACGAGCCGGCCTGCCGCATAGGCAATCATCAGGATGATAAACGCGACCACCATCAAAACCCACATCCACTGGGACGACGAAAGCGCGTCAATCCACAGCCGCAGCGAACTGGTACCGAACACGCCGCCGGTGACGCCGCCCAGCACCACCAGGCCGTACATCCGTTTCGCCTCGTTGGCCGTGACGCTGTCGTTCATGAATGCAAAGAAAGTGGCGACCATCAACGTGCTGTACAGATCGCCGAAGAGGTAGAACGACCACACGACTGCGCCGCTGAGGTTGGCCAGCAGGAAGGTGTAGAAGCCGTAACTGATGATGAAGAAAGCGGAGAAGACATAGGTCAGCTGTTGCCGCCGCATGCGTCGCACAAGCAACGTGAACACCGTCACCGCAACCACCGCGACGAGCATGTTCAGCACTTTTGCCAGCAGCTCGGCCTGCGACGCCGTCATCAGCCAGCCGAACAGGTTGAAGCCGCCAACGTCGTAGTACGAGATGAACAGCGACTTCTTGATCGGCTTAAGAATCCAGAAACTCGAGATCACGAGGAAAAAGTAAGCAAACATCAGCAGCGCCAGCGGCAGTTCTTTGCGCTTGATCCCCGAAATCACCTGGAATGGGTTGGTCATTCGATCGTTATCCCCTTGAAACGATTGCAGTGCGATTGGCAGATCAATTGGGCCGGGTCCGTCAGGGTGCGTCTATCACCGTCCGTTCAAACAGGCTCGATTCGTGCTCGGAGTCTTCACTGTCAACGACCATCGTGTCAATGATCAACCGGTCACCCTCGACAGACACCAGACAGTAATGATACTCACTCAAGATCGTCGGTTGATGAGCGCCCAGCCCTTCCTGGCGGTATTTGTAGCGCAACTCCTCTACTTGCTCGACAGGTGGCGCGGAACGGATCGGCACGCCACCGCCACTGCTGGTGTAGAAGTGGATAGTGTGCGTGTCTCCGCCGGACAGCAGGTGCGTCGGGTTGTGCTGGTAAACGTGCTCGTGCCCGGAAAATACCGCCTGCACACCGTTGTCTGCGAACAGCTGCAACAGGTCGCGGCGCTTGTCTGTCAGGTTACGGCCAAAATGATCCTTGTACCAGTCAACCCAGTGCCAGCCATACGTAATGGGGGGGTGGTGCATGCTGACAATCTTGAACGGTTTATCAGCATACTTGGCCAGAGTCTGTTCCAGCCACGAGCTGCCCTCACCGCTGACAAACCATTCCTTGTACAACGTTTCCTGTTCGTCGTCCGGGATCAGCTCCCACTGGTCAACGAGGAAATTTGAATCCAGCACGATCAGCACCGCGGACTTGAACTCCAGCGCGTAGAAACGCGGGTAGTCGAATACCGCCTGGTAGTTCGGCCACGCATAGGTCGTATCGTTGGCCCACTCGTGGTTGCCGATGGTGGGCACGTAGGGAATTTCAGATAAAAACGGATGCGACCACTTCTTGCCCTCGAGGAACACCTCCCAGTGGTCAGGATAGCGGCCATCAGCCGCCGCGATGTCACCCGTTTCGAGGACGAACGTCGCACCGAGCTCTTTCACGTCACGATACAGCACGTCCCGCATCATTGTACGTGTTTCGTCGCCGGCATCTGGAACGTGGCGGAGGTAATTGATCCCGCCGGAGATGCCGTTGTACAGCAGGTAGATCTGGTAAAACGGAACCGCCAACTGCCACCAGGTCGCCCAGTTTTCCTTGCGGTAGAAATCCTCGATGACGCTGCGGCCCTTCTGTTCATCTCCGATCACGATGAAGCGCGGGTTATGGTTGTGCAGATCCTCGGGCAACAGTCGAGGTACGGCGATCTCGTCCGCGTCGTAACGGTCGGTGAGCAGCCCTTTCGACGCGCAGCCGTTCAACAACACGGCCACGGCGAGGGTCAGAACGAGGATGCGGGAGGAGCGTTGAAGCGTCACTCTATTCCTCCCGTTCCACACCGAGGAGACGATACCCGCCTGCGAGATCGTCTTCGAGCCATACTTGAACGTATCGCCCGAACTTCTTTTCATCACTCCGCTTCAGACGCAACTCCACTCTTACCTGTCGATGGTCACCAAGCTTGTCCGGGATCAGGGGCAGCTCGAGCTCGGTGCCGGCAAATTCGCCGCTGGAGAGGACTTCGCCGTCCTCATTCTGCAGTTCGTAGTTGTACACGACCTCGTCCGCTTCGCCGTAGCCCATCTCAACCCAGAGGTCGTCGAACGCGAGCACATCCCTGTCGACCATTTCGAACCGGTCAAGGCAATTGACCCGGCCGAAGTAGGTGCGGCCGATGATATCACGTCGTTCGCTGAGCACGTTGACCAGGTGATCAACTCCACCTGCCGGATACGGACCGGTCTCGATGATCGCCCGGATCTGTTCATCCGTGAATGACGTCACCAGCTTCGTGCCCCAATACATGTCGAGATCAGTGGCGTTGTCGTACGCCGGATTCGGGAACACGGTGCGGTACTTGTCCGGGTTCAGGGACGCATTCCGCAATCTGCCGACACTCGGATACAGTACCGAGTCCGGCTTTTCGTAGTCACGAACGTCGAGACCGATGGTGACGATCTTTCGCATCAACGGACCGGTCGGGATTTCATCCTCGTAGCCGCGGAACAGCGGATATGGTCCGCGTCCACCGGAACCGAGCACCGTGCCGAAGTCCATCATGTAGTGAACGACATGACCTTCGCCATCCTCGCCGACGTAGGCGTCCATCGAGTTCGCGCCCTTGGCGTCATAGTGATTGACCCAGACCGCGAACGCCTTCTGCCCACGCAGCTCACGGCGATGATGGTGCGGGATGAAGTCGTTCGGGTCATCCTCGCGAGTGCCCTTGAACGAGAACGGGCCGAGAAGGTCGCCCTGGATATACTTGCTGGCGAGGCACTGAATGCGACCGTCCGGCAGGATGTTGACACGCTCAAGGACGGCGTCCAGATCCTCCTCGGTCATGTGCCGTTTGCGGCCATCGGAATCGGTGAACGACACGCCGTCCGGATCGAGCTGCAGGATGGCGGGATCAAAATAGACGATGTAGTTCTCCGGGGTGTTGTAGCCCGCCGCGTAGAAGAACTTCGCACCGCAGGCATCCGCGCCGGAGTTCAACCCACCGTAGCCGATCGGGTCGAACTTAATCACGTAGCGGTCGCCGCGGGCGTCTTTGATGTGAAAGCCGGGAGTGACACCTTCCGCTTTCGCACGCTTGATGATCCACGTGTGTTCCGTATCCGGACCGTCACCGCTGCACGCCCCGCGTGAAATTTCGTCCAGGCTCATCGGGTGTCGCGCGTTGCGGTTGGTGAACCACGAGTTGTCGTCCACTTCGCCGAATGCGTTCACGTTCAGCGCTTGCTTCGGCGTGTCGGTCAGCAAACGGATCTGACGGCTGATGTTCAGCGTGTTTTTAAGGCTGTAGATGAACTCGTAGTTGATGCCTTCCGCGAAGTCATCTTTCGCTCCTTCGTACTCCGGCTTCGGGATCGGTGCCCTGTCGTCCGGGACCGGCGGGGGAGGGGTGTACGCCTCAGCGAAGCACGAACCGGCCAGCGTCACTAAAACGAGCAGCACGATCATGGAGTTGCGTGTTTTCATGATCACAACCCCATGGTGAAGTAAAGCCGCGTGCCTTCACGGCTGAAGCCAACATCCAGACGCGCTGCCGCACCGGCCAGCGTCCACGTTTGCAAGCTGAATCCATACCCGATCTGCATTGAATCCATGTCCCAGTCGCTGACATCATCCTGCACCACCTTGCCCCAGTCGGCAAAGAAGGCGAAATCGAAGCCCGACGCGGACCAGATGTCACGGATCGGCAGGCGATATTCGACCGTGCCCTGCACCGTGTGTTCGCCGCTGTAGCGTCCGCGTTTGAACCCGCGTAACGTTTCCCGGCCACCCAGCTCCGGAAGCTCGAAGAACGGAATCACGCGATCATTCAGCGGTTCCGTAAATTGCCCGGCGATGTCGAAATACAGCACCCGTTCGTACATGATGTGAAAGTATTTCCCGATCAGGACGCGCGAGTCCCAGTAGCCGAAAACATCGTCACCCACCTGGTTGTGATACCCGCCGGAGACTTTGGTGACGAACCCGTTCATTGGACGAGCGGGGTTGATCGACGTGTTGAATTCGAGCGCCAGTTCGGTGCTGACCAAGTCGATGCGGCCCGAATAGGGCGACAGGTTCTGCACACTGCCGTAGGTGTCAACGTCGACAGTCGGTTTCAGTACGCTGTTGTAGAGATTGTTCGCACGGTAGTCGCCGTGCGCGGTCAGCTCCAGCCAGCGATGCAGGTTAAACCCGAGACCGAGTTCCGCGAACGTTGCCTCGTGCCGGTAGAACACCTCGTCGGACTTCTTCGACGCCATCCCGATGCCGTAGTACCGTTCATCGGGGTAGAGGTGATACTCACCGGCGAGGTGACCGGTCACATTCGGCAGCAGCGGCCACTTTTCCGCGTGCAGACGGTAGGTTTGACGGCCGTAGGTCCACCACGCGCCGAGCAGAGCGATGTTCGCCTTGATGGTGGGATCCGGCTTGTACTTGAACTTCGCGCCGAGACCGGTGGTCGGCGAGGCGATGGGCACGACACGGCGGGTGCCATCATCTGACGAGAGGAGATCGTCCACCTTCGCGATCAATTGCTCTTCGCTGACGATCCGCGCGCCTTCGCGTACACCGGTGAATACGACCCGCAACGGGAAAAACACCACTTCCCCGATGACGTCACCGGTGACATCGAGCGCATTGTCGTTTTCAACCGCTTCCTGCCACGCTTTGACGCTGTCCGCGTGTGTCATGGATGGTTGGTAAATGGTATCCGCGTCTTCAGCCCGGACTTGCGCTGGACAAAGAGCGAGACCCGCTAAGAGGATAACCGCTAGTCCAATCGAAACAGATCTGAGCAATGGCTTCATGCGTTCTCCCGCCGCAATCGAAACCGATCGTGGTGAACCCTGAGGTGCCGTTGGAACCGGCCGGAAAAAGATAAATGTGAGTATAGGACGGGATGCGCGGGAGGGAGGAATCCTGGATACCTGCAAGAGCGCCAGAGAGCGCTCCACGCTTCGTCAATCACCTTACGCAGACGGGCGTTGACCGTTCGCTTTCTTCCGCTCGATGCGCTCTTCCAGATCCAGCGGCAGACGGATGGTAAATGTTGTCCCAGAACCGACTTCGCTGGTCACGTCGATGGTGCCGAAATGCTCTTCGATGATCTGGTAAACGATGGACAGACCGAGCCCGGTGCCGACCCCGACGCCCTTCGTCGTGAAACCTGGGTCGAATATGCGCTTCAAATGCTCTGCTTTGATGCCCTTGCCGGTGTCAGCGATTTCGATCACGGCCTGACTGTTTTCGATCCGTGTGCGAATCGTCAGGGTGCCCGTGGTTTCGATCGCCTGCCGGCTGTTCATGAACAGGTTGAGGAATACCTGGTTCAACTTGCTAGGGAAGCAGGCGAACTCCGGCACATCTCCGTACTCCCGAACTACTTTCACCGCATACTTCAGCTCGTGATGCGCGATTTCGAGGGTATCGTCGATGCCCTGGTGAATGTTGACCGTCTTCAGTTCGGCCTCATCCAGCCGCGCGAAACTCTTCAGCCGTTTGACGATGGTGGTGACACGTTCTGTCCCGGACGCAATCACCCGGTTCGCGTCGCCGATCACCTTCATCGTCTTTTCCAGCTTCTTCAGACGCGGATCGGTTTCGTCGCACAGGTCGCTGAGAATGACGTTCATCCGCTTGATCGCGCTGACAAGCGTGCTGTGCATGCTGGCAACGGCACCGATCGGGGTGTTGATCTCATGCGCGACCCCGGCGACCATCGAACCCAGCGACGCCATCTTTTCCGACTGGATCAACTGCACCTGAGTCCGGCGCAGATCCTTCATCGCATCCTGCAACTCCTCGTTGCTCCGTTGCAGTTCACGCGTGCGCTGATCGGCGAGGGTTTCAAGCTCCTCGACTTTCATCCTCGCCCGGCGCGCGAGGTTCCATTTTTCGGTCAATGTGCACGCGAGCTGCTGCACTTCGGTCGCGTCGAACGGCTTCCGCATGAACAAGATATTGTCCCGCGCGCCGAACTTGTCGTGGATATCCTCCCAGACATAGTCGGCATAGGCGGTGCAGATGACGATCTGGATATCCTTGTCGACACGGAGGATGCGGTCGATGGTCTCGATACCGTCCCAGCCCGGCGGCATCCGCACATCAACCAATGCCAGCGAGTAGGGAATTCCCGCCTCCAGCGCCTGCTTCACCATTTCCAGCGCTGACTGACCCTGGTAAGCGGATTCCAGTTGGAAGGAGGGAAGATCGACATGGTTGCTGTTTTCGGCGGACGACTCGGTGTCGCCGTCGCCGAAAAAGTCGCTGGCGAGCTGGTCAACTTCCTGCCCGTGGGAGTCGTCCGGCGTGAGAATCTTGCGGTAGTCTTCGTGGATCTGTTCCTGGTCGTCCACGAGGAGGATGCGACGATTATTCCACGTCTGCGGTTCGGGCACGTTGATCCTCGGTTTCTTCCAGTGGAAGCGTCAGCGTGAAGGTAGCACCCTGGTTCGCCCCTTCGCTGCTGGCTGTCAGTTCACCGCCCATCTCCCGGGCACTGTTCGCGCAACCGTGCAGGCCGTAGCCGTGTCCGTCCCGCTTGGTCGTGAATCCGTAGCCGAAGATCTTCTGCATATCCTCGCCACGGATGCCGATACCATTATCCTTCACCTCGATTTTCAGATTGTCGTTCCCGTTCTGATGGATGTGCACCTTGATCTCACGATCGCTACGGTCCACCTCTCTCACAGCGTCACGCGCGTTTTTCAGCAGGTTGATCAGGATCTGCAGCACCTTGTGCTTTTCAACGTGAACCGCCGGCAGGTTCTTCGGACGGTCGATCTTGAACTTGATGTTGTGCCGCTGGAATGACGCGCCGAACAGCTGCACCGCGTCGTTGACCAGTTCCGCCGCGAATACATCTTCCCTGTACCCCGGCATACCCGCATACTGCTGTTGCAGTGCGATGATCTGACGGATGTGTTCGTGACTCTTCTCTAATGAGTGCAGTTCGTCTTTGATTTTTGCGTGCTCGCCGGATATCACTCCGCTCAGCTGATTGAAGAACTGCGGCAGCTTCCTGCCCTGTTCGCTGTTGGCGACGAAGTTCGCGAGGTCGTCCTTGTGCTGATCGATCAAGTCCGCGAGACGGGTAAGATGGCTCAGACGGGTGTGTTTCAGCGTTTTGTCCATCACCGTTGTGGAGGTGATTGCGCCGTTTAATGCGTTGCCGACGTTGTGCAGCACGCTGGTGGCGATCTCGGCCATGCCGGCGTTATGGGCGGCGTCCAGCAGTTCCTGCTGCGCCAGCTTGAGTTCCTCTTCAGCCTGCTTGCGCTTGGTGATGTCGACGTTCGTGCCGACGAACCGCATCGGGTCGCCATCTTCGTCCCACTCGACGACCTTGCCACGAGTGTGAATCCAGATCCACTCGCCGTTTTTGTGGCGGAAGCGTGCTTCCAGATCGTACGGATCTCCGGTTTGAATATGCTTCTCAAATGCTTCCGGACCTTTTTCATAATCATCGGGATGCAGCAATTCGATGACTTTGTGCATGCTCGGTTCGAAATCACCAGATTCATAGCCGAGCATGCTGTAATAGCGAGGGCTGAGGTACATCGAGCCGGTCTTCAGGTTGTGATCAAAGAGACCGTCATTGGCGGCGTCAAATGCGAGCTGCAGCCGTTCCTCGCTCTGCCGCACCGCTTCCAGCAACTGGCGGCGGTCGGTGATGTCTTCGATCATGCCCTCGATACAGCGGATGCTGCCGTCCTCGTTCGCCACCGTCCACAAATTCAGCTGAGCGGGGAAGTGGGAATTGTCCGCGCCGCGACGGCGGAACATCAACTCAGCGTTCATCTGCCCGTTGAGCTGCAACGCTTCCATCACCCAGACTCGATCTTCCGGGTCGGCATAAAGTTCCTGCGAAATGTCGTCGATCGCACGCGCGGTTTCTTCGGGATCTTCGTAGCCGAACATCTCTGCGGCCGCGGGATTCGCGGCGATGACTTTGCCCTGTGGCGTGGTGCGGAAAATGCCGAGCGTGCTGTTCATGAAGATGGAACGCAGCCGCTCCTCGCTCTCGCGCAACGCTTCCTGCGCCAGCTTGCGGTCGGTGATGTCGCGTGCGACACCACTCAAGCCGACCGCCTCGCCGGTTTCGTCGATCAGCAGGTTGGCTGTTATCTCGG
Source organism: bacterium (assembly GCA_020444425.1). GTDB lineage: Bacteria > Electryoneota > Electryoneia > Electryoneales > Electryoneaceae > BMS3BBIN04. The sequence continues at coordinate 318,770 of JAHLLB010000001.1, read as the reverse complement.
ACCAGAAGGTGTTGCCGTCCTTACGGCGCAGCAGTTTGGTATCCTGGATGGAATCGTGGCGGACGTTCTTGCGGTCGAACAGCTGTTCGGTTGCCGCCCGGAACTCGACACACTCCGTGTCCGGGAACAGATCTTCCATCATCAACCCGATCGCTTCGGTGGGGGTGTAGCCGAGGTGACGCTGCACGGACGGGCTGAAATACGTGAACCGGCCTTCCCGGTCCGTCGTCCAGATGACATCGGAACTGTTGTCCGCCAGTAGCCGGTACATTTTTTCACTGTCACGGATCGCCGTTTCCATCTTCTCGCGGCGCTCGATGTCGGCGATCAAACTGGCTTGCATATGCCGGAACGAGTCAGCCAAACGGCCCATCTCATCCTTGCAGTCGTAGTCGATGTTGGCGTTTAAATCGCCACGTGTAATCGCCTCGGTGGCATTCATCAAGCGGCGCAGCGGTCTCAGCACCGACGCAATTGCGGCGAATGAGACTGCCAGCAACACCAGCAGCAAGGCGAGAATGGTCAGGCTGATCCCCTTGCCTGAGTGCTGCAGACTGTCGCGGGCGACATCGAACGCGTCCTCGATGCCCTGCTGCCGCCGTTGCGTGGCAACATCGAGCTGGTCGACCAACTGCTCGAAATCGGCATTCATCTGGATCGCTTCCGCAATCAGGTCGTCACTCAACTCCTGATCCAGCATCTGCAACGAGGTACTGCGCGCGTGATCATAATACTCGCTGAAGGTGGCACCGACGACAGTCACGCTGGCCACATCAACGCTGGGAATGCTCTTGAATTCCTGCAGACCGGCACGAAATTCACGTGCGAGGCTGTCCGCTTCGAGGACACGGTCCGGATCGCCGACCGTGGCCGCGTCAGCCAGGTTCTGGCGAATCTCAATCGCCAGTTTTTCCATCTTGTGACTGAGTTCCAGAGCACGGACGTGCTCTTCCTGGATGAGGTCATACTGCTGCAGAGTGGTGGTACCCGTGCGCCACAACAACCCGAAGATTGTCGTCAACGCCAGCAGTGCCGCCAGCGGCATCATCAGGATTTTCGTGGTAAACTTCATCGAGATCCCGAAGTGGATGTGCCGTTCAACCGCGACAGTGTCAACGGATCGTCAATTTCTTGACGCCCGTTAACGGTGTCAGCGGGGACACATAGCCAATCGCGCCGGGTGTGGACGCGACATATTTGACAAGTTCCAACTCGCTGTCAAACGATTTCGGTGGGATCCCTCGTCCGCTGAAGACTGCCTGTTTCCAATACGTACGAAACCGGGACGGAGTTGTTCCCATGTAGTCGGTGGTGAAGGTCTCGTGCGTCGGACCATCCTTCAACATCACCGGTACAACCTTGCTGTCGCTGTGCCAACGCGAGACCTTGCCCTGGTAGATCCGGGTCAGCAGATCCTTATCCAATGACGAATCTTCCACGTTCGGGTTCACAATCACGACCACGCCGGACGCCTGCGACACGCTTGCGACAAACAACAGCAGCGTCACAATCAGGAGGACGCTGAGCCGGGAAAGCTTCATCTCATCCTCCGGTTAAAAGTGGAACGTTGTCTTGAGCGCGAACATTGTCCAGTAGCGAGAATTGGACTCAAGTACCTCAGGCGTGTAGAAGATCTGCCCGATGCCGTCAACGGCGTGAAACTCCGCCTTGACCAGCCAGTTGCTGGTGAGGTTTACCCGGCCCGACAGGACCGCTTCACGTTGCCATGCGGTAAAATCCTTGCGCAGCGGATCCTCGAAGTTCTTGCCGTCACGGTTGTCGATGTCCGGAATGAATTCCGAGACATAACCGCTGAGCGAATATACCGGCGTCGGTTCCCAGGTCAGCATGATGTAGGTGCCTTGATTGATTTCATGCTCCTGCTCGAACCGTAGCGTTTCGGCGGCCAGGATGAACTGCCGCCAACTGTATTCCACCGAGAAGAAGGACAACAGGTAGCGTGCAGCCCAACGAACATCCAGGCTTTCGAGGGTGCTGGACTTCAAGGCACCGGTGTTCGGATCTACAATGTTCACGTATGCCAGCGCCTTTGAGGTCATTTCGTATTCCCCGGTGATCAGGGAGGCACCGAAACGCAATCCTTCGACCGGAGTGTTCCAGATCATCGACCCGCCCGCAATCCACGGGAAGGCCGGGTTGATGCCGACAATCTGTTGCAGGTCGTAACTCAGGGTGTCCCCGCCGAACATGGCATTGAATACTGCCAGATCGAACTCCGCACTCGACGAAAACGCCCGCTGCCAATAGCTGTGGTCGGGATCGGGTACGTTCAATGCACCGGCATAAGCTTCGTACTCAACCGATCCCACCGGGCCAGCTTCGGAATTGCCGTAGAAACTAATCCCTTCCTGCGCCATCGCGAAGTCACGCCAGTTTTCCGAATACACACTCTGCGGGAGGAAGATCGACGTACGTAACATGTCGATGTCACGCCCGATGTTATAGAATCCCATCTGCATCTTGATCTTGCCAGCTCGGAAGCCGAGCCAGTCACGCCAGCGATAGTCACCGAACGCCCAATCCACACGGATCTCGTTGTTGCCCATGTCGCCTGCGTCTGTGGCGATCAACTGGATGCCAATGCGCAGCCGTTCGATCGGATTCGCCTGCACCGATATCGCGGCTTCGTTAAACTCCGACGTGCCTTTGGTGCTGTTCGAGAGAATGAAATCGTACTCGGAAGTCTTGTAGTAGCCCTGGCTGACAAACCCGCTCACATACAGGTCTTCGAAGAACGCCCGGCTGATTCCGGGAGTGAACAACGCCAACCCGAAAACAACCGCGAGACACCAGCACAAGTCCATGTGCTTGCGAGATGAGACATTTCGCGTTCTCAGCAAGTCTTCGCTCAAACCGTCCTCCAGGTGATCCACATCAGCCAAAAAACGTGTGCGACAATATACTTGGATACAGCACTCGCACGCCTGCGGGAGTCCACGAGCCATCTCACTCAAGGTCTACAAGAGCGAGTACTTCTTCAACTTGCGCCACAAGGTGGTGCGGGAAATCGACAACGCTTCCGCCGTGCGCAATTTGTTGCCGTGGTTGTGTTGCAGCATCGAACGGATCGCTTCGCGTTCCGCCTGCTCCATTGGCGTCAACCCTTTGACCGGAGAACCGTTGGACAATTTGTCCGAATCACTCGTCTTGGTCGCCGCGTTTCCATTCGACCGCATATGCTCCGGCAGGTCGTGCAGGTTGAGGACCCGGTCACGCGACAGAATCGCCGACCGTTCAATGATATTTTCCAACTCGCGCACGTTGCCGGGATACTCGTAGGCTACCAGCGCCTGCATCGCGTCGGTGGAAACTTCCAGCGGGATGTGACCTTCGATCAAATCCAGCGCGTGCAGAAAATGGCTGACCAGCAATGGGATGTCGTTGACCCGATCCCGCAACGGCGGCAGGTCGATGGTGAGCACGTTCAGCCGGTAAAAGAAATCCTCACGAAACTGCCCGGTGGTCATCATCTGCTCGAGGTTGCGGTTGGTCGCCGCGATCACGCGCACATCCGCCTTTCGTGACCGGCTCGATCCCAACGGTTCGTACTTTCGCTCCTGCAGGAAACGGAGAAGCTTAACCTGCATCATCGGGCTGATGTCGCCGATTTCGTCCAGGAACAGCGTACCGCCCTCGGCGACCGCGATACGTCCAGCGCGGTCAGCTTTCGCATCCGTAAACGCGCCCTTGGTGTGACCAAACAATTCCGCCTCGAGCAACGTGTCCGGCAGAGCGGCGGTATTGACCGAGACAAAAGGTTTTGCCGACCGTTCCGAAAGGTCGTGGATGGCCCTGGCTATCAGGTCCTTGCCGGTGCCGGTTTCGCCACGAATCAGCACCGTACTGTTGCTCTGCGCCATGCGTGGCAACACCTCGAAGATCGAGCGCATCATGTGGTCCTGCGAGACCATGCCGTGAAACAACGCTCGGTGGTCGATGCGGAGGCGCAGGTCGTGTACCGTCGACAGGTCGCCGAAAGTCACCACCACTCCAAGTAACTCACGTTCCGCGTCACGAATCAGCCGGCAGGCAACACGCACCGTCAATTCGATGTCGTCACGACCGAGGATGGTCATGGTCTGCTCATCATGTGCTTTGTTCAATGTCAGGCAATCATCGACGAGGCAGCGTTTTGAACGGCCCTGCGGACGGAGCATCTCAAAGCATCGCATGCCCCGCGCGGTTTCCAACGAAACACCGGTAATCGCGCTGGCGCTATCGTTGATGCGCACGATTCGTAGCTCGTGATCGAGAATCAAGACACCGCAGGCAACACTGGCGAGAAGAGCGTTTACAATCTCTGCATCAGACGGGTGAGGCCGGGCAGAAGGATGAGACTGGCTCATGGGGGGATCCAGGATCGGGTTCGGGAGTCGGCCGGTGTGGCAAACTCGGTCTACGTTGTTCGAGAAGAAAATAGTGAGTATGGTGCAGAAATGCAACTGTTTCAGAGGACTGTTTCAAGTCTGGTACGATCAGTCAACCAGTCAGGAGAGTTGGAGGCCGGTTAGTTGGCTGGTATTTAACGAGATCTCTGTGCCTCGAGACACTGGCTGTTTTTGGTGCAGAGATTGCTAAAACACAAGCAGATGGCATCGTGGCGCGAATCGCGTGGTGGTTGGGGGGCTCCCATGACGGTTACGTTGCGGTGCCGTTTCTCTCTACAAACCGGCATAGCTGAAATTCGGCACATCAGCCGGCAGTGAGAGCATCCATTACGCCAGGATTAACATCAAGGAGATGGTGAGATGACCATCGCGATACCCGTTGATGAGAACCACGGCCTGATTCCCCACACGGGACGTGCGGCCGGGTTCCTCGTCTACGAGGTCAACGATTCGCAAGTTTCAGAACCCCGCTTCGTAAAACATGACAGCCCGCATCATCACCAGCAGCATGCCCACGGGCAGGAGCACGGCGGCAACCAGCAACTCGGACAGGGTTTTGGCCAGGGCCAGGGGCAAGGTAACGGCCACCATCACAGCCATGCGACGATGATCGACAACCTGCGCGGTGTCGATGTGGTTATCGCGTTGGGGATGGGACCGCGCCTGCAACAGGACTTCTGTGCAGCCGGCATCGACGTGATGTACACCCGGGAACGCACGGTCGAGGCGATCGTCGAAAAGTACCGCATGGGCGAGTTTGTCGCGGATCCGCGAGGGTCGCTGTGCAAGGGTGGCCATCACCATCACTGAGCGCCCGGGCGTTCTCCGCAATCCATCTGCACCGGGTGTTGACGAGGCGATGCTGCGCACGGGATTGTACTTTCCGGCGTGAACAAATCGACTCCGCAACATCCCGATACCCTGTACCTTGTCAGCACCGGGGACGACTCCGAGCGGTTGGAGCGCATGGAAGCTGGATTCCGTGACGTGCTCGAACCGTACGCGACCGTTAACCCGATGCGGCTGGGACAGGTGGACTCACTCCGAGTAGCTTACCACAACGCGGCGCGCATGATACCCAGCCGCGACAGCCTGATGCTGTTCGTGCATCAGGATATTGTTCCCGCAACCCTCGAGACGATCAACGGCCTGCCGGCTCAACTGCAGGCACCGCTGAAAACCTGGATCGAACCCACACCCCAGGGACCGGCGTGGTGGGTGATCCTGCGTAAACTGGCCAGCCAGCCGGATTTCGGATTCGCCGGAGTTGCCGGAAGCTGCGAAATGACCCCGGGACGCGGCTGGTGGCAGCATGAGAAGCTCAGTGGCATGGTGCTGCATCGCCGTCCGGAAGGATTGCGCGTCAACGCGTACGGCGGGTGGTCCCGTGTGCTCGTGGTCGATGGTCTGCTGATGGCGGCACGCGCCGGGACGGTGCGCGACATACCGCCCCGCAGCGGCGATCCAGACCATTTCCATTTCTACGACATGGACTTCTGCCTCAGTGCGCACAATGCCGGATTAAAGAATTGGACCCTTCCGCTGCTGGTGCTGCATGATTCCGGCGGTGCGTCCGCCTCCGACAGCAAGTGGCAGACGGACATGGAATGGTTCCTGCAGAAACACCACGACCGCGAGACGATTTCCGTCCCCGATGAACCCCTGCCCGGAATGGCTGTATGAAGACTCTGCGAGTGAGCGACAATCTGCCGGAATCGCTGGTCGAACACGTAAGCGAAGAACTCGCGCGCGGCGGCTTGTGGACAGCCTATAGCCTTGAAACGCCGACCGGTCTGAAAGCCATCGACTCGCCCTACGAGCCCCGTGGAGAAGCAACTCGCACCTTGCTGAAGGCCGGATGTAAGCCGGGAACGCCGTTGCTGTTGCTGGGATCCGGAAGCGGATACTTCACACGGACCGCACTCGAAGAGGGCTACACGCCGGCGCTGGCGGTGGTTCGTTCGCGGGCGCTACTTGACGCGAACGTGAAACGCATCAACCGCCGTTTCGCAGACGCCTCCGAAGAGATGTCTCTCGTCGCGGATGACGACCCGGCGCGTGTGTGGCGGGACCACGTGCAGCCGTTTCTGGACCGCTATCCGGACGCGGTCATCGTTCGGCATCCGCGCGAGACGAAGGCGTTTCCCGGCTTCTACGGCGCGCTGGACGTGCACGTCGCCCGCCATCATACAGCAGAACCAGCTCGAGCGACCGATCCCGCCATCCGCCGGGTGCTGTTTGTCGGCAGTGGGGGGCTGTATGAACGTGAACTGCTAAGCGAACTGCAGCGCCGCTCGATCCATGTGACACACATTCAACAGACTGCATTGACCGGACTCAACGCCACGTCGGCGTTGGACTTGCTTAACACCCATACGCCTGACCTGGTGCTGTCCACGAACAATCGTGGATCGGACGAAATCGGCCTGCTGCCGGAGGCGTGTGAGCAGGCGGGGGTAGCGTGGGCAACGTGGCTGCTGGATGATCCGCGCTTCCTGTTGCATCCGGATGAAATCCACGGCGCTGGCCGGCAACGCATCGGCTTCTGCTGGGACCGCAACGGGATCGACGGTTGGCGGGACGCCGGCTTTCCGAACGCGCACCCATTACCACTCGCCACGGACGAGACCCTGTTCAAACCAGGTGACGGATTCGCCGAGCTGACGGGACGTGTCGTGTTCGTCGGTAGCCCGAGGTTTGCGAGCACGTTCGGCTTCTTTGCCGCGCTGGACAAGTCCGAAATTGCGGGCAAGGCGGCGCGTGCACTGGAAACGGAGATCCTGCGGACACGCCAACCGCCAGCACACGAACGCGTTGACGAGCTGCTCGGAACGCTCGATCCTGAGAAAACTTTGGATCTGGAAGCCAAGCGGCGGCTCCCGGCCTATGCGGTACAGCAGGCGAACCTGGCGTACCGGGTAAACCTGTTGAATTCTCTCGCGTCCAATCACCTGACGGTCTTCGGCATGGGCTGGGAAGGACTGCTGGACGAACGCATCGAGCTGCGCGAACCGCTGGATTTCTACACCGATTTGCCGAAACTGTACCGAACCGATGCCGTGCACATCTCGTTGACAAACCTGCAGATGCAGACCCATCCGAACCAGCGGCCGTTTGATGTGGGAGCGTGCGGCCGAGCGGTGCTCAACGATGATCTCGCGGCGTTGCCGGAATTGTTCGGTGCAGAGCTGGCGGACAGGATTGCGTTCACGTCCGCCGCTGATTTGCAGACGAAGGTCAGCGAACTGATTGCGAAGCCGAGTCTGCGAGCGGAGATCGGGGAAAGGATGCGTAAAGCTGTGCTCGAGGGGCACACCGTCCGGCACCGGGTGAACGAGATGCTTCGTGTCTCGGAGCAGCGGCGAAGTGACTGGAGCGGCGGCAAGTGACCGGAGATCTCGCGGCAAACACGAAGGCTGCCTGCATTGTTCAACGTGGGCTGTTTTCCACGAACTCCAGCGCCTACCTTACGGGGTTGGATCTTCAACGCTCACCAGCGAGTATACGATCTGCAATGGGTTCTTCATTTACCGACACGAGTGGCATTATGCTCGCGCCAAAGTTGCGTCACCCGTTGACGCACAGACGCTCTCTTCATCGCACTGACCCCCTGACCTTTGGTGCCGGGCACTCTCGACGACGCACCTTCGGCTGGTTGGCCGGCCTCCTGTTGTTCGCGCTGCTGCTGCATATTCCCGTTGCGAACGCGCAGTACTTCGGCCAGAACAAGGTCAATTACCGCGATTTCACGTGGTACTTCCTCAAGACCGAACACTTCGATATCTACTACCCGCAGGAATATTTCGAAGCGGGCGAGTTTACCGGCTGGGAAGCGGAAGAAGCGCTGGTCGCAATCGAGGATTCGTGGAACTACACCCTCGAGGGCCGGATCTCGATTATCGTTTTCCCAAGTCACAACTCGTTCCAGAACAACAATGTCAGCGGCGGTACACCCAGCGAATCCACCGGCGGCTTCACCGAATTCCTCAAGAACCGTGTCGTGATCCCATTCCAGGGATCGAATTCGATGTTCCGGCACGTCATTCACCATGAGCTGACGCACGCGGTCATGCTGCGCATGCTCTATGGGGAAGGGGTGCAGAGCATCCTCACCGGGATCAGCCGTCTGCCGCTACCGCTGTGGTTCATTGAAGGTATTGCCGAGTACGAAAGCCGCTACGGCTGGGGAAATGAAGCGGACATGTACCTCCGCGACGCGATCATCAACGATTACCTGATGCCGCTGGATTACCTGCAGGGCTACTTCATCTACAAGGGTGGCCAGTCGCTGCTGTATTTCCTCGAGGAACGTTACGGACCGGAAAAAGTCGGCGAACTGCTGCGCAAGGTCCGCAGCCGGAGGAATTTCGGCACAGCGGTCAAGGATGTGCTCGGGTACGACCTGGAAGAGCTGTCCGAACGCTGGCACAAGCATCTGAAGCGCCAGATCTGGCCAACAGCGGCACACTTTGAATCCCCGGAAGATTTTGCGGTCCGGATCACTGACCATGAAGAGTGGTACAACTTCGTCAACACGTCTCCGGCCTTGTCGCCCGAGGGTGATCGATTGATCATGCTCTCCGACAAGGACGACTACATGAGCATGTACCTGGTCAACACGGTCACCGGTGAAGTCGAGGAGAAGGTGGTCAGTGGCGGCGGCGGGGTGTACCTGTTTGAGCAGTTGCTATGGCTGCGGCCGTGGATTGACTGGTCGCCCGATGGACGGTCCATCGCATTCGTCGCGGAAGACGGCGGCGAGGATGCGCTGTACACGCTGAACGTTGACGACGGCGAAATCACCGGCGAGTACAAATTCGGTCTCGACGGCCTGTTCAGCCCGAGCTGGTCGCCGGATGGGTCACGCATCCTGTTCTCCGCCTATGCGGACGGTCAAACGGACCTGTACGTGTTCAACATCGGCGATGTGGAAAGCCTTGCCAAGGTAACCGACGACCGTTACAGCGACTATGACCCTGAGTGGGGGCCGAATGGTGACGTGCTGTTTATTTCCGACCGTGGCGACAAGCTGTCAGCAAGCGGGACAGTTCTGGACCTGTGGGAACAGAACTACGAGCAGCACGACGTCTACATGATCAACCTTGACACGAACACGATTACCCGGCTGACCAACGACGTTTATGAGGATCGATCGCCATCGTTTACCTCAAGGGAAGGGGTCATCAGCTTCGTCTCCGACCGCAGCGGTGCGTACAACCTGTACATGCATGATCTGAACACGGACGAGACCTGGGCGACGACAGACATCCTGACGGGTGTGTTCACGCCGAGTTGGTCGGACAACGGAAGTGTTGCCTTCGCCAGTTTCTTCAACGCTGGGTACGATCTGTACCTGTACAAGAATCCGTTCGATGAAGATCGCCGCAAGAAACCGAGCCTGACGTATTATCAGCAGAAGGTGCGCGGCATCATCAAGGATTCCGACGACCTCGAAGCGCGGATGAAGGCGATGACCGAGCTGGCGGAGAACGGGCTCAACGGTCCGAATGGAAACCCGTGGCTTGATCAACTCACAGGCGGCAAACCGGTTGAACCGGGCAGTCCGGAAGAACAGGAAATCCTCGAGGCGCTCGGGCATGAAGCCATTGGCGATTCTGTTGGCACCAGCATGGACACTCTCGCTGTCGAACCCGAAACCTTGCTTGAGAAATCCCCGTTTGATACGGCGTTCGCGATAGGCAACGGCACCGTCATCCTTGACGAAGACCAGCTCGTTGTCAACGAGGAAGACCTGAACCTGGACGTTTCCGATTCGACCGTGACTGACACGTCCCTGACCGCGCACGAAGCAGCGCAGCTGGACTCCACGGTGGCGGTGAATGATACCACCGAGCACGAGGAAAAGGTGCGGCTGGTGTCTGGACGGCGGACCCGTCCGGCAGAAGAAGGTGCCTCGGGCACGTATCGCAATTTCATCTTCTATCCGGCGGGATGGAGTGGAAGCGACGACAACGACACCGAACTCACCGACGTCGAACAGGATTCGATCCTTGGCGCGGACGGGCGTTTCATCCCACGCAAGTACAAGCTCAAGTTCAGTCCGGATATTGTCTCCGCGGCGGCGGGGTACAGTGCGTTCTTCGGGTTGCAGGGGTATGGCCAGATCATGATATCCGACGTGCTCGGCAATCATGTCATCTTCATTGGAACCGACCTCTACTACAACTTCGAGAACAGCAACTTCAATCTCTACTACTACCACTTGCCGGAACGGTGGGACTTCGGTGGCGGCGCGTTCCACAACGTCTACTTCTTCGACGGTGGCGATATCCGTGACCGCAACTGGGGTGCGTCCGGAACCGTGAGCTACCCATTCTCACGCTACAACCGGTTCGACTTCTCCGCCAGCCTGGTCAACATCGACCGCGACCGCTGGGATTACGATCGCTACGACTATATCCCTGACCGCAAGATGCACTTCATCCTGCCGTCGATTGCGTACGTCCACGACAACACCCTCTGGGGCTGGACTGGTCCGCTGAACGGACACCGGTATCGTATCGGATTTGCCTACAGTCCGGACCTCGACGGAGAAGACCCGAAGACGTCCAAGGATTTATGGGGACTGGATTTCCAGACCGTGTCGCTGGACGCGCGCAAGTATTACCACGTTGGCCTGGACTACAGCTTCGCGTTCCGTCTGTCTGGTGCGGCCAGTTTCGGCCAACACCCGCAGACCTTCTTCCTCGGCGGTGTCAGCAACTGGATCAACCGTCGCTTCGAGGGCGGGTACATCCGGGATGACATCGAGGATATCTACTTCTCCGGGTTCGCGACGCCGTTGCGTGGCGCGGATTACTATGAGGATTACGGCAACCGGTACGTGCTGCTGAACAACGAGTTCCGCTTCCCATTGATTCGCCAGGTGCTGTTCGGGTGGCCGCTACCATTCTACTTCAGCAACATCCGTGGCGCAATTTTCCTCGACGCCGGCGCGGTGTGGAGTGACGACTTCTTCCGCTTCATTGATGACCCGCCCGACGGGAACGCCCAGTTCGACGATTTCCACATGGGCTACGGCTGGGGATTCCGGGCCAATCTAGGCATTTTCTTGCTGAAATGGGACATGGCGTGGAAGAACGAGCTGGACACCGTCACCAAACCGAGATACTATTTCTCCATCGGAGCGGACTTCTAACCACAGGCCCGGTACCAGGCAAGCTTTCATTCCAAAGGTCGCGACATCTGTCGCGACCTTTGGATTTCGTCCATATCGAAACTGGTGGATTTGTTGTTTAGAGGATGTGTTGTTTTACTCACCACTCACCACTCAGATCACCCCGCCTCGAGCCAGCCAACACGCCCCAGCGCCGTCCGGCGGAATTCCTTTTCGAGCGCAGGGAATTGTCTCAGGTCGGGACTCTGGTTGATCAGGTCATCCGCGACCTTGCGCGTGAGACGCACCAGATCCTGATCCTCGACGATATCCGAGAAACGCAACGGTGGCAGACCGCTCTGCTTGACACCGAAAAAGTCACCCATGCCGCGCAGCCGCAGATCTTCCTCGGCAATGACAAAGCCGTCCGTCGTCTTCTGCATGATCGACAATCGCCCTTCCGCCGTGCGGCCGAGTGGGGGATAGAAGAACAGGCAGCAGAAGCCATCGCGTCCGCCACGTCCGATTCGCCCACGCAACTGGTGCAGCTGGCTAAGGCCGAAACGCTCGGCGTGTTCGATGATCATGATCGTCGCTTCCGGCACATCGACACCGACTTCGACAACGGTCGTTGAGACCAGCACCGGCGTTTCCCCGGACGCGAACTTGCGCATCGCCTCCGCCTTTTCCTCCATCTTCATCCGGCCGTGCAACAGGCCGACCTTCAGCCCTTTGAAGGCACCGGCGGACAACTCCTCATGCCCGGTTTCCGCAGCGGCGAGGTCGAGCTTCTCCGATTGTTCCACGAGCGGGAAAATGACATAGGCACGGTCGCCTTTGCGCACTCGTCCCGCAATCTGCTGATAAATTTTCTGCCGCTCGAAATCGGCGTTGTAGGCCTTGGTCGTGACCATTCCACGTCCCGGCGGCATTTCGTCCAACCGGCTGACATCGAGGTCGCCGTACAGCGTCAACGCCAGCGAGCGGGGGATGGGGGTCGCGGTCATTACCAGCACGTCCGGCCGCAGCAGATCCGACCCGTCGAAATTGCGGCCCTTGACATGGTCCGGTTCCATCAGCTTCAATCGTTGCGCGACACCGAAACGGTGCTGTTCGTCAATGATGGTGAGGCCGAGATTCGGCAACTTCACCTTGTCCTGGATCAGGGCGTGCGTGCCGATGATAATTCCCGGCTGGCCTTGCGACAGGCGCTCGTACTTGCCGCGCCGCTCCTTTTCCGACATGCTGCCGGTGAGCAGGTCGACGTGGATGTCAAGATTGTCAAGGAATTTACGACTGGTCAGCCAGTGCTGTTCAGCGAGGATTTCGGTCGGCGCCATTAACGCCGCCTGGTGCCCATTTTCGACGGCGATACACATCGCGATCAACGCAATCACCGTCTTGCCCGAGCCAACATCGCCCTGCAACAGACGTGTCATCGGGTGCGGCTGCTTCATGTCGTTCCATATCTCACGCATGACCCGTTTCTGAGCATCCGTCAACTGGAACGGCAGCTTTTCCTCGATCAGAGCGCGGGTCAACCCGCCGACTTCCGGGTAGGCGATCCCTTTCACCTTGTCACGGTTCCGCCGTCGTGACCATGACCACAGCAACTGGAACAACACGAGCTCGTCGAACTTGAGCCGTTTCCAACCGAGGTCACGCTCCTTCGCGTTGTGCGGACGGTGTACCATGCGCAGTCCGTCGCTGAGCGTCGGCAGCTTGAACTGGTCGAGCAACTGCTGCGGCCAGATTTCCGGCACCGAATGGACATATTCGCCAACCGCGCGGTCCATCAGGTTTCGCAACGCGCGCTGGTCGAGATCGACTTTGTCGAACTCTTTCCCGCCCGGGTACAAAGCGATCCAACGGCCCTTGCCTTGCTGCAGATCCACCGCCTCGCCCTTGGACAGCGACATCACCTCCGGGTGCGCGATCTGCGGGATGCCGCCATACATGTTCACCTTGCCCGAGAAGACAGCCGAAAAGCCCTCGGTGATCCATTTGCGGACACGGTTGGTCTGCCGGAACCAGATCAGGTGCAACGTGCCGGTGCCGTCGTCGAGCGCGGCTTCGTAACGGTTGGTTCCACCCCGGCCCTTGACCATCTGCACTTCGGTGATCCGGCCGATGATCGAGACCTCACCCTTGGTCTCGCCACGGATGGACCCGATTTTCGTCGCGGTGCTGCGGTCGATGTAACGGCGGGGAACGTAGTACAGCAGGTCACGGAGCGTGGTTACGCCGACCTGCTTGAATGCGCTGGCCTTGCGTGGACCGATCCCGCGCAGGTACGCGACCGGCAGTTCGAGCGGCGCGGCTTTCTTGTTTCCAGGGGTTGAAGGCATGCGGGAAGATAGGGGTGACCAAACGTTCACGCCAGCACAGGAGTCCTGAGTCCTGAGTCTTGAGACAACTGGCTGCGGAAAACGGACTGATGCCTATAGCATCAGAGACAAAACGGCCGCGTCAGACAAGTTCTCTGACACGGCCACATCGTTCTTCACGAGCCCAGACCTCGGACCTCAGTCAACGGACCGCTGACCGTAGTCCGCAGCCCGCAGCCCATCAAACCTACTGGAAGCGCACGGTGTAGGACATCTTCACTTCCTCGTCTGCGCCGGCCGGGACAACCCATTCGTAGGTGTTCGCGTCGATCTTGGTGCCGTTCATCGACTCGGTCACAATCCGCCAGTCGCCGTAGAAGTGCTCGCGCACGACAACTTCAACGGCATCATCTTTCCGGTTGCGAACCTCAACCTCGTACATCTGCTGACGGACACTCGAGCTGATGCGCTGCGTGTCCATCACCTTGCGTTCAGCGACGACATCAAACGCGTTCCCCGTTTTCAGGCTGAGATCCTCGTCACGCGGCGTGTGATCGATCCGATCCTCACCGATCAGCTGCATCGTGTTGTCGTCTGGATCGACCTTGTACATTCGGACCAGCCCGGCGGGAAGCGGCATGCCGAGGCCGGCATCTTCACTGTTGGTGAACTCGAGCTTGACCTGGACATCACCGCCACGGTTCGGCTCGAAGATGTACTTCTTCGTCACATCGGTTGTCGCCGGTTCGATCAGACGGATCTGCTTGTCCTGGTTGTCGAGGATGTCGACACGGCGGGGCAGGGTGTAGAGGTGATACTCAAAGAAGCTCTTCTCCTCGAAGCCTTTTCCTGCGCCGTCCATCGCCATCATCGCTTCTTCGGCGTACATGCCACGATTCCGTGACGGCGGCTGTTCCGCGAACTGAACGTCACCCGCCATCAGCTTCAGCTTCGTGTTCATGAAGTCGGTGCCGCTCTGGTTGCTCATCTGTACCCAGCCGGAGAGTTCGAGCTCGTCGTCATCCTCGCCAACGACCGCGACATAACTGGCTTCCCAGCTCAATCCACGGGTGAGGTAGGCAAGTTCTGACTCGACGTCGCCGCTTTTGTCTGAATTGAGCAGCCAACGCAGGGTTGGTTTGATGATCAAGCCGTCCGGAAGTTCGGGAAAGCGAACCGATTTCACGGCGTCGTTGGAGATGATGCGCACGCCGCCGTCATCCTCCTCGACAATGATTCCGCCGGAGACCGACAACAGTTTGCCGCTGACAACTCCATCCTCGAGCACAATGTCCACCATCTGGCCGAGATACTTCTGCATCAGCGCCTGCTGGCTGACCAGATCGTATTCGAAGTTCTGTTCAAGGATGTCCACGTCGGTTGCGTGGAAACGCACCGATGCCGGCAGCATTTTCGCCGCAACACCATCGTACGCAAAGGACTGCACTCCACGGTCGAGATTGATATCCCGCACCTCGCGCACGAGCCCGAGGCCCTGATTGTACACCGTCACAGCCACATCAGGATCCTGCGCGAAGGCAGGCACAATCATCAGAAAAGAAAGCAATACGACCAGGTAGCGAGCCATGATCGTTCCCCCTTGGTTGTTGTCAGGGTTGGTTGTTGTCCCGCGTTTCTTCTTGCACAACGACGGAGAGGCAGGGTTCCCGGCCTGATTGATGCACACGAGCCGGTTTGAACATCGTACAATGCCAAACCCACAAAATTTGCGTTCCCACGAACCGGTAAGAAGGACCAAACGGTGCCCAAAAACAGCAAACCGGAACCCACTCAACAGCAGCACCAGAGCCCGCGTGAGGAAGTCGCCAATGCTGCCACCCACGGCATCGGTGCTGCCCTTGCAATAGCAGGATTGGTTGTACTGGTTGTTTTTGCTTCGCTGCAACGAGATCCGTGGAAGGTTGTCAGCTTCAGTGTTTACGGCACATCGCTGGTTCTGCTCTACCTTGCATCCACGCTGTACCACAGCTTCCGCGCACCGAAATTGAAAAAGTTCTTCCGGCAGATGGACCACGCGATGATATATGTGCTCATCGCAGGAAGTTACACACCGCTGATGCTGGTTCTGTTGCGGGATGCATGGGGATGGAGCATGTTCGGCATAGTCTGGGGGTTGGCAGCCGCCGGGGTAACGATGAAAATGCTGTTCATCGGACGCTTCAAGGTCGTCTCGATCCTCGTCTACCTTGCGATGGGGTGGATGATCGTGATCGCGTGGAAACCAATGCTGACCGTGATGCCAACAGGCCTGCTGACGTGGATCGCGATCGGCGGGGCATGTTACACGCTGGGCGTTGTCTTCTACGCGTGGCGGACCTTTCCCTACCACCACACTGTCTGGCACCTGTTCGTGCTCGGTGGGTCGATCAGCCACTGGATTGGGATGATGCTGTATGTGGCGTGAACGGCAGGTATGAGGTGTGAGGTTTGAGGTTTGAGTAAAAAAAACGGGGCACGTCGATGACATGTCCCGGTTGATCGTCTTATAAAAGCTCCAAGAAACTCTGAATCAAAGGTCGTTCGGATCAATCTCCGCAATCGTCAGGCTTGATTTCAGGATCTTGGGGTGCAAGATCTTTCCTGCATGAAAAGGTATCGAGACCTTTCGACCCTTTTGTTTTCATAGATGTAATGGCTTCCCGTTGTTCGCACCCATTGGAAACCGTGCTTTTCAACCAAACGGATGGCTTCCCTGGCCGTCATTCGTGGTAAGCGCGGACTCACACCGCCACCTCGACGCTGGTCACGGTAAGTGTCCCGGGTTGTGGTACCGGTTCGCCACGTTCCAGATACAGTTCAACGTGACCCTTCAGCACATCTTGCACGTTCGCAAGGAGTTCCTCATAGGTATCGCCCTGCGTGAAGCACCCCTGCAACTCTGGAACAGTCGCGATCCAACCGTCTTCATCGTGCTCAATCAGCACCGTAAATCTGTAGTTCGTCATGCTGAACCCCTGCAAATTGGCATAGGGCTAAAATACAACCTGTCAGCTCAAATCCGCCAGATGCGCCTTCAGTTTCGCGAGATCGTTGCTGTAGGTGTCCATCTTCTCGCGCTCCTTCGCGACCACATCCTCCGGCGCGTTGGCGACGAACTTTTCGTTCGACAGCTTCTTTTCCACGCCCTTGAACAACCCTTCGAGCTTACCGATTTCCTTCTGCACACGCTCTTTCTCGGCGTCCAGATCGATCAACCCTTCCAGCGGGATGTAGATCTCGCGGCCTTCGACCAACGTCGTCGCGGAGGCTTTCGGCTTGGTGTTGGCGGTCACCAGTTCGTCACCACTCAACCGGGCCAGTCGCTTCACCGTCACCCACTCACGACGCACGATGTCCAGCTTCGGATCGTCCGCACGCATCACCAACTGCGCTTCCGCGACCGGCGGAACCAGCAGTTCGCCGCGCACATTGCGGATTGCACCGACCAACTCACGGACGTATTCAAATTCCATGACCGCCGTCTCGTCGATCGAACTATCCGAAAAGTCCGGGAACGGCGACACCGCGATGCTGCCCGCACGGTCCTGCGCCCACGCTTCACCCATGACACCGTTCAATGTCTGGTACATCTCTTCGGTGATGAACGGCATGAACGGATGCAGCAGGTGAATGATCTTGTCGAAAACGTTGATCGCAAAGTGCAGCGTCTGCTTCGCCGAGGCAGCGTCGGCGTCGTCGCCGATACGCGTCTTGATCGTCTCGATGTACCAGTCACAGAAATCGTTCCAGATGAAACGGTAGAGGCCGATCAACGCCTCATCCAGCCGGTACTGTTCTATCTTTTCTTCCAGCTCACGCGCGGTCTGGATCATCCGGCCCTCGATCCAGCGATCTTCGATTTCCATCGGGGAGGGGACACTTTCTCCGAAAGTGTCACCGTCCAGTTCCCGATTGACGAGGAAACGGAACGAGTTCCACAGCTTGTTCGCGAAGTTGCGACCCATCTCGAAACGGCTGGGATCCAAGCGAATGTCCTGCCCGACGGTGTTGAGCACAGTCAATGAGTAACGCACCGCGTCCGCGCCGTATTGATCGACCATTTCCAGCGGGTCGATGCCATTGCCGAGCGACTTGCTCATCCAACGGCCCTGCTTGTCCTTGATCATCCCGGTGATATACACCTGCTTGAACGGGATCTCGTCCACGAAATACAAACTTGCGACGATCATCCGGGCGATCCAGAAGAAGATGATGTCGTAGCCGCTGACGAGTACATTCGTCGGGTGATAATACAGCAAATCGCCGGTCTGTTTCGGCCAGCCGAGGGTTGAGAAGGTCCACAGCCAGCTCGAGAACCACGTATCGAGCACGTCCTCATCCTGCCGCCACTGGTTCGACCCGCACGCCGGGCAGATGTCCGGGTGGTCGGTGCCAACGTGGACGTAGTTGCACTCCTCGCAGTAGTACGCCGGGATCCGGTGACCCCACCACAACTGCCGCGAGATGCACCAGTCGCGAATGTTTTCCATCCACTGGAAGTAGACCTTGCCCCAGCGATCCGGGACAAATTTGATCTCGCCGTTGCGAACGACTTCGATAGCCCGTTTTGCAAGCGGCTTCATCTTGAGGAACCACTGCGTGCTCAGATACGGCTCAATGCGCACCTTGGTCCGGTGGCAATAGCCGACGCTGTGCGTGTACTCCTCGGTCTTGACGAGGAAGCCCTGATCCTCGAGATCCTTGACGACAGCCTCTCGGGCAGCGTCACGGTCCAGCCCGATGTAGGTCTCCGGCGCTGGTGCCTGGATCCGGGCCTCGGTGTCGAGGATGACCGGCATGTCCAGATCGTGACGGCGGCCGACCTCGAAGTCGTTCGGGTCGTGCGCCGGGGTCACTTTCACCGCGCCGGTGCCGAATTCACGATCGACGTAATCGTCCGCGATCACCGGAATGTTTCGTCCGGTCAACGGCAACACCACTTCCTTGCCGACGAGATGCTTGTATCGGTCGTCTTCCGGATGGACCATCACCGCCGTGTCGCCGAGCATCGTCTCCGGACGGGTCGTCGCGACAACCACACCCTCGCCACCGTCCACACCCGGATAGCGGATGTACCACAGGTGCCCCTGCTCGTCCTTGAAGTCCACCTCTTCGTCCGAGATGGCGGACTGCAACTTCGGCGACCAGTTAACGATGTACGGTCCGCGATAGATCAGGCCCTCCCGATGCAGCTTGATGAACGCTTCCTGGACGGCGTCGCTGAGGCCGTCGTCAAGAGTAAATCGCTCTTTCGAGAAGTCCGGCGAGATACCGAGCGACTTCTTCTGCGTGCTGATCGTGTTGCGGTTCTTTTCCACAAACTGCCAGACACGTTCAATGAACTTCTCACGGCCCATCGTGCGACGGTCCGGCTCGCCGTTTTTCTTCATCTCCCGTTCGACCACAGTCTGCGTCGCGATCCCGGCGTGATCCTTGCCCGCCTGCCAGTGGGCTTCAAAGCCCTTCATGCGGTAGTAACGGATCAGCTCGTCCTGGATCGTGTCCTGTAACGCGTGGCCCATGTGCAGCACGCCGGTTACATTCGGCGGCGGCATCATGATCACGTACGGTTCCTTCGACATGCTCGGACTGGTCTTGAAGAAATCGTTCTCGTGCCACCATTCGCGCCAGTGCGCTTCCACTTCTTTCGGGTCGTATTGCTTCGGGATATCCACGGCTGTAAGTCCTGAGCTATGAGCAATGAGCTGTATGCTGTTACAATGTGCGTCCGCAGTCCGCAGTCCGCAGTCCGCAGTCCGCAGTCCGCAGTCCGCAGTCCGCAGTCCGCATCAGAATGCAGCACGGAAGGTAGTCAGGGAAATGGCGAGATGAAAACCGGAGATCGAGCGATCAGTCGATCACGAAAGCCCCTACACCCGGGGGACGCTTTCTCCGAAAGTGTCCCCGGGATACATCCACCTGAGTCAAAGCAGTTGCGACGCAGATAGTTCTGCCATTGGGGACACTTTGGGGACAAAGTGTCCCCAGTGGCGGGGAGTAATCAAAGACAAGTTCAGATGGACTGGATAGCTGGAACTCAATCAATCACAAAACTTCGGGTGTACTCGGTGCGGTTGCCAGCGTTGTCAGCCGCGACAATCCGCCACTCATGGCGTCCGGCGGATAGTGATTCCCACGGCCGGTATTCAATGCGGGCGGCGTCCGGATCGTACACCCAGATCACCTCTTCGCCGTCCAGCCAGATGCCACTTTCTGCCATATCGAGCCCGCTGAACGTGTCCCGGATTCGGGCCGCCAGCAACGGCTTGCGAGTCTTGAACGCGGCCCCGTTGTTGGGTGTAAGGTTGTACAACTCCGGCGGAATCGTATCCTGAGCAACCGAGAACGATTCGAAGCTGAGTACATCCGCAATCAGACGCAGCCCGTTCGCCGCCCGTTCGTTGCTGAGGTAGTTCCACCGTTGCCCGTCATGCTCGCGGTAGACCATCAACGCGTGACGTGGGAAAGGATCTGACTGAGAATCGAACGTCATCTCGAACGTGGTCAGGAACGGGTAGTCGTTTGGCGTGATGGTGAAGACCGGCGCGTCGGTGCCGGTTTCGGTGGTGTCAACTGTCAATTCGGCGACCATGTCCCAAGGTAGCCCGTAACCGTTGAAGTGAATGCTGAGGCCATACTCCGGCAGATGAAAGTCACGGTTGTTCCCCGCACGCAACGGGATCAGCCGTTTCTCCTCGCTAACCTGATACACAACACCTGCCGTGTCCTCGAGCAGCACCGTAACCGGTGTCAGACCGGATTGGTCCAGCGACATCGTCGTGCGCGTGTACCATCCTCGCCGCAATGGGACCATTCGTTTCGGCGTGAGAAACGCCGGGCTGTTTGCGTAGGCACGGGCAACCTCAATCGTGTCCGGATCCGTCAAGAACAGTTCAGCGGTTGTGCCGGTCAACGTGAAACGCAGGTCGAGATCCATCTGAACTCGTTCCGTCAATGCAAACATCGGCAGGCTGTCTGGGGTGGAGGCGGCGGGCAACGCTGGTTCGTGCAACGCTTCAATCGGCCACGTCGCCTCGCCGACATTTCCGCGATGATCGGTGACGCGGAAACGCACCATGTGCATGCCGGCGCCAATCTCCCGGCTGTCGATGATTCCGCCGGGGAGGGACTCGTCGTAGAGCGTCAGCTTGTTGCCGGGAACCGGGTACATGCGGCGGAACTTGTTCCAGCCGTCGCGCCGCAGCTCGTAGTCGAATTCGAGTCGTGAATGACGGTTGAACGAGTATTGGAAGGTGTCCATCACCGTCTTGTGCAACAGGACATCGTCCAGGTACATCTCGAACGTTTTTACACCCAGCCGCGACCAGCCGCCCTGCTGGAAATCGTGCGCCTGCACGCTGAGCCCGACCTTGCCATAAAACTGAACCGGCGCGACAACTCCCTGCCGCACATCGAACACATGCGATTCCATCCGGCCCTCGACCTCGCTGTCGCCGTCGAGCGGACGGATCGCCACTCGCCGCACATACGGTGCGTAGGAATCCTTGTAGTAGAAGCCCGCCATCACCGGGTCGTACGGTTCATTCCTCGGAGTGCGCAACTCAAAATGCAGGTGCGGTGCACCCGCGCCGGTGTCGCCGCAATACGCGACCACGTCACCCTTTTCGTAGCGTAGCTCGTCTGGTCCCGGCCAATACTCGATCTCGTAGCGGCCCTGGTGCAACTGTTGCTGACGGACGACCGCCTCAATCCGATCCTCGAACCCGTCAAGGTGAGCGTAGACTGCG
Organism: bacterium; assembly: GCA_020444425.1. GTDB lineage: Bacteria > Electryoneota > Electryoneia > Electryoneales > Electryoneaceae > BMS3BBIN04. The sequence goes on along the minus strand of JAHLLB010000001.1, from coordinate 297,169 downwards.
ATGTCGCCGCTGTCGAGGGTGAAGTAGATGACCCGGCCGTAACCGTTGAAGGTTGTCTTGATCCGCGAGATGTGCCCGTTGTCGATGGCGTAGGCCGGGGCGCCGATGCTGCCGTTGATGCTGAAGTCGAGACCGGCGTGAAAACGGTCCGCGCGGTATTCGCCGTAGGTGCTGGTGATGCGACGGGAAATGTCGGTCGGCCAACGCAGCCCCTCGTTGGTGTATTCCTCGATCGGCTGAGTCGCGTCAGCAACGAAAGCACACAGCAGAACAAGCAGCAGGGGCAGCACGGTCAGCAGTCGGTTCATCGGGTGGGTATCTCAGGGATAGGTTGGGTGTACGTCGTCTTCTTCAGTTTGTTCGATGCTTGAGGTGGCAGATTGATCCGTTCATGAGCCGAGCATGTCGAGCTTTTTGAGCACGTAGGACGCGTGCCGCGTATTCGGGAATTCCGCCAGCAAGCGAGTGTACAGCTCCAGCGCCGTTTCGCTCTTGCCCAGACGTTCATGACACGACGCCAGCTTGTACAGCGCGTCCTCACGCTTGTTCGTGTTCTTGTAGGTCAGGGTCTTGTCGAATTCGATGATCGCCTGCTCGTAGCGCTTGAGCACGAAATACGCTTCCCCGATCCAGTACTGCGCATTGTCGGCGAGTGAACTGTTCGGATACTTTTCCGTGATCTCACGGAACGTCGGAATCGCAGAGCTGAGCTGTCCCTGTTCATACAGGGCGTAGGCGCGGTCATACATCGTCTTGACTTCGTTGGCCTGAACGGTCAGCGGCGACGCAACCACGATCAGCAGCAGCAACAGCAAGGAGAATGCGGAGATGCGATTCATCGGACCCACATGGGTTTAATGTCACAACCTGAACGCGCACAAGGTAACAGTTCATGTTCCCGATTGCCAGACGGGCGCATGTTCCCCCGGTGACGATCAGGACTTGGTCATCTGCACAACCGTGACACCGTCCCCGCCTTCGCCCGGTTCACCGAAACGGTACTCCGCGACCAGCGGGCTGTTCTTCAACCGTTCCTGCACCATCGCGCGCAGAGTGCCAGTGCCTTTGCCGTGTACGATCCGTGCATAGGGCAGGTTCGCCAGCGCGAGCTCTTCCAGGTACGCTTCCAGCTCTGCCGATGCTTCTTCGGCACGTTTGCCGATCAACTTGAGTTCCGTGCTGATCGGGCCCTTGTCCTCGTCCCCAAGGCCGACTTCAACGCGGCTATGTGCGGTCGGCTGGCTGCGGCCGACTTTGCGTAATTCGGACGGTGCCATCCACAATTTCATTGATCCGGTCGCGACCTGCACGCTGGTCTTCTTCAACGCCAGCACCGTACCGCGTACATCACCCTCGCCAATGAGAACCTCGTCACCGATTTCCAGAGGACCGTCCAACGTGACCGTTTCCGGTTCCTGCTTTTTGGCGGCAGTGGGCTTCTGAACCTTCTTCGGCTTTGGTTTCTGCTGGCGCTTTTTGCGGCGTTCGTCGGCGGCGTTCGCCTCGGATTGCACCGTGTCCTGCAACTCGGCGAACCGCTGCTTTGCGGCGAGGATCGACTCCTTGGACGCCTGCTGCTCACGGATCTGCTTCACCGTGTGCTCAAGCGTACGATTAGCATTGTCTAAGATCCGCTGCGCTTCCGCAGTGGCTTTAGCGATGTGTTCGTCCCGCTTCGCCTCCAGCGCGTCGATCTTCTCCTGTAGCTTCGCGTCCCGGTCATTGGCAGAAGCGAGCGACTTCTCCAACTCTCGTTCGCGTTCCTTCGCGCCACGCAACCGCTGCGACAATTCCTCAATCAGGTCTTCCAGCTTCGCGCGTTTCGAACCGGCGAGAGTGCGCGCCCGCTTGACCACCTTCTTCGGCATGCCGACACGTGCGGCAATTTCCAACGCATAGCTGGAACCCGGCAGGTCGGGTTGGAAGACGTAGGTGGGAGAGAGGGTCTCGCGGTTGAACTGCATCGACCCGTTGCGAACGCCGTCCGTTTTGTGCGCAAACGCCTTGAGCTCACCCATGTGAGTGCTGACCAGCGTCCACCAGCCCCGCTCGACCGCCATCTCGAGGAACGATTCGGCTAACGGTCCCCCCTCGGCGGGATCGGTTCCTGCGGCGATTTCGTCTACCAGCACCAATTTGTTCGGTGCTGGGCTGACGGTGATCGTTTTCAGTTTCTCAAGGTGCCCGGTGAACGACGACAAATCGCCCTCGAGCGACTGATCGTCCCCGATGATCACATGCCACTCGTCCAACGGCGGCACCACGGTTCCATCCCCAACCGGTGGCCAGATGCCGGCGTGAATCAACGCTGAACACAGGCCGAGCGTCTTCAGCAAAACGGTCTTCCCGCCGGCGTTTGGACCGGTGATGACAAACGCACGGCCCAGCGCTTCTTCGGGATGAGCGCCCTCGGGATGCGCCCCCACAGAACGGACCGTTTCGCCATCATGCCCACGACCTTCAGGTCGTGGATTCTCCACCCGCTGATCCGGATCGCGGCCGAGATACAGTGTCAACGGCACCGTTGCGTCGATCCCTTTGCGCAACACCAACAGCGGGTGACGCGCTTCGACCAACCTGAGCATGCCCGATTGAACTGCCGGCCGCATCGCGCCGACCTCCACCGCGAACTTCGCCCGCGCCTGCAGGCTGTCGAGCAACCCGACACAGAGGACGGCGTCCTTGAGATCGTCCAGGTGTTCACGGACGTCATCGGTCAACAGTCGCAGGATTCGCCGCACCTCCTCAGCTTCTTCTTCCTGCAACCGGCGGATTTCGTTGCCCGCCGCGACCAGTTCGTTCGGCTCGATGTACACTGTGTTGCCGGAGGAGGACATGCCGTGAACGATGCCGTGTACACGGTTCCGGGACGACGACTTCACCGCCAGCACATACCGGTCCTCACGCACACTGAAGCTACTCTCGACGAGTTCGCCGGCGTCACTGTGACGGCGGATCAGGCCGTCCAGCTTGTTGCGCATGTTGCTGATCGAAGTCTCAACCGAACGGCGGAGACGGTTCAGCTCCGGCGTCGCATTATCGACGACAAGGCCGGTGCGTACGCTGATCATCTTTTCGATGCGGCTGACCAGGCGTGGGGCGGAGGGCAGGATGTCCGCGAACGGCTGCAACGCGTTCATCTCGTCGGCGCGCTTGTTGATCTGTTCGCGGAGACGGTCCGTCGCGGTCAGCATCTGTGCGATGTCGAGCAATTCGCCGGTTTCCAGCCGGCTGCCCGGCACTTGCGCCCGCAACAGGCTATCGCCGAGATCACGCACACCCGCGAAATTGAGCGGCTGGTCGCGTTCGATCAGACCGGTTAACGTCTCGATGCGGTCGAATTCGTCACGCAAGGTCTCGACCTGGTCCACACGCTGCGTCCACTCCGGATCCGGTTCGAATGACGGGTACAGATCGAGAACGCGGTCGCGTCCGTATCCGGTCAGGCACAGCCCGGCGACGGCGTCCAGCACCTTGTCATAATCCAAGGCGGCCATCGCGGCACGGCGTTTCGCTTCTTTCTGGTCGTTTGCAGGCATGGTTGTTTCTACGGTCTGCCCCGGCTTGATCGCAAGACGGGTTCCTTCTCCATCCCGGTACTGTTCGCGTAACACTCCGCGCTTTCCCACGGAAACCTGCGCCAGCGAACGAGTATACTCTCTGACGGCGAACGGATCGTGCTGAGTCATCCGTTCGAACTCGCAACAGTTTACATTTCCCCGTCACGATTCACCGCAACGAGAAGAAGTTCATGAGCTCAGACGGTTTGACGATCATGCGTCTTGTGCTGGCCGCGATCAACGGCGCGTTGTTCGCATTCGGCCTGTTCCTGCTGGTTGAGTACCTCTACCGCCAGCCGAAACGATTGCGCAACCAGCTCATCGAACTCAAGTTGCGGCTGGAACGTACTGAACTGGCTGAACGGGAAGGAGTGCAGCGAGCCAGCGATCCGAGCTCCTCGGACCTGCGGGAACGGATCGTCGAACTCGAGGAAGCGAACGCGAAACTGAAACAGAGCCCGAAGTTCCTGATGAATCTGTCCTTCGGGGTGCTGATGATCCTGATCGCGATCCTGTCGCTGCTGAACCTGCTGTTCCCGTCCTGGCTCAGTTTCGCCTGAACACAGTAACCCGAAGCTACTGGAGAGTCCCCATGTCTGAAACTCGTCCCGTGAACGATCCGTCCGTGATCAACGAAATCCTCAACACCAAGGGCCGTATCGCCATCGTCGGTCTGTCACCGAAGGAACACCGCGACAGCTACAAAGTCGGCAAATACCTGATTGACCATGGGTACGATGTTGTGCCGGTACATCCAAAGGCGACCGAAGTCCTGGGCAGGAAGTGCTACCCGAACCTGGAAGCGATCGACGGGCCGGTGGAGGTGGTGGACGTGTTCCTCAACCCGGATCGCGTGGTCCCGGTCGCCGAAGCCGCCGCGAAAATCGGCGCGAAATACTTCTGGCTGCAGCTGGGGATTGTCAATGACGAAGCCGCCGAGATCGCACGGAATGCCGGGCTTGGCGTGGTGATGGACAAGTGCATCAAGATCGAGCATGGGAAACGGTAGCTGTGAGTTGTGAGATGTGAGATGTGAGTAAACCAACAATAAGAGGTCCGGTACTCCACGGATGGCCGCTGATGCCCGCGGAAGCTGTGCTGCCGCGGATGGTCGATGGTGAGCGAAGCTTACCGTGCGGATGACCCGCGTTGGCGGAGCCAACACGGGCAAGAGCTGATGCCCGCGGAAGCTGCCAGGATATGGTAGGCGGTTGATCCGCGTTGGCAGAGCCAACACGGGCAAGAGCTTGTGGTCCGTTGCGGTCAGCACTTGGTACGAGCAACGGGGCCGCGTCTGACGAGCAGACACGGCCACATTTCTATCTGCGGTCTGCGGTCTGCGGTCTGAGGTCTCAGAGCCCAGAGCCCAGAGCCCAGAGCCCAGAGCCCAGAGCCCGTTTTACCCCAGCTCCAGCCATTCCCGTTGACGGGGATGCTCGCCCAGCCATTCCACCGTGCCGGTCTCGATGTCGTAGATCGCGCCGTGCAACTCCATCCGGTTCACACGCACCGAGCGCCGCACAACCATACTGCCCAGCAACAGATCTTCCATCGACTTGAACACGTTCTTCCGGACAGCGGAATTGATGATCGTGTCCGTGTCTGCACCCGGGTTTTCGGTCTGCGCCTGATGCACTGAGGGCAGCACACGGTCAAGAATCAACCGCACTGCGCCGAACGCTGTTTCCTCACTGACCGCTGCCGTCACCGCGCCGCAGTGGGTATGTCCCAGCACCACAACCAGGGGCACTCCCAGTTCCCAGACCGCGAACTCGACGCTGCCGGTTTCGATCGAATGCACGATGTTTCCAGCCACCCGTACCATGAACAAATCGCCGAAACCGCAGTCGAAGATGTGTTCGCTCGGAACACGTGAATCGCTGCAGGACAACACACACGCAAGCGGGTTCTGCCCCTCGCTGACAAGCGCCTTGCGTTTCTCGTCGTCCAACCCGGCGTATTCGTGCGAACGATCGACAAATCGCTTGTTTCCGTCCTGCAATCGTTTCAGTGCTTCTTCAGCGGTCATGATTTCCTCGTACGCTCAGTCTGTGGGTTCGGTGAAAGTGTGAATCTAGGAGCTGTTGTGGAGGGAAACCAGTTCCATTTCTCCCCGGACCCGATAGTTCTCCCTCGCGGAGAGCCTTCCTCGAGAGGGCGAACGAATGCCCGATCGGCACGGAACTCCGTACCTGTCTGATCCGTTCACAAGAACGTCAACCAGTACCCAACATGCTATAAACAAGATGACCCGGTGCGCCGGGGAGAGGAGGAGTACGATGCAATTCCGAGCCAATTTGACGGTCACCTTGACCGTTCTCGCTGTTCTGTTGCTCGCCCTGATGCCGACAACCTGGGCGCAGATGCACGAGAATCACAAAATGCCGATGCACGACGGGATGGGGATGAACGTGACCAAAGCCATCGCCGTGCTGCAACCGACACAAGGCAACGATGTCCACGGGACCGTGACCTTTACCCAGTCACAAGATGGCGTACTGGTGGAGGCCGTCGTCACAGGGCTGACTCCCGGCAAGCATGGATTCCACATCCATGAATTCGGCGACTGCTCCGCGCCGGACGGGACTTCGGCAGGCGGACACTTCAACCCGACCGGCCATCCACACGCCGGACCCGCCGATGAGACACGCCATGCCGGCGATCTCGGCAACTTGGTCGCGGACGAACAGGGGAAGGCTGAATACCGTTGGATCGATCCAAAGATGAGCTTGCACGGACCCAGCTCGATTCTCGGGCGCGGGGTCATTGTACACGCCGGCGAAGATGACCTCCGCAGCCAACCGACCGGAGCGGCGGGCGCACGTGTCGCCTGCGGTGTGATTGGTGTCGCGAAGGATGGGATGGAATAACGAAGTCGATCAGAAGTACAGAGTCGCAAAGAAGTCGAAAGTAGAAAAGAAGTACGAAGTAAAAAGAAGTACAGAGACGATGAGAGCAACGGGGACACTTAACGGAGTAAGTGTCCCCGATTTATTTCATCTTCAATACTTCTTACTTGGTCTCAGTTACCGATTACCGATTACCGATTACCGATTACCGATTACCGATTACCGATTACCGATTACCAATAACCGACAACCGTTTACCGACTACCGATCATCACCCCGCGAGGAAGTACGACAGCAATACACCGGCAGCCGTCGCCGAACCGATCACGCCCGACACGTTCGGACCCATCGCGTGCATCAACAGGTAGTTGTCGGGATCGATCTGACGACCGACCTGCTGCACGACACGGGCGCTGTCCGGCACCGCGCTGACTCCCGCCGCGCCGATCAACGGGTTGATCCTCGCGTCCCCCTTGAGGAACAGGTTCATGAACTTGGCGAACAACAAGCCGCCCGCGGTCGCGATCATGAAGCTGACCGCACCGAGCACGAAAATGTAGATCGATTGCGGGGTCAGGAAGACACTCGCCTGGGTTGACGCGCCGACGGTCAACCCGAGTAGAATGGTCACGATGTCGATCATCGAGGTACCGGCGGTTTTCGCGAGACGTTCGGTGACGCCGCTTTCCTTCAGCAAATTACCGAAGAACAGCATGCCCAGCAGCGGCAACGCACCCGGCGCGATGAAACACGTCGCCAGCAGACCGACCAACGGGAAGATCACCTTCTCCGATTTCGGCACTGAACGGGACGGCTTCATCCGGATCTTCCGTTCTGCTTCCGTCGTCAGCAGCTTCATGATCGGCGGCTGAATCACCGGCACCAGCGCCATGTACGAATATGCCGCAATCGCAATCGCGCCCATCAGTTCCGGCGCCAGCTTGGACGAGATGAAGATTGCCGTCGGACCGTCCGCACCGCCAATAATGCCGATCGCCGCCGCCTGTTCCGGAGAAAAGCCCAGCGCCAACGCCCCAAGTAGCGTGATGAAGATGCCGACCTGAGCCGCCGCACCGAGCAACACCAGCTTCGGATTGCTGAGCAAGGCCGAAAAGTCGGTCAACGCGCCGATGCCGAGGAAGATCAACGGCGGGTAGATACCCTTCGACACCCCGAAGTAGAGGTAATGCAGGACGGAGCTTTCCTCGTAGATCCCGATGTTGAGGCCGGCATCCTGCGGGAACGGAATGTTGCCAACGAGAATCCCGAACCCGATCGGGATCAACAGCAACGGTTCGTAATCCTTCTTGATCGCGAGGTAGATGAAGAACAAGCCTACCGCGATCATGATCAGATTTTTCCACAGCCCGGGTTGCGCAAACCCGGTGAATTCAATGAACTGACCTAGCAGGTCCATGTCTGCTGTCCTGGTTCACACCGGAATTCCGGTGCTCACGGTTAAATCGTTCGTTAACTCTGCCGGCCTATTTACGTAAGTTGTGGCCCGTCATCGTGCCATCGGTTTTCCACTGGCCGTTGTGGATCCGTAAAACATCAAAGCTGAAGTTGTACCGTTCGCCATGAACATCGAACTCAAGTGGACCGGAAATTCCCTCACGGTTCACGCCCAGCTCGATGATGCGATTGCGTAACCGTTCAATGGTTCCCGCCCTGGATTCCGCTGGTGTAATCGACTGCACGGCATCCGCCAACAGGCGGTGGATATCATGACTGATGTGCGCCTTGAAATCCGCGGAGCGATGAAGCCGCGCTTCCAGACGATTGTAGTATTCCCCTGTCCCGCCATACATGTTGACGGAAGGCTGCAAACAGAAAAAAATTCGTGCTTCCGCAACTCTGACAAATGCCGCATCACTTAACAATGCTTCATTCCTGGCGAACTCAGGCGACGCCATGCAACGAATCTTCTCACTGGTGTTCGCTGCCCATTCCAATGTTTTCCGGAGCTCCTCAGCATTGTCGCTGGTACCAGTGAAATAGACGTACAAGTAATCGGGATCCATCATATCCAGTGGGAACTGGTCCCGGATTTGATTCAATACGATATCGATGGATTCCGGACTGTACGTAAACAGTGTCGAGTTCTCGATATACCAACTACCAAGACTGTTGCTGTATCCGCTGAAGATTGAAGCCAGTCTGTCTTTTTCTTCGTAAGCTTCCGGAACCAACAGAACAATCTGGCATCCGTACTCCAGGATCGAGCGATCAACAAGTGTTTGACTGATATATGCATTCACGATATGCTGCAGATCGACGCCGAAGCTGAGCACATACTCATCTTCCAGTTCGTGGTCGATAGAGACTCCATTTGGACTTAGAAAGAGCAGTGGATCATCATCACAGTAGTCCAGGCAGCGAACCAGCTCCTCATCTGTCGTTGGTCCCACGACAACCATTGGACGGTTATCCTCGTCCCGCATCGAATTCAGGAACGAACGCGCCGCATCCGGATTGTTCTGTGTATACAGCACATCGTACACCTCAGGAATGAGTTCCTTTGGAATATCATCGCCCGTGGTCTCACTGGCAGCTCGGAACGCGGCGACGATATCCGAACTGTCGTCACCGTCCGGGGTAGCCGTGATGATGGCTACCGGAAAACCATCGCCGTCGTACGTTTCTTCTGGTGAAACCGCACTCTTTTCGTCTTCACATCCCGTTGCGATCAGCAACGCCAGCACCAGCAACATCAGTGCTTTGACAAACAACGATGTACGCTTCGTCATGATACCAATCCCCCGTTTGTTCGATTTGAGCAAACTGTCGTGTATAGGTATAACTAGCTGTACATCAATCGAAAAAGCAAACAGTTAGGCGTGCCGCCCGGAAAAAACGGTCTCCATGATTCTGACGAAGCTGGCTTTACGCCGGGTTGATCAGCACCAGTTCCGCGCCTTCCAGCACCGACTGGCCTTCCGCGGTCGACACCTTGGCGATGGTTCCGCCCATCGGCGCGGCGACGGTATTCTCCATCTTCATCGCTTCCATGATGCAGAGCGGGTCGCCGGATTTGACCGTGTCGCCTTCCTTGACCAGCACCTTGAGGATCAAGCCGGGCAACGGTGCCTTGACCGCACCCGCACCCTTGGCCTCCGTCGGCGGCGCGGTTTTCTTCAACCCTTCCGACGGGACCGCCGCGGGACGTGCCATCTTCGGCGTCGGCTTGGCCCGCATCGACCGCTTGGTCGGCTCGAGGTACGCCTTGTATTCCTGACCGTTCACGGAAACCACGACCTCATCCTCGTCACGACGGATGACGCGCGTTTCGAACTCATGGCCGTAAATCTTGAACTTGTACGTGTTCATGTTGCTCTCAACGTATGAACTGTCCACGAAAACCGCGAAAACGAACGAAAAAAACTACTTGATGCCACTCAAAAACTCTTTGTACTATTTTCGCTAACTTTTGTGTCTTTCGTGGACGGTAGTTGTTTCTTACACCCTGGTCCCGCGTTCCGGGTCAGATGTCTGCAATGTTGCCGGACGTCCCTTGGTCACCGCAGCACGCCACGCCGGATCGATTCGACCCTGCCACCAGTTGCTGTAAGGTTTCGGCAGCCCGTGCAACGTCAACACCATCGACTCGTTGTCGTGCACCTGCTCCGATTCGAACAGCAACGTCAGCGCAATCGCAGCAATTTCGACACCGCTGATGTCGTGCCCTTCCGGACCTTCGATGGCACGGATGCCGGGCTCGTCGACCGTGTCACCACGTGCCGCGGCCGCCTTCGCCTCACGTGCTTTCTGGCGCCGGTTTACCGCCGCACGCTGCGCGTCCAACCCCTTCTTGAGAAACTTCATCAGGAAAAGGAGGGTCACCAGGGCGGCGAAGACCACCAGCATTCCTGCCAGCATCAACGTCAGCCCGTTCCCCGCTTCTATGCCTGCAAAACCGTACATGAGTCGTAGAACCTCAGATTTGGGATGTGAGATATGAGATATGAGATATGAGAAATAACAACTTCATGTCCTTGCAGTTTCTCACATCTCAAGTCTCAAATCTCATATCTCACAATGGAACCAGCCCGATCTTCTTCGGCGGGTTGGAATCCCGCTTGCCGGCCAGTGATTCGAGGCCGCGAATGATGCGGAAACGCGTGTTGCGCGGTTCGATCACATCGTCGATGTAACCGTTTCTGGCGGCGTTGTACGGATTGGCGAACTTGTTGCGGTATTCATCTTCCTTCTCCTTAATGAATTTCGCTCTCGCGTCGCCTTCCAGCTCCCTCAGTTCCTTGCTGTACAACACTTCCACCGCACCCTGCGGACCCATCACCGCGATTTCCGCCGTCGGCCACGCATAGTTCAGGTCACCGCGCAGGTGCTTTGAGCTCATGACGTCGTACGCGCCGCCGTAGGCTTTGCGCGTAATCACGGTCACCTTCGGAACGGTGCATTCGCTGTACGCATACAGCAACTTCGCGCCGTTGAGGATGATGCCTTCGTATTCCTGCACCGTACCGGGCATGAAGCCGGGTACATCGACAAAGGTCACCACCGGCAGGTTGAAGGCGTTGCAGAAACGGACAAACGCTCCGCCCTTACGGCTGGACTTATTGTCCAATACACCCGCCAACACACTCGGCTGGTTGGCGACAATGCCCACTGCGCGCCCATTGAAACGACCGAAACCGGTGATCAGGTTCGGAGCCCACTGGCGCCGGACCTCGAGGAAATCGCTGTCATCGACAACGAGCTCGATCACGTTGCGCATGTCGTACGGGATGTTCGGATCGGTCGGGACGATGTAGTTGAGGTCGTCCTCGAGACGATCGATCGGGTCGGAACATGACAGGATCGGCGTTTCTTCCATGTTGTTCTGCGGCAGGAAGGTGAGCAGCTTGCGGATCAGGTTGAAGGTGTCGTCCTCATCCTCGGCGACGAAGTGCGTCACGCCGGACTTGGTTGCGTGTACCTGCGCACCACCAAGCTCCTCGACCGTCACGTCTTCGTGCGTGACCGTCTTCACTACCTTCGGGCCGGTGACAAACATGTAGCTGATGCCCTTGGCCATGATCGTGAAGTCAGTCAGGGCGGGGGAGTAGACCGCGCCGCCGGCACACGGGCCGAGAATCGCGCTGATCTGCGGGACAACGCCGGACGCCATCACGTTCTTGAGGAAGATGTCAGCGTACCCACCCAGCGACAAGACTCCTTCCTGGATGCGTGCGCCGCCGGAATCGTTCAAGCCGATCACTGGTGCGCCAACCTTGACCGCGTAGTCCATGATCTTGACGATCTTCTTCGCGAACATTTCGCCCAGCGAACCGCCGAGAACGGTGAAATCCTGCGAGAAGACCAGCACCTGCCGGCCGTTGATCGTGCCATGCCCGGTGACAACACCGTCGCTCAGGTACTGCTGTTTGTCCAGCCCGAATTCGCTTTGACGGTGCGTGACAAACATATCGAACTCTTCAAACGAACCTTCGTCGAGGAGACGTTCGATACGTTCACGCGCCGTGTATTTGCCTTTGCCGTGCTGCGCCTCGATCCGTTTTTCACCGCCACCCATCCGGGCCTGTTCACGAAGCGAGTGCAATTCTTTGAGTTTGTCTTCGATGCTCGCCATGCTAAATCCGCTGTTTTCCAGCCGTTCCGGCCATATTAACTGCGACAAACGTGCACAAAATAGAGAATCCGCCGCAAGGGGAGACTTGAACTCGTCGCACCTCTTGCGGCGGGATGGCAAGTTTAGTGAAAAATTGCGCAAGGGGTCAACAGGGTCTCTGGAGGGCTTTCCAGCGCAGACACTTTTATCACAAACAGCGGCACTGCTCTTGGACGTCGATTCCACTGCGCCTATCATATTATTCAGGCAACGGACCATGCGGAATAGGGGGAGAATCATGCGCACCGCTCTCGTCATCCTGGGGATCTGTCTAGTAACGGTATCCGCGTTCGCGGGCAACATCGATCAGCAACAAGCCACTCTCGTCGCGGAGAATTTCATTGCGTTCAAAGCGTCGGTCAATGCGTGGGACGGTGCCGCAACTGCGACCATCGACCTGAAACGAACCCTGGTCGAGAACGACGAGGTGATCGGGTACTACTTCGAGGTCGCACCGGACGGCTACCTGCTTGTCCCGGCGTTCCGTGAATTGCCGCCGGTCAAGGCGTACGCCGAACAAGGCCGAATCAGCTTCGACCACCCGGAGAGTTTCGGCGCGTTGCTGCAAGGTGTGCTCGCCGGCAAGGCCGAAACGCTCGCCCGCTTCAGCACCCTCGACGACATGGCGGCGGACGGCATCGACATCGCCGAGATTGCGCACAACGCTGACCTGTGGGATGTATTCACCACACCCGACACGCAAACCTTCCTGACCGAGCTCACCCTGAACCAGCTGGACGACTACACCCCCGGCACCGCGATGCTGACCTCTGCGTGGCACCAGAGCGAGCCGTACAGCAACTACTGCCCGGTGATCAACAACGAGAATTGCCTCGTCGGCTGTGTCGCGACCGCGACCGCGCAGGTGATGAATTTCTGGGACTGGCCGCCGTACGGGGAGGGGGAACACAGCTACAACTGGAACAACATCACGCTGTACGCCGACTACAGCGACGAGTACGACTGGGCGAACGTACTCGACAACTACAACGGCACGCATACATCTGAGCAGAGCAACGCCGTCGCGGAGGTCTGTTACGAAGTCGGTGTCGCGTTTGAGATGAATTACGGTATCAACGGGTCTGGCGCGCACACGGCAGACGCCGCTTGGGTGCTGCCAACCTATTTCCGCTACAGTGAAAGCGCAAATGTGCAATACCGGTCAAATTACCCGGACACCAACGACTGGTTCATGATGCTGCAGGAGGAAATGAACCATGAACGCCCGCTGATCTACCGTATCGAGGGGCACGCCATTGTCAGCGACGGCTGGCGGGTCGAAATCACCACGAACTACATCCACTTCAATTACGGTTGGGGTGGATCAAACAACGCCTGGTTTGCGCTGGATGCTATTCCCGGCAGCGACGATCCCAACGAACAATACGCCATCCGTGAGATCTATCCGCTGATCCAGGGTGAAGAACCCGTTCAGTGGGACGCGCCGCAACTTCTTGTCGAGGACTATGTCGCAGCGTCGGGCGTGTGGAGCGCGGATCTGGACGGCGACGGCGATCAGGACATGCTGGCGTCCAGCTACATCGAAGACAGCATCGTCTGGCTGGAAAACCTGAATGGTGACGCCACAGTCTGGGCGGAACACACGGTAGTGTCTGCGTTTAACGGCGCCCGCGATGTCTCAGCAGCAGATGTCGATGGCGACGGCGACATGGATGTGCTCGGCGCCGCATTCGTGGCCAATGATGTCACGTGGTGGGAAAACGACGGGTCCGGCGGCGGATGGACCGAACACATGATCTCAGCTGATTTCTTTGGCGCGATCTTTGTCCGTGGTCAGGACATGGATGACGACGGCGACACAGACGTATACGCGACAAGTTTCAACGACCACGAAGTCGTCTGGTGGGAGAACGAGGACGGCGACGGGCTGTCTTGGGACCGTCACACCGTCGCCGAGTCCTACGGCTCGCCGCGCGGTGCGTACGCGGCAGACATCGACGGTGATGGCGACCAGGACATGGTCACCGCGTCATACGGCGAAAACGAGATCACATGGTGGAACAACATCAACGGAAACGGCTTTAACTGGACCCGTCAAACGGTCGAAACCGGCGCGGATGGAGCGTACGCGGTCTACGCGGACGACATCGACGGAGACGGCGACAACGACATCGTCGCGGCGTTATTCGGCGATGACCAGATTCGCTGGTGGGCAAACGTGGACGGGACCGGCTCCACATGGATCGCGCAAACGGTCGATGACAGTTTCGACGGTGCCACCAGCGTACTCGCTGCCGATGTGGATGCCGATGGCGACCTCGATCTGGTCGGAACGGCGATGTTGGCGGACGACGTGACGTGGTGGGAAAACCAGCCGGGAATTCTCGGCATTGAGTGGGTACGGCATCGGGTGGAGTCGTCGTTCGGAGGAGCACAGTGCGTGCATGTTGCGGATCTGGACGTGGATGGCGACCTCGACCTTGCCGCCGCCGCGTACGACGCCGACCAGATCATGGTCTGGTTGCAGTCCGGTTCGCCCAACGGACCGGGACCGATTGAGATTGACTTGACACCGTCAGCTTACGGCCTGGAAGTCCCGCGCGGCGGCATGTTCAGCTACGACCTGCTGATGACCGTTAACACCGCCGCACCCGCGTTCGGCTATGTCTGGACCACGGCGACGCTTCCGAATGGCCAGTCGTACGGGCCCGTGTTCAGCGTCCAGTTCCTCTTTGCGCCGGGGTTGAACATCGCGGTGGACGGCATCCAGCAGGAGATACCGATGTTTGCGCCACTCGGCGACTACCTGTGGCACTTCAAGGCCGGCCCGAACCTGCAGAACGCGGTCGCGTGGGACAGTTTCCCGTTTACCGTCGTCGCTACCGGGACGGATGCCGCCGGGGCCAACGACTGGGCCAGCAACGGCGCAACGCTGCTTTCCGCCGTCACTCAGGGTGACGAGAGGCAAATTGCCACGGACGAAACGCTACCCCGTGAATATGCGCTCAGCTCGGCCTACCCGAACCCGTTCAACGCCACCACCCGGCTGAGTGTTTCCCTGCCGGAAGCGTCTGAGTTGAGCCTGACGGTGTACAACATCGCCGGGCAGCAGGTGGTGGAGTTGGCGCATGGGCAGCGAGAAGCTGGACTGCATGCGTTCACATGGGACGCGTCCCCGTTCGCCAGCGGACTGTACTTCGTTAACGCGACGGTGCCCGGAAAGCTGAACCAGGTCCGCAAGCTGATGCTGGTGAGGTGAGACGGTGGTCGGTAAACGGTAAACGGTTTTCGGTTGCCGGTTGTTGGCGCGAGGGTGTCATTCTGAATGGAACGAAGTGGAATGAAGAATATCCAGCTTTGATAACGGTCAAATAAGCCCGATCTTCTTCACTTCGTTCAGAATGACGCGACATTCACGTGCGGATCATGTGGAGATCCTTCACTTCGTTCAGGATGACACACATTTGATCCTTCACTTCGTTCAGGATGACATACATTGTGGAACGCAACAGGGGACTCTCACGCGTTGGGTGACTGTCCCTTTTGACTCCAAACCCTCGCCTCAAGTCCTGCGAATCTCGGTAGAAACTTGTTCGGAATTCGAGAAAGCCTTCGGTGGACGTGCTGCAACACCTATATTCCACAGTTACTTCGTCATTGCATTATGCCGTCATGAGGTTCCAACATGCGCCGTATCCTGTTCATCTCTGCATCCCTGCTGATCCTCGTGTTCAGCTCGAGTTTCGCCGGAAACATCACACCGGAACAAGCCACACGTGTCGCCCGGAACCATGTCACGTTTATGGCGTCAACGGGCGAATGGGACGCCGGTGCGAACGCCACTGTGCGGCTCGAACGAATGCTGGAAGCGGACGGTGAGATCATCGGCTACTACGTCGAGGTAGAGCCGGACGGCTACCTGCTGATCCCGGCGTTCCGTGAGCTGCCACCGGTGAAAGCGTACGCCGAACACGGCAGGCTCAGCTTCGACCATCCTGAATCCCCTGGCGCGTGGCTGCTGTCCATCCTGCGGCAGAAGGCACAGGTGCTCGAGCGGTATCCGGATCGTGATGCGATGGCACGGGATGGCATCGACATGGAGGCGGTGGATCGTTACAGCCGGTTGTGGGACGTGTTCACCGAACCGTCCGCGACGGCGTTTATCTCGTCGCTCGGTGAGAATCAACTGGACGAGTACACGCCCGGTCAGGTTCTGCTTGACTGTCTCTGGCACCAGGGACCGCCGTTCAACATCTTCTGCCCGGTGATTGATCGTGAATACGCGTGGGTTGGCTGCGCGGCGACCGCCGCGGCTCAGATCATGCACTACTGGCAATGGCCGCAGGCGGGCGAGGGGTCACACAGCTATCAGTGGGAGAACCAGACCCTAAGCGCAGATTTCAGCGACCCATACGACTGGGATAATATCCTGCCAACCTACGGCCAGCCGTGGCAACACACCGTCGAGGAAATGACCGCCGTCGCGGAGTTGTGCTATGAGACCGGTGTCTCGTTCGAAATGAACTATGGTCTCGACGGGTCCGGCATTCCCACAGCTAATGTCGACATCATCCGCACCGCATTCCGGGAGTTCTTCCATTACAAAGAAGGGATGGATTTCGAGTACCGGATCGACTTTGAGAACCAGGAGGACTGGTTCGCGATGCTGTGTGCTGAGATCAACATTGAACGCCCGATGTGGCACTACATCACCGGCCACGCGATTGTCACCGACGGCTGGCGCATCAGCAACACGATCAACCAGATCCACATCAACTATGGCTTCGGCGGACCGTGGAGCACGTGGTATGCCCTCGACGCCATCCCGGGTAGCGACGATCCGCTGGAGGAGTTCGTGCTGCGCGGCATCGAGCCGGATATCGTGCCCGACCAGCCGATGGAGTGGACGGCACAGCCCGTCACGCAATCGTTCAGCCGCGCGTCCTGCGTCTACGCCGCCGATATCGACGGGGACGGCGACAACGACCTGCTCGCCTGCGCGAATTTAGCGGACGACATCACCTGGTGGGAAAACCTGGACGGCGCAGGATCGGACTGGTCCGCTCATCCGGTAAACACCGAGTTTGACGGGCCGCAATCGGTCACCGCCGCAGACATTGACAACGATGGCGATATGGACGTCATCGGCGCGGCGGCTTCGGGTGACCAGGTTGTCTGCTGGTTGAACATGAACGGCAGCGGTACCGGCTGGATCACGCGAGTGGTGGATGCTTCGTTCAACGGCGCGTCCGGGGTCGAGGTTGCGGACATCGATGGAGATGGCGATCTCGATATCGCCGGTGTTGCCTACGACGCCGGACGGGTATCGTGGTGGGAAAATGTGAATGGAACGGGTTCCACGTGGTCAGAACACAGCGTCGCGGTAAACGTCGCTGGCGCGCGCACGTTGGATCTCGCCGACATGGACAACGACGGCGACGCGGACGTCCTCGTTGCAGCCTATCTCGCGGATGAAATCAGTTGGTGGGAAAACACGTCCGGCACCGGCCTGAACTGGACCGAACACGTCGTCGCCACAGGAATTAACGGTGCTTTCGGTGTCGTAGCGGGCGACCTGGACAACGATGGCGACCTCGACGTCGCCGGCACGCTCAACCTCGCCGATCAGGTGATGTGGTGGGAGAACACCGACGGTTCCGGAACGAGCTGGACCGCTGGATTCGTGGACATCGCGCTGGATGGCGCGAACTGTGTCAACGTGGCCGACCTTGACAACGATGGCGACCTCGACCTGTATGGCTCAGCGACCTACGCTGACGACATCACGTGGTGGGCGAACGTGGACGGCGACGGGTCAACCTGGGCCCAGTACCGGCTGGACACCTGCTACGAGGGCGCGAGCTGGGCGTATGCGTCCGACCTCAACGGGGACGGCAGCCTCGATATCGCCGGAACCGCCTCCATCACGAACCAGCTGACGGTGTGGACGCAGTCCGAATCGCACGCCAGCGATCCGATCCAGATCGAGCTGGTCCCGACATCCACACCGACCATCGTGCCGCGCGGCGATTCGTTTGACTACGATCTGACCTTGTCTGTCAACTCGACACAGCCCTCGCTGGGCTATGTCTGGACCACGGCCACCCTGCCCAACGGCAACCTGTACGGGCCGGTGTTCAGCGTGCAGTTCCTGTTCACACCGGGGATGGAGATCAACGTGGACGGCATCGCGCAGGAGGTGCCGGCCTTCGCGCCAACCGGGGACTATCGCTGGACCCTGAACGCCGGTCCGAACCTGCAGCATGCCGCCGGAACCGGCTCGTTCCCGTTCACCGTCATCGCCGGAAACGGGGAAGCCGTGCAGGGAGCGGGGGAGTGGACCTCGAACGGTGCAAATTTGATTACCCTCGCTGCCAACGGTGAGGGAGCAACGGAAATTGCAGCTGTTGCCGCCGTCAACCAGCACCCGCATGAATTCGCCATCAGCGCGGTGTACCCGAACCCGTTCAACGCCGCGACGACCATCACCGTCAACCTGCCGGAGACGTCCGAGCTGAGCGTGACGGTCTACAACATCGCCGGGCAGCAGGTGGCGGAACTGGCGAACGGTTCGGTTTCCGCCGGAACGCACCGCTTCACCTTTGATGCGTCCCAGTTGGCGAGCGGATTGTATTTCGTGCGGGCTTTCGTGCCGGGTAAATCACACGAGATCCGGAAGCTGATGCTGGTCAGATAAGGAAAGATTTGTTTTCCTTCGTGCACGTATCATGTTTGTATCAAAGCACTTCAGGGGGAATCATGAAATCGCATGTCACCTTGCTGGTCCTGTTCGCTACGTTGTATCTGACGGTTCTACCCTGCGCTTCTCTGGCTGAGTGGGAGCGGCATGTCATTGACCATGAATACCGTATCAACAAGGACTGTGTTGTTCTCGATTTTGACCAGGACGGCGATAGCGACCTGATCAACGCGGGTGTGCCCATCGGCGAGTCACAGTACTGGAAGAACACGGGCACGGGCTGGTTTGTCTACGGCGGATTGCTCCAGAACATGTACTGGTGTGACAACGCCGATTTTGATAATGACGGTGACGAGGATCTGGCCGCGATTATCAGTTCGCAAACCCTCGCTATCCTTGTAAATAATGGATCTCCGTCACCAGACGTAGAGGTCATTAACTCTGTTGACAGTGATGCCATCATCGGTGTCTTCGATGTGGATCTCGACGGGGACATGGACCTGGTTGGTGGATATCAGGAGCTGATCTGGTATGAAAACATGGGTGGGCTTCAGTTCGAGCAGCATTTACTGGCGCAGATAGAACCTGTTTCGGTAGATGTTGCAGACACAGACATGGACGGCGACAATGACATTGTCGCAGCGATCGATAATGCTCCAGCCCTGTGGTTTGAGAACGATGGGGCACAGAACTTTACATCGCAGGGGCTTGACATCTATCCCCCCGATTGGGATGCGCTGATCAATGGGGATCTGGACGGCGATGGCGATCCGGATCTGGTCGCTGTCGGCGGGGTGGAAAACCACAACATTCTGGTCTGGTACAGGAACCTGGGATCAATGCAGTATTCGCTCCCGAACGTGTTGAAAGAAAACTCAAGGCTTTACACGTATTCCGCGAAAATCGTGGATCTTGATCAGGATGGAGACAACGATATCGTTTCGGGTATCTGGCGTGGAAACGGCCTCCACTTCTGGAAGAATACGAACAATGGTACCTTCAGCAGTTTCCCGATCTATTCGTCCTACTGCCTGCATGATTTCGGTGATCTCAACGGAGATGGACGTCTCGATGTCGCCATTCTCGATGGCAGTATCGTCGGTTGGATGGAACAACCGCCGCTTCATGCGCTGACAGCCGATCTTGCGGAAGACGGAGAGGTAACACTGGACTGGGCGGGTGGAAGCAACGATCTGATTGAATTCCGGGTCTATCGTGACAGCACGTTCGTCGGCAGCACACAGAATCGCGTTTTCACCGATCAATTACCGGCGATGGATACCTACACCTACCGGGTTGTCGCACGCTTCACCAACCGGCCTCGGATAATCCGTACGATCAACGTCAGTTGGCCGCGATTGACCGATATCGCCGTCACCCATGATGGAGCTGGTAACATTCAGCTGAATTGGGAACCGGATCCTGCACATTTCGGCGGCGAGCTGGACGAGTTTGTCACCTACCGTATCTTCAGGAATAATCAGTACCTGACCTCTGTTACCAACACCAGCTATGTTGATCAGTTGCCGGGAATGGGGTACTACGACTACCGGATCGCGGCTCTGTTCGACAACCATGAGGTCAACATGAGCAATCCGGCAGGAGTCTTTTGGACAGACACCGATTTCAGGCTATACGAAGATTTCAACGATACCTTCCACCGTACCTGGACAGTCGCCAACACCAGCGCAACCAATACATGGAACTGGATCACGGATGGTGATGTGTTCCCAACACCGTTTGTGCGTGAGTCTGGCCCACCGGGGTGCCGTTTGACCTCCCCGCCGGTTGACATCTCCGGACTGAGTGAAGTTGAGATTCGGTATGACTGGCGTATGTGGGAACGATACAACAACGGGGAGGGGGATTCGTTCTATGCCTTCGGACCGTCGGGGCCGTGGTACTGGATCAGGTTGCACGCGGACGAAGGAGGGGGAACTGAATCCCTGGTTCTGAACGGTAACCAGATCCACGGCGATACTCTGTGGCTCAGTTTCCGGGCACGGTATGTAAACCACGGCCCGGGTCTTGACGAGTACCATTTCGTGAAGTTCGCGGTCGACAATGTCACCG
Source organism: bacterium (assembly GCA_020444425.1). Taxonomy (GTDB): domain Bacteria; phylum Electryoneota; class Electryoneia; order Electryoneales; family Electryoneaceae; genus BMS3BBIN04. Next base: position 276,394 of record JAHLLB010000001.1, on the reverse strand, counting down.
TCGGTCCTGTCGGCGCTATGGGGGATGCACAAGTTGTCGAACACACGATTTCAGCTGACCCCGCACTGAACTATGAGATCAGCGGGATTATACCGAACCCGTTCAACGCCGCAACCACCATCACCGTCACGCTGCCCGAAACGTCGGATCTCAGTGTGACGGTCTACAACATCGCCGGGCAGCAGGTCGCGGAGCTGGCGAACGGTTCGGTCGGCGCCGGAACGCATCAATTCAGCTTCGACGCGTCGCAGTTGGCCAGCGGGTTGTACTTCGTGCGGGCGGCTGTGCCAGGTCAATTGGATACGATCCGAAAGCTGATGCTTGTGAGGTGAACCCCAAAAATCTCGCATGCTCCACCCGTGTCCGTTGACAACAACTAAATGCCGGTTGTAGTTACTACTAGCGCCTGCGAAATTGAGCCCGAAATCAGGCCATATCGACACGGGTAAGAACCCAACCCCGCTTTGGCGGGAGCCGCTGTGACACAGGTCACAAACGGCGAATTTCTACAAATTCTATCACAAACAGGAGTATCATAAGTATGATGAAAGAATCATAAACTACCAGCCGTTTTCACACCCTGTCGTTGTAAGAGAGGATTCGTACATCCCCCGTGTACTTGTTCACCACACAGCCTGCATGGTGCGGAAACATTTCGAAGTTAGGTTTGCCTGACTCTCGGGGACTCCGGTTGGAACTTTGGAGTCGAGAGAGGGGTAGCTTTCAAACAAATTCGCGCATCTTTGCCGAAACACGTACATCCACCGGTCCAGCCTGTTGCGGGCTGCTGCCGGCTTTTTCACAGTCATGGAGGATCGCAATGAAAAAAGTAGTCGCGTTTTGCCTGCCCTTGCTGCTGGTCGCGTCCATCGCGTCCGCGCAGGACTGGGGGTATATGGCGGTAGGAAACAACATGGACGGCCCGATTGACGTACAGGTGGCCGACCTCAATGGTGACACCTTCCCGGATCTCGTGACCACCACGTATTACGGCGGCACATTGAGCTGGTGGGAAAATGATGGTGACGCGCAGTACACCCAGCATGACATCCTGACCAACATGCCGGGTCTCGTGCGTGTCGATCTCGACGACATCGACGCCGACGGCAACATCGACATCGCCTACGCCCGTGAGGGCTACGGTCCGGCCGATCATCGCGCCGGCTGGTTGTCCAACGACAACGGCGACGCGTCCGTGTGGACCGATCACGTGATCAGCGACCAGGCCCAGGGCAACATGGGGATGCCGTGGCAGATCGAACTGTTCGACATGGACAGCGACGGCGACCTCGACGCCGCGATTGCCGGTTCCCAGATCGGCTGGTTCCGTAATCCGGGCGACGGTGTCTCGTACTGGAACCGTACCGACGCCGATTTCAACGAATTCCAGCGTGTCGGCATTGCCAAGGGTGACTTCAACGGTGACGGCCGGACGGACATCGTCAGCGCGCGTGCCAACGGAATCGCCTGGTGGAACGATTTGTCCATCGGCAGCAACGGCACCAACTGGCAGCACTTCTCCGTTGGGAACAACTACGAGCATCCTAAGGCTATCGACGTCGGCGACCTGAACGGCGACGGCGACCTGGACCTCGTCGCCTGTGGTGATGTTGGCGACGGCAGCACCGTATCGGTGTTCGAAAACTTCAGCGGCACTGGTTCAAGCTGGGACCGTATCGACATCTCCTGGGGCTTCTACGGCGTAATGGATATCGGCGTGGCGGACATGGACGGTGACGGCGACCTGGACATCTACGGCGCAGCGCTGGGTGACGACGAAGTCGCTTGGTGGGAAAACCTCGGCGATCACAACTACCAGAAGCATGTCATCTCGATCCTGTACAACGGCGCGAGCGCGGTTGCTGCGGCGAACATCGACATGGATGACGACATTGAACTGGTCGGTGTGGCGCACTACGCGGCCCGTGTCGGTTTCTGGGACATGAACAGCTCGGTGTACGGTCTCGTTCTCGACCTGACCCCGTCCGCGGACCCGCTGCAGGTTCCGCAGGGTGGCACGTTCGACTACGACCTGTACTTCACCGCGACCAACACGACCGGCAACCTGCTTGCGCAGTATTGGATCTACGCGATCCTGCAGAACGGCCGTGAATACAACATCAGCAAGGAGCAGTTCACGTACGTTTCCGGCAACATTTTCGACCTCACCCTGAACCAGGCTGTGAACGGCGCACCTCCGGGATTCTTTACCCTCTGCGTTGGTGTTGATGTCGCCAACGAGTATGTGACCGACTGCTTCGAGTTTGAAGTGGTGCCCGCTCAGAACGCGGACATCAGCGGCGATATCTTCCCGCTGAACGGATACGAATGGGTCGCCAGGCCGGTCGCCAGCGAAACGGCCGACCTGAGCAGCAACGAAACGCTGCCGAGCGAATATGCTCTGAACGCAGCCTACCCGAACCCGTTCAACCCGACGACGACGCTCAACATCGCGTTGCCGGAAACGGCGGACCTGACGGTTGTTGCGTACAATGTCGCCGGGCAGCAGGTGGCCGAGATCGCGAACGGCCAGTTCGGCGCCGGTCAGCACAACCTGACGTTTGACGCGTCCAACCTCGCCAGCGGGCTGTATTTCATCCGCGCGATGGTCCCGGGCCAGTTGAACGCGACCCAGAAAGTGATGCTCGTCCGCTAATCACGGGCTGTTACATTTCGATTGATCCTATCACAGGCCGGGCCTCGGAGCCCGGCCTTTTGTACTGAGAGAATTTCAGAGAATTCGAATTCCAGGTTTTTATCGCACTGCAGATGCGGTATATTTACACGTCGGAAATGAACGGGGGCGAGCTCTGTCCTCACCTCTGGTTGTCGTACCGATTCAGATCGCACACACATGTAACGTTGACATAGCACGGTCCCGCTGTTGTCCAATCAGATGGCGCCCGTGACAAGCTGGGAGGGAGCACAGGATGAAAAAAACGATGTTGGGGTTGTTGCTGCTGGCACTGTGTGTCGCGCCTGCGTTCGCGCAGAACCCGCCGACCAATCTGTCCGGAACAATTGATCAGAATACCGGTGGCGTCACGCTGACATGGTCGGCTCCTGTCGCCACGGATGCCGTGCTGCAGCAGAATGTGTTTGAACCGGAAGTCGACACGGCTGACGATCAGAAGCGCACCCCGCGTTTCCGGATCGACCCGCGTCTCTGGAATCAGGCGATGCAGCAGTGGAACAACACGGACGATCTCGAAGAGTTCGTCGAATACCGCGTTTACCGTGAAGGTGAATTCATCGGTGCCGCAACGGACGAAACTTACTTCGACCTGCTGCCGGACTACGGTTCCTACGACTACGAAGTGACCGCATACTACACGGACGGTGAATCGACCCCGGCCGGCCCGGTGACCATGATCTGGTTCGATCCGGCGGACTGGGCGTTGCTGGAAGATTTCGACGACGGTTTCCCGACGGACTGGGCGGTGGAAACGACGGTTGCGTCGGGCACCTGGACGGTCGATGATGGCACGATCCCGAATTCCCGTGGTTTGTTCTCGACGCCGTACATGCTCGTTGACTCCGACTACCCGGGCAGCAGCGTGCACCTGATGGAGCGGTTGCTGACGCCGGATGTGGACATCACCGACGCCGCCGGGGTTGTGCTCAGCTATGAGTACTACTTCCAGGAATACGAAACCGAAATGATGGAAACAGCGTGGTCGCTGGATTCCGGTGCGAACTGGACCGTCATCTTCACCGTCGACGGCGATACCGGTGGCAACCTGACCGCCTCGTTTGATGTGACCGACGACGTTTTCGGCGCAGACGCGGTCATGTTCAGCTGGTACTACGATGACCTCGGCAGCTGGGGCTGGTACGCTGGTGTGGATAATGTCGGCGTGCTCGCGGATACCGATCCGGAAGGCATCATCTTCAACCTGATTCCGCAGACTTCGGTGGTGCCTGCAGGCGGCGGTGATGTGGTCTATGACGTGTACTTCACCGGTCAGATCGCGCAGCCGTTCCCGAATGGTTCGTACTGGACCGAGATCCTGTTCCCGAACGGCCAGCTGTTTGGTCCAGTCAGCAGGATCAACTTCACCATCCCCGCGATGTTCAACTTTGAGGTGCTGGATATGACCCAGTACTTCCCGGATCTCGCGCCGGGCGGTGGCTACTGGTTCACGGCGTACGTCGGATCGTACACCAACCCGAGCTTCCAGATGACGGACCAGTTCTATGTCCTCAAGGAAGGTCCGACCTCGGACGCCGAGTTTGACTTCAACCCGGAAGACTGGACAGCCACGGGCGCGGATCGTTTCGCGGAATTGGCTGCTGATGCCAACGGCGAGCTCGTCAGCCTGCCGACCGAATTTGCGATCGGAAGCGCGTACCCGAACCCGTTCAACCCGTCGACCACCGTGGCCGTCGCGTTGCCGGAAGCTTCGGATCTCAAGGTGCAGGTGTACAACGTGACCGGACAGCTGGTGACCGAGCTGGCGAACGGCCGCTACACCGCCGGTGAGCACAAGCTGACGTTCGACGCGCACAACCTGGCGAGCGGCCTGTACTTCGTCCGTGCGACCGTTCCGGGCAAGCTGAACGCCACGCAGAAGGTTATGCTGGTGCGGTAAGGGACAGTTGCCAGTACTCAGTTGTCAGTGATCAGTGGTCAGTGCGCAGTACTCAGTAAGACATCCAGCCCGGCATCCATGTGATGCCGGGCTTTTTACTGTCGAGGGACATCTGTGGCATTGGATGCTGTCGGATCGGTGTGAGTGACCAAGTCGATTGAGGGGTGGATAGGGTGTGGGGACCGGTTTGTGCCACAGTTGTCCCCCTGTCAGCTCAATCCAGACGGGGACAAGTGAACGGCTTGACGCGCCACACATCGCAAAAAGGACTACAATCTCTACAGCAGACTCACTCGAATTAAGGACATGTATCCGTTCACATGTCCCCTTTCCTGCGCGGGGGACATCTGAGTGACCAAGTCGATAGCGGGGGTGGATAGGGTGTGGGGACCGGTTTGTGCCACAGTTGTCCCCCTGTCAGCTCAATCCAGACGGGGACAAGTGAACGGCTTGACGCACCACACATCGCAAAAAGGACTACAATCTCTACAGCAGACTCACTCGAATTAAGGTCGTGTATCCGTTCACATGTCCCCTTTCCTGCGCGGGGGACATCTGTGGCATTGGATGCTGTCGGATCGGTGTGAGTGACCAAGTCGATTGAGGGGTGGATAGGGTGTGGGGACCGGTTTGTGCCACAGTTGTCCCCCTGTCAGCTCAATCCAGACGGGGACAAGTGAACGGCTTGACGCGCCACACATCGCAAAAAGGACTACAATCTCTACAGCAGACTCACTCGAATTAAGGACATGTATCCGTTCACATGTCCCCTTTCCTGCGCGGGGGACATCTGAGTGACCAAGTCGATAGCGGGGGTGGATAGGGTGTGGGGACCGGTTTGTGCCACAGTTGTCCCCCTGTCAGCTCAATCCAGACGGGGACAAGTGAACGGCTTGACGCGCCACACATCGGAAAAGGACTATAATCTCTTCAGCAGACCCACTCGAATTGAGGACATGAATCCGTTCACATGTCCCCTTTCCTGCGCGGGGGACATCTGTGCGGATAATCCCTGCTGGCAAAGCCATCAGGGGCACATACCAATCCGGAGCACATCGCTATCTGGAGAACATCGCTTCTGGGGTATCTATTCTTGCCCTCGGGCTTCAGCCCGGGATTGTCCGTAAGTCAGGAACCCACAGCACACACGCCCTTGGGCTTCAGCCCGGGCGACATCGTATTTCATCTATCATCAACCGTTCACCGATCACGGACAACCACCTACCGACAACCGTATACCGCTTGCCGCCTCACCCCTCCGCCGGTTCGGGGAGAAACTCCTGTAGCGTCAGTTCCTCCAGTCGCAGTCGTGCCAACGCCTGCAGCAGACCGTCCGGAAAATCAAGCAGCACCATCTCGTAAGCGATGGAGGCTTCGTTCGCGTTGCCTTGCGCTTCCCACCACTGCCCGAGCAGGTACCATGCCTCCTCGACCTTCGGGTGGCCCGGGTTGGCGTTGGCGAAATCGACCACGGCCTGCGTGTCACCGCCATCGAGACGCAGCAGCGCCGCGTTGTAGCCCGCTTCGACGCGCAGCATCTCCGGCGTTTCCGCGTTCTGAGCCAGTGAATCGAGCAATGTCAACGCCCGCGCTGTATCCCCCTTGAACCCGGCGTGATCGGCCTCGGCGTACAGGTCCAGCGCGGTTGTGTCCTGCGTTGTTGTCAGCAATTGCAGCAGGAGTAACGTCTCGTTCTCTGCGGACGCCCCGACCGGTGGGCTCAACACCGAATCCAGCAACGTGGACGCGGCTTCCTTGTCACCCTGCCACAGCATGATCCGCGCGGCGAGATGGGTCAGGTCGGCATCGGTGATCACACCTTGCTCGGTTTCAAAGCCAACATGGGTGTCACTCTCGGGCCGTTCCCGTTGTAGCGGACGCTCGAGGGGGATCAAAGCGGCATCCAAGCTGTCAATCCGCACCAGCGCAATCGCTTCGTAATAATCCAGCCGGCGGTCGTAGTCGGGCCAGCCGAGAGTGCGCACACCACGGAAATCCTTTGCCGCGTCCTTCGCCTGATCGAGGAACTGCAACCGGACCAGCCCACGGCTCATCAACGCCGACCGTTCGACACGTGCGGATGCCGGCTGGTCGAGTACCACGGTGAACAACGAATCCGCGCGCTGGAAATTCTCTTCCACCTGCGCAACCTGGGCGCGCATCAGGTTGACAACGTCTGCACCTTCCGGATCACGCAATCGCTCCGCCGCGATGTCCAGCGCCTGCTCGGCAACATCCTCGTAGCCTTCATTGATCGCATCCGCCGCGAAACGCAGCAACCGGTCGCCGTGCGCACTGACCAGATTGTCCAGTTCCGCGACCGCTTCCAGAGCTTCCTCGTATTGCCCGTTCTTGGTGCGTTGATCAACCAGCAGCTCGTGCAATTGCGCACGGTGCCCCGGCCACGGTTCACTTCTGCGAGTCGCGTCCAGTTCGTCCTCGATGCCCTCGATCACCGCTTCGTTGGCGGCGGGAGTGTCCGGATAATTGGCCAATCCACGCCGGACATAGTGTACCCGGCGGTCGTTCTCCCTCAGAACGAGCAGGAATTCGCTGGTTGCGTCCTTCCAGTTCATGATGCCGGTGTAGAGGCTGGCAAGGTTGATGGCGTAGAGGGTCGGACGATTAAGATCCTCGCGGCCCAGCTTGTAGGTGTCGATCGCTTCTTCCATCAGCCGCAGCCTCAGTTGCACACCCGCGACTTCCTGGTAATTGCGCTCAGAGACCGGCGATTCGCTTAATGCCGCATCCCATGCCGAGTCCGCACGCGCCATCTGCCCGGACTTGTACAACGCTCCGCCCAGTTCCGCGAGCAAGCTGGCACGGTCGCTCCAGCCGGACGGATTCACCATCCGTTCGCGGATCAGCAGTTCCAACGTGTCCCACTGGCCGAGCGCGCCAAGAGTGCGTTTCAGGCCGTCGTACGCCTGCCGGCTGTCCGGATCGATATCGTACATCCGCTGGTACATGTCGAGTGCGCGTTCGTGCTGTCCCATGAACTCGAACTGCCGTGCGGCATTGTTCAGCTGCGACAATTGCCGCCGTTGCGCCGCTTCTTCGGTACTCTGCTCGACGTTCTGGAACGGATTAAAATTGGGACGGATGGGCTCCGGCTGCAACGTGCGGTCAATGCGCAGCGTTTCCGGTTTCGTCTGCCACAGCAGGGAGTCCGGCTGCGAACTCTGCGGTGCGTTGGAATTTCTGCGCTGTTGCGGAGTTTGCGCGAAGATTGAAGCCGCCAGCACGATGACCAGCAGCAGCGGCAAACCACGATGTAAAATAGCACGAGGGCTCATGGACGGGTCTGTTCGTGAGGGTGAATCCTGCCTGATTGCGCGTGTTGTGTCGAACTCCCACCGTTGCACCGTTGGCTCCCGGGAGGAGTTCCACCGCTTCTTCGTTTGCTACGTTCTGCCTTGCCACGACCATCTACCAGATGACAGTATACGCGCATGGGCCGTCACAAGAAACCACGTTGGCTGATGATTCTCGAGGAAACAGCCGCGAAACTCGTCGCGACTGTCTTCCGCGCACTGCCGCATCGTTCCACGCAACGCCTGGGCAGCATCCTCGCCACCCTGATTCATGACCTGCTGCACATCCGCGTCGAGGTTGCACTCGACAATTTGCAGCATGCCTTCCCGGACAGCACACCTGAGTGGCGCAAAAAGACTGTGCGGCAGGTGTATTCGCATTTCGGCGCCGTCGCGGGGGAGCTGGCACGCATCCCGGTGCTGGTTGACGGGTCGTTCGACAAGTGGGTTTCCACCGACGACGAGAGTATTGCCGCCCTCCAGAAGGCTGCGGACGATGAGCATGGCGGCATCGTGGTCAGCGGACACCTGGGCAACTGGGAGTTGGTTGGTGCGTGGGCGGCGTGGAAAGGCTATCCCACCACGTACGTCGTCGCGCAACAGTCGAACCCGCTGATCGAGGAGCTGATCGACCACCATCGCCGCGCGGCGGGGATCGAGATTGTGAAACGCACCGACGCCGGCCGTGGCGTGTTGGAAGCGCTGAAACGCAAACGCATCGTCGCGATGCTGATGGATCAGGACGCACGCCGGGACGGTGTCTTCGTTCCGTTCTTCGGACGGCAGGCGTCCACCTTCCGTGGTGTGGCAACCTTCGCGGTCAAGCGGCGGCCGACAGTGCTGGCGTTCGAGAGCTGGCGCGAAAAGGACGGGCGCATCCATTTCCGCTTCCGCGAAGTCGAGATTCCGAACACCGGTGAACGTGAGCGAGACATCGTGGAGCTGACCGCCGAGCTCACCCGCACCCTGGAAAGCTATATTCGCCGCCATCCTGAACAATGGCTGTGGCTGCACAGACGCTGGAAAACACGCCCTGAGCACGTGGAGTGATGCAATGTGGGGGAGGAAATGAAAGTTCTGCTGATAGTTCTATTTCTTGTTTTTACTCACGTTTACAATTGTTTGGGTGCCGAAGAAAAGATTGAACCAACAATAAAATACATATTCGGGTTTGAAACGGTTTTAAATACAATGCCGTTTGGTATCTATTTTTCCAGCTTGCATCCGAGAAAATTAGGACTGTATGCAAGTGTGAATGGAAGATATGCGGCAATTACTAGCAAAGGCAACTATTACGAAAAATTGAATGAGGATTATATTGACGATACTTATAATGATGTACGGGGGGATACAGAGGTGGAAACTATCGGCGGTTCTATTGGTTTGACGAAAGCGATAGACAATAATGCTTATATTTTTGTTGCAGGTGGAATGAGATACGAGGTGATATATTACGAATATTTTGATAGAGAACGATCTTTAGGCAACGATGGACATTATTGGCTTAAACATGAAGAAAAGGGTAAGTTTTCAATGAAAATAGGGCTAATTTATAAACTTCCAGGTAAGAACACTGCGATGAGTTTAGGGTTTCAATCGAATCCCGGGTCGTTGTTAATTGGTGTGGCCGTTGACCTGACTGAATTCTTTTGAGGTCTCTGATGAGTTTGGATAGGGAGCTTGTTCAAACCACGCTGCGCACGATGCGCGGAAAACGTATCGTCGTTGTCGGCGACTTCATGCTTGACCGTTACATCTGGGGTGCGGTCAAACGCATCAGCCCGGAGGCGCCGGTACCTGTCGTCGAGGTCAGTGAAGACCAGCAGCGGCCCGGCGGTGCGGGAAACGTGGTGCTCAACCTGACCAGCCTGGGCGCGAATTGCATCCCGATCGGGTTGATCGGCAACGATGACAACGGCCGCGAGCTGGCCGAGCTGCTGAGCAGCCAGGGGGCGAGCCCGAACGGGCTGGTAGTCAGCGACGATCGTCCGACGACCGTCAAGACCCGTGTCATTTCCGGTAACCAGCAATTGCTGCGTGTGGACCGGGAACGGACCGGCCTCGCGCCGCAGGCGATCCAGGACGAAGTGATGGACCGGATGAGCCAGTCGTTGCGCGGTGCGGACGCAGTCATCTTACAAGACTACAACAAGGGCCTGTTGACGCGAACCCTGATCCGTGAGAGCATTTCGCTGGCGCGGGAGAAGGGGGTACCTGTCACCGTTGATCCGAAGTCGAGCCATTTCTTTGACTACGTCGATTCGACCCTGTTCAAGCCGAACCTGAGGGAAGCGTCCAATGCGCTGGGCCGGGAGATCGTTTCGGATGAAGACGTCGAACACGCCTGCCGTGAACTGAAGCGCCGTTTGAACGCCGAGCACGTGCTTATTACCCGTGGTTCGCAGGGCATGACAATCCTTGAGAACGAACACGATCCGGTTCACATCGGAACCAAACCGCGCCGCATTTCCGACGTCTCCGGCGCGGGCGACACTGTCATCAGCACGATCACGCTGGCCCTTGTCAGTGGGCTTGGGCCGGAGCAGGCGGCACGGTTGGCGACCATGGCAGCGGAATATGTGGTCGGACGGGTCGGTGTGGTTCCGATTACCCCGGCGGCGCTGCTGGAAGAGCTGCAGGACTGAGGAGAGCCACGCCTCGCGGAAAGCTGCACCGTCTTGCGCAAGTGGAGCTCTCGTCGTACATTCGTTGCCTTGAAGAGGAACCGGTGCGCGTGGAAGGATAATCCGCTCGAAGCCTGTTTCAATCAAGCATACGGGCGATTAGCTCAGTTGGTTAGAGCGCTGGTCTCACATACCAGAGGTCACAAGTTCGATTCTTGTATCGCCCACACCCGTTGGCCGGGGTTCATCACGCTGAGGGAGCACAACAGCATGAGGTCAGCCTGAGGTAGTCATCCCGCGCCATAGTAACGGTTTGAAGCGATGAAGGCTCCAGCGTGGGGCCTTCTTTCTGTGATGGCCGGGCGGCGCGCACCCCGGCTTAGCCCGGAGATCCCACGATGAATAGCGTGACGGTTTCATGGGACGAAGCGCGCCAATGGCGTGAACAAATGCGCTCCGAAGGCAAGAGCGTGGTGTTTACCAACGGTTGCTTTGACATTCTGCACGCGGGCCATGTTGAGCTCTTGGAACTTGCGCGTAATTTTGGAGATGCGCTGATCCTCGGGCTAAATTCGGACGCCAGCGTTCGCCGCTTGAAAGGCGAGAACCGGCCGGTTGTGCCGGAAGCTGATCGTGCACGAGTGATGGGAGCCCTGAAGGCGGTTGACCGTGTCACATTGTTCGAACAGGACACACCCTTCGAGCTGATCGAGACACTCAGACCGGATGTGCTGGTCAAGGGCGGCGACTGGAAGCCGGAAGATGTCGTCGGCAAGGACGTCGTCGAGGCACACGGTGGCCGGGTCGAGATCGTGCCGCTGGTTGCGGGCCGTTCGACGACCAATGTCATCGCGGAAGTGGTGAAACGGTATTGTCAGTCCTGAGTCTTGAGTCCTGAGTCTTGAAAAACAAAAGACCCCCGGATTTCGGCACAGGACAGTGAAAACTCGGACTGAAGTCCGAGGCATGAATACCTTGGTTCCTTGCACCGTTGGTGATCCCGGACTAAAGTCCGAGGGCATGATCACTAGAGAAGATGTGATTGAGTCAACGAGATTGAGTCAACGAGATTGAGTCAACGAGATCGAGTCAACGAGATTGAGTCAACGAGATTGAGTCAACGAGATCGAGTCAACGAGATTGAGTCAACGAGATTGAGTCAAACACCTTGACGAAAATCCAAGGTGTGACGATACAGATCCTGAGAAATTGAGGCTGTGGGTTGTTGTTTTGCTCAGGACTCAAGACTCTGGACCCAGGACGTAAGACGATAAGGAGTTGTTGAGCTCAGAGCTCATGGCTCACCGCTCACAACTGGTTTCCATGTTTGGTGAACTTCAGGACAAATTAGACGGCTTTTTTCAAACGATTAAAGGCCGTGGCCGGCTGAACGAAGAGGACGTTCAGGCAGCATTGCGCGAGGTACGGCGCATTCTGCTCGAAGCGGACGTTAACTTCAAGGTCGCCAAGTCGTTCCTGAAGAAGGTGGAAGAGAGGGCAGTCGGCCAGGAAGTGACGAAGTCGGTCACACCGGGCCAGCAGGTGATCAAGATCATCCATGATGAACTGGTCCACCTGCTCGGACAGACCTTCGAACCACTGCGCCGGAGCAAAGATACGCCGACTGTTGTCATGATGGTCGGTTTGCAGGGGTCGGGTAAGACGACCAGCTCCGGTAAGCTCGGCATGTACATGACTAAGCGTGGGCTGCGTCCCATGCTTGCGGCCTGCGACCTGCAGCGCCCGGCGGCGGTCGATCAGCTCGAACGCGTCGGCGAACAGGTCAATGTGCCGGTTCACGCACAGCGTGAACACAAAGACCCGGTGAAGACGGCGATGGCCGCGCGTGACGAAGCCCGTCAGAAGGGGCGCGACACGCTGATCGTCGATACCGCCGGCCGTCTGCACATCGACGAAGCGTTGATGGATGAGCTGCGCGAGATCAAGAAGCAGCTGCGTCCGTCGGAAATTCTGTTCGTCGCGGATGGCATGACCGGGCAGGACGCCGTCAATTCCGCACAGGCGTTCGCGAACCAGCTTGGGGTGACCGGTGTCATCCTGACCAAGCTGGACGGCGATGCGCGCGGCGGTGCGGCTCTTTCAATTCGTGAAGTCACCGGCGTGCCGATCCGTTTTGCCGGTATCGGCGAGAAGCTGGATGAGTTTGAAGAATTCCATCCGAACCGGATGGCCGATCGCATTCTTGGACTCGGGGATGTGGTCTCGCTCGTCGAAAAGGCGCAGGAAGCTGTCGACGAGAAAGAAGCGCTGAAGCTTGCACAGAAGATGCAGTCGCAGCAGTTCGACCTGGAGGATTTTCTCAAGCAAATCCGCCAGATCAAAAAGATGGGCCCGCTTGAGGGTCTGTTGAAGATGATTCCCGGCGCCAACAAGGCGCTGAAGAACATCGAACTGGATGGCAGCGAGCTGAAGCGCACCGAGGCGATCATTCTGTCGATGACCCCGGAAGAACGGCAAAAACCGGGCATCATCCGCGGCAGCCGCCGGAAACGGATTGCGGCGGGCAGCGGCATGAAAGTGCAGGATGTCAATCGCCTGTTGAACCAGTTTACCGCGATGAAAAAAATGATGAAGAAAATGGGTGGCCAAAAGAAGATGCGGGGCATGCCGAAGGGTATGATCCCGAAGAATCTTCCATTCCCACCCAGCTGAGGAGGAAGCACGTGGCAGTCATGCTGAGACTGACCCGGATGGGCCGGAAAAAGCGTCCATTCTACCGGATCGTCGCCCTCGACAAACGTACGCGCCGTGACGGCAAGTACATCGAGAAGATCGGTCATTACGACCCGCTCACCAACCCGATCACCCTGGTCGTGGACCACGACGCCGCGATCAAGTGGCTCGAGGTCGGCGCGCAGATGAGCGACACCGTCAAGCGCTTGTTCACCAAGGACGGCGTCATGTTGCGTTGGGACCTGGTCAAGCAGGAAACCGCGCAGCCGGAGATCGAAGCCCAGGTGCAGCAGCACCGGGAAAAGAAGAATCCGCAGCCGAAGGCCAAGGATAAGTACGTCCCGAAGGATCCGGAACCGATCGAACCGCCGGAGCCGAAGAAGGACAAAAAGGCTGAAGCCGCCGAAGAGCCGAAGGCTGAAGAGAAGAAGGAAGAAGCCAAGGCTGAAGAGAAGAAGGAAGAAGCCAAGGCTGAAGAGAAGGCGGACGACAAGCCTGCCGAGAAGGCTGATGCCAAGGCTGAAGAGAAGGCCGAGGAAAAGCCGGAAGAGCCGAAGAAGGAAGCCAAGGCCGAGGAGAAGAAGGAAGAAGCTCCGGCCAAGGAAGCCGCCGAAAAGCCGAAGGCTGAAGAGAAAAAGGATGAAGCCAAGGCTGAAGAGAAGAAGGCCGACGGCGACAAGGACGAGAAGAAGAGCGAGTAAGCTCGTCCGATTCCAATGATGAATACGCGTGACGATTTCCCGCCCGGGTTTCCGGTCGATCCGGAAGATACTTCTCCCGAAATCGACGTTCCGGAGCCGCCTGAGCCTGACCGAAGGGTAACCATCGGCCAGGTGGTGAAGGCACATGGCCTGAAGGGAGATCTGAAGGTGCAGCCGTTGACATGGCGGCCGGAACGGTTTGCCGAGCTCGACGGAGTGTGGCTGGAGAGTGTTGACGGCCGCATCCACTGGCTGACACCGAAACGTGTGCGCATCGAACCCGGCGCGGTCTACCTGAGGTTCAAGGAAGCGCCGGTTCGGGAGTTCGTTGAACCCTTAATCAACGGACGCCTGTTTATTGATCATGCTGACCGGGACGAGCTCCCGGATGATCTGTACTACATCGACGATCTGGTTGGTTGCCATGTCACCTGCACGGTGAACGGCGACCTCGGCACGATCAACGATGTGATGGACCTGCCCGCGAACGATGTGTGGCAGGTGGATGGTCCGCACGGCGAGGTGTTGATCCCGGCGATCCAGGACGTGATCGAAGAGATCGACATCGAAAAGAAGCAAATCCGGGTGACATTGCTCGAAGGTTTGCTACCGGAAGAAAAACAGAAAGCGGATCCCGAGGTTCGGGGCAGCGGACGGAGTTCTACCCGTTCACGGCACCGGATCCCACGGCCCGAGCGGCGGGAAGAAAAGCCAGAGCCGCCCGATGATCATTGAAATCTTAACGCTGTTTCCCGAAGGCATTGGGGCGATTCTCAACGAGTCGATGCTGAAACGGGCGGTCGCGGCGGGATCGGTCGAGTTTGACCTGATTCAGCTCCGTGATTATGCCACGGACAAGCATTCGACCACGGATGACCGGCCCCTCGGTGGTGGTCCCGGGATGGTGCTCAAGGCGGAACCGATCGCGAAGGCGTTGGCGGATCTGCGTGAGAAACGTCCGGAACCGAAGCCGCATGTGATCCTGACCAGTCCCCAGGGACGGGTATTGACGCAGGACATCGCCGAGGAGTTGACGCAACGTGAACGATTGACGTTCCTTTGCGGCCACTACAAGGGAGTTGACCAGCGGGCGATCGACCGGTTTGTGGATGAGGAGCTGAGCATCGGCGACTACATCCTCACCGGCGGAGAGCTGCCGGCGGCGGTGATCGTTGATTCTGTCGTACGTTTGCTGCCCGGTGTGCTCGGTGATCCCGATTCCGCGGCGGGAGACAGCTTCAGTTCCGGATTGCTCGACCATCCGCACTACACGCAACCCGCGGAGTGGGATGGCGAAACGGCGCCGGATGTTTTAACCAGCGGCCATCACGCCAATGTGGCAAAATGGCGGTTGGAACAACGGATTGTGCGGACGAAGCGTTTACGTCCGGATTTGTACCAGCGCTGGCTGGACCGTCAACAGGACGGCAGCGGCGAGAACAAGTGATATCGAAGAACACACAGCATAGAAGGTGAGATCATGGCGGACCTGCTGATTCAGGAGATCGAACGCCGGGAAGCGATTGTTGACATTCCCGAATTCGGCCCCGGAGACACCGTCAGCGTGCACACGCGAGTTATTGAAGGCAACAAGGAACGTATCCAGATTTTCCGTGGTACGGTCATCCGTATCCGCGGCCGTCTGGGTCACGGCAGCTTCACCGTTCGCAAGATCTCCAGCGGCATCGGCGTGGAACGTGTTTTCCCGTTCAACAGCCCGACTATCGCGAAGATCGAACTCGAACGCCAGGGCCGTGTCCGTCGCGCGAAGCTGTATTACCTGCGTGATCGTGTCGGTAAGGCCGCGCGCATTCGCGAGAAGGCCGCTCCGCAGAAGAGCAAGGGTTAATCACAGGCGGCACCCATGCCGTCCCTTGACTCACAGCTCGCACGCCGTGTCAGCCGCGCAGCCATGCTCGCCGCTGCCGCAGTGGCGTTCGGCTACCTCTTTTTTGCGATTCCAAATGTCGAACTGGTGACCGCCACTGTTGCGGTCGCCGGTTTGTTGCTCGGGCCCGGTTTCGGATTCGCGGTCGGAGTTGTCGCGTATGCAGTCTTTGGCGCGCTGAACCCGCTCGGATCAAGCATGGCGATTCCGTCCATGTGGGTCGCGCAAATGCTCGGCCAGGGCATCAACGGCCTGTTGTTCGGTCTCGTCCGTCATCCCCTCAACCGCTCAACCGGCCAGCTCCGCATCGCCCTGTTCGCGTTGATGGGACTGTTTGTCACCCTGCTGTACCAGGTGATCCTGTCGCTGTCCTTCTACCTGTTTGCCCCGATGGCGGAGACGACGCTGATCGGATTCCTGATCGGCGGTATCCTCTTCAGTCTGACCCAGATTGCGATCAACACTCTCATCTTTGCCCTCGTCGTCCCTCTCGCGGTCAGCCGATTGCGAAAGCTTCCCGGTTTCGCCGAGTAACCCTGCTCCCACTTTCCCCGGGCCGTTTCACGTTCTACCTTTGTCCTTCTGAGGATGACACTATTTAGGGTTCGGGTCTACGGGGAAGATGGGGGAATGGGATGCATCTGATCGCCGTCGGTGAACTGAAGGAAGGTGATGTTCTCGGTCGCACCCAATTTGACAATGATGGACTTATTATTGCGCCCGCCGGTTTCCGTTTGCAGAAGAAGCATCTGAGCCGCCTGGCTGAACTGAGCGCCGGACGTGTGCCGGTGATGGATCTCGGGGAGGAAGCTGTCTATCCCGGGATGATCATTCGGGAGATTGTCGCCCGGAATATTGATCTCAGCCTCAGCATGAGTGAGCAGCCGAAACCGGAGACAGTGACCAAATACTGGGCGGATAATGCGTTGACGGACGCTTTGGTCAAGCATCCGGCCCGCGAAGGCAGCACGCTCGACAACACCACCCTGAGCAAGCTGCAGGACATCCTGATCGAGGCAGCCCACCAGCAGGTGACCACGCTGATTTCCATGCCGAAGGTTCCGCCGGATCCATGGATCGAATTCGGGGTCCGTTGCGCCAGCCTGAGCCTGATCCTCGCCCATGAGTTCAATTATCCCGTCCGCGACATGGCTGCCGTCGCCTCGGCGGCGCTGATCCACTTCATCGGCCGGACAGTGTTTGAATCCTACGCCATCGAAGAAACCAGCCAGACCGATCTGGAGAAGGTCGTCGCACGCGAGCACCCCACCTTTGCGAGCATGATTGTGCGTGGCAGCAACCCGGAGGCTGATCTCGAGAACCAGATCATTCTGCAACAGGAGGAACGGTACAGCGGCCGGGGATTCCCCAGCGGCCTGAAGGGTGCGGATCAACCGCCGCGTCCGCAACGGCGGCTGTCCCCGTCGACGATGCTGCCGCAAGCTGAACTGGTCAACACGGCCATCGGGTTCGAACGGTTGCGCAAAGATCCGGTCACCGAACTCTCCTGCGACCTGCTGACCTGCGTCGAGCAGATGGCCGCCGGTAACGAGCAGGTCTACAACACCTACGCCATGGAAACGCTGTGCCTGATGTTGCAGCGATTCCCCATCGGCAGCCGGGTCAAGATCAAGTCCAACAGCACCGGAAGGTACCTTGGCTTTTCCGGCATCGTGCGGCGGGCAAGTGAGCATGGCGGCGGAGCACTGGTAAAAGAGATTTACCTGACGCACGACCCGCAGGGACTCGAAATCGATCCGATCCACGCGAACTTCAATGACGAGGGCCAAATGCATCTGCTCTGGCACTGATGCGTCGTCGTATCGCCGTTTCCATCCGGAGAATCATACCCGCGCATCGCTTGCCTGTACCCGGGCAGGCGTCTATTTTGCCCCACCGGCGGGATTGCCGACTGGAAGTGTCATTCTGAACATTGCGAAGCGATGTGAAGAATCTCCAGAAGATCAGACGTATGGAGAATCTGGAGATCCTTCACTTCGTTCAGGATGACACCCCGCCAATTGACAGCTATTGGTAGTCGGAGAACCTTCGACCACTGGTAATCGGATAGCCTTCGGAAGTTGAACTAACCCTCGCAAGAAACGGAAACATCCATGCAGATCGCGTTGATCGGTTGGCAGAGTAGCGGGAAATCGTCGTTGTTCAAGGCGGTTACCGGGGCGGAACCGTCCGTCGGGGAAGAGGCACATCCGGGCGTGGCGACAGTCCCGGACGCAGTCCTCGATAACCTGCACCAGCTCTATCCGCCAGCAAAGAAAGTTCGCGCGCGAGTTGACTATCTCGACATTGTCGGTTTGTCCGCCGGACAGAAGAAGTCCGGCTTCAAGCGGTCGCTGGTCAATCATCTGCAGGGATCGACCGTGCTGGCGGCTGTCATCGGAGTGTTCCAGCATGGCGAGCTGGACGCAGCCTCCCTCGCCGAGGATGCGCTGATGCAACTTGCGGATCTCGAAACTGAGATGCTGCTCAGCGACCTCGCCACCGCCGAGCCCCGACTCGAGAAAATCGACGCGCAGAAGAAACGCGGCCAGAAGATCGACGATTTCGAGCGGCAGGCTCTGGTCCGCAGCCTGGAGCTGCTGAACGAGGAACGGCCATTGCGTGAGCTCGAGTATACCGCCGAGGAGGAGAAGGCGATCCGCGGGCTCGGCTTCCTGACGCAGAAACCGCTGCTCATCGTCGTCAACCACGGCGAAGACCAGGACGGCGACGCGGTCCAGTCCGAACTGGTCAAAAGCATTTCGGGTACGCTGAAACAGGCGATCGTGCTCAACACCGCCCTGGAGGCGGAAATTGGCGCGCTGGAGGAAGTAGACCGCGCAGCGTTCCTCGAGGAAATGGGCATCGCGACACCCGCCGCCGACAAGGTGATCCAGGCCAGCTTCGAGATGCTCGGGTTGATCCGGTTCTTCACTGTCGGCGACGACGAATGCCGTTCCTGGCCGATTGTGGACGGCACTCCCGCTGTAAGCGCCGCCGGAACCATTCACAGCGACCTCGAACGCGGGTTCATCCGCGCGGAGGTTGTCCATGCGGACGATCTGCTACGGCTGGGAGCGATGAGCAAGTGCCGGGATGAAGGTCTGCTGCGTCTCGAAGGCAAGCAGTATATCGTCAAGGACGGCGACATCATGCACATCCGCTTCGCAGTCTGAACCGTACGGGAGAGGGCATGAAAAAAATCGAAGCGATCATTCGGCCCTACCATCTGGACCAGGTCAAAGAGGCGCTGCTCGAAGTCGGCGTACAGGGGATGACCGTCAGCGAAGTGCGCGGTTTCGGACGCCAGCGCGGACACTCCGAAATGTACCGTGGCCGGGAATACCAGATTGATTTCATCCCGAAAGTGAAGCTTGAGATTATTGTTGAATCTGAGCTCGAAACCCGTGTGATAGAAGTCATATCCAAGGCGGCGAGATCAGGGAAACTCGGCGATGGCAAAATCTTTGTCTATCCGATCGAGGAAGTCATCCGTATCCGTACCGGTGAGTCCGGCCCGGACGCGATTTAACCTTTCAGGGTCTGAAGGAGCACCATGACCGCGACACCGAAGCGCGCCCCGTGGAAGGGCGTTTTCACGGCCATCGTCACGCCGTTCACCGAATCCGGCGCGCTGGATGAACCGGGCTTGCGGACGTTGATTAAACGCCAGCTCGACGCCGGCATTCACGGGCTCGTGCCTTGTGGGACAACTGGTGAAACACCGGCGCTGACGCACGATGAATGGGTGAAGGTGATTGAAATCGCCGTTGAGCTTGCGGACGGCAAGGCGTGGGTTATCGCCGGAACTGGTACCAACAACACCGAAGCCAGCGCATCGCGCACCGCGAAAGCGAAGGAACTCGGCGCGGACGGCGGATTGGTGATCACACCCTACTACAACAAACCGACGGCGGACGGTTTGCTGCGGCACTTCGGCCACGTCGCGGAGGTCAACCCCGGCTTCCCGATGATGGTATACAACGTTCCCGGCCGCACCGCTCTCAACCTGTCCCCGAACGCCTACGAGCGGCTGCTGGAAATCCAGGAGATCGCTGCCCTGAAGGAAGCGTCCGGCAACCTGACGCAGGTGTGGGAGGCGACGCATCGCTTCGGCCACCTGACCCCGATTCTGTCCGGCGAGGATGGCATCAACCTGCCGATCTGGGAGGTGGGTGGACACGGCGCGGTATCGGTCCTATCGAACGTGGTGCCGGACCTGGTCGTGGAGCAGTTTAACGCGCATGAAAAGGGCGACCACAGCCGCGCATTCGAGCTGCACCAGCGTTTTGCCGCATTGTCACGCAGCCTGTTCATCGAAACCAGCCCCTCGCCGGCGAAATACGTGTTGTCCCGTCTCGGGCTGCCGTCGGGGCCGGTGCGCATGCCGCTGGCGCCGCTGACCAACCCGACCCACGTTGAAATCGTCGAGAACGATCTGCGTAAACTCGGTCTGCTCTGAGGGAAACGTATGAGCGAAGCCATCCGGATCAGCCTGTTTGGTGCTGCGGGCCGAATGGGCAGCGAGGTGCTGACGTCGCTGGCGAAAGAAGACGACATCGTCGTCGCGCACGCCGTCGACATCGACGCCAACACCGGAAAGACCATTGCCGGCTGCACCATCGAGGCGGACTCGCCTGACGCCGGATTCGAGGCCGATGTCTGGGTCGATGTCACCCTCGCCGAGGGGGCGGTCGAGCACGCGCTGCGCGCGCAGCAGCACGGTATCCCGATCGTGATCGGTGCGACCGGATTCAACGACGACCAACTGGCAACACTCAATTCCCTGACCAACGCCCACCTGATCGCGCCGAACCTCTCGCAGGGGATGAACGTTCTCTTCGACCTCGCTACCCGTGCGGCAAAGGCGCTCAAAGACTACGATATCGGCATTCACGACGTCCACCACCGGCACAAGCTGGATCAACCGTCCGGCACGGCGAAGAAGATCTACGAGATGCTGCTCGCGGTCGGAGCCGAATCGCAGACGACCTCGCAGCGTATCGGTGAGGTTGTTGGCGAACATCACGTCATTTTTGCAGCGGAAGGGGAGACGCTTGAGCTGGTGCACCGTGCCACCTCCCGTTCCGCCCTCGCGCGCGGAGTGGCGCCTGCCGTTCGCTTCATGAAGGGCAAAACGTCCGGCGCATACACGATGGCGGATGTGCTGGGGTTGGACGCATGAGCCGCATCGTTCGCAAATACGGTGGCTCGAGTCTGCGTCAGCCGGAGCAGATCAAGCTGGTCGCGAAACACATTGCCGACTTGAAAAAGGAAGGCAACGATGTGGTCGTGGTCGTCTCCGCGATGGCTGCGACAACGGACGAGTTCATCTCACTGGCGAACACGTTGCACCCGAACCCGCCGAAACGTGAAATGGACATGCTGCTGTCCGTGGGAGAGCGGATCTCCTGTTCATTACTGGCGATGGCGCTGGACGCCGAGGGTGTCAAAGCGGTGAGCTACACCGGAAGCCAAGTGGGCATCATCACAGATACCGCCCACGGCGAAGCGCATATTGTCGATGTTCGCCCGGTGCGGCTGCTAGAAGCGCTGGAAAACGACCAGGTCGTTGTTGTCGCCGGCTTCCAGGGTGTGTCCATCCATAAGGAAATCACCACCCTTGGCCGGGGTGGCAGCGACCTGACCGCGATCGCACTGGCGAAGGCGATCGGAGCCGAACGTTGCGAGCTGATGAAGGATGTGGACGGCATGTTCACTGCCGATCCACATATCGTCGAACAGGCGCAATTGTTGTCCGAAATTGACTATGAGACCGCTCAACGCATGGCGCGTGGGGGTTCCAGCGTGCTCCAGAGCGAAGCGGCTCGACTGGCAGGAGAGCAGCAAGTACCTTTGCGTATCGGGAGGACCACCACGGACAAGGTGGGGACGATCATCACGAACCGCCCCTACGGTTGCCCGACGATTGTCGGCATTGCCCGGCGCGATGGGTTGAAGTTGACGCGTCAGGATGTCGAACCCGAAAATGCGTACAAGCTGGAACGCCTGATTCACAGCGATGGAACCTGGCTCTGCTGGGAAGTTTCCGCCTCGAAAGAGGAGGGCATTTACAGCGGGCTGACCATCGTTCAAGCGCGAGAGAACACCCCGGGTCTGCACCGTTGCGTGACGGTTACCTTGTTCGACGCGAACATTCCGGTGGCGGGCATCGTTTCCGCCGGGGCGGAGCTGTGGTTGGCCGTGCCCCGGGATCAGGCGGACGAAGCGGTCCGCGTTCTGCACGCTGCCTTCCTCGAAAAAGGATGGCTCGCGCGCAAAAACGAAGAGTAGAACGTGGCTTATGCCACATACACACTTTTCCAACGTGTGGGGCTATCCGGGGGGAGGGTTCACACGTCGGTGAGACCAGGAGAGTACAGCCTCGGTCGCATGCGATTGTTTGACAAACGGTTTATCATCACTCTGCTCGCATGCATGATGCTATGGACGGTCCTCGCGCTGGAGACGAGTATGGCGTCGACAAAAAAGCAACCCGGTAGTTCTCCCCCGGACCACGACTCCAATGCCACGCAACTTGATGCGGCAGTCGAGACGGCGGCCGAACCCACGGTGCGCGTGCGTCTGCTCGAGCGCTACAACCACGTCGATTTCCGCATTTCCGGATCCTTCAGCATTTTCAACCTCGCCGGTGAAAAGATCTTCTCCGGCATTGAATCCGACCTCCTCTGGCGCAGCAAGGTTGACCAATCCGAGCCCGCCAAGTACGTCTACAGCGTCCTCGTTGACACACTGGCCGATGAAGATGAAGCCCGGCAAATCGCTGAATTGTTGACCAGCAAGGGCCATCAGGCTCGTGTGCTTCCGCTCGGACGCGACATCAGAATCGGCGGCACTCTCGTCCATCACGGCCAGGTCTGGCGAGTCATCCTCGGCGCGTTCGAACGTGAGAGTGATGCCCGGCCGATGATCGACACGCTGTATGATATTGACACCACATGGACACCGCACGTGCTTCGCCACCGCATCACCAAGGCACAAGGCACCGTCGAGGTCTATGATTCCGAGTATGATCGTTCCGCCATCGTCAAGCAGGGCTTCCGAATTGAACCGGACGGCGACGCCGAAATCACGGTTTATTCGATCCGGGTCGGGGTTGGCTTCCACTGGGAACACACTGAGGATCGTACCTACAAGGGTGCGCTCGAAGTATTGATCGGCAACACCGGCAACCTGATGGCGATCAACGAGCTGCCTTTGGACGAATACCTCAAGGGCGTGATTCCGTCCGAGATGCATCACAGCTACCCGCTTGAAGCGTTGAAGGCGCAGGCGGTTGCGGCGCGCAGCTACACCGTTTCGACACTGTCTACGCGACCGGCGTCCGACACGGCGGATTTCCCGGCGACGGTCGCCTTCCAGGTGTATTCCGGAACCACGCGGCATCACGACATTACCACGCGCGCCGTTGTAGAAACTGCAGGCCAGGTTCTGAAATCCGGCGATCTTGTCTGCGAGGCGTTTTTCTGCGCAAATAGCGGCGGCCACACCGAAAGCCAGGAATTCTGGAACCCGCCCGCGGTGCCATATCTGACTGGCATTCCCGTGGTCAAGGATCCGAAGAAGTTCACGTATGATTTGACGAACGAAGACGACGTCAACAAGTGGATTCGCTCACACCCGGTTTCGTGGTCCAATCCGCGCGGCACCGGGATCGACATTCTCGACCGCAATGCCCGCTATTTCCGCTGGGAAGTATCGTACGCCAGACGTGAACTGGAAGATATCCTCAAGCGCAAGCTCGGCTTTGATATTGGCACACTGATCGCCGTGCATCCGATCAAACGAGGCGTGTCCGGACGAATCGTCGAACTCGAACTGCTCGGCAGCCATCGCAACCACATCATTCACGGTGAGCTGAACATCCGCCGTGCGCTGAGCGAAAGCGCGTTGTACAGCTCTTGCTTTGTCGTTGACATGGTGATGGGCGACATGGGCGAACCGGTCGAACTCACCCTGATTGGCGCGGGATTCGGACACGGCGTCGGCCTCGACCAGACCGCCACCGGCGCGATGGCCGCGGATGGCATGAGCTACGACGAAATCCTCAAGCGCTTTTACACCGGCGCCGAGATCGACAAGATCTGGTAACTGGCCGTCATCATGCGCAACCTGCTGATCGTTTCGACCCTGTTCCTCCTGCTCGCGCAGGCCGGTTTCGCATCCATCCGTGAAGAACCGCTGGAGTATGACCACAACGGCGTCCCGCTCGAAGCAACCGTCGTCTACAATGATGCCGCCGACAACAAACGCCCCGGCTTGATCATTTTCCACGACTGGCGCGGTCCGCAACCGAAGGACATCGCGCTCGCCCGTGAGTATGCCGGTGCGGGCTATATCGTGATGGTCGCCGACCTGTTTGGCCGTGACGTTCGTCCCCGCAACGCCGAGCAGGCGAAGGAAGCCACCCGTGAGTTGTACGCCGACCGCGATTTCTTCCGAAAACGCGCGTTTCGTTCCTTCGACGCCTTCACCAAAGAGTACTGGATCGTGGACGCGAAACGGGTCGCTGTGATGGGACAGGCGTTCGGAGGAACCGCCGCGCTCGAACTCGCGCGTACCGGCGCGAGGTTGGCCGGAACCATCGCCATTAACGCCTCGATCAAGCCGGCGTCCGCCAGCGATGGCCGCAAAATTCAAGGACGGGTCCTCGTCCTGCATGCCGACTCCGACCCGTACCTCGGCAAATCTGAGTTGCACGAGTTCATCGACGAGATGCGTGAGGGCGGGGTGGATTACGAACTCGTCGTGTATGGGCGTGCCCAGCGCGGATTCATGGATCCGGACGCTCCGACGACTGTCCGTGGCGCGGCGTACGATCCCGATCTCGCGGAACAGGCCCGCGAGACCATTGACCAATTCCTCGAGCAAGTCTTCGCCTCCGAGCAGTAGTTTCCAGCATGGCAAAACAAAAACCGAAACCGAAATCGAAACCCGATGACGGCCTCATCCGGCTCAGCGCGCTGCTCTCGAAACGAGGGGTCGCGTCCCGCCGCCAGGCCGAGCAGATGATGGTCGAAGGGCGAGTCCTCGTCGATGGCAAACCGGTCCGTGAACTGGGCAGCAAGGTCGATCCGGGCGAGGCGAGCATCGAAGTGGACGGCAAGATCATCCCCCGCGAACAAGCGCACATCTACCTCGCACTGCACAAGCCGCCGGGCGTGCTCTCAACCTTCATCAAGGGGAAAGAGAAGGGGCAGACGCTGCAGGCGGTGATCCCGTTTGAGCGCCGTTTGTTTCCTGCGGGACGGCTCGACCGGGCATCGTCTGGCCTGTTATTGCTCACGAGCGATGGAGATTGGGCGAACCACGTGATGCACCCCAGCTTCGAGAAAGAGAAAGAGTACCTCGTGCGCTTCAAGGGCAGCCGGCCGACGCCGTCCGCAAAACGCCTCGCGACCGCGACCTTCGAGGAAGATGGCCGCACGTTTGGCTGTGAAAGCGCGGAACCGGTGGGGTCGTATGTGCGCGTGATCCTCAAGGAAGGCCGCAAGAATCACATTCGCCGCCTGGCGGATACGATTGACCTCGAGGTGAAGGAACTGGTGCGAGTGCGGATCGGGGACGTCCAGCTGGGATCGCTCAAACCCGCCGGCTACCGTAAGCTGTCGAAACAGGAAATCGCCAGCTTCAACAAGTGAACGTCGCACTGCCGGCCAGTTTCATGAGACTCAAAAAGCCCCGCATCGCGGGGTTTTGCAGACTGCTGACAAAGTGGCAACGTTCGGGATTCAAGGAAAATTCGGCTGTCGCGTCATTCTGAACGGAACGAAGAGAAGTGAAGAAGATCCAGATTATCAATGGGTTAGGATTATTGGTTGGCAGCAAAGCTGGACCTTCTTCGCTTCGCTCAGAATGACACCCCTGGCGATCCGGGGTTTGTCAACGATCTGAAAAAGCCCCGCATCGCGGGGCTTTGGTAGCTCAAGAATCAGTGCGTCAATCGGGTTAGATCGACTTTTTGCTCGGGCTTGCCGTCTGGGACTTGCCGGAATCCGGGCAGTGACCCGCAGACGGGCACTCTTCACCCGAGATGGTCTTGACCTGAAGGTCGTCGTGGCAGCTGGATTCCTTCTCAGCCGTGATCGGAGCAGCTTCACCCGGGCAGCAGGCGTCAGTCTTCTGAGCCTGAATCGCTTCACCCGTGCAATGTCCGCTGTCCATTTTCTGAATCGTCGTGGTCGTGGACGGGCAACAACTACCGTTGTCCGCCTTGGTCACGGCGTTTCCGGCGTTCACCGCATTCGCACCAACCAACAGTCCACCAGTCATCACAATCGCGAGCAAGAGCACAAATACGTTCTTCATCGGGCGCATCTCCACGTTAGAAATCAGTGCCCGTGCCATTGGGGGGCTCGGGACATCGTTATGCTTCTCAGCTAGTTAAGTGTTCCTAACATAAGCACCAGCAGATCCGGAATTCCACTCCGATCTCGCTATTAATCGAGATTCCCGGAGAACAGACAGGGCTCGTTCGTTTCGGAACACTTTATGCGTAACTCATCTGCACGGTAATGTACACATCAAAACACGCTCCCGCCGAATCCCGGAGGGCAAAAGAAAACGCCCCGGCAGGGGCGTCGAAGTCGTTTCACAACCGGCGTATCTCAGTAGCGTGACGGCCGTTCGCCCCACATCGCCTTGGACTGGGCCGCTTCGATCTTTTCGATCAGCGGTTGCACATACAGATCCCGGATCATGTTCATCGAGACAATGAAGATCCCGATGTTGCCACCGACACCGAGGATGATGTGCCACCAACGGATGGTGACGTCCACGTTTAGGAAGAACCACAGCGTTACGATCGGAACTGACGCACCGCAGAGGAATCCGAACAAGCCAACCATGTACATGGCGAAACTGAACGCGTTGTACATGAACTTGCCGAACGTGCCGAAGATGTTACCGGCCTTCTCAATCAACTTTGGCTGGCCGGGTTGCTGTGGTCCGGAAACCTGCATGTATGCCGTTGCGGAATTGTTGTCCAACGTCTTATCCGGTGTATGACCGTTGCTACCTGGACGAGACACAGTATCTGTGTTCGAGGATCTGCTGGCCTGACTGGAAGACGAATCCTTCACATCCGAATCCTGCTCTGAGGATGTGTGTTCCACTGAAGTCGCGGTACTCACTTTACTCATCTGAACAATGCTCCTCCAGCGCCTACACGGCCAAGCTAACCAGATTCGCAGTCCGCATCCAAGTCCGGGTGAGCCGAAAATGGAAGCAATCTGCTATCCCGTGAGACAAGAAGGTGGGGTCCCCCTCAGCCGTGCACCTTCCACGCCGCACCGAACGTACGTTACATGCTCCCGGCAAGCAAGACCCGATGCTCACTTTTTCTTGTCGGTTGTAAGTATACACTCTTGAGATCCAAGAAAATGACAAGAGCCTCAAGTTTCACGAAAGATGGTATCTCTCGGCGGATTGCGCCGTGACCCTGAACACAGCTATATTTTTCACGTCTTCGGGGCCTGGTGCAATTCCAGACCGGCGGTGAAAGCCCGCGACCCTGAATGGAGGAGCCCGAGAGCCAGTGTGGCTCGTTAACCCTCCACAGGCTGGACCGGTGAAATTCCGGTGCCGACGGTGAAAGTCCGGATGGGAGAAGACAGGGGACACGTGTCCCCGGACCACAACGATACGCATCTCTCGGGATGCGTGGAGAGGTCGTCTCCATGTGAGACGGGCTCCCTGTCTGTGTCCATCTCAGCCCCGACGGTAGCAAACCGTTGGGGCTTTTGTATTTGTGAGGGATTCTACGCTGAAAGAAAAGACATTCGACGAGCAGATGATGGCGCGGGCAATCGTGCTTGCGCGCCGCGGCCGGGCCTGGGTTGCACCGAACCCGATGGTTGGCGCAGTGGTGGTCAGGGACGGTGTCATCGTCGGGGAAGGATACCACCGGCGGTTCGGCGGTCCGCACGCCGAGGTGCATGCGCTGAAAAAAGCCAGCAAGCTGGCCCAGGGCGCGACGTTGTACGTCAACCTCGAGCCCTGTTGTCATTACGGTAAAACACCGCCCTGCACCAGGCGCATCCTCGAGTCCGGCGTCGCACGCGTCGTTGCCGCGATTGAAGATCCGAATCCGAAAGTGTCCGGCAAGGGATTTCAACAGCTGCTGGACGCAGGCGTGGCGGTCGAGGTCGGCCTGCTCGCGGACGAAGCCGCACTGCTCAACCAGCCGTACCTGAAGAAAGCGGCAACCGGCCGGACATGGGTCACGCTTAAGATCGCTCAATCCCTGGACGGCCGCATCGCCGCCATCACCGGCCACAGCCAGTGGATTTCCGGAAAGCAGAGCCTGCGCTACGCCCACCTGTTACGCGCGATGCACGACGCCGTACTGGTCGGATCGGGTACAGTCGCCGCGGACGATTGCCAGTTGACCGTACGCCACGTTCCGGGCCGCAATCCGGTGCGGATCGTGATTGACAGCCAGTTCCGCATCGATCCAGACTCGAAAATCATCAACACGCCGGAGGACGCCCCGACCTGGGTCTTCGGCCTAAAGGATGCGCCGGTGCCCGACTGGGCGAACAATCCAAACGTGTCGCTGTTTCATACTGATCCGGATGGCAATGGTCGCGTCGATCTGCGTGAAGTTCACAACATCATCAGCGAGCTGGGTGTCGGATCGTTGCTGGTGGAGGGTGGCAGCCGGATCTGGACGTCGTTCCTCGACCTCGATCTGGTCGACAAAGTGGAGGTGGTGGTCGCACCGATGTTCATCGGAACCGGTATCGAAGCGATCAGCGACCTGGGCATTCTGAAGGTGCATGACGCGATCCGTCTCGCGCCGATGCAGTGGCGCAAGATTGGCAACGATCTGCATGTCGCCGCACGGGTCATTCACCGGGAGAACCGCTGATGTTCACCGGACTGATTGAAGAAGTCGGCGTCATCCGTGGAAATCGCCCCCGGGGTGAGGGCGCGACGATTACCGTCGAGGCACATGACATCCTCGACAGCAGTGTCAAGATCGGGGACAGCATCGCGCTGAACGGTGCCTGCCAGACCGTGGTCACGCTGGAGAAGAACCTGTTTACCGTGGAGGTTGTGCGCGAAACGTTGCACCGCACCCGCCTCGGCGAGTTCAAGCCCGGCGATCCGGTCAACCTGGAACGGGCGATGCGGCCGACAGACCGGCTCGGTGGCCACCTGGTGCAGGGGCACGTGGACGGCATGATCAAATTGCTGAACGTGAAGCCCCTGGCCGGTTCGACGCGCTTGCGGCTGGAGCTGCCGGAACCGGACGCACCGTTCATTGTGGAGAAGGGATCAGTCGCGTTGCACGGTGTCAGCTTGACCGTCGCGAAACGGTTGGACGACGCGTTCGAGGTGGAGATTATCCCGCACACCTGGCAGCAGACCACGCTGCACCTGTTGAAACCGGGTGAGAAGGTGCACGTCGAGTGGGACCTGATCGCGAAGTATGTCCGCAACATGCTCGGCCCGCACACCGGCGGCGGACTGACGATGGACAAACTGCGGCAGGCGGGATTCTGAATTGTGCCCGTGTCCGCTTGCGGACGCGGATAATCCCTGCTGGCACAGCCATCAGGGGCACGGTGAACAGCGGATAATCCCGACCAGCAAGCTGGTCGGGGCACACAGACACACAGACACACAGACACACGGGCACACGGGCACACAGCATAGAAAACTGGCGCGAATTTGGCGTGCCAAACAAAACAGCAGCAACTGCTTTACCACGATACAGTCACAACGACAGCTTGATTCACGATACAGTCATGGGAGTGGCAGGATGAGTGAGAACACTCACAACGAGACGAACCGTGACATGAGCCACGATTCCAGTACAAACGGCACCGCTGACAACAAGGCTGCCAATTCAGTCAACGAAACCGTCTTTCACCCGATTGAGAAAGCCATCGAGGATATGCGCGAAGGCCGCATGATCATTCTCGTGGACGACGAAGACCGGGAAAACGAGGGCGACCTCGTGATGGCGGCAGAGAAAATCACCCCGGAAGCGATCAACTTCATGGCGAAAGAAGGCCGTGGGATGATCTGCCTCTCCCTGGATACGAAACGTGCCGCCGAACTCGACCTGCAGCAGATGGTGTCGAACAACACCGCGCTGCACAGCACCAACTTCACCATCACCATCGACGCCGTCGGGGTAACAACCACCGGCATTTCCGCGCCCGACCGTGCCGCGACTGTGCTGAAGGCTGCCGACCCGACCTCGCGTCCGGAAGACTTCGCCCGCCCCGGCCACATCCACCCGATTATCGCGGTGGATGGCGGCGTGCTGCGCCGTGCCGGACACACCGAGGGATCCACCGATCTGGCCCGTCTCGCCGGACTCAACTCGCTGGCTGTCATCTGCGAGATCATGAACGACGACGGCAGCATGTCACGCGTTCCAGAACTGACCGAGATGAGCAAACGGACCGGCATTCGGATGTACACGATCAAAGATCTGATCGAGTACCGCCGACATTTCGAACGCCTGGTTGAACGCCGGGTCGAGGTGCCGCTGCCGTCCAAGCACGGTGAGTTCAATCTCGTTCACTTCCGCGAATTGGGTAACAATAAGGAACATGTCGCGTTGGTGAAGGGCACGTGGGAACCGGGTGAACCGGTGCTGGTCCGTGTCCACAGCGAGTGCCTTACGGGTGATGTGCTCGGCAGCCAGCGTTGCGACTGCGGCGAGCAACGTGACCGCGCGCTGGAGATGATCGAACAGGAAGGCAAAGGCGTCTTCCTCTACATGCGGCAAGAGGGGCGTGGCATCGGGCTCGAAGCCAAGCTGCACGCCTACAAGCTGCAGGACCAGGGGCACGACACCGTCGAGGCGAATGTGTTGCTCGGATTCGCGGCGGACCTGCGCACCTACGGTGTCGGAGCACAGATTCTCTCGAATCTTGGCGTGTGCAAAATCCGGCTGATGACCAACAATCCGAAGAAGATCGTCGGGCTGCAGGGGTATGGGCTGGAAGTGGTCGACCGGGTACCGATCGATATCAAGCCGAATGAGAAGAACCTCGGCTACCTGCGCACCAAGCGGGACAAGATGGGGCATTTGATCGAAAACGCGTAGTCAGCTCACTTGAATCCTGTGACAACGGCTGAACCGTGACTCGGACCCTGTGGATGGTGGCGGCGTTCCTGTTGCCGATCATGACCGCGAGCGCCTTGCTCGTCGCGACCGGTGGGCTGGACCGTCCGCCGTGGGGCGACGAGGGCCACTTCTACGACACGGTTCTGCTGTTTGCGCACGGTGAGGTTGAGCAGTGGGATTATCCCGAGGTTGTGCCGCCGCTGACGTTTGTCGCGTACTCAGCCTGGGGCAGGCTCTTTGGCACTGATCTGGCGAATCTGCGCCCGCTGTCGATGCTAGTGGCTGGGATCGCGTCGCTGCTGAGTTTTATCGTGCTGCGACGGTTTACGAAGCAAGCCTGGCAGGCGCTGGTGGTCGTTGCGTGGCTGGTGGTCAATCCGTATTTCACCGGCGCCGGCGCGTTCATCTACACCGACATGCTGTTTCAGGTGTTTGTGCTCGCGATGATCCTCGCATTGCTCAATGACAGGCCGCTGTGGTTCATCGTGACTGCCGCGCTGGCAATGCTGACACGGCAATACGCGGTATCGTTCCTGCTTGCCGCTGGCTTGATTGGGCTGCTGGGTTTCTGGCGTGGTGAGAAACGGCAAGGAGTCCGGTGGCTGATCGCAGCGGTTCTGCCGATGCTTCCGTTGCTGCTGTTGATGCTGCAGTGGGGTGGATTGAGTCCACCGGCGGTGCTGGCGAAATGGACGCTGGACGAACCATTGCGCTGGAATCCGCACACGTTCACCACGCTGATCGCGATGCTGGTGGTGTACAGCACGCCGTTGCTGCTGCTGGGGTGGAGGACGATCCCGGTGACGAAACGTTCCGTATGGATCATCCCGGTCGCCGCCATGCTTTACCTGCTGTTTCCGGTCAGGGCGTCGCAGGTGACGGTGGCGCAGATGGGGATTGATACCGTCGGGCTGGCCCACAAGGCAATGAGAACGGTGCTGCCAGATCTCATCGTGCAGGGAGTGCTGCTGGTCGCGTTCGTGTTGGGTTGCCTCGTTGTGTTCAACCTGATATGGTCTCACTGGGACGCATCTCGGGCAGGGTTCACCAGTGCCGGTTCACGGCTGCTGCTGTTGATTGTCAGTTATGTCATTGTGCTGCCGCTGTCGTACCAGAACTGGGAGAAGTACTTGCTGCCGATCCTGCTTCC
This sequence comes from bacterium, assembly GCA_020444425.1. Taxonomy (GTDB): domain Bacteria; phylum Electryoneota; class Electryoneia; order Electryoneales; family Electryoneaceae; genus BMS3BBIN04. The sequence continues at coordinate 244,319 of JAHLLB010000001.1, read as the reverse complement.
GGCGGCGGTGTTGCTGGTGCTGAGCAGTTCGCTTGGGCACAACGGACAAAACCGGATCGCTAAAACAACCTGACGTGCCCAATAACCTGTCGTGCCCGTGTTTGCTTGCAAACGCGGATCATCCCGGACTGAAGTCCGAGGTCGTCGAGTGCGGTGAAGTTTGTGAGTTCCAGCAAATCCCGGGCTAAAGCCCGAGGGCATGAGGTTCGGTGGTAGTTTGAGAAAAGGATCATCCCGGACTGAAGTCCGAGGTCGTCGAGTGCGGTGAAGTTTGTGAGTTCCAGCAAATCCCGGGCTAAAGCCCGAGGGCATTTGTGAAGAAGCACTTGTGACACGTGAGACGACTGCAAGAGAGAGGCAGGGTAGAGGGTGGATGGCTCCGTCAAACCGTTTGGGATGGCGGGCTCAGACGTGTAAGTTAACCAGGATACCGTTCCGCTCCGGCGGAGTTCGGGAACATCACGGAGAATGTTCATGCCGCAGGTGATAGAGGGTGTACTGGATGCCAAGGGCTTACGCTTCGGCATCGTGGTCAGCCGATTCAACGAGTTCATCACCAACAAGCTGCTGGATGGTGCGTTGGACGCCATTCGCCGCATGGGTGGGTCCGAGGACGACGTGACTGTCGCCTGGGTGCCGGGATCCTTCGAGATTCCGGGAGTCGCCCGCCGTCTTGCGAAGAGTGGCAAGGTGGACGCCGTCATTGGCATTGGCGCGTTGATTCGCGGTGCGACATCGCACTACGATCTCGTTGCTGCTGAGGTGACGAAGGGGCTGGCGCAGACCGCGATGGAAGGCCAGATTCCGGTGATCTTCGGTATCTTGACCGCCGAAACCATCGAACAGGCGATCGAACGCGCGGGCACCAAGGCCGGCAACCGTGGTTTCAACGCCGCACAGACCGCCGTCGAAATGGCGAACCTGTACGGCAAATTGGCGAAGTTGTAAGGCATACCACGGCCGCCCGGTGCATCCTCAGAACACTCACGTTGAACGATCAGCGAGGAGCTTGCGCGGCATGAAATCTCATCTCTCTCTCATCGTCCTTATCACCATGCTGCTGTTGCTGGTGAGCTCTGCCCACGCAGAACACTGGGAAACGATCACCTCTGGCTGGCGGCCGGAACACATCCTCGTTGCCAATGATGACATCTGGGCCTCGTCCGAAGGCGGGCTACTGCACGTCGACCCGGAAACTCAGGCGCTCGAGGTGCTGAACATTGACGACGGCCTGTTTTCCAACTTCCTCACCGACATCGAGTATGATTCCAGCACTGGCTATTTGTGGATTGGGCATACCAACGGCGGCATCGACATTCTGGACCCGGTTGACAAGGATGTCGTGTTTACGCTGCGCGATTTCTACAATGACCAGTCGGTCGAAGGCATCAACGACATCCACATCTCGAACGGTCGCATCTTTGTCGGCACCAGCCAGGGGCTGTCCCGTCTCGAGCGTTTCGAAAATGAAGACCTGTGGGTGGTGCTGGAAACCTACCGCGGATTCGCCAGTTGGTCACGTCCGACCGAGATCACCGACATCGCAATCCTGGATGGAGACGTATTTGTCGCCAGCAGCCGCGGCATCGCCCGGGCGGATCTGGATGCGAATCTGCTCGATGTGAACGTCTGGGACATCTTCGGCAACCAGGACATCCTGCCCGGGATTGAGACCGATGGGGTCCAATTCCTCAAGGTCATTCAGGGCGAGCTGTATTTCGCTTACTACTTAGGCGACATGTTCAAGTGGAATGGCAGTTCGTTCGACGCATTCACCAGCACCCGCGGCATTTATGATCTGACCGCGATGTCTGATGGCACCCTTTATGCCGGACGGGGCGGCGGTTTGTTCAGCAAAGGCCCGGGCAACAGCGATTTCGGGCTGGTCAATGAAAACTACACTGCCAAGTTCTGGGCGCTGGCTGTGCAGGATGATCTCGTCTGGGGCGCGATCGACACCAACCTCGAGTACTTCGGCGGCATTGTCAGCTGGGATGGTGACAACTACACCTACTACCTGCCGAATTCCCCCGGCGGCGATCAAGTCCTGCGCCTTGACACCTCACCGAACGGCGATGTCTGGTTGGCAGCGCGTAGTTCGCGAATCGGCGGCGTTTATCGTCTGTCAGATGGTACATGGTACCCCTACGCCGAAGCGAACAACCCGCAAGGCGCATGGGGCCAATCCACTGCAATGACGGCGATTGACTTCGACGCCTATGGCGGAACGTGGATCGGGACGTGGGGTAACGGTGTTTACTACATTCGCCCGTCCGTGGAAGGGACCGACACCCTGATCGTGTTGGACGCGACCACGTCGGAATTCTCCCCAGTGGGTATGCCGCCGAACAACTACGTCGTCGTCAACGGCTTTGAAAAAGACCCCAGCGGTGGGTTGTGGGCGGGGAATATGGCAGCCTTCAACGACAGCACGCTGGTCTACATCCCGGAACGATGGTTCTTTCAAGGTCCGGACAGCTGGGACATGAACGACTGGGTGCGCTTCGGACCGCAGCAAGGGATGTATTCCACCGATGTCAGCGTGATGGAAATGGACAGCCAGGGCCGGTTGTGGATCGCCTCCCTGCGTGCCGAAGCGGATTATCCCTTGATCATGTTCAACCCGAACGGCACCCCGGAATACACCGAGGATGACGAGTTCAAGTATTACTCCACGGGTGATGGTGCAGATTACGATCATGTCAACGACATGAAGATGAGCGCAGACGGGCTGCTGTGGCTGGGCACACCGGAAGGGCTCTTCTACATCGACACGAATTTGCCCGCCGATAACGTCGTTTTCACGCGTGTCTACGGTGCGCTGGGTGAGTCGATCACCGCACTGGAGATCGATCCGCTGGACCAGATCTGGGTCGGAACCGACTTCGGGATCGGCGTGCTCGGACGTGACCGCTTTACCTGGATTGAGCACTACACCACCGAGGAAGGCGCCTACCCGAGCGGGCTGGTGGACAACCAGATCACCGCGCTGACGATTGATTCCAGAACGGGTAAGATGTACGTCGGTACAAATATCGGGCTGTCCGTCGTCACCACACCCTACCGTGATTTTGCGGATGAGTTGGGCGATATTGAGGTCGCACCGCAACCGTTCCTGGTCGGGAAATCGTCTGACCGGCTGCGTTTCGGCAGTGCAAGCCTGGTGGCGGATGCTGACATCCGGTTCTTCACACTATCGGGACGCCTGGTGCGCACCATTGACTTCACCGAGGCGTCCGCAGAAGGCTGGGACGGTCGCAACGAGGACGGCGAGTTTGTCGGCAGCGGCGTCTACTATGTCGTCGTCACCGGACCGGACGGTTCGAGCAAAACCGGAAAGGTTGCCGTTGTCCGTGAGTGAGGTCACCGCCACATCGGCCGGGGAGGCTGTCGCGCTGGACAACGCGACCGCTCCGCTGAAACGTTTCGACCCGCGAGCCCGTTTGCTCGTGGGTCTGCTGCTCATCGTCCAGACGGTGATGCTGCCGCTGGGGTGGGGTCTGACGCTGGTCGCGGTGTTTATTGGCGGCTACGTCTACGCTGGCAGACCACCGCTCGCCCGGCTGGCGCTGGGGCTGGTCGCGGTCGCGTGGATGCTGGGCTTGACGCTGCTGCTGCACGCGTTCACCACACCCGGCCACATCTTGTGGACAGTCCCCGGACTCGAGTGGAATCTCACACGAGAAGGGTTGATCAACGGCGGGTTGCTCGCGGGACGGCTATCCGCGCTGGTGCTGCTCGGTGTGACGCTGTCGCTGGCGGTCACGGCTTTGGAAGCGATCCGCGCGATGGACGTGCTGTTGTCTCCGCTGGCGAGATTGAACGTTCCGGTCGGATCATTTTCCCTGCTGCTCGGGATGACGCTACGCTTCGTGCCGACGTTGTACGAGGAGGCGCTCACCTTGCGCAAGGCACTTCGCGCACGGGGCTGGGATCCGGGCAAGGGCATTCTATCGCGCGTGAAGGCGTGGATTCCGCTGTTCATCCCGCTGTTGGCAAATGCACTCCGCCGGGCGGATGATCTGGCAGAGACGCTGGTTCTGCGCGGGTATGACCCGCGTGCGGTGCGAACACGGTACGGGCTCTCCGACTGGCGCGGTGCGGACACTGCGATCACACTGGCGTCGCTGCTGCCGCTGGCGCTGTGGGGGGTGCTCGCGGCACTTGCCTGACTCGAGATTGCGGTTATCTTCCCTCTGACCTGCGGTAACTGGAGCACCCTGCCCAATGCGCGTTCGGCTCAACCTTTCCTACGATGGCACCGACTTCCTCGGCTGGCAGATTCAGCCGACCGGTCGCACCATCCAGGGCGAGGTCGAGACGGCGCTGACGCAGCTCCATGGTGGGATTGAAACGCGTACCTATGCCTCCGGCCGTACGGACGCGGGTGTACACGCTGTGATGCAGGTGATTCATTACGACGCGCCAGTCGAGCGTGAGGACGCGGTCATCGTCAAGGCGATGAATTCGCTGCTGCCGGACGATGTGCACGTCTGGCGGGCACGGACAGTCGCAGACGATTTCCACGCCCGGTTCGACGCACGGGGCCGGACCTATGCGTACCGCCTGCTGCGCACGCCGGACCTGTACCTGAGACGGTACGGTTGGGCGATTGACACACGATTCGACCCGGCGAAGCTGGACGAGGCGTCCGCCCTGTTTCTTGGCGAACACGATTTCCGTGCGTATGCGACCAGCCCGGAAGCCGATGAGAGCACCGTCTGCGATGTGCGCCGCATCGAATGGCGGGAAGACGCCTTCGGCTGGGTGATGATCATCGAGGCCGACCGGTTCATCCGGCGGCTGGTACGAACCTTGACCGGCGCGATTGTCGCGCTGGCGAGCGGGACAGCAGAGCCTGAACCACTGAATGCCGCGTTGAACGAGGCGGAGGGGCGGGTGCCGCCCCCGGCGCCACCGCAGGGATTGGCCCTGCTGCGGGTTGTGTATGACGACGATGACCGTCTCGATCAACCCCCGGCCTCTCTGTGGAACGGCTATCTTGCTCAACCCTGATGCGTATTTTAGCTCTTTCTGACGCCGAATGGCGGGAAAGACTTGAACCTGACAGATCCACCTTAGCCTTGAGGAAGCAGATGAAGCTGTTCATCGATTCGGCGGACATTCGAGAGATTCAGGAAGCGAAGGACATGGGCGTGCTGGACGGCGTCACCACCAACCCGTCCCTCGTCGCCAAGACCGGCCGTACCTTTGAGGAGGTCGCGCAGGAAATCGTCGAGATGGTTGACGGTCCGGTGTCGCTGGAAGTGCTCGCGACCGATTACGACGGGATGATCCGTGAAGCCGAAGAGCTGATGAAGTATGGCGATAACGTCGTGATCAAGATCCCGTTGATCCTGGACGGCCTTAAAGCGACCAAGACGCTTTCCGATCAGGGCATCAAGGTGAACAACACGCTGTGTTTCTCGCCGATGCAGGCGATGCTTGCCGCCAAGGCGGGCGCGGCATACATCAGCCCGTTTGTCGGACGGCTGGACGACATCAGCCAGGACGGAATGGAGCTGATTGACACGATCGTGCAGATCTATTCGAACTACATGTTCGAGACGGAAGTTCTCGTCGCCAGCGTGCGTAACCCGATCCACCTGGTTGAATCTGCCCGCATGGGGGCGGACGTTGCCACTGTGCCGTTCGGCGTGATCAAGCAGTTGATGAAGCATCCGTTGACCGATATCGGTCTGCAAAAATTCCTCGCGGACGCGAAGAAGACTCCGCAGAAGGGGTAAACGGTTGAAGAGTAAAGTCTGGCGCTGGTTTCTCTTCGGGTTTGTGTTCGGTGCATTCGCCGTCGGCTTGTTGTGGACGGGGATGGAAATCGAGCGCACCCGATGGGAACGAGGACCGTCTGCCGTCGAGGAAATCTCGCAGCAGATCGAGCTTCCGGATACGCTCCGCGATGAACATGTCTCGCAGGAGCTGCCGGAGGTTCACGAGGTCGGCCGCCGGACCGAAATCACCGAAGCGATACGCAAGGCGTCCCCGGCGGTGGTCGGAATTACCGTTACCAAGACACGGACCGTACGGCAACGCAGTCCGATGGCGGACGATCCGTTCTACCAGCGCTTCTTCCGCTTCTTTCCGCAGCGGATTTATGAGCGGCAGATCGAGAACTACGGCTCCGGCTTCATTATCGCGCCGGACGGCTACGTCGTCACCAACGAACACGTGGTCAATGATGCCGACTCGATCATCGTCGCATTAAACGACGGCCGCACCTTCGTCGCCGAAGTGCTGGGCACGGATTACGACACCGATATCGCATTGCTGAAGGTCAACGGCAAGGATCTGCCGTGGCTGCGGGTGGCGGACGAGGAAGATCTGCTTGTTGGCGAGTGGGTGATGTCGATCGGCAACCCGTTCGGGCTGTTCAAGGTGAACGACCAGCCGAGTGTGTCTGTCGGCGTCGTGTCCGCACTGGGGCGCACGTTCAACCGCCAGGAAGATGGCCGCCAGTACACCGACATGATCCAGACCGACGCCGCGATTAACCCGGGCAATTCCGGCGGGCCATTGATCAACACCGAAAGTGTGGTCATCGGGGTGAACACGTTTATCTTCACCGGCGGAGACGGATCAACGGGTTCCATCGGTATTGGTTTCGCGATCCCGGCGCCAACCGTCCTGCACGTTGTCGATAACCTCCGGGCACGAGCGGAAATCGATGACGCAGTCTGGACCGGAATGGTGATTGACAACCTTAACTGGCCGGTGGCGAATAGTTTGCGCTACCCGTCGCTCGCGGGTGTCATCGTTATGAGCATTGAGCCAGACGGTCCGGCGGACGATGCCGGGATGTTACCCGGTGATATCATTATGGCGGTGAACGGCGTGAAGATCGCCAGCATCCGGTCGCTGGACCGGTACTTCAAAAACCATGACCTGCGCGTGGGTGACGTCCTGGACTTTGAGATTTTCCGGGACGGCGATTCCGAGGTAGTACACATGCAGTTGGTGGAGGTTCCTCAGTCATGATTGATCGGTACACTCGCCCGGAAATCGGTGCGATCTGGACGGACAAAGGCAAGTACGATTCGTGGTTACAGGTCGAGTTGGCCGTGGTCAACGCGTGGACCAAACGCGGCATCATTCCGCAGGAAGATCGCGACACGATTCACGCCAAGGCCGGCTACGACATCGCCCGCATTGACGAAATCGAACGCACGACGCACCACGACGTGATCGCATTCCTGACATCGGTCGCAGAACACGTCGGCCCGGCATCACGCTGGGTGCACCTTGGCATGACCTCGTCCGACATGCTCGATACCGCGCTGGCGTTGCAGCTGAAGGCGGCGGGCAAAATCCTGCTCGACGGCGTTGATCCACTGCTCGAGGCATTGCGCGAAAAGGCGCTGGAGTACAAGGATCTGCCGTCCATTGGACGCACGCACGGCGTTCACGCCGAACCGGTATCGTTCGGGTTACGCTGGGCTCGATTCCATGAGCAGCTCGAACGGGCGAGGCAACGGCTCGCGTCAGGGTATGACTGGGTTTGCACCGGGAAATTGTCCGGGGCGGTCGGGATGTATGTCCATCTCGACCCCGATATGGAACTGGAAGTCATGGCGGAGCTGGGTTTGACCGCTGCTCCGATCTCCTCGCAGATCGTCTCGAGAGACCGTCATGCAGACTTCCTCGCGGCTATTTCGTTAATTGGCTCCATCTTAGAATCCATTGCGCTCGAAGTACGGCATTTGCAACGGACCGAGGTCAGGGAAGCGCGTGAAGGATTCGCCAAGGGGCAGAAGGGTTCTTCCGCGATGCCGCACAAGCGGAACCCGATCAATGCGGAAAAGATCTGCGGGATGGCACGGCTGCTGCGTGCCAACATGCACACCGCGTTCGATGATATCGCGCTGTGGCATGAACGAGACATCTCGCACAGTTCCGTGGAACGGGTGATCCTGCCGGATTCGACCATCGCGTTGGATTATCTGCTCAACCTGACCACACGGCTGGTGAAGAACCTCGTCGTTGATGAGGTACGAGTGCAGGAAGTGCTCGACCTGACTCGCGGCGCTGTTTTTTCCGAAGGTTTGTTGCTCGCATTGGTGCGTTCCGGGCTGACCCGGGAGGAGGGGTACGCACTGGTGCAGCGCATCGCGCATGACGCCGTCGATCGCGGCGCATCGGTCAAGGAGGCCGCGCTCGCCAACAGCGAGCTGGTGGAACGTATTGGCAGGGAACAGGTCGAACAGGCATTCGACGTGCGCCACGCCCTGCGCCACACCAACACCATCTATCAGCGGATCGGGTTCGCCGAATAAACCCGGTTTCGAAGTTCCTTACGGGAGGATACACGTTGGAACGGAAGGATCTTCTCTACGAAGGTAAGGCCAAGCAGCTTTTCATCACCGAAGACGTCAATCAGCTCATCATGGTGTTCAAGGATGAGCTCACCGCCTTCCATGGCACGAAACGCGGCCGCTTTGACGGGAAGGGTGCGCTCTGCAACTCGGTATCCACGTACCTCTTCCAGTACCTTGAAAATTACCACGTTGGCACGCATTTCACGCGCAAGCTGAGCGACAACGAAATGCTGGTGCGCCGTCTCGAGATGATTCCGATCGAGGTCGTGGTGCGCAATGTCGCCACCGCCAGCCTTGCGAAAACCTATGATCTCGAAGAGGGCAGCACGCTCAAGTACCCGATCATCGAATACCGCCTCAAGAGCGACCGGCTCGGCGACCCGATGATCAATGAGCACCACGCGTACGCGATGGGTCACGCGACTCCGGAAGAAATGAAGATGATCAGCCGCATCGCATCCAAGGTGAACGCGATCCTGAAATCGTTCTTCGACCGCCGCAGCCTGATGCTCGTCGACTTCAAGCTCGAGTTCGGCAAGCATGATCGAAACATCCTGATCGCGGACGAGGTCAGCCCGGACACCTGCCGCATCTGGGACCGCAAGACCAACAAGAAGATGGACAAGGACCGGTTCCGCTACGACATGGGCCGGGTGGACAAGGTCTACCAGGAATTGCTGGAACGGATCGTCTCAGCGTAGGTCAACAACGATGATTGCCGCGGAAGGATTCTGGTTTGTCATCCTCCCGATGCTGCTGTTCCTCGGCAGCGTGTTTATCGGGATCTGGCGCAAGAAAGCCTGGCTGTTTCTACCTGCCGGGCTCTTTTTGTTGCTGTGGATGATCATGCTCTTTTTCTTCCGAGACCCCGCTCGGCCACAACCCGATCCACAGGCAGTCGTCGCTGTGTCAGACGGGGTGATTGATGAAGTCCGACCCCTAGCGGACGGGCGCATCAGGATCAACGTGTATATCTCGCTGCTTGATGTTCACGCCTTACGCGCGCCAGCGTCCGGTGTTGTCACGGGTTATGAGTTTGTTCCCGGCACGTTCCTTCCAGCCAACACCCCGGAATCGATCGACTCAAACCAGCGCGTCACTGTCGATATGATGACCATGTACGGTCCACTGCAGTTTTCCGCAATGACTGGCGCGGTCGCGCGGCGGGTCGTGGTCCCTGTCAACATCGGAGACGAACTGCTGGCCGGACAACGGATCGGGTTCGTCCGCTTCGGGTCACGGAGCGAGATCATCCTTCCACCAGGCATGAAGGTGCTGGTCACGAAAGGAGACGAGGTGCACGCCGGCGTCACTCTTGTCGCGGAAGGTGGAGGCCGGGATGCACCAATGTCAGTACCAGACGGGGGTGGTTCACAGTGAATCGCAACACAGCGACCTGGTTCACCCTCGGCAATGTCGGCTCCGGCTTGATCAGTTTGCTGCTGTTTCGCCGGAAAAAGTCCGGCGCGGCCGTGGTCGCGATGGTCGTCGCCGGTATCCTGGATGTCCTCGACGGTTGGGCGGCACGCAAAAGTGGCACCGTCGGACGGCGCGGCAGTGAGCTCGATTCCACCGCCGACATGACCAGCTTCGGCCTCGTGCCGGCGTTCATGCTGCTATCCCTGAACAAGGCGAAATCTTACCGTTTCGTCAGCTGGCTGTACCCGGGGTCGATTCTGTTCCGCCTGTTCCGCTTCGCTACAGGTGGCGGAGGACCGGGCTGGTTCACCGGCATGCCGTCCCCGGCGACTGCGATCGCGGTGACCGGTTCCTGTGCCTTGGCGCAGAAGCACAAATACCTCGCGTGGCTGCCGCCGGTAACTGCCGCTGCGTTCTCATCGTTGGCCGTGTGCAAACTGCCATACGGCAAACTGACGCACCCGTCGCTGGGGCTGCTGTCCCGGCCACTGACATACCTGATCTGGGGTGTGCACATTGTCCTGTTCTTCCTGTCGCCCGGTCTCGCGGCGCTGTCATTGATGGTCGTGTACGCCTTCCTCGGGCCATCCCTGATGCACAAATTCCATCGTCTGCAAGAGGACTCAGACCGTCCCGGAGAGTGATACCATGAGAGTAATTGTCGAAGTCATGCCGAAAGAGGGCATCCTCGATCCGCAGGGCAAAGCCGTGATGCAGGCTCTGCACCAGCTCGGCTATGACGAAGTGAACGGAGTGCGCGTCGGCAAACGCATCGTGCTCGATGTCAACGAGACGGACGCAGCCACCGCAATCAAACGCGCCGAAGAAATGGCGGACACGTTGCTGGCAAACGAGAACGTCGAGGGCTTCAAGGTGCACGTTGCCGAGGAGATCGCATGAAGTGGGGTGTGATCGTCTTTCCCGGTTCCAATTGTGACCGGGACGCATACGACGTGCTGGGCCGCGTTTTCGGCCAGGACGTGCGCTTTATCTGGCACAAGGAAACCGAACTCGGCGACGTTGACGGCATCCTGCTGCCGGGCGGATTCTCCTACGGCGATTATCTCCGTTCCGGTGCCATCGCACGCTTCAGCCCGGTGATGAACGAAGTCATCGCCTTTGCGAACAAGGGCGGAATCGTGATCGGGATCTGCAACGGCTTCCAGATGCTGACCGAGTCCGGACTGCTGCCGGGAGCGTTACGGCAGAACCACAGCCTGCGGTTCATCTGCCAGGATCAGCCGGTCCGTGTCGAACGCACCGACACCCGCTTCACCAACGCGTGTACACCGCAGCAGGTACTGCGCATCCCGATCGCGCACCATGAAGGATCGTATTTCCTCGCCGAGGATGAGCTGAAACGGCTGGAAGACCGCAACGGTGTGCTGTTCCGCTACTGTTCGTTGAGCGGGGATGTGGATGCGGAGTCCAACCCGAACGGGTCGGTGAACAACATCGCAGGGATCATCAACGAAGGCGGGAACGTGCTCGGCATGATGCCGCACCCGGAACGCCGCTGCGACGCGTTGATTGTCCACGATGACGGCCGGGCGATCTTCGAGTCGGTTATTGATCAATTCGTGAACGCATGAGCAAACGCGAGAAAAAAACTCCCGCCGAGATGACGTTCTTCGATCATCTCGATGAACTGCGGTCGTCCCTGTGGCGGGCGTTGGTCGGGATTTTTCTCGCTGCTTCCGTTTGTTACTACTTTGCCCCGATTTTCCAGGGCTGGCTGCTGATTCCGTTCGAGAACGAGACCTCCGCCAGCCTAGCACTACTTGCACCCGCGGAAGGCTTCATTGTTCGGCTCAAGATCGCGCTTGTTGCCGGGTTGGTTGCCGCCGCGCCGTGGGTGTTTTACCAGGTCTGGGCGTTCGTCGCGCCCGGATTGTTCGAGCACGAGCGCAAGTTGGTCCTCCCGGTCGTGTTCTTCTCCAGCCTGTTGTTCATCACCGGGGCGGCATTTTCGCTGTATGTGCTGCCGTACGCCACCCGCTTCTTCCTCAGCTTTGGCACACAGGAGATTCAGAACGCGTGGTCGCTGGGGAAATACGTCGACTTCGTGCTGAGGCTATTGCTCGCGTTCGGCGTCGTCTTCGAACTGCCGCTGCTGATCTACTTCCTCGCACGCTTCGGCGTTGTCACACCGGCGTTCCTGCGGAAATACCGTCGGCATATGATCGTCGCCTTCCTGCTGCTGGCGGCATTGATCACGCCGCCGGACGTGTTCACCCAGGCGGTGCTTACGCTGCCGATGGTCATCCTGTACGAGGCCAGCATCCTGCTCGCCATCGTCGCGCGGAAACAGTACGAGAAGAAACACGCCGAATTCATGGCGGATGACGGCAACGGCGATGGGGAAGGGGATGGAGCAGGCTCGGATTCAGACAAAAAACAACCCGAAGAAGACTATTCCGACCTCGAGGATGATGTCAATACGGTTCCGCGCGAGTCAGACGCTGTTTCCTCCGAGCCGCAACCGGCGAAGAAAGAGGCGCGCGGGCTCACGGTTGAGGATATTAGGGATGAACGCATTCGCCGGATGAAGGAACGCGGGGAACTCGATCCGCCCGAAGGATTCGAACCCGATGAGACCGGCGATGATGAAACCGATGGTGACGGGTCCGGCCCAGCCGGAAACGTTGATGATAACCCGGAACGGAAGGCATAATCCGTGTTTCCCGGTGGCGGTGAAGTCCTGCTGATCCTGTTCGTCGTGCTGCTGTTGTTCGGCGGAAAGGAATTACCACGTGTGGCGCGCATGATGGGGAAATGGTCCTCGACGATGCGCCGCTCGCTGAATGAGGTCCGCCGTGAAATCAACCGCATCGGCATCGAAGAGGAAATGAAGGATGCCGCGTCCATGATGAAGGGCAACCCGATCCGTGGACCGCGCAAACCTGACGCCCCCACCGCTTCCCGCGAACCCCAGCCGGACGCCGAGGGAAAATATGTCCCGCCCGAGCTTCCGTACCCGGACGCCATCGAGCCACAACGCAGGCCCGACGATCCCGCGCCGTACAAGACTTCGCCAACGAAAACGGGCGAAAGCGGCAGCTCTCACCCGGAATCGTCATCCAGTTCTGAACCGAAACAGCAGGACTAGTTTTCCACCCCCACCGAGTCCTCGGGCATCTCCTGCAATTCAAACGGCGGCAGGTTCGGCGGCACGATCACTTGTCCCAACGAATCCCGTTTCGACCACTGGATCAACGAATCCAGCGCGGCGTGGAACGCCCGGTCGTACAACTCCGCCTCATATCCCATGTCCGGCAATACCGGCACCTGTTCACCCTCAATGTCCTCGTAGCGCGTGTCCGGTGAGATTGGTGCCTCGTACGCCTGCTTGTCGGTGTCCGGCTGGTAGCCGTAGCCGCGGTAGGCTTCGATGTAGGCCGCTTCCGGCGTCATGTACGGCATGAAGCCACGCTCGACACCGTCCTGGCCGTCATAGGTGCGACGGCTGTAGCCTTCCATCCGCTGCCACGGTTCCCGCGTCGCTGCGAGTTCGGCGTACGAGTCCGCCTCGCTCAACTCTTCGGCGATGTCGGTCAATTCGTCACCCAGTTCATCGACCAGGTCTCGAAACAGTTCGGTGGTGCGGTCGAGGAACACCGTCCCCGGTTTCACGTCTTCGAGACGGTTAACACTCCAGTACGCGCGGCCGGTATACGGATCGAGCATGTTGATCCGCATGGCGATGGTGCCGCTCTTGCGTCCGAGGAACGGAATCCCGCCGGTGCCTTCCTCCCAGCGGTACACCTCAACATTGATCACCGCGTCGACACCGGTCACGTCGCGAATTGTTTCCCGAGAGTTGGCGGTGAATGCGTTGTCCAGGCTCAAGCGTTGAGCGCTCAGCGCTGCCTCGAAACGAAGCAAATCGGTCACCTCGTACAGCTTCAACAGTTCGGTGCTAAGCATCGCGGAGACGGTGCGCTCGTTCACCCGCTTCAGGCTGCGTTCCTTCAGCGCGGGGAGGACCACCACACGCAGGGGGATGCGCGGATCGTAATCCGGATCGATCACGATGTCCGTTTTTGCCAGCACCGTTGACGCCAGCAGCAGCACGATGAGTGGAACAACCAACCTGCGCATGATACTCCCGAACAGAGACAACCTCATTTCCTCTATCGGGATCGCAGGTTTCAACCTTGAGCGGTTACTTGAACTTTGAGAGTCAACTCCGGTCAGCGAGAGTGGAAGGAGATCTACCGGGTGGAGAAGACGCAGCCGGGACGGCCCGCGGCGACCGCCGCGTCGTCGAACACAGCGAAGACGCGTTCGACGAATGCGTCCGCCGAAAATTCCGCTTCCGCGCGCTTGCGGCTGGCACGGCCCATCGCCTGACGCCGATCACGATCCACGATCAGTTGCCGCAGCGCATCCGCCAACGCCACCGGGCTGCGTTGCGGCACAATCAGGCCGTTCTCGCCGTGGGTCACGACGTCCGTGCAGCCGGGCGCGTTTGTCGTCACCAACGGTAGCCCCGCCGCCGCGCTGTCGAGCAGGAATTTCGGCATTCCCTCGCGGTAGTAGGTGGGGAGGCAGGCAATGTCCGCGCCGGCGAGGATTCGCTCGATATCGCTGACATGCCCGAGCCAGTCAACGAACCGTTCCTCGTGGATCTCGACCAGCTCGTCCGTCGTCAACGAGTTCGGGTTGCCGGGGTCGGGATCGCCACAGAGCAGGACTCGGAATCTCAACCCTTGCTCATGCAGGATGTGCGCCGCCTCGACCAAATCGAGCACGCCCTTGTCACGGATCATTCGTGCGCCGAAGACAATCACCGGAACCTCATTCTTGCGCGGGCCCGGTTTGAATTTGTCAAGGTCCGTGCCGACTCCGCCGACCAGCGGCGCCTTGCTTCCCGGGATCACGCCCGACTTGATCAACAACTCCCGATCCATGGAATTCTGAAACAGGATGCGGCTGCCGGCGCCAGTATGCGCCCACTTCAACGCGCCGAGGACTACCCGCCGCAGTGTCTGTAATCGCTCGTTTTCGCCAGCGAACAGGAAGCCGAGCCCGGTCATCAGGCTCAGAATCGACGGCACCCCCGCCAGTTTTGCCGCAAATGAGCCCAATACCGCCGGTTTCGGCGAGATGGTCAGCACCATATCCGGCTGTTCGCGCCGGATCAGCCGCACCAGCTCGACCACCGTTTTCGCCTGTGCTTTCAGCCCGAGGCTGCGCACATCGAGGCTGCTGAGTGCGAGCACACGCAAACCCGCCGCTTCCAGCCGTTCGCCGTGTTCGTCCACCAGGCACGCCAGCGACACCTCCGCGCCGGTGTCCGCCAACGCCTGCCCCAACGCGAGAAAGTGCAGGTGGAAGAACCAGTCGTTCTGGGTGAAAATGAGGATGCGGCAACGGTTGTCGGCCATGGTTCACGCGATCTGTGAGACGATTTCGCGACAAGGTACGGGCGAGAGCGGATCACGGCAACGCGTGCCGGTCACACACGCACCGGAGCCGGACGATTGGTCGACATACCTGCCTGCTATTGAGTCACACACATCTATTGTCGAAAAGGTTGGCACGACATGCCCTCGGGCTTTAGCCCGGGATCGAATGAACTGTATGTGACCGAGTATTTACGTCCTCGGACTTCAGTCCGGGGTTGGAGAAGATTGAACGACTTATAAGTCATTTTTCTTGGACGGTAGGCTGTCCCGGACTGAAGTCCGAGGGCATGGGTGCGGTGGATGCTTGGACGACGGGTTATCCCGGGCTAAAGCCCGAGGGCAATAGGTGTGTCTTAGGTGCTATATTGGCGCGCAACTGTTGAAACCGTCCGAGCGACCTATGACTGCCAAAGCACACTCCGCGAAAACACCCTGGCTCACCGCCGCATGGCTGGCGGCGTTCGCGTTCTCGATTGTCACCGGGATTTTCCTTGCGCAGGTGTTCGCCGGCATCGGCTTCCTCGTCGCTGTGATCGGCTTGTTCAACGGGTGGACACCACGCAGCAAGCTCACTCCGACGCACTACCTGATCGCCGCGCTGCTGCTGTGGCTGGTGATCGCTGCCATCGCCTCACCGGATCCAATGGACAGCCTGAACTTTCTACAGACCAAGTTTCTCGTCGCATTGCTCGGATTCTACGCCGCCTACCACCTTGTTCAGCAACACGGCGCGATCCGTTGGCTGATTCCGGCGTTGATGATTGCAGGTGTGTTCAGCGCCCTGAACGGGATCGTGCAATACTTCACCGGCACCGATTTCCTCTACGGCCAGTTCATCGAGACGATGCCCGACGAGGTCGTCCCGTTCTACCTGCCGGTCGGCCTGCTCAACATGGCGTTGACCTTCGCCGGGATGCAGATGCTGTTCTTCCTCGCGTTGCTGCCGTGGGCGGTGAAACAACGCAAGGCGCAGGCGTTCTGGGCGTGGGCCGGGATGGTGATCATCCTGTTGTCGGTCGTGCTCGCGTTCCGGCGTGGCCCGTGGATGGGACTTGCGGGGATGCTGGTCCTGTTCCTGCTTACCCGCAACAAGAAGGTCGCGATCATTTCGCTGATCGCCGGAGTGGTGCTGATCGCCGGGCTGTTCACATTTTCCGATGGTTTCCGTACCCGCATCCTGGACGCCGCGAATCTGTCCACCCACAGCGAGCAGGACCGGGTGCTGATGTGGCAGGCGTCGCTGGAGATGGGACAGGAGAACCCGGTTACCGGTGTCGGGCCGGGGCAGTGGCGGACACAGGCAGAGCAACGCGTTGATCCCAACCACGATTTCGTCTCCCTCGCACACCCGCACAGCGACCCACTCTGGTTGCTGTCGGTCAGCGGTTATCCGGGCTTGATCCTGATGCTGCTGGTGGTCGGAAGTGTGGTTGTGCTCGGCGTACGCCTGTTCTGGCTGACGCCGGATCACGGCGACCTGCCGTCCCTGCTGGCACAGGGGGGAGTGCTCGGCTTCGGCGGGTTGGTGATCGCCGGGTTGACCCAGTGCTACCTGCTGGACGGCGAGATCATGATTGCGATGGGGCTGTTCCTTGGCTACACACTTGGGCTGAGCCGTAAGCCGGATCTCGGCGGACGGTAGCCGGTTGTCTGTGGTCGGTTGTCGGTGGTCGGTAGGTGGTTGGTTGGTTGGTGGTCGGTAGGTGGTTGGTGGTGAATGCAAGCCAGCGATCGGTACCTGTTTGACTGTAAATGTGTGTCATTCTGAATGGAACGAAGTGGAATGAAGAAGATCCAGCTTCGATAACGGTTAATCAAACCCGATCTTCTTCACTTCGTTCAGAATGACGTGACTTTCAAGTGTAGATATATTGGAGATCCTTCACTGCGTTCAGGATGACACCAAACAAAGTACCACGGACTTAAGTCTGTGACATATGTTTTCCTTCCCGCAGCTCGCAGCTCGCAGCTCGCAGCTCGCAACCCGCAGTTCGCAACCCGCTGAGCAACAAACCCGCGTTGTCGAAGCCAACACGGGCAAGATTGTTTCGATCCAGGTGTCCCAGAGCAACAGGGCCGCGTCTGTAAACAGACACGGCCACATATCTTACAGAGCTCATAGGCTATAGCCTATAACCTATGACCCACAGCCCATAGCCCATAGCCCATAGCCCATAGCCTAAAGCCTAAAGCCTAAAGCCCGCCGTTAGAACATCGTTGTGAACACGAGGTACGCATAGTAGCTGAACGCGTCCGACTGGTTCGGCACGCCCGGCGTGTACACCGTCTGGTTCAGACGCATCGCAAACTCTTGCGTCGGGAAGAACATGTTGTAACCGGCGTCGAGACGGAACCCCTTCTTGATCTTGAAGCCCGCCAGCAGGTCCAGTTCCTGCCCCAGCTGCTTCAGGTTTTCCACCTTGCCGTTGGGACGGACACGTCCCTGCGAGGTCGCGAAGCTGAAGTTGTGGATGTCCGCCTTGAGGCACAGCCAATCGGTTGGCGTGGCGCCAAAAGTGATGAACCCGTCGATGAGGCCGTTGTTCACGTTCCAGAAATAATCCATCGCACCACGGAACGCGTGCTGCGTGTAATAATCCTGGTAGAACACGTATACGTCCTGCGGGTCGCCATCCCCTTCGCCGACACCGGTGTAGTCCGCGCCGATTCCGACGAACGGTTCGCTGTTATCGTTTCCATGTACACGGACTTCCAGCGCCGCGAGAAAACTCAGCAGGCTGTAACTGTCCGGATAGGCACCGTTGTCGTTGGTCGCGCCCATCTGTGCCGCAAAATCACCTTCCAGTTCCCAGCGGCTGCCGCCGTCTTCACTGAACGTGAAGTTGGTGTACAGCGCCGGAGTAATCCAGAATTCCTGTTCTTTCTGCGCTGCGATGGTGCCCGGCACCCAGTCACCGGACTCGTAGGTATAGGTGTTGTCGAACGTGTCGTAGTCGATCAACAATAACGGTTGCAGCGCGCCGTCCATGAAGCTGGCGGCAACACCGGCGAGGTAGCGTTTCTGTTCGTTGTAGCCAGCATTTTCCGAGTACTGGTAGATCCCACCGACCCAGCCGTTTGGGGGTCGGTAGTTCGGCCAAATCGTGCCAAACGAATAGTCCCGGATGATCGAGGCGAACACATCCAGTTGGAAACCGGGTTTGTGCCACATGAAGCGGAAACCGTCGTACGCGCGCGGTCCTGCAACGTTCCACCCGGACGCGCCGAGCAGTCGCCCGCGGCCGTACTCCATCTCAAACCGGCCGATCTGGAGGTCGAGACGGGTGCCGAGGATATCATTGGCAAACAGATACCCTTCCTGCAGTTCAAGCTGACTCGAGGATTGAGTGTTGACTGTGGTCGCGTCCGCACCACCTGGGACGGTATTCGTGTACGGCACGCCGACATAACGGGAGTCGCGGATCTTGGCACGGAACAACACATCGTCCGTCGCCTGGATCTTGAACCCGATCATGGTCCGCATGGTGGCATAATACGCGGGATCGGTGTTCACCGAATCGAAGTCACGATCGTCGATGAAGCCGCGGAAACGCAGGTTCCCGTCAATACTGACCCGTTCGTTGATGGGAATGTCCGCAAAAGCAGTTGAGGCAAGTCCTACGAGGATTAACAGCAGCAGCAACCGACCAGTCTCGAGTCGCATGCGTCCCCTTCTCCCGTTGCAGACGGGTGCCGTACTGTCGACCCGCCTGGTCATCTCCCTTCAGCCTGCCACGGCTGAATCCCATGATATCCGCAGAAGATAATGCGCTGAGAAGTCTGCGGACAGCCCGCACAACCAGAACTGTAATCTCAACAACGATCCGCTGTCAGCATCATTCGCAATCTCTAACGTAAGCGAATACGCTGAGAATTCGGTTCAGGTTCAACGAAAACAACATACGAGCTGAATTCGTGCCAATGCCAGCGCCCAAATCCACAAGAGAGGGACTGGAAAAACGGCTCTCGGTCTCGCTATTGACGAACGAACCCGACTTCTTGTTGTCCGCTCTGTCACCGTCTTCGCGAGTGGTAGGGGAGCATTCCGGTCGCCTCAACGTGCTGAACCGAGCGTCAACCCGGAGCACCTTCCCCGAGCTGCCTCTTGACATTCTGCCTGCTCTCCGGAACCTTGTCCGAGGCTGAGTTGTGACGCAGCCACGCGTACTTTCCCAACGTCCGAACACAGTTTGCGGAGACCTCACCCCGATGCGTATCGCAGTCGCGCAGATCAATCCTGTTGTCGGAGACGTGCATGGCAACGTCCGCCGCATGGCCGACGCCCTCACCACTCTCGACACCTCGAATGTTGACCTCGTCGTCTACCCGGAGCTGGTATTGTCCGGCTATCCACCACGCGACCTGGTCACATTCCGCTGGTTCCTCGACCTCGTCGAGAGCGGGGTAGAGGAGATGCTCGAGTTGTCACGACGCTACCCGCAGCTCGGCCTCTTGTTTGGTGCGCCACGGCGGAACGGCAACTCGCGCGGCAAGGGATTGGCCAACGCGGCCCTGTTGATCCAGAATGGCGAGATCCTGCTCGAGCAGCACAAGTGGTTGTTGCCGACGTATGACGTTTTCGACGAACTCCGCTACTTCGATTCCGGCGGGGAAGACAACTACCACGTCGTTGAGTTTGCCGGTGAGAAGCTGGGGGTTGGCATCTGTGAGGACGCGTGGAATGATCCCGAGTTCGAGCAGACTCTGATCTACGCCGACAACCCGATTCAGGATCTAGCGGAGCAAGGCGCGACACTGTTAATCAACATCACCGCCTCACCCTACAACATGCACAAGGAAGTCAATCGCTTCGAGCGGAACGGTTTCCACGCTCGCAAGCACGGTGTGCCGTTCCTCTCCGTGTGCCAGGTCGGGGCGAACGATGAACTCATCTTCGACGGTCGATCCAACCTCTGCGACCGTGAGGGGCGGTTGATCGAGCTGCTGCCGGCGTTCGAATCAGACGTCCGTGTGGTCAATACCTCCGCCACGAACGCTCCGGAAGTCGCCGAGGATCTGCCCGAACTCGAGTCGTTGCGGCGTGCTCTGGTGCTCGGATTGAAGGACTACATGCGCAAGTGCGGATTCAAGCACGCCGTCATCGGCCTTTCCGGCGGGATCGACAGCGCGCTGACCGCGTGCATCGCCGTGGACGCGCTGGGTGCGGAAAACGTGCGCGGCGTAACCATGCCTTCGCACATCTCGTCCGCCGGATCGGTTGACGATTCGATCCAGCTGGCGAAAAACCTCGGGATTCGCTGCGACACCGTTCCCATCGCGCCCATTTTCAACTCGTTCAACGATGCGCTGGCCGAACCGTTCGCCGGAATGGCACCGAATGTGACCGAGGAAAACCTGCAGGCGCGTATCCGTGGCACGCTCTTGATGGCATTCTCGAACAAGACCGGCGCCTTATTGCTGACCACCGGCAACAAGAGCGAGCTGGCGGTGGGATACTGCACGCTGTACGGTGACATGGACGGCGGCCTCGCGGTGATCAGCGACCTGCTGAAGACGAATGTCTACCGTCTCGCGCGCTGGTACAACCGTGACCGTGAGATCATTCCGGACATCATCATCACCAAGGCGCCCTCCGCCGAACTGGCACCGGATCAGAAGGATCAGGATTCCCTGCCGGAGTACGACATCCTCGACGGTATCCTCGCAGCGTTCCTCGAGGAAGGCGCGGGGCCGGAGGAAATCGTCTCACGCGGATTCGACCGCGAGATCGTGGAGTGGGTGGTACGCACGGTGCAGATCAACGAGTACAAGCGCTGGCAGGCGGCGCCCGGGTTGCGTGTCAGCCAGAAGGCGTTCGGGGCGGGGCGGCGGATGCCCATCGCCGCGCGGGTGTCGTGGAAGAAGTAGCAGGCATTACGGCATGGGGACATCTGCGGCACTGGACAATGGATCGTCGGTGTGAGAGGGTCTGTAGCTTGAGACCGTGGATTCCGTGAGAGAGGCGTGCGTGCCGGCAGGTATCCCCGGAATCATTGGCAGGGAGGGGGACACGTGTCCGGCTTGACTTGAAACGCATCAAATCCAGCTTCGTCAATGATCAACGTTTCTCACCGAACACATCTCCTCACTCCGGCCACATGTCCCCGTTGTCCACAAGAAAAGACCACCGCGATAGCAGTGGCCTTTTCCGGTTCCATGACACGTTGACGGTGTGGGTTATTCCGTCTCTTCGTGCCATTCGATCTGGCGCTGAGCCTGGACATCGGCCCCTTCGCCTTCTCCCTGGAATTCGAACTGGAAGGTTCGTTCTTCACCTTCCGGGATATCGCCTTCCATCTCGATCTGGATCTCACGCTGGGTGCCATCCGCCGAGGTCTGTACATCGACCATCGTCGGTGTCATGCCCTGGCCGACAATCGCGGACGCAATCGCGGCTTCGATTTCGTTATCGCTCATGCCGTCCACATTGATCCGGATCGTTCCGCCGGTGATCGCCGCGAGGGCGTTGCCACCACGTTCAACCGTCACCGCTTCGGTGCTGACATCGTAGTCCATGCCGGCAAGCATGGATTCAGTCGCATCGAGAATGGTGTGCTTGACCGCAGACTGGTTTGTCTCCGAACTGGCGAAACGCAAGGTCAGACCGTCCGGGGTCATCATCATGTTGGCGCTTTGCACGCCGGGCAGGTCGCTAGTCGCATCGGCGATGGTTTGCGCCAGCGAGGCATCCGAACTCGGGATGGAAATCTCGACAATCGAACCAACTGTGACCGTGTACGTCGCCGGGATCAGCAACAGGGCGGCGAAAATCACCGCGACAACCGCGACCGGAATCCAAGTCTTGTTCATGAATCGGGTTCTCCTGTGGGAGTGGTGTTGACGCACTCGGGCCAGGGAACGTTCGAGCTGGAAGTCGTCCGGTTGTTCCTCGGACAGCTCGTGCAGCCCATGCTCAACAGCTTTCGGCAAACGCTTGTCCATGACCCTTCTCCAATGTTGTGAGTGCTGACACCTCGACCCGCAGACGCTTGCGTCCACGCGACAGCCGGTTCTTCACCGCCGACTCACTCGCTTTCTGTTGCTTCGCGATCTCCTTCACCGACATCCCGAGGATCTCGTACAAGATGACCGCTTCACGCTGGTCCTTCGGCACCTTCGCCAACGCGGTCCGCACCAGATCCTTGTCCTCATAAGACATCGGTTCTGAAGCCGGAATTCGTTGGATCGCCTCCAGCCCAATCCAGCTCTTGAACTTTCGTGACCGTTCGCGGCTGATGTTCGCGTTCTTGATGATCTTCAACATCCAGAACTTGAAGCCGTCCGGGTCACGCAACGTGTGAACCTTCCGCCACGCGTTCAGCAGAGCGTCCTGCAACAGGTCGTCACCATCCGCACTCGAGCCAGCCATCGCACGCGAATACCGCACGAGTTCGGGGTACACAGGTTTCAGCAACTCTTCAAACGTTTTCATCTGTTTCTTGCACCACACGTGTGTTGCTTTCAACCACAGGACGCTCGGTCACTCCAATCGGTCGCTCAGGGACGGGCTCCGGGCTCCGAGGCTGCGCTGATCGTCAACCCGGACACCACCGATCCCACAAGATAATACCGGATTCGCGGTTGTGGAGGACTGCAAACCACAAACCCGTCCATGCCCCGCATTAAACGATCCACAAGGACCACTTGCATGCGAACCCTCCGGATGCAAAGTTACAGCAACCAGCGGGGGACCTATGACCACGTATTCCCACAAACGGCCTCACACATTACCAGGGTTGATTCTCTGCGCAACCATCCTTGCCTGCATCCCTCTCACCCTCCACGCCCAGCAGGAACTCTCCGGCCCGCAGTCGGGGACATTGGCCGCTGGCGTGTACGACGTGATCGGCGACGTATCGGTTGCCGACGGCCACCAGTGGTCCTTGTCCGCCGGTGTGCACCTGCGGTTCTATCCGGGCACACGCTGCCTGGTGAACGGCACGCTGGTCGCAAACGGAGCTGAAGACGACAGCGTCTACTTCACGCGGTACGATGAAGATCAAGCGTGGAGCGGTATCGACGTACTGGACTATTCGTACATCGGTCTGGATCACACGGTTGTGACCGGAAGTGACGACAACGGGATTTATTGCTACTCCAGTATTCTGAAGCTGACACACAGCCGAGTATCCTACAATTCAGATGACACGGAAGAAGGCGGCGGGATCTATTGCCAATCGGCATTTTATGACACTGTATTCTATTCCGATCTGACAAACAATGACGGCGATGGTTATTACGGTTACTTTGTCACCCTCAAACTTCGTGAGTCTGTAATCGCGAATAACGCGGGACGTGGACTAGCGGTGGTCGGTTCAACTGTTTATTGTGACAAGACAGTATTTGACTCGAATCAGAATTCAGCGGTTTACAATGGAAGCGCTGGTGTAGTAGCAGATAGTTGTCGTTTCACGAATAATACTGCAGCAAATGGAGGGGCTGTTTATGCGCAAGGTCACTTCTCCGCCACCTATTCCCTGTTTGAGAACAACTCAGCAACATACGATGGTGGCGTCTTCTACAGGCCATTATACGGAACAACTAGTGTAGAAAACTGTGTGTTGGTGAATAACACAGCCGGTCAGCATGGTTCTGTATTCTACTTCGATGCTTCGCAAATACGTAATTGCATAATTTCTAATAATATCGGTGATGCAGCGATTTATTCCTATGGTAATGGTACAATACCCTACTATAACATCTTTTACAACAATTGTGAAAACATGCTGACCGAGGAACCGCGATCACCAGTCATTCATTTCGAAGAAATCACGATGGTCAACGTCAACGGCGATTCCTGCGATCCTCATTTCAACTTATTCATGGACCCTGAGTTCGACCCAGAATCCGAGGATCTATTCCATCTGCTTTCCACTTCGCCCGCCATTGACGCCGGCGATCCCGACAATCCGCACGACCCGGACAGCACCATCGCCGACATCGGCATGCACTATTACGACCAGGGCAGCGCGGTTTGGGACAACCGGAGACTGTCGCCTAATCCTCACGATTTTGGAATCATTCGTGCCTACCCGAATCCGTTCAATTCGACCGTGACGATTGCCTTCACTTTGCCTACACCATCCTCCGTTGAGATGGCCGTGTACACGATCACGGGACAACGTGTCAACACGATCTCACTCGGTCAACGATCCGGACATCAGACGATCTCCTGGACCGCGCCGGACGGGCTGGCGTCGGGGGTGTACCTGTTGCGGATGAGTGGCGGAGGTCAGCAGGCGTCTCGGAAGGTGGTGTATCTCAAATAACGTCAGTCCTGAGTCCTCAGTTCAGGGGCTTGAGATTCTGGTTTTGGATCAATAATCCAGCGCCGCTCGGAGCAGGACCGGCATGCCCTCGGGCTTCAGCCCGGGATTGGTTGAGATACAAGGTTTCACCGTACCCACGTCCTCGGACTTCAGTCCGGGATGAAAAGCCGTTTCAACGACAGCTGCCTGTGATTTACCGCCGGTCGGTTTCGGCGGCTATCGCGGCTCATCCGCAGGTTCGGGGGACAACTGTCGGCACAAGACCAGCCTCACATCGAATCTCCGATGGATGACGATCATGTTATGACTCACCGGACGACCGTGACCGAGTGCCGCCAGATGTCCCCTTCAGGGATTCACATCCGTGTTGTCATTTCTTGCACCACGGGCAGGAGCGAAGTGTTGGTGCCCGTGATTGACCGCCGGTGTGTTTCGGCGGCTATCTCGGCTTATCTGCAGGTTCCGGGGACACCTGTCGGCACAAGACCAGCCTCACATCGAATCTTCGATGGATGACGATCATGTTATGACTCACCGAACGACCGTCACCGACTGCCGCCAGACGTCCCCTTCAGGGATTCACGTCCGCGTTGTCGTTTTTTGCACCACGGGCAGGAGCGAAGTGTTGGTGCCCGTGATTGACCGCCGGTGTGTTTCGGCGGCTATCGCGGGTCATCCGCAGGTGCCGGGGACACCTGTCGGCACAAGCCGAGCCTCACATCGAATCTCCGATGGATGACGATCTTGGGAAGACTCACCGAACGACCGTCACCAAGTGCCGCCAGATGTCCCCTTCAGGGATTCACGTCCGCGTTGTCGTTTCTTGCACCACGGGCAGGAGCGAAGTGTTGGTGCCCGTGATCGTTCGCCGGTGTGTATCGGCGGCTATCGCGGGTTGTCCGTTGGTATGGTGGGATCCGTCCGGTGAATGAGGTCCGTCCAACGTGCCCCTGATGGCTCCGCCAGCAGGGCTTATCCGCAGGTAAACCAAACCGGGAGGGGACATGTGAACGGATCGGGACCGGTGTATCGATGTGACGGGCGGGATCGCTACCGGGTCACGATTCGTTGATCGGACGGTCAAACCGTTCACTTGTCCCCGGATTGTTAGCAAATCGGGGACAACTGTGGCACACGCTGTTCTGTGCGATGGGAATCCCTGCTGGAACGATCTGGCAACTCACGACCTCCACCGTCAGCCAGTGCCACAGATGTCCCCTCACGTCCGCGTCGGCAAGTTTTTTTGACACGGGCACTATCTTCTACCGCAGTCCGCAGCCCGCAGCCCGCGTTACACCAGCCCTTGTTCTTCGAGGAAGCGTTGTTCCAGGCCCTTGTGACGGGCCAGCACCTTCCGTGCCCAGGTCAGACGTAGCTCGAGCTTCTCGTCGTCGCTCAAGCCCCAGTCCACCTCGCTACGGTGCAGGCGGGTGGTCAGGTCGTACAACGACAACGCAACCGACACCGAGATGTTGAAGCTCTCGGTGAAGCCGAACATCGGGATGCGCACGAAGCCGTCTACCACCTCGAGCAGCTCCTGCGTTACGCCGGTTTCCTCGGTGCCAAAAACCAACGCGAGCGGTTCCTCGATCGACAAGTCCGGCAAATCGACATCGTCCACATGCGGCGTGGTCGCGTAGATGCGATAGCCGCGTTCCTTTAACGTTTCGACGCACGCCGGCGTGTTGTTCGTGTCCCGCTTGTTGTAACGGTGCATGGTGGTCCACTTGGACGCACCCGCCGAGACATTCGGGTTCAACGTGAACCGGTTCTTGTTCTCAATGATGTGCAGGTCCTGGATGCCGAAACAGTCCAGGCTGCGGATGACGGCCGACGCGTTGTGCGGCTGGTAGATGTCCTCGAGCACGACGGTGATGTGACGCGTGCGCTGGTCCAGCACCTGCTCAAACTTCCGCCGCTTGTTTTCGGTGATGTAGCCGTTCAGATAATCCAGCACTTTCAGGGTTGTCTCGCGATCCATGGCCTGCAATCCGTAGGGTTTACCCGAACTGAGAACGTACAAGAGGTTAATGTGGCCCTAACATGTTCTCAACAATGCGTGGACTCTTTCCACCCGACAACGGTTGGAAGGAATGCCGCACCAGCGGTAGAATATACTCCCATCCAGAAGGAAAAAACCGGACGATTGGATTCGAGTACACTTGTTAGCTAGATTCCGACTCGCACTGGTTTTTAACACGTGAACAGGCGTACCGTACCACGGAGCAACCATGCCGAAGGATCATATCCTCATCGTTGAGGACGAAGACGACATCCGCGGGTTGATCAAATACAACCTCGAACGGGAAGGGTATACGGTCAGCGATGTCCCGACCGGCGAAGAAGGGCTCCGCATCTGCGCTGATCGCCAGCCGGACCTACTGATCCTCGACCTGATGCTGCCCGGCATGGATGGGCTGGAAGTTTGCAAGTCCGTGCGCAATGATCCAGAATTGAGAAACATCCGTGTCATCATCCTCACCGCCAAGGGTGAGGAGCCGGACATTGTCACCGGCCTCGAACTTGGCGCCGACGATTACATCACCAAGCCGTTCCGCCCGCGTGTGCTGATTGCACGCGTTAAAGCTGTGTTGCGTCGCGGTGTGGGGGAAGAGACCTCCAACGAGGAGGCGATCATCGAGCGCGAAGGGTTGAAGATTCACCCGGGACGGCACGAAGTCGCGGTCGATGGCGAAGTGATTGACCTGACCTACACCGAGTTCAAGATCCTGCATCTGCTCGCGAAACGACCTGGCTGGGTGTTCACGCGCTACCAGATTGTGGACGCCGTCCGTGGCGAGGATCATCCGGTGTCGGATCGCAGCGTGGACGTGCAGATCGTCGGTCTGCGCAAAAAACTGAAATCCGCCGCTGATTTGATTGAGACTGTTCGTGGCGTCGGCTACCGTTTCCGGGAATAGCAAGTGATGAAGCGACGCCGCATTGTCTGGCAGTTATTTCCATCCTACCTGCTGATTACGCTGATCTCCATCCTGGTGGTGACCATCTTCACCGCCAGCATGCTGCACTCGTTCTTCATGTCGGAAACCGAGGACAACCTCGCGGCCCGTGCACGCCTGATCGAGCCGGAAATCCTGACCCTGATCGAGAAGAGCCAACCGGACACGCTGAATGATGTCGTGCGCACACTCGGCCACCGGTCCGACACGCGCATCACCATCATCCATCCCGATGGTGTCGTGCTGGCGGATTCTGAGCACGATCCGCTCGAGATGGACCTGCACAACAATCGTCCGGAGGTAAAAACCGCCCTGCGTGGCGAAACCGGCAGCAGCCGCAGGTTTTCCGCCACCCTGCAAACCGATATGATGTATGTCGCGGTGCCCTTATTCCACAATGACACGGTGTTCGCGATCATCCGCACCTCGAAATCGTTGAAATCGGTCAACGACACCATCCGCGTCCTGCTGATCACGATTGGTATCGGGTCGTTGATCGTCGCACTCGCCGCCGCGGGAATCAGCTGGATCAACGCCCGCCGCATCTCGCAACCTCTGGAGCAGATGAAGCTGTACGCGCGCCGGGTGGCGGCTGGTGATCGTGAGGGACGGTTGCCCGAGGAAGGTGGGGAGGAGGTTGCCGCGCTCGCCGAAGCGATCAACCTGATGCTGATTCAACTGGACGACCGCATCCGGGTGATTGAACGGACACGCAATGAGCAGGACGCTGTCTTCGCGTCCATTTCGGACGGCGTGCTCGCGGTGGACGCCGAGGGGCTGCTGATCTCGATCAACAAAGCCGCCGCGCGGATGTTCTCCCTGAAACGGTCAAAGGTTCGCGGCCGCACAGTGCGCGATGTGATCGAACATTCCGACCTGCGCAACTTCATCGGCAAATCGCTGCAAACCGAGGACGAAGTCGAGGACGAACTGCTGCTGGGCGATCTCGATCCACGCTACATCCAGATCCATGGCCGGCCGCTAATGGATGAGGACGGGCGTATCATGGGCGCGGTGGTGGTGCTCAACGATGTCACCCGCTTGCGCCGGCTGGAAAAAGCACGACGGGATTTCGTCGCCAATGTGTCCCACGAACTGCGCACACCGGTCACCTCGATCATTGGCTACATCGAGACACTCGAGGAAACGGTTTGCGAAGACCCCGACGCAGCCCGCCAGTTCCTGCAAATCGTGCTACGCCAGAGCGAACGCCTCGAACGGATCATCGAGGACCTGCTCAGCCTCGCCCGCATTGAACGTGACGCTGAAGGATTGGGCATCGAACTGGTAGAAGCCAACCTCGACGATGTTATGAACAGCGCCCTTACCTCCATTGATCAGGTCGCGAAGTCGCATCAGATGACTATCGTCAAAGAAGGTCAGAAGGGTGTGCACGCCGTGGTCAACCCGCCGTTGATCGAACAGGCGTTGATCAATCTACTGACCAACGCGATTAAATACAGCGACAACGGCACCACTGTACTCGTAAGAGTCATTGAAAAGAAAAAACGCATTCTGCTCCAGGTCGCGGATGAAGGCGTCGGCATCGCCCAGGAGCACCTGCCACGCGTGTTCGAACGCTTCTACCGAGTCGACAAGGGCCGCAGCCGCGCTGAAGGTGGCACCGGACTCGGGTTGGCGATCGTGAAACACATCGCCCTCGCCCATGGCGGTACAGTCAGCCTCGAAAGTGAAATCGGCGTCGGGACAACCTTCACCCTCGAGATCCCGAAGTCGGAACACCTCATTAACCAGCTGGATTTGCTCGAATCCCTCTGAGCAGATCCCAATCGGCAGATTCAAGCACTCACCAAACGCACTTGCGCTAACAATTCACACCCTTCCCGTGCTCGCAGCCAGCCAGCTGAATTGTGAGTTCACTTCTCTTGATTGGCGACTGAAAAGGCTGAGGTCTCTGGAGGTCTCGTCAATAGAGTGTTTAATAACAATAGGTTAGGTCGTCAGGAGGTGTTAACCAAACTCTAACAACTTCCCAACCGAATCGTATCAATCGCCCGCTAACTACCCACTCAAACGATGGATTTTTCAAGCGACAGCGTGGTTTTCAGCCCAAGCAAGTACACGCGTTCTGACAGTGTTTAAAGGCTGAGAACGATACTTACTAACCCTTCATCCGAAATCATTTGATTTTGGATACGAAAAGATTACGAAACGATTAGAGTTTCGTTTGCCTGATCGTTGAAAACGTTTTTGAACCGACATGAAGGTTGGGAAACAGATATGCGATATACCGAGTTGAAGCGTTTCGCTGGTTTGCTGATGGTGGCGTTGCTGGTGCTGGTTGCTGGAAACGCCGCAGTCGCGGGCACAGTCCGTGGTGTCATCACCGATGTGGAAACGGGTCAACCCTTGACCGGCGCGAACATCGTGCTGGAAGGCACGGCGCGCGGCGCGGCGACCGATCTGGATGGCATGTTCGTCATCTTCAACGTCGCCCCCGGTCAATATTCCGCGAAGATCACGATGCTCGGCTACGACATGAAGGTCGTACCGCAGATAGACGTCAGCGATGAACACGCGTACAACCTCGAGGTGGCGTTGACCGCGTCGAGTGTTACGCTGGAAACGGTAACCTTTACCGCCGGTTCCGAGCAGGGCAGCCAGGAACGGGAGTTGGAAGAACGGCTGCAGGAAGCGTCAATCACCGACGCCGTTTCAAAAGAGGTTCTGAAAAAGCTGCCGGACCCGGATGTCGCGAATGTCGTCCGCCGTGCAACGGGTGTTTCCGTTGATAAGGGCGATCCGATCGTGCGTGGTCTGGGTGTGCGCTATTCCAAGGTCACGCTGAACAACGCCGCCATTTCCGGCACCGAACCGAACCGCAGCGCGGTGTCGCTCGAATTGTTCCCGTCCAACCTGATGGATCAGGTCACGATCAGCAAATCGTTCCTGCCGGATCAGAACGGCGAGTTCGCGGGCGGCGTGGTCAACATGAGCACGCTTTCGCTGCCGAAAAACCTGCAGGTGACCGGTTCGAGTTCGTTCAGCTACAACACCGCGACGACGTTCAACGATTTCAAGTCGTACCAGGGTGGAAATCTGGATTGGATCGGCTTTGACGATGGTAGCCGCGCGTTGCCGGACATTGTCGCCAATGCCGCTCAGAAAATCACCGAGTCGGGACAGTTCAGCGAAGGCGGGTACGATCCGAACGAAGTCGCCGAATTCGGCAAGTCGTTCGACAACAACTGGTCGCCCACCGATATGCAGGCGATGCCGAACATGAACTACTCCGTGTCCATCGGCAACCAGACCCAGCTCGCCGGCAAGCCGTTCGGGTTCATGGTCTCGGGTCTGTATTCCAAGGGCAGCAGCTTCATTGACGGTGACAAGAACATCTTCACCGGCGGCAACACACCGGGCACTGTCAAATTGTGGCACGATTACGCGTACAAAAGCTACACCCAGTCGGTCGGCCTCGGGTCGATGGCTGCAATGCGCTGGTACCTCAGCGACCTGAACAGCATCAACTTCAACATGCTCTACAGCCGTGACGTGAGCGATGAGGTTCGCACCTTCGGTGGGTATAATGATGACCGTGGCACGGATATCCGTTCCACCCGATTGCGGTTTGTTGCTGAGCAAACGTTGACCAACCAGCTCTTCGGCAACATCGCAGCCCCGGATCTGATGTCGTCCACCTTCAACTGGCAGGCGACGTACAGCCGTGGCACCCGCTACGAACCGGACACGCGCGAAACCCAATACGAAGACACCGGCGGCGGCATCTTTGAATTTGCCGACGAAACCTATTCCGGCAGCCGCATCTTCAACGATCTGCGCGATGATACGTACAGCGGTGGCCTGGACTGGACGTTCAAGCCGCTGGGCCGGACCAGCTCCCTCGAGCTGAAGACCGGTGGGTCCGGCATGTACAAGGACCGCATTTCGGACTATCACCGCTACGAGTTCGAGATGACGCAGGCGGCGTCGGAGAACGTAAACTTCAACAATTCCGACTTCCTCTCACAGGAACCGGAAGTGCTGTTCGCCGAGGAAAACATCAACGCCGGTGGTTGGCGTCTTGCCGAGTACACCCGTCCCACCGACAGTTACACCGCTAAGCAGCAACTCTACGCTGGCTACCTGATGGCGGAGATGCCGGTGACCAGCCGTCTGTTTGTTACCGGTGGCGCACGCTACGAGCATTCGGAACAGAAGGTCGAATCGTTCACCCCCTATATTTCGAACAACCCGCCGACGAAGTCCGACCTGACGACCGGTGACGTCCTGCCGGCGATCAGCATGCGTTACACGCTGCGCCAGCGGATGAACCTGCGCTTCGCGGCGAGCCAGACAGTGTCCCGCCCGGACTTCCGCGAGCTGTCCGAGTTCGAATTCACCGATTTCATCGGCGATTATTCGGTCGTCGGTAATCCGGATCTTGACCGGGCCCTGATTCGCAACTACGACCTGCGCTGGGAGATGGTCCACGGTGTCGCCGACCTGATCGCGGTGAGTGCGTTCGTCAAGGATTTCGACAGTCCGATCGAGATGATCATCGAGAACACCGCGCAGCCGCGCAAATCGTATGTCAACGCCATTGGCGCGACCAACTACGGTGTCGAGTTCGAGATTCGGCAGAACCTCGGTATCCTGCATGATCAGTTGCGCACGCTGACTGTGACCTCGAACCTGTCACTGATCGAATCGGAAGTCGAAGTCGGTTCCGGTGCCGGTCAGATCCAGACCTCGGCCAACCGTCCGTTGGTCGGCCAGTCCCCCTACCTGGCCAACTTCGGCTTGAGCTACATCCATCCGGATTATGGCACACAACTCAACCTGTTCTACAACACGTTCGGCGAACGCATTGCGAACGCCGGCGCGAACGGGCTGCCTGATGTGAAGGAGTCCTCCCGGCACGACGTCGACCTGACCGCGCGTCAACCGCTTGGACGGCAGTTCGCGGTGAAGTTCGCTGCAAAGAACATGCTGGACAGCGATTACGAATTCACCCAGGGTGGTGAAATCACCGAAACGTACAAGCGCGGACGCACCTGGTCAGTGGGCGTAACCTACACACGCTAAGCGAGAACTGAACCCAGAGTTCACAACAAACTAACACTAGTCAACGACAGTTCGTCTTGAACGGATATGGGATCCGTACGCACGGATCTAAAGAGACTGAAGAGGAGAAAGACGATGTTTCGTGGGACATTTACCCGCATGAGCTGGCTGACCGCCATCCTGGCACTCGGCCTGATGATTTTCGCGTTCGCTGGCTGCAGCGACGATGATGATGATGATGGTCCCGTCGGACCGACGGTCGACGAAGACGCTCCGGAACTGATTGCCCCGGCAGACGGCGCGGACATCGACCTGAAAGACCTGTCCGACATGGGCGTTTCTTTCACGCTCGATTGGGAGCCGGTTGACATGGCGGACGGCTACCGTGTCCAGATCGCCCCGGACAACGGTTTCGGCGTCACCACCCTGGTCGAGGACTTCTACCAGATGAGCTTCGTTGACGAAGATGACGTCGACGACGATGGCGACGAAGACGAAGTGTTGTTGTACGACTACTACGAGCCGCAGGTCAACAAGTGGGTCGTGGGCAACACCTACTACTGGCGTGTCGCGACCGTCTGGGATGACGGCAGCGAAACCGGTTGGTCCGAGGTGCGTTCCTTCACCCCGTTCGCCGAAGCGAAGTCCGTGGACCAAATCCTGGAAGGTGTGATCTCGACCGATATGACCCTGATCTCCGGAAACACCTACCTCCTGCGTGGTGGTGTGTTCGTCGGCAGCGACGACCCGAACGCGACGGAAGTTACGCTCAGCATCCCGCCGAATGTGACCATCTACGGTGAGTCCGCCACGGAAGGTATGCTGGTCATCCGCCGCAGCGGCCGCATTGAGGCCGAAGGCACCGCCAATGCCCCGATCGTATTCACCTCCGACAAGGCGGAAGGCAGCCGTGGACGTGGTGACTGGGGTGGCGTGATCATCAACGGTGAAGCGACGCTGAACTCCGGGGCCGAGGCCTACGGCGAAGGCGACACCGGCGTATATGGTGGCACGAACGACGCCGACGATTCCGGCATCGTCAAGTATGTGCGCATCGAGTTCGCCGGCCGTGAAATCAGCCCGGACAACGAGCTGAACGGTCTCGCGTTGCAGGGCGTCGGCAGCGGCACAGAAATCGACTACGTCCAGGTTCACATGAACAAGGACGACGGTATCGAGTTCTTCGGCGGCACCGCCAGCGCGAAGCATGTATTCATCACTGGCTGCGCGGACGACCAGTTTGACTGGACCGACGGCTGGCGTGGCATGGGCCAGTACTGGATCTGCCAGCAGTACGCCGACGACGCAGACCAGGGCATCGAAGCAGACGGCAACGCGGACGACAACGCCGCCACGCCGATGTCGATGCCGATGATCTCAAACCTTACCCTGATCGGTGCGGGCAATGGGAACGGCGAATCCGACCTTGGCATGCTGTTGCGTGAAGGTACCGGCGCCTACATCTACAACGCCGTCGTGATGAACTTCGGCGAATTCGGTATCGATATCGACCAGGACGCAACGTGGGACAACGCCGAGAACGGTGACCTCGTTGTTGACTACACCGTCTTCTTTAACAACGCCATCGACAAGGACGGCCTCGACTGGTCGGACGATGATGACAGCATTGACGAAGAAGACTTCATCAGCGACATGATGACCAACAACTGGTTCGGCACCGATCCGGATCTGATGGATGCCGCGAACACGGACGCGCCGAACTTCACCCCGAATGCCGGTTCGATCCTGCTGGACGCCGGCAACGCGATGGATCCGACCACCATGGATGCATGGTTCGATCAGGCGCAGTACATCGGTGGCATGGGCGACGGTTTCAACTGGATCGCCGACTGGACCACCAGCGCGAAGAACTGACGCACCTGATTGTTACGCACACGGTAAAGCGCTCCTCCAGATTTCGGAGGAGCGCTTTTTCGTAAGGACGACTAAAAACGGCTGGATGCGGCGGGCTCAGTAAGACAATAACATCAGTTACCTTCTGTCTGTTTCTTCATCCAAGCGACAAATCTGGTGGAACGTACGTTTTGCATGGTGAAGTCACTTCGTGTTTTTCGTATATGACGGAGTCTTCACAGCGGTTTGCTCCCATTTTACTCAAAAAGAGACCCATTTCCACGTGAAAAAGCGAGCCAAGCGTTGCGTAGGACCAAAAGAACACAATACTTTTATACGACTTGGCCGTTTTGGGTGAAGACAGGGCGTGTGCAAGAGGTACGTTGGAGACGGCCGGGTATCATAGCGCGGGTTTACAAGACCATCACGTCCGCCATTCACCCTCAACGAACACCACTCCGCCGATCGCGGGACCGGCGGTATCCCGGGCACGTACAAGCACGATCAGTGACACCACGGCCTGCCACCGTGCCCAAGCCGATTACGTCAACCAGCACCCTGAAAGATCGCGCGGGATAAGTCGTATCCCGGCGGGACTGTTGTGTGCAGTGAGGAATCGTACGATCTGCAGGGCTGAGATGCGGTTGTAGACGGATTATCCAAGGTGACGCTCATGAACCTTCGATCCTGTTCTGTTCCGTTGTACCTGGTCTTTTCCACACTCCTGTTCGCCGTCTTTCTGCTGCCTGTCTCCGTTCTTGCCGGTACGACTGGTAAGATCATGGGTGTGGTGCGGGATGCGTCGACCGGTGAACCGATCGCGGCGGCGAACGTGCTGGTAGATGGTACGCCCCGTGGTGCGGCGACCGACCTGGACGGCCAGTACTACATCATCAACCTGATGCCGGATTCCTATTCGATCGTGGTCTCGTCGCTGGGGTATGCGACGAAGACGATCACCGGCGTCGAGGTGAACGTGGACAAGACGACGACGCTGGACGTCGAGCTGGACCCGTCCGCCTTCATGGGCGAAGAAGTGACGATCGTGGCAGAGAAGCCGATTATCGAGATGGACCGGACGTTCTCGACGGCCTCTGTTGGCGCCGAAGACCTGGAAGCGATGCCGATCACGCGAGTGCAGGAAGCGGTTAACCTGCAGGCCGGTGTGGTCGATGGACACTTCCGTGGGGGACGTTCAGGCGAAGTAGTGTACCTGGTCGATGGTATCCCGGTGCAGGACGCGTACGACAACTCCCAGGCGACCACGTTGAACCAGGGCGCGGTGCAGGAGTTGCAGGTCATCTCCGGTACGTTCAACGCCGAATACGGACAGGCGATGTCCGGTGTGGTCAACCTGATCACCCGGGAAGGTGGCAGCGACTACGGCGGGCAGGTGATCACGCGCTATGGTGACTACCTCTCGACCCATGACGATGTGTTCTACAACATCGACGATATCAGTCCGATGGCGATCCAGGACTACGAAGGAAGTTTGTCCGGGCCGGTGCCGTACACCAACGACAAGCTGACCTTCTTCCTCAACGGCCGCATGGATGATAACTCCGGCTGGTATTACGGCCAGCGGCGCTGGGGGCTGGAGCACTACGCGGTAACCGACAACGGGACAGTCGTGCGCCCCGACCTCGATATCGGCGAAGTCTTCCGTGAATTCCCGGATGCCTTTCCCGAAGACTACGATACCCTCCGTGCGCAGGAAGTGTACGACGCGGTCGGCGTGATCCCGATTTTCGGCGACGGGGACGCGGTGGAAATGAACCCCGACCGGAACCTCTACCTGTATGGAAAGCTGACCTACCAGCTGACCGACAACATCAAGCTGAACTACTCCAGCCTGTGGGACGACCGGAACTACAAGGACTACGACAACGACTGGCGGTACGTTCCGGAAGGTATTCTGCAACGGTTCTCCCGTGGCCGGACCAACATGCTGCGCGCCACATGGGCGCTGAGCCAGGCGGCGTTCATCGAAACCGGGTATTCAAACACCTTCAAGGAATACTACCACTATACGTTTGAAGATCCGTACGACGAACGCTATGTCAGTTCGTTCTTCTCTGACCTCAGCCCCGGTGTGACACTGAAGATGGGCGGAACCAACAATGAACACTTCCGCCGCTTTACCGACACGCACAACGGCACCATCAAGCTGAACTGGCAAGCTAACCGTGTACACTATGTGGTCGCCGGTGTAAGCGCAAACTTCAACACCATCCACTACAAGCAGTTTACCCTTGCCAGTCTCGATCCCAAGGATGAAACGTCTTCCGAGTTCTTCATCCGCGACCCGTCAACCCTCGATCACGATGAGTATTTCAACAACCCGTTCGAGGGGGCGGTGTATGTCCAGGACAAGATCGAGTTCAAGAACTTCATCGTGAACGCGGGTGTCCGTCTCGACTACTTCGATCCGGACGCCAGGATCCTCGCAGATCCGGCCGATCCGAACATCTATTCGCCGCTGTTGGAAAGTCACGCCAATGACCCGCTGAAGACGCGTCACACGTACTGGTGGGATGACGCAACAGCGAAATACCAGGTGTCACCACGACTGGGTGTTGCCTACCCGATCAGCCCGACCGGCGTGCTGCACTTCGCGTATGGTCACTTCTTCCAGCGTCCCCGCTACGAGTACCTGTACACCAACCCCGAATGGGAGCTGGATCCGAATTCCTCTACCGGTACGTTGATGGGCAATCCGGATCTCGAAGCAGAGAAGACGATCTCCTACGAGTTCGGCCTGCAGCAGGGAATCACCGACGACATGTCGATGGGCCTGAGCCTGTACCAGCGCGATATCCGAAACCTGGTCAGCTCCGACCGGATCATCAGTACCTACGACGCCGGCACCAAGTACATCCAGTACACCAACCGTGACTTCGGCGAGGTCAAGGGGATCGTGCTGTCGCTGGATAAACGCTACGCCAACGGCTTCTCCGGGCAGTTGAACTACACCTACCAGATCGCGGAAGGCAACGCGTCCGACCCGCAGGACGCCTTCAATGCGCAGAAAAGCGACCAGGAACCGATCAAGCAACTGCTGCCGCTGGACTGGGACCGCCGTCACACGATCAACATGACGTTCAACTACTTCCAGCCAAGGATCTGGGGTGCGTCACTGATCGCCTACTACGGTTCGGGCCTGCCGTACACCTCAAGAAACCTGGCTACAGAAGCGGACGTCGAAATCTCCTTCGAAAACGACGCCCGCAAGCCGGACTACTTCAATGTCGACCTGAACGCGTTCTACTACCTGCCGTGGTTCGAGGGAACCGGCATCACGGCCAGTGTCGAACTGATGGTACGCAACGTGTTCGACCGCTTGAACGAAAACGACGTGTTCACCGACACCGGACGGGCGACGTACACGCAGGAATACTACCAGAACCTGCCGTCCGAAGAGCCGTCCATCAATACGCTGGACGAAGTGTACAACCGGCCGCAGTACTACAGCCGGCCGCGTGAAGTGCGAATTGGCTTCAAGTTTTCCTTCTGAGGGGGTTAACCGTGAACGGATCAGACATGGGAATCCCTCGGATTCAGCTGAGGATAACATTGATGAACAAACGACTCGTGACGGGATTGCTGCTGTTGTTTGTCCTGGCGATCCTGCCGGTGAGCCTGGCGCAGGTGCCACCGCAATACAAGGGCAATCGTCTCTACAGCTATGAGAACATCCACAGCGGCAACAAGGTCCGGACGATTTTCTATAACTACGGCCTCGTCGGTAACCTGAGTGAAATCTCAGGTGAGTGGCCCTTAGGCACGGGCAACGAGTACGTCGGCGACGTGACCATCTGCGTCGGAGTCGAGTACACGCACCCATCCAACGACATCATTCATTCCGTTGTCACCTGCCGATCGCCGCGAGGGACTGACGATGTCAGTCCGAACGGTGTCCACTGGGGATTTGAAGCGTTGCCGGGGTTCGGCGCCCCGCCGGATCAAGCCTCGGACGATCCGGGCGAAGCGGGCCTCGTTGCGATGAGCCACCAACCGGAAACGTGGCCGAGCTTCTGGCCGGACAAGCAATACGACGACCCGCGCGACATCCTCTGGGAAATGGACACGAATGACCCGGGCTGGGCGGGTAAATGGAACGGCTACTTCGGCAAGGATGTTACCAACGCTGACCAGGAATCCTACTGGCAGATGGATGACAACGCCGACCGCGAATTCCGGATGGAATACCTGAAAGATCCGGAAACCGGCGAGATCGTGCGTGACGAGGAAAACAACCCGATCGAAATGATCTACTACCCGACCGAGGACGACACCAGCCGTGGCGGGATGGGGATTCGCGTCGCCGCACGAGGGTTCCAGTGGTCACACTTCCTCGCGGAAGACGCCATCGTCTGGCAGTATGAAATCACCAACATCAGCGACTACAACTACGACAAGGTTGCCTTCGGCATGGTGGTCGGCACGTTGGCTGGAGGTCGCAGCGATACGGACGACGACCTCGCGTTCTTCGATCCGGACAACGACATTACCTATTCCTACGATGAAAACAATGGCCCCTCGCGAACCAACGGTTGGGTGCCGGTCAACGACGACCATGATGTCGGTTGGATCGGGTACGCCTTCCTCGAATCCCCGGGCAACGAGTTCGACGGGATCGACAATGATGGCGACTACACAGGCAACGCTCCGATTCTGACGGAAGCGCAACTCCGTGAATGGTCCGAAGACGGAATTCACCGCAACCCCGGATCGGAACTGGTGTTGATCGACTACAACACCTACGAACGTTCTGTCGTCACGATGCCCGAGTCCGGTGAACTCGAGTACGATTTCCGCGGCCAGACCCGCATCCTGTACGCAGACAGCCTGCTGATCGAGGATGGTTACAACAACTTTGACGACAACTTCAACGGGTTGATCGACGAACGCTACGTACCACCGTCAGATTCTGTCGATCAGCGCCTTGACCACGTCGGATATGCCTACATCGACTACTTCACCGGTGCAGGGCTGAACGATCCGATGATCGACGAAGCCCGCAACGATGGGATTGACAACGACGGTGACTGGGATCCGAGAACCGATGACGTCGGCTTTGACGGCCAGGCAGGCACACAGGACCAGGGCGAAGGCAACGGCCAGCCTGACAACGGTGAACCCCACTTTGACAAGACCGACATCGATGAGTCAGACCAGATCGGCCTGACCTCGTTTGATTACTTCGACATCGATTCCGCCTCGGAATTGAGGCTGCGCAACGACAACGACATGTGGAACCGGATGAAACCCGGTAACATCGACGTTGTCCCCGGCCGGGCAATGGACGGTGACTTCATGTATGGCTCCGGGTATTTCCCGTTGCCGTCCGGCAACACGCAACGCTTCTCCACCGCGCTGTTCTTCGGGGAAGACTCGGTGGACGTGTTCCTGAACAAGAAAACCGTGCAGCAGATCTACGACAGCAACTACAACTTTGCCCGTCCACCGGAGAAGCCGACGGTGACCGCCGTGGCGGGAGACGGATACGTCACTCTGTATTGGGATGACAAGGCTGAGTTCTCGGAAGACCCGTCCCAGCCGGTCGAGGACAAGTTCGACTTTGAAGGCTACAAGATCTACCGTGCGACTGACCCGGGTTTCCTCGAGAATTATATCATCACAGACGGTCTCGGCCGCAAGGTATTCCACAAGCCGATTGAACAATTCGACCTCAAGGATGGCAAGGCCGGATTCTTCTCTACCGGTGATATCGGTGTCTCGTTCTACCTCGGCGAGGACAGCGGGTTGCAGCACGTGTGGACGGATTCGACCGTCGAAAACGGGCAACAGTACTACTATGCCGTCACATCCTACGACTTTGGCAACGATTCCACCGGCGTGTTCCCGGCGGAAACCTCGAAGTACATCTTCGTCGACGAAACCGGCACGGTAAAAACCGACCAGAACACCGTCGTTGTGACCCCCAGCCCGACGGCCAACGGCTACAAAGCCCCGGTCGAGGGTAGCGCAGAACCGATTGCGGGATCTGCGGATGCGTTCATCCACGTGGAAGTCGTCGATCCGACGCTGGTACTGGACAACAAGGATTACGAATTCACCTTCAGTGATCCTGATTCGCTGCGGAGGGCAAAGCGGTACACGATCACACGCTACGGCGCACAGGGCGGCTACAAAACCGTAATCAGAGACGGGTCGTTGGCAGACCGATTCAATTCGAAACGCGTCTTCGACATGTACGACACCTTCCTCGATTCGACCTACGGTGCGGGTGACGGACTATTGAACGTCGAAAGCTTCTTTGACGTCGTGGAAACCCCGGTATTCGAAGGGTTGCGCGCGTTCATGCTGCTTCCACGCCGGCCCGCACGGTTTATCTCCGCCCAATCCTACTGGGATCTGTACAACGCTGTCGATGAAGACTCGATGCTGACGTACACCATGAGTCCGATCAGCTACCTGGTGGACAATTTCGTCGGGGATTCGACCGCATCCGACTACCGCGTCACCTTCTACAATGAGGTGGTGGACACTTCGATGGAATTGCACAGGGGATTCTTTGCCAACTGGACGGCGATGCCGATCTATTTCAAGGTTGAGAATCTCACCCTGGGCAACGAGCCGCTGATCCTGTTTGCGGACAAAACGGCGCCGGAAGGTGGCGAGATCAACGACGGCAAGATCAACAACAAGAGTGAGATCTCGCTGCTTGACCTCTACGACGCGGACAGTGACGGCGACATCGATACGGTGGCGACCTGGGCCATCCTGTTCCAGGAGGTGGTCAACGAGGAGCGGGGGCTGGGCCATATCTATCCGCCTCGCGGAGGAGACGTTCTGATGCTCAGCCAGTACAATATGATCGCCACCGAAGATGTGTTCAACTTCGATTCGGAATCGGCTAAAGTCGACCGGGATGAAGTCGATCTCGACCGGATCAAGGTGTATCCGAATCCATACCTGGCAGCGAACGTGCAGGAACCATCCAACCCCTATTCGTCCGGACGAGGGGAGCGCCGGGTCACGTTCAACCACCTGCCGAAGAAGTGCACCATTCGCATTTACACCGTCCGTGGTGAGCTGGTCGATACGATCGAACACAATGAATCGATCTTCGACGGCAGTGAGAATTGGGACCTGCGGAACCAGGACGGACTGGATATCGCGTACGGAATTTACGTGTACCACGTGGATTCGCCATGGGGCGAACACGTTGGCAAATTCGCGGTGATCAAGTGAGGGAGCAACGCATGACGACGACAGTACGCACCCTGGCTACGGCTTTGTTGGCGGTGGTCCTGCTTGCCGGCTTGATCGCGCCCGAACCCGTGTTCGCCCAGAACAAGGTCGGCACGACCGCCGCACCGTTCCTCACCATCGGCATCGGCACACGTCCGCAGGCGATGGGTGGAGCGTTCGTCGCGGTAGCTGACGACGCCAACGCGCTATACTGGAATCCCGCCGGACTCGGCAACCTGAACCAGATGGAAATGTTGCTGGTTCACAGTACGTGGCTCGCCGACATGAACTTCGAATACATCGGCGCGGTCTTTCCGATGGGCGCGGCGGGTACCGTCGGGCTGTCCACAACCCTGCTGAACGTCGGCGAGATGGAGCAGACGACTGTCCTGCAGCAGGACGGCACCGGCCTCTTCTTCAACAGTTACGACCTGGCCATCGCCGGGCATTACGCCTACCGCTTCTACGACAAGTTCAGCATCGGCGGTACGGTCAAGTATGTCCACCAGAAGATCTGGAACGAAAAGGCGAGTGGGTACGCTTTTGACATCGGTACCTTGTTCGTGACACCGTTCAAGGACATGCGCCTCGGCATGAACATCAGCAACTTCGGTTCGAAGATGCAGATGTCGGGCAAGGACCTGCTGGTGTACCATGACCCGGATGCCAGCCGGGAAGGCAACAACGAACTCGTCACCGCCGAATACGAGACCGATCAGTGGAAGCTGCCGCTTACGTTGCGGCTCGGCGTGTCCGGTGAGTTCATCCAAACCCAATCCCACCGGCTTACCTACGCCGCAGACTGGGTCGTGCCCAACGACAACACCGAATCGTACAATGTCGGCATGGAATACGGCTTCCAGGAAATGTACTTCCTGCGCGCCGGCTTGAGGTCGATGCGGCCCGGCACTTACGATGAGGAATTCAACCTGTTCGAGCCGGACAACGGTGGCGGTTTCACCTTCGGCGGCGGATTGGTGTTCAACATCAGCGGCATGTTCGGGCTGGGTGTTGACTACGCGTTCGAGAGCTTTGATCGATTGGGTAACGTGCACAAGTACTCGTTGAACCTTAAATTCTGAGTTAGATCACCCGGAAGTAAACTCGCAAGGCAGACTTGCAAACGTTAGATAGCAAACGTTATACAAAGGAGAGTAAACATGCGATCGTTGCAGAAAGTTGGTTTGATCGCGATTGCCCTGTTGCTGACCGTTGGGATGGCATCAGCCGTCAACGTGACATTCCGCGTTGACATGTCCATCCAGGAACAGCTGAACAACTTTGACGCAGACGTTGATTCCGTCGGCCTCAACGGTTCCATGAACGACTGGGGCAGCCCGTCGGATCGGATGCTGGATCCGGATGAAGATCTGATTTACGAAGTGACCGTCGATCTCGAAGCCGGCACTGAGTACTTCTTCAAGTTCGTCATTGCCAATGGTGGTGACTTTGCTGACCTGAGCTGGGAAAGCATCGCCGACCGGTCGATGACCTGCCCGGATGATGACACGGTGCTGGACGTGCTGTTCTTCAACGACCAGAACTCCGCGAACCCGACCTATCCGTACGAAATCATCTTCCAGGTCGACATGACGGTTGCGATCCAGACCGAAGTGTTTGACCCGGCAGAAGACGGTGTGATCATTCGCGGTGGCCACGAAGCCCTCGGCAACTGGGGTGGCTACACGCAGCTCACGCTGCAGGGTGGCGGTGAAGACATTTACGCCGCACTGATCACGTTTGAATCCCTGGAAACCAACACCGACCTGCCGTACAAGTTCCTCATCGACGTCGGCAACAACCAGAGCGATCCAGTAACCTGGGAAGAGCCGCCGGGTGGTGACCGTATCCTCGTCGCGACTGGTGACGAACCGGATAACAACAACAACGGCTACAAGGAAATCGTCCTGGATCCGGTTTTCTGGGAAGACAACCCGGGTGGCATCAACCAGGATCTGTCGGTCACCTTCTACCTCGATGGCCGTCCCGCGATCAAGAAGCACGCGGATGTCGGTATCCCGGAACTGGTGGATGCTGACATCGACAGCATCGAGTTCTTCATCATCACCGGCCCATGGGACAACAACTGGAACTGGACCGACGGCGATCCGGGCAACTACAACCTGTATGATGATGGTATCGCTCCGGACCTCGTCGCGGGTGACTCGATCTTCACCTGCACCATTGACTTCTCCGAAGGTACCGGCATCAACTTCACGTACAAATATGGCTGCCACGGCTGGGACAACGAAGCCGGCCAGAACGCCAACCGCTTCCGCGAACTGCCGACCGACCAGCCGACCTGGAC
Source organism: bacterium (assembly GCA_020444425.1). Taxonomy (GTDB): domain Bacteria; phylum Electryoneota; class Electryoneia; order Electryoneales; family Electryoneaceae; genus BMS3BBIN04. The sequence goes on along the minus strand of JAHLLB010000001.1, from coordinate 200,522 downwards.
CGTCGAAGATCAGTTCGGTGAAAACGGCGATCTTTACGACGACTACCTGAGCGTGCGTGAAATTCCGACCGCGACGGTTCCGACCGAGTTCGCGCTGGAACAGAACTACCCGAACCCGTTCAACCCGAGCACCACGATTGCGTTCACGCTTCCGGCTCCGGGTAACGCCAAGCTGCGCGTGTTCAACGTCACCGGCCAGGAAGTCATCAACCGTGACATGGGTACACTCGGCGCTGGCATGTTCGAGCTGAATCTCGACATGGCCGGGCTGTCCAGTGGTGTCTACTTCTATCGTGTGGAAGCCCTCGGCATGACCCAGACGAAGAAGATGATGCTGATGAAGTAAGCTTCGATCCGGTTTACGCCGGTTCGTTTGCAGGACGATGGGGGAGGGAGGACACGCCGTCTTCCCTCCCTTTTTGCGAAGCAGTGGGACGCAGAAACCAAGCTGCGACCACCGCAGTTTGACATACCTGTAATATGCACATCACCCCGTCACGTTGGGCGCGGGACGGGATTCCGTGGCTTGTGAGGAGTTCACGATGATTTTGCGAAACTCGATTTTTCGCGCGACTCTGTTCGCGATGGCTATCAGCATCTTCAGCTTCGGCTGCGCGAAACAGGCTCCGCCACCCGCCACGGCTGTTACCGACGCGGAGGACTGGTTCATGGGCCAGCCATTGTATGAGGTCTACCTGAGAGCGTATTCGGACGACGGCACCCTCACGGCGCTGACTGCGGACTTGGACCGGTTGCAAAACCTCGGCGTTAAAACCCTGTGGCTGATGCCCATTTTTCCGGTCGGAGTCGAGGGCCGTAAAGGCACCGCTGGAAGCCCCTATTCTGTGCAAGACTATTACGAGATTGGTGACGAATACGGCACATTGGACGATCTGAAAACATTGGTCAAGGAAGCACACGACCACGACATGGCGGTCATCCTCGATGTCGTGATGAATCACAGCGCCAATGATCATCACCTGATGAGCGAACACCCGGATTGGTACATGAAGGACGAAGATGGCAACTTCACACGCGAAGTCGCCGACTGGTCGGATATCACCGACTGGGATCACTCCAGCGAAGGTGCGAGGAACTACCTGATTGGCTCGTTGATCCACTGGATCGAGGAGGCGGATATCGATGGGTACCGTTGCGATGTAGCCGGCATGGTGCCCGCCGACTTCTGGGAACAGGCAATCCCGCAGCTCCGGCAACGCAAACCGAATGTGTTTCTGCTGGCGGAGTGGGAAGACCCGTGGATTCTGGACACCGGCTTCAATGCCGGGTACGACTGGAATCTGTATCACCGGATGAAGGAACACGCGCACGGCGGGATCAGCACCGACAGCCTGTGGTCCGCCGTCGAACAGAAGCACACCCTTTACCCGCCGGGCAAGCAGGCGATGCGGTTCATCGAGAATCACGACGAACCCCGTGCTGCCGAAGCATTCGGCTGGCCGAACCTGCGGCCCTATGGCGCGTTAATCTACACCCTGCCGGGCATCCCGCTACTGTATACCGGGCAGGAGATCGGCGAAACACACAAACCGAGCCTGTTTGAGGACGAACCGGTCAACTGGCAGGCTGGCGATCCAGAGATCGGATCGTTCTACCGTGACTTGCTGGCGTTGCGCACCCAGTACACCGCACTTCGCGAGGGGTCGACCGTCCGGCTGCCGTACGACGGCGATAACGTCCTGCTGTTCCAGCGGATTCATGACGACGAACGCATGCTGGTCGCGATCAACTTCGGTGATCAGGACGCGACTGTCGAACGTCCGCCGAGCCTGGGTGCGGGCGATTTCGTGGATGTGACCGATTCGTCCCCGCTGGAGGCCGAATTCACGGTTCCCGGATACGGATACCGTGTCTTCCAGCTGCAATAACGATAACAACCGCTGCTTTTAGATACTTGACGCATTGAGGTCCAAGATGAAGAACATGACCGGCCGCGTGGCCATGTTGACCCTGATAACCCTGCTGTTTGCAGGGGCGAGTTTCGCGCAAGTCTCCTGGTGGGAACCGGAAAACCCGGAACCGGGCGACCTGCTCACCATCTACTACGACACCGATCCCGGCGTGCTGCCCTCCGGCAACATCAAGTTGCACTGGGGCATCAACAGTTGGACCGAACCGCCGCAGACCATGTGGCCGCCGAACACGCAAGTCGCAGACCCGGGCATGTCAGTACAAAGCCCGCTCAGCTTCTACGAGGGCACAGTCTGGTACGTCGAGATCCAGACGGACGACACGGTGGAACAACTGGACTACGTCTTCACCAACGGCACCGACTGGGACAACAACGGCGGGTCGGACTGGCACATCTACTTCGGTGAAGCTCCGGCGACGACCTGGCACCGCTTCACCCTCGACTCCCGCAGTATTGATTGCCCGTACACCCCGGCACAGCTGGGCACCGTGTACCTCAAAGGCGATTTCAATGGCTGGGGCGACGGCATGCCGATGAATGGTCCGGACGAACGCGGCGTGTACTACTTCGACGTCCAGCTGATGGAAATTCAGTACGGCTATAAATACCACGCCGACGGTGATAACTGGATGCAGGATCCGGACAATCCGCGCACCGACGGCGGCATGTTCAACAACAGCCTCGTCGAAGCCACGCCGAAGGATCAGCCGTACGGATTCGGTTTCCGGCCCTACGTCGGCGAAACCTTTCAGCAGGGTGAAACGATCCCGCTCGCGGCGCAGTTCTATCCGACCGATACCTCCACCGGTGCCGATTTGACTGGCATCACTGTCGAACTGCTTCCATCCGGAACGCCGGCCTATACCTTCGATACGGATACCGGCGAATTAACCGGTACCATTGACGGGCTTTCCACAGGTATCTACACCATCGAGATCGAAGTCACGGACAGCGAAGGCAACGCACAGGACTTTTACTGGGGCTTCATCGTCGATGGCGACGATGACGGCTTCCATGCCTTCGACAGCGATCCAATGGTGTCCGACGCCGACGGTCCAGGCAGCTACACCGCCCCGACAACCATCGCCGCGGTGGATCTTGTGTCGTTGACCATCCTCGAAGAAGACGACGGCGAAACGATGGCGTTTGCTTTGGACCAGGTGTTGATCGGCGACGAATCCCGAGTCATGATCCAGATTTCCAGCACAGACGGCACATCACCGGAAACGAATCCCGATTTCGCGACCGAGATGTCGTTGCGCGATTTTAACGGCGTCGGCGTGCAGATGGTGCTGGCCGATCCAAGCTCGCCCGGGTATGATTCAGCCAATCACAACCGCCTGATCACCGGACGAGATCCGGTGGAGTACGGCAATTCGTTCGACGTGACTGTCGACGCCAGCGGAGACGTTGACCGGTGGCAGTTCGAGCTGCCCGTCGCTGACCTCGAAGCGGTCATGGGCAGCTATGGCAGCGACTGGTACTTCTCCGTCTACAGCTTCTTCGAAGGCTTTGATCCGACAGTGGACCACTCGTGGGAGATTGGCCTCGACAACGGCGGAATCGCCGAGGATTACGATCCCGACGCATTCGACATGATGTTCGTGGACGAATACTCGTTGCAACACACCCTGTTCAACAACCACACCCTCGGCCGGAACGTCACCCTCGACGCCGAAGGCCGTGGTATCGCAGCGATTTCGCCGGACGAAATCGGGCCGAACATCGGCTCGTCCGGACCGGTGCTGCGTTGGCTGACGCGTGACTGGTCAACGATTCAGGGCAGCAAGACGCTTTACGCCGAAATTGAGAACGATGACGTCGAGCTGATGATCCATCACAGCTGGACAGACGGTGAAACCGACTACGATCTGGGCACCGTGTCGGCTGGAGAGATCACCCATGACGTCACGCTGCAGGAAGGCTCAAACTTCTTCCAGCTGGTCGGTACGTTGAACAACGAAACCAGCGTTTCCTCCGAACTCGAGATCTTCTACAACACCCCGCAGGCGCCGGTCGCGGAGATGGATGTGTCCGTTGACGGCAACGAGATCACGCTCAGCGCCGGAGACAGTTACGATCCGCAGGAGCAGCCGATCATCTACCAGTGGACCGCCGACCCTGACAACCCGGAAGTCGTGACTCTGTCCGGTTCGGGTTCGTCAGTGGCCACCTGTGCTGTGCCCGCAACATTGGGTGAATACTACTTCGACCTCACGCTTGAGGACACGGACGGCAACATCACGCACGCACGCACCATGTTTGCCGTCGATCCGGACGGTGTCGATCCGTTCGACATCGACAAGTCGGTTGACTGGGTGCAGTCGGCGATTGTGTACGAGATCTACGTTCGTTCATACGACGACAGTGAATCGCTCGACGCTATCACGATGAACATGTGGCGTATCGCCAACATGGGCTACACCTGCATCTGGCTGATGCCGATTAATCCGGGACCGTCCACGCATGGCTACGCGATCACCGACTACAAAGGTATCGAGGAAGACTACGGCACCCTCGATGACTTCGAGCAGCTGGTCGACACTGCGCACAGCTACGGCATCAAGGTTGTGATGGACCAGGTGATCAACCATTCCGCGATTGAACATCCGTGGATGCAGGACGCTATTGCCAACGGGGAAGCGTCCAATACGTACGACTGGTACGATCGTGACCAGAACGGCAACTACACGTACTACTATGACTGGACCAGCCTGCCGAACCTGAACTACGACAACCCCGACATGCGTCACTACATGATCGAAATGGCGAAGTGGTGGATTCAGGAATACGATGTGGATGGCTACCGCTGCGATGTCGCGTGGGGTGTGCAGGAACGCAATCCGAACTTCTGGCCGGACTGGCGGACCGCGTTGAAGACGATCAAGCCGGAGTGCTTCCTGCTCGCGGAAGCCGGTGTCAATGACTTCACGTACCTCACCGACCGGTTCGACTCCGCGTACGACTGGGACATGCACCACGGGTCCGGCGACAGCTTCCGTGACCTGTTCGGCAGCAGCTTCACCGATCCGCAGGGCATTCATGATCGTGTGACCAACTTCGGCTTCGATTATCCGGACTACACCTTCCCGTTCCGGTTCCTCGAGAACCATGACGAAGTCCGCTACATCGTGGAAAATTCGGCCGTACAGACCAAGTCGGCGGCGACGATGTTGATGACCATTCCCGGCATTCCGTTGATTTACGCTGGTCAGGAAGTCGGCGAGGAGAGCCAGCGTGGTTTAATTGGCTGGGATGACGATCCGTACGACCTGGAAGGTTTCTACGGCACGCTGATCGAGATGCGGCACCGTCTACCCGCATTGTACAGCACCGAGTCGGAGTTCCTCAGCAACAGCCAGAGCGACGACGTTTACAGCTATGGCCGCTGGATGGAAGGTGAGAATACCGTGGTCGTCGCGCTCAACATCACCGGTGCAGAACGGGCAACCGACATCACCATTCCGGTGGATGACTGGGGCTACGAAGCCGGCGAAGACTACTACCTGACCGATGTCTTCACCAATGTGTCAACGCAGGTCACCGGCGCGGAACTGGCCACCATCAGCCACACGCTGCCAGCTTACACGGCGAACGCGTGGGTGATTTCGGATACCTCGTTCGTGCTGGATGTGCCGGAGCGTGTACAGCTACCGGAGAACTATTCGCTGGGGCAGAACTATCCGAACCCGTTCAACCCGACGACGCAGATCCAGTTCAACCTCGGCAAGCCGGGGCAGGTGCAGTTGGCGGTGTACAACGTGCTCGGCCAACGTGTCGCAACACTGCTGAACGAGCGCATGACTGCCGGAGCACACGCTGTCACTTTTGACGGGCAGGATCAGTTCGGGCAGACACTGGCCTCCGGTGTCTACTTCTACCGGCTCGAAGCGGGTGACTTCGTCCGCAGCCGGAAGATGGTTCTCTTGAAGTAAGAGACGCAACAGATGCAAGAGATAGTAACAGATAGTAACAGATAGTAACAGATAGTAACAGATAGTAACAGATAGTAACAGATAGTAACAGAAAAAACCTATACGGGGACACTTACTCCGTTAAGTGTCCCCGGCGCAATGCCTGATTGATTCATGGGGACACTTTCGGGAGAAAGTGTCCCGACCGGACCACAACTTGACACGCTCCGACCCAAAGGAACGCCATGCGCCATCGTTCACGAGCGATCATCATCCCGATCCTGACAGTTCTCGTGCTCACCATCGCCGCGGAGGGCGCCACCATGTTGCCAGACGACGCGCCCCGTTACACCGAGTCCTATCTCGATTCCCTCGCGGTTGATCTCGCAGCGGGCAGCGATCGGCCCTACTTGTTCAGCGGAACCGGAACGTCATTCTATTACGGCACCACGGCCACGGTCGCCAGCGACGGCTGGATGGGCCTGCATGTGGGCGACCACAAGCTGCTCGACGACTGGATCCTGGTGATTGACGGTGTCCCGAAAGACCGGGCGAAGGCGCAGGTTCGGGTCAAACCACACGAGGTCATCTTCCGCTGGCGGAATGGGATAACCCTGCGCGTTTCGCCGGTCGGCGTGGACCGGGATGACCTCCGCTTCAACTGTTCCATGAATGGCGAACCGTTCGTGCCGGGGAGCGGGGAAGGGGAATCCGAAGACACGCAGGTCGGATTGTTCTTCGTTTTTCCGTCGTCACTGACCATCGAGAAAGCCCACCAGAACAAGACGCGTGGGATACAATACTACCTCGGCATCGCAGGTACGGACAGCGTGTTCATGGCCGCCGGCAGCAAACGCTGGTTCGATGCGCCGGAGATGAGGACCGTCAATCGCGACGCGAAAGGCCCGTTCGCCACGCACATCGGAAAAGCGATTCATGGCGCGATGTTCAACGAGCCCGGTTTCGACCTCACCTTCACCTGGGGCGAATCTGCCGAACTCGCCGGCGACCGTTGGGTTGAGATCCGCCGGAGTGAGTATTCTCAACAACAGGATCGCCGCAACTGGCTACTCGACGAGCTGAACCGTTCATATTTCCATTGCGACGACGAGCGCATCAACCGGGCCGTCAACTGGGCGAAACTCAGCATGGCCGGCCTGTTCGCCGAGGACAACAGCCTGATCTGGGCGGGATTGCCGTGGTTCAACGAAGGCTGGGCGCGTGACACCTTCATCAGCCTGCCCGGTGCGGCGCTGGTGCTGGGCAAGTTCGACGCCGCCGAACAGATCTTCCGCCGGTTCGCGCAGTGGCAGAACACCGACATGTCGTCCGCCGACTACGGCAAGGTGCCGAATCGTGCGCGCGGCGAGGATATCATCTACAACACGGCGGACGGCACGCCGTGGTTCGTTCGCGAACTGTACGAGTATGGCCTCTATTCCGGAGATCGCACGCTGTGGACCGAGCTCGGCCAGCCGGGTGGAGTGATCGAGAAATCGGTGCAGGGCGCGATGACGCACCGTGTCGACGAACAGGGCTTGCTCACCCATGGTGACGCCGACACGTGGATGGATGCGAAAGGTGTTGACGGCGCATGGTCACCGCGTGGCAATCGTGCCGTGGAGATCCAGGCGTTGTGGCTGGCGCAGCTACAGGCCGCTGAATGGATGCTGTCGTACGCCGGTCACAAAGTCAACTACCAGCCGCAACGCGATCAGCTGATTGCCAGCTTCCGGAAGCACTTCATCCGTGAGGACGGTCTCGGGTTGGTCGATCACCTTAATGAGGACGGTACCCCCGACCTCAAGATCCGTCCGAACCAGGCGTGGGCGGTGACGGTTCCGCTGTCCAGCGAGAATTCGCTCGTGACAGTTGACGAGCGCGCAGCCATCGTGAACACCATGCGCGACAGCCTCGTCTACCGTTGGGGTGTTGCCAGCCTTGCGCAGACGGATGAGGACTTCCACCCGTACCACGAGACGATCCACTATCCGAAGGATGCCGCGTACCACATGGGGATTGTCTGGACGTGGCTCAGCGGCCCGTACAAGTCGGCATCCCGGCACGGTGTCGCGGTGGCGAGGGACGAGGTGCATCAGATCCTCGACCGGGGCTGTGTCGGCACCTTGAGCGAGAATCTCGACGCACTCCCGCGTCACGGATCGGCAGAACCAAACACAAGCGGCACGGTCTCGCAAGCGTGGTCACTAGCCGAGTTTCTGCGCGCTCTGTACCAGGACTATCTCGGCGTGAAGCCGGTCTACGACGATCCGGGCGCATGGGAGTTCGATCCACGCTACCCGCGTGAACTGGGCGAGGTGGACGCGATTGTCTGGATGAACGGTCAACCGGTTCGGCTTGCCAGCAGCTTCGACGACCAGACCATCCGTTTCACGTTTACCGCGCTGACACCGGATTCGTTGGCCGAGCCGATCCGGATCAAGCCGTTCCGCTCGATTCTCGACACGATGGACACCATCAGCGATCCCAACGGCGAACTGTCCAGGGACGTGCCGCGATGGACGCTGGTGCTTGATCGCAAGAATGATGGCACCGAACTGCGGATCAATGCCGGGCCGATGCTGCCGGCGTTCCAGTCGGTCCCGATTCCGCTGTTGATTTCCGCCGAGGATGACGAACCGTTGCTGCAACCGCGCACCGTGGAAGGCATCACGTCACTGCAGCCGCCCGATTATCCGTTGATTCCGAACGAGACGATCAAAGCGTGGAGCGAGAAAGCGCCGGTGATCGTGGACGCCGCAGATCCAGAACATGACGACACCGGCGTGGTTGAGGGCAAAACCTACGGTTACCCGACCAACCCGGCGTTCCTGCCCGGAATTCTCGATTTGACGCACGTTACCGTGCGCGCCGACCATGACCTGGCGTACTTCAGCCTCACCTTCCGTGATCTCAGCGATCCGGGCTGGCGGCCGGAGTATGGCTTCCAACTGACCTTCGCGACCATCGCCATCCGCAGCGGCAACCTCGGTGGACCGTTACGCACGGATGTGCGGCGCAACAGCAATTACGTATTGCCCGGCGATTACGCGGCAGACCGGTTCATTCACGTCGGCGGTGGGATCGAAATCGAGGATGCCGACGGCGAGATCATCGCCGCGCACATCCCCAACGATCCGGCGTATCGTCTCGGCGACACGAAAGCGAAAACGGTCAGCTTTGCCATCCCGCTGGATTATCTCGGTACCCATCCCGAACACTGGAAGATTGCTGTGCTGGTTGGCGCACAGGACGATCACGGCGGCGGTGGAATCGGTGAGTTCCGCGCAGTCACACCGGAGGGCGGACGTTGGGCCGGATCGGGTGCGGATGAGTCCGATCCGAACGTGTACGACGTTTTATTTGTGGAGTAGCACACGATGTGGAAAGCCCGTTACAACATAGCACACTTGATTTTGCTGGTGCTCGTGATCCTGATCGCTGGATGCAACGATCAAGCGACGATCACGAAATCGGATTCCGATGCAAAAACGGATCAATCCCGCATCGGATATGGCCGGAGCGAAACCACGTCCGAACTGGACGAAGCACCGGACTGGGATCAGTTCCTCGCGGATATTCTCGCCGCAGAACAAGCAGAGCGGCAAGCGATGGCGGATTCATTCATCACCCTGCTCGAAGATTCCGAGGATTACGGCTTCCCGTTAACCGTTGAAAACCAGTGCGTCTACCTGTTTACCGCCGGCTACAGTTCCGTGCAGGTGCCCGGCGATCATAACAACTGGACACCATCCGCGGATCCCATGTCACGCATTCCTGGAACGGACCTGTTCTACCGGGAAAAGACCTACGAACTGGACGCGCGCCTCGATTACAAGTTCGTCACTCCGGGCGATAACTGGATCCTTGATCCGCGCAATCCACGCCAGGTTACCGGCGGATATGGCCCGAATTCCGAACTCGCGATGCCGGACTACGTTGACCCCTGGGAGATTGAGTACAATCCGGATATTCCACACGGCACACTCGAATCCTTCCAGTTCACCAGTGATTCGTTGAACAACTCACGAGGCGTCAAGGTCTATCTCCCGGCGGGGTACGATCCCGAGGGCGCATACCCGGCGATCTATGTGCATGACGGTGGCGAATATGTCAGCCTCGCCAGCATGAAGAACACTCTCGATAACCTGATCGACGCGGAATTGATCGAACCGGTCATCGCGGTATTCGTCAACCCGATCAACCGGATGACCGAGTATTGGCTCAACGAACCGTTCAAGTGGATGTTTGTCAACGAGCTGGTGCCGTACATCGACTCCAACTACCCGACCGACCCGCAACCGGCAGCTCGCGCGGTGATGGGGTGTTCGCTTGGCGGACTGACGTCGGTGTACTTCGCGCACAACCATCCGGACGTTTTCGGTTATGCCGGCGGCCATTCTTCGGCGGTGTACGTCAACAACAACGAGTTGATCAACGACATCGCGGCGGACGATCCGACCGATGTGGTGTATTACCTTGACGCTGGCACCTACGAAGCATCCATCTACCAGTCAAGTACCGCGCTCAAGGATGTCCTCGAAGGCAAGGGCAATTCGGTGACGTGGCAGGTGTGGCACGAGGGCCATTCCTGGGGTGCGTGGCGGGCGCACACGGACAACATCCTGCAGACATTTTTCTCCACATCCGGAGTGAAGGAATGATGGTCAAATCCATGCGACTGTTCGTCCCGTTCCTGTTCGTGCTGGTGGTGATCACCGGGTGTTCCGACCCCGGACAGCCACCTTATGCCGAGAACGGTGAGGTTCATTTCAGCTTCTACCATCAGAACGCCGGCGAAGTGTTCCTCTCCGGCGATTTTGCCGGTTGGGAACCGCGTGCAATCCCGATGGAACAGGATGAAGCTGGCGTCTGGCACGCAGCAACATCATTATCCGTTGGGTTCCACGAGTACAAGTTCGTTGTGGACGGCGACTGGATTCCAGATCCGTCCAACCCAGCGACCACGATCAACAATTACGGCGAGAAGAACTCCGTCCTGTTCATGAATCCGGTCGGTGAGGTCGAACTCCGCGCCCCGGAAGGCGGAGGCGGGGACGCAATGATCGACGCGCCCGGCGGTGAAGGCTTCGTCTATCTCAATATCCTCTGGCATCAGCACCAGCCGTACTACATGGATGCGTCCAAAGGCCAGCTCGTGGCGCCCTGGGTGCGCACGCACACGACCAAGGACTACTACGACATGACCGCGATGCTGCGGTCGCATCCGGATATTCACGTCACCTTCAACTTTACACCCGTCCTGCTCGAACAGATCCAGCTGTACGTTGACCGGCTGGGCGAATTCTATGACCCGTCCACGCAACGAATCGACGCCGACGGCTTCCTGCGCAAATACCGCGGCAAGACCGATCCGTGGATCGACCTGATGCTGACCCCGACCGGCAAGTTCGGTCCTGAAGAAAACGCCCTGCTGACCGAGGGCGAGTGGAATTGCTTCAGCATCAGCCGGGTGATCATGGAACGTTGGCCGGAATACCTCGCCCTGCGTGACAAGGACCCGGCGACCTACACGGAGCAGGACAAACGCAACCTGAAATGCTTCTTCTACCTCGCGAATTTCGACCCAGAATTCTACGAGAAAGATTTCAATCTCGTCGTGGACAAGGACGGCTCCACTCTCAACCTGACCCTGCACGATCTCGTGAAACGGACGGCCGGTCCGCCGTGGACGCTGTCGCATCCGTTGACCGAGGATGATGCAAACCGCATCGTCGCGACCTTTTACCGGATCGCGGCGGCGCTGGATCCATTGAACAATCACATGGATTTGCGCGGCAGCTACCGGCGTCAGATCGAATTCATCACCACGCCGTATTTCCACCCGATCCTGCCGCTGATCGCGAACCTGCACGCGGGCAAATCCGGCACCGATGCTGCACCCGACTCCATTCAGTTTGCGCATGAGCAGGATGCGCGCTGGCATGTCAACGAGGCCGTGCGCTACTACGACGATCAGTTTGGCCACAAGCCGGGCGGCATGTGGCCGGCGGAAGGGTCCGTCTCGGCGCAGGTGGTCGATTACTTCGCCGACGCCGGCATTGAGTGGATTGCGACCGGTGACGGCGTCCTGCAGAAATCGTCACCCGCCGGGATGAAAGCGACGACGCCGTACCGTGTCACCGGTCCTAAGGGTGGAGAGGTCGCGATGTTCTTCCGTGACACGCACCTCAGCGACCTGATCGGCTTCCGCTACCAGCGTTGGGAACCGGAACAGGCGGCGGAAGACCTGATGCGGCAGATCATGAGCCGTGCCCCGGCAAACGTGGGCGACACGACGCTGGTCACCGTGCTGTTGGATGGCGAAAACGCGTGGGAGTGGTACGAGCACGATCCGGACGCAATCCAGTTCCTGCACACCGTCTACAAGAAACTGGGCGAGCTGCAGAACCAGGGCCGGTTGATGACCACCACGCCGCACGAATACCTGCATGGCAATCCGGAACGCGGCATCCGTCCGCATCCGCTGGACACTCTGCCCACCGTCGACGAACTGTGGCCGGGATCATGGATCAGCGCGAGCTACGCGACGTGGGTCGGCGAGGACGAGGAAAATCGCGGCTGGGCGTGGTTGGCGAAGGTCCGCAACGAGCTGCAGTTTGCCATCGACACCCCGCCGCCGGGACGGCAGGGACGCATGACGCAATACCATGACCAGCTGAAACGTGCGAAACGGGCGATGTACGCCGCCGAGGGTTCCGACTGGTTCTGGTGGTACGGTTCCGATCAGAACACTGGCTCCGGCGATGCGATGTGGGATGAACTCTACCGTGCGCACCTCGGAGTTGTCCGCAGCCACATCCAGGCACTCGGCTATCCGGTCAGCACCACGCCGATTCCGGTGCTGATCAACCCGGAGTCCGCCCAGCCCGGCGAACAGGGGGGAGGGGCGATGCAGGTCGGGGGTGACGAATGAGGGGTGAAAACCGGGGACACTTTGTCCCTGAAGTGTCCCCGAAAGACGTGAAGATGTCACCGTCAGCATCCGACCGGTCATCGGAAAGGGGACACTTTGTCCCCAAAGTGTCCCCGACGGACATGGGGATGTCGCCGTCAGCATCCGACCGGTCATCGGAAATGGGACACTTTGTCCCTGAAGTGTCCCCGAAAGACGTGAAGATGTCACCGTCAGCATCCGACCGGTCATCGGAAATGGGACACTTTGTCCCCAAAGTGTCCCCGAAAGATGTGGATACGTCCGTGACAGACATGGGGACACTTAACGGAGTAAGTGTCCCCATGTCTGTCGGAGTAAGTGTCCCCATGTCTACTATGCCCACGACATTTATGTCGTGGATCCTGGTATCGCTGATCTTGTTCCTCGCCGTCGGCCTGTTCACCGGCTGTGCCGAGTCGGACGATCGCACCGAGGTCACTCTCTGGCATCAGCTCAACTACGCCGAGCGAGTGGTTCTCGACGAGCAGGTCGCTCGCTTCGAAGAGCAGAATCCGGACATCAAGATCACTGCGTTGTACCGTGAAACGGAAGAACTGCGAAGCGGTTACCAGAACAGCGCCCTCGCCGGACGTGGGCCGGAACTGATCCACGGTCCCTCCGATCAGGTCGGACCGTTCGCGACCATGGGGATCATCCGTCCGCTCGAGGACATCTTCTCCGAACCCGAACTGGCAGAGCTCGATTCGCAGGCGCTGGTATGGTACGACGACTACCTGTACCAGGTCGCCGACCGTTTCGGCAACCACCTGACGCTGGTCTACAACAAGGAATTCGTTCCCGAACCGCCGCAGACCATCGCCGAAATGATTGAAATCGGGCAGGCGAACACACTCGACCTCGACGTCGATTCCAAAACCGACCGCTTCGGTCTCGTCTGGAATTTCACCGAACCGTTCTTCTTCATCCCGTTCTTCACCGGATTCGGCGGGCAGCTGATGGACGATCAGTACCGTCCCACGCTGGACACCGAGGCCAATGTCCGCGCGCTGCAGTTTGTCCAGGATCTTCGCGACAAGTACAAGATCACGCCGCAGAACGCTGACTACGAAGTCGCGCACACGTTGTTCAAGGAAGGCCAGGCGGCGATGATCATCAACGGTGACTGGTCCTGGGCGACCTACATCGAAGATGGCATCGACATCGGTGTCGCGCGAATCCCGTACATCGAGGAGACGCAGCGCTGGCCCTCGCCGCTGGTCAGCCCGCGCGGGTTCTCGCTGAATGTGAACATTGCCGAAGAAAAACTCGCCGCGACACACCGCTTCCTCAGCTTCCTGATGAGCACCCCGGAACAACGTGAACTGGCGGCGAGGACAGGCATCATGCCGTCACGGCTGAGCCTGCGGGACGATCCGGTCATCACCGATAACCCGATCATGCGCGGGAGTCTGTTGCAGATCGAGGTTGGCACGCCGATGCCGGTGGTGCCGGAACTGCGTGCGATCTGGGACGCCATGCGGCCCAGCTACCAGGCTGTGCTCGGCGGGGCCGTCACCCCGGAAGAAGCCGCCGCCACGATGCAGTCCGAGGCGGAACGCAAGATCCGCGAGATGAACGAGGTCATCGAACCGGCGGGGTATGTGCCGGTGCTGCAGGTGATCGCGATGCTCGGCCTGCTCGCACTGTTCATCGTACTGGTCAAGCCGCTAATCGCGCTGGTGAAAGACCTGCGCAGCCGCTCGTTCATCTACCTGATGATCCTGCCGGCGTTCATCGTCATCTTCATCACCGTCGTCTACCCATTCGCGTATAACGTGGTGCTCAGCCTGTCGAACATGGGGCTTCGCAACTTCTTCTCGTGGGACGTAATCGGCTTCCAGAATTACGTGAAGGTCTTCTCTGAACCCGGTTTCTGGTCGGTGTTTGGCAAGACGATTATTTGGACCGTCTCCAACATCGTGTTCCACGTTACGATTGGTGTCTTCCTCGCGTTGCTGCTGCATCGTGTCCTGCCCGGACGTGGTGTCATCCGCACATTGCTGATCCTGCCGTGGGCGGTGCCGCAGTACATTACGGCGTTGACCTGGCGCGGGATGTTCAACCAGGAATACGGCGCGATCAACCTCGTTATCACCAGGTTCCTGCACATGGATCCGGTCAACTGGCTGGGGTCACCGACGGAAGCGTTTCTCGCCGTCATCCTGACCAATGTCTGGCTCGGGTTCCCGTTCATGATGGTCGTCGCGCTGGGCGGGCTGCAGTCGATCCCGACACAACTGTACGAAGCCGCAGAAATCGACGGCGCGGGCTGGTGGACCAAGTTGCGCACCATCACCCTGCCGTTGCTGAAACCGGTGATGGCACCGGCGATTGTGCTCGGGACCGTCTGGACATTCAACAACCTGAACGTGATCTGGCTGGTCTCGAATGCGGGCGAACCGTCCGACAATACGCACATCCTGGTCTCGTTCGTCTACAAGAGCGCGTTTAATCTGTACCGTTACGGCTACGCTGCCGCGATGAGCATGGTCATCTTCGCCATCTTGCTCGCCTTCGGGGTGTACTACCTGAGGACGAACAAAGCGACCGAAACGGTGTACTGATAAGGAAGATTGAACCACGGAATACGCGGAATACACGGAATACACGGAACGCCCGGAAAAAGACTCTTTGAACCGCGAAAGGAGCGAGAAAAAGCGTAAAATACTTTTGGATAAAAGAAAAATAGATTTGAGATAAAAGAAAATGCCTATTGGATAAAAGATAAAATGATGGGATAAACAAATAGATCTCAGGATAACAAATGTAGCGATTCATGTTCTTATATTAAGATGAGTTTATTTTAGTTAATATTAATATATTTATTGTATTATTAGTGTTGTTTTATGATTATTGTATTGTATAAGTTATTTTTAGCCAATAATTTTGTCTTTTATCTTTTCTTTCGCTGTTTTCGCGTCTTTCGCGGTTAAATGGCAGTTGACGTTTCCGTTTATTCCGTGTATTCCGTGGTTGAGAGAGTCTGTGAGGGAATGACATGCAAAAAGACCCATTGCTGAAACGATTGTTCATCTACGCCGTGCTGCTGATTTTCGTGCTGATCGCGATCTATCCGATCCTGCGCGTTTTCAGCATCTCGCTGCGGCCGGGCGATCAACTGTTGAGCACCTCGCTGGCGTTGGTGCCGGACGGCGCGACGTGGTCCAACTTCGTCGAACTGTTCACCGAACGCCCGTTCCTGCGTTGGCTGTGGAACTCGACCTTTGTCTCGCTGGCGGTGACGATTCTCGGTGTTACCTTGGCGTCTACTGCGGGCTATGCGATCAGCCGCTACAAATTCATCGGACGGACAGCGGCGATGCTGTCGATCCTGACCACGCAAATGTTCCCGGCGACGATGCTGTTGTTGCCGATGTACATCATCATCAGCAAAATGAATTTGCTGAACACGTACTTCGGGTTGATCGTCGTCTACTCAGCAACCGCGATGCCGTTTTGCGTGTGGACGATGAAAGGGTATTATGACACCATCCCGTACTCGCTGGAGGAGGCGGCGATGGTGGACGGGTGCAACCGGTTCAGCGCATTTTACAAGGTGATCCTG
Organism: bacterium; assembly: GCA_020444425.1. Classification (GTDB taxonomy): domain Bacteria; phylum Electryoneota; class Electryoneia; order Electryoneales; family Electryoneaceae; genus BMS3BBIN04. Next base: position 184,152 of record JAHLLB010000001.1, on the reverse strand, counting down.
CCGCTGGTGACTCCGGCGCTGGTCATTACCGGATTGTTCAGCTTCATGAGCGCGTGGTCGGAGTACCTTGTTGCGGCGCAGGTGTTGCAGGATCCGACGATGTACACGTTGCCGCTGGGATTGAAGCAGTTCGAACAGTCAATGTCGACCGAGTGGGGGCTGTACGCTGCCGGCGCGCTGGTGGTGTCGGTGCCGGTGGTCGCGTTGTTCCTCGTCGCCAACCGCTGGCTGGTCGGCGGGCTGACGCTCGGCGGGGTGAAAGAGTAGACGGCGTTCCATTTGACTGGGAAAGGCAATCATGGGTGATCCTACGAACAGCACGGACCCGACCAAGAATTCACTCATCTTCATCGCTCTGGCGCTGGCTTTTTCCATGGTCGTGCTGGGCTATGTGGTCGTGAACTCAGCGATGACACCGAGCCATCAGTTCGTCGCCGTCATCATTCTCGCCGGTGTGGTCATTTCGGTGAGCTGGTCGGGTGTGAGCATCGTGCAGAAATCGAATGAGACTGCGCCGGGACGGAAACGCTCCGCTTCCAGCAACGAGGAACCGCAGATCATGATCGACCGCGAGGCGATGAAGGATCTGATCAACGAAGTTCTGAATGAACGCGATAAGCAGGACAAGAAAGACAACGGGTAACCAACGCACGGCAGCTGGAGACGATGACACATGGGCCGCAAGCTGGTCCCGAAAGTAATACTGGAAGGCACACGCCTGACGCATAAAACCGATGTCGCGTTTGCATTGAACGAGCACCCACGCTTCGTCGGACAAAAGAAATACAGGTACCATTCGCCGATTATTTCGGGAGAATGGTGTGCGTTTACGAATCATCCGTGGGGACGCGGGCTGATCAATTTCAATGCTGATGAAGATGCGAAGGCGTTGGAGACGTACAAGACCTGGGTACGGCTGTTCGAGCTGCAACGGTATTATTCATGGACTATCGACCGTTTTCACCTGTCGACGATGGTTGTGCAAAAACGGGAACGGAACCGTGAGCTCGATTTCCGTTGGCTGGAAGAACGGCTGGTTAACCTCAACTTCCGGCTGGTTTTACTGACACGGGCGCCGGAATCATTCGCTGCGGCACGGGAAGAACGGTTAAAGGTGAGTGGGAAGCCGTCGCAATATGACGACTTGCAACCGTTCGTCGAAGAGCAGGAGCAGTTCCGTAAGTTGCTGCAGCGGACGAAATTGCAGCACATCGAGATCGATATTTCAGACGACAATATCACAGCTGCGTGCGACCGTATCTGCGATTGGATGGAAGCTACCGGCGGGTTGTACCTGGACGAGTAGCATTCTGGAGGCAAAGGACAGACATGGCTGACGTCATCCTCGAACACGTATACAAGATCTATGACGGCGACGTCACCGCCGCCGACGATGTCAACGTTGAGATCCGCGACAAGGAATTTGTCGTACTGGTGGGGCCTTCCGGCTGCGGCAAGTCGACCACGCTGCGCATGATCGCGGGGCTTGAGGACATCACCAAGGGCAAGATCACCATTGACGGCAAGATGGTCAACAATGTCGCGCCGAAAGATCGAGACATCGCGATGGTGTTCCAGAACTACGCGCTGTATCCGCACATGAGTGTGCGTGAAAACATGGCGTTCGGCCTCAAACTGCGCAAGTTCCCGAAGGATGAGATCAACGCCCGCGTTGATGAAGCCGCCGAGATCCTGCAGTTGGAGAGCTACCTCGATCGCAAGCCGAAAGCACTCTCCGGCGGGCAACGGCAACGTGTCGCGCTCGGCCGCGCGATTGTGCGCAAGCCAAAAGTGTTCCTCTTCGACGAACCGTTGTCCAACCTGGACGCCAAACTGCGCAACCACATGCGCGCCGAGATCATGGAACTGCACCAGCGTCTCGACGCGACCATCATCTACGTCACGCACGACCAGGTTGAAGCGATGACCATGGGCAGCAAGATCGTGGTGATGAAGGACGGATTGGTGCAGCAGGTCGCCGAGCCGATCGAGCTGTACAATCATCCGGTCAATCTGTTCGTCGCCGGGTTCATCGGGTCGCCGACGATGAATTTCGTGGAAGGAACGGTGCAGAGTGGGGCGTTTACCGCGGGCACGGTGCGCTTCCCGTTGACCGACGCGCAGAAGAAGGGTGGTGACAACAAAGCGCTGGTGATGGGCATCCGTCCCGAGGATCTTAAGTGGGGCGCGGCGACCAACGGCTCCGGTGAGCTGCGCGGAACGACCGAACTGGCCGAACCGCTCGGTGCGGAAACGTACCTGCATGTGCGCGTCGGTGAAAAACGCGTGATCGCCAAGGTCGCGCCGAACGTCGAGTACGGACTCGGGCAGGAAGCCATCTTCCACTTCGACCCGAAGCGGACGCACCTGTTTGACAAGGGGAATGATCAGGCGATTCGCTGATTATGGCACCAGGCATGGCGATGCTGGTGCGCAATGCCTATCTTTAGATTGTCACTGGTGGGATTGACTTAGCACTTGGATCAACCGTGCAACCTTCGACACTGACAGCCGCCGAAGTCGCTCGAACGCTCGACGTTCGGCCCGGGACAATTCGTCATTGGATTCGTTCTGGGAAACTGCCTGCCAAGCGCGAACGCGGGCGCTATGCGATCGCTCGAAACGACGTGCTGCGCCTGCTTCAGGAGATGCGTGAGCGGATGCAGTCGGCGGGTGAAGCGAGGTTCAGCTTCAAAGATGCGGCGGGTGTGTTCGACGGTCCAGAAGACCTCTCCTCAGCGCAGTTTCCACCGGGCAAATAATCACATCTGAATTCAATTTCTCCGCGTCCTAATCCCGCATAAGATCCTGTAAATCCAACACCTCGTTCAACCGACGTTCGAAATCGGCAGGGTCGTTGAGATCGATGGCGTCCCGAAGCGCGATGACAAAGTCCAGGTGCTCGCGTCTCTGCCGATAATCCGGCTCCATCGGTGGATGGGCAAGGTAGCGCGGGATAAACTCCAGGTTCGGATCGACGAGGAAGGTGACGGCGTAATAGAACACATCCTTCTGCCGGTACACCGCCGAACCCGCGATTTTACGGTCGCCAATCGCCAAGTCGCTGATACCTGCCTTGCGCACACCATCGATCCCCATTTTCGCTAGCGCGTCGATCAACCAGAACGTGCAGCGGTCGTACCACTCTTTCGTCTTCGTCAACCCCGGCGCGGGTAAAACCACCGCGACGACCACATTCCCCGGATCGAGCACCACTGAACAGCCGCCACCGGGACGGCGGTAGATCGGCACATCATCGAGCAGGATACGGTCAACATGCAGCTCGACGTCCGGTTTGCTCGACCGGCCAAGCACGACCATGGTTTCGTCGGGACGGTAAATCCGCAGCACCGGTTCGCCGGTTTGCCGGACCTGGGCAAACAGGTCCTTGTCCGCCTCGAAACGGTGGATCGGGAAGGGGTACGTGGAGTCGTCTTTCATGAGGGGAAGATAGGAGATCTGAGATTTGAGATGTGAGATCAGAGACGCACAACCGGGGACACTTAACGGAGTAAGTGTCCCCGGTTGTGGGTGTTCTCGGTTTTCGGTACCCCGATCTCGTCACTTGAAAACTATACAGTAGCGCCAAATTGTCTGTGGAAACGACCGCAGTAGCTTAAAATGCCACAGACCGAAATCCGTGGCATGAGTGTGTTTCGAGAGACGAAAGACTAGAGACGAGAGACTGCCGTTCTACTTCTTTTTCTTCCGTGGCAGAATATGCACCGGATCGCCAGCTGCGACTTCCGCCGCTTCCATGATAGATTCGGAGATCGTCGGGTGCGGGTGAATGGTTCCCGCGATATCCTCGAGTGTGGCGCCCATCTCAATCGCCAACGTGCCTTCCGCGATCAGCTCGGACGCGTGTGGGCCGACAATGCCGACACCGAGCACGATGTTCGTCACCGGATCACTGATCATCTTGATGAAGCCGTCGGTCTCGCCGATGGTCTTTGCACGTCCCAGCGCAGTCAACGGGAACCGGGCGACATTGACTTCAATGCCTTCGTCCTTGGCTTCCCGTTCGGTGATGCCGGTCCACGCGATTTCCGGTGCAGTGAAAACCACCGCCGGAACCGCGCGATTGTCGAACGCGCTCGGATGCTTCGCGATCACTTCAGCGACCACTTTGCCCTCACGGCTGGCCTTGTGCGCCAGGGCCGGCCCTCGGCAAACGTCGCCAATTGCGTAGATGTGATCGACCGTCGTGCGATTCTGATCGTTGACCGTGATGAAGCCGCGCTCGCTGACCTCGACGCCGGTGTTTTCCAATCCGAGGTTGTCGGTGTTCGGCTTGCGGCCGATGGCGACCAGCACCTGGTCGTAGGTTTCGACGGTCTGCTTGCCATGGTGTTCGATGGTGACGTCGTATCCGCCACCCTTGTGTTCCTCGACCTTCACCACCTTCGAATCGGTGAGGATCTTTTCAAATCGCTGCTCACACTTGCGGATGACCGGCTTGACGAGGTCCGGATCGGCACCGAGCAGCAGGCGCTCTGCAAATTCGACCATGGTCACCTTCGATCCGAGACCGGCGTACACTGTGCCCATCTCGAGGCCGATATACCCGCCGCCGACCACCAGCAACCGTTCCGGGATGCTCGGCAGATTCAACGCCGTTTCCGAATCCCACAGCGGCAGGTCATACTCGGACGGCAAGGTGTTGATGCGCGAACCGGTCGCGATGATGCAGTGCTTGAAGTCGATGTTGCCCGCGCCCTCAATGTGGACGCTCTTGTCGCTGGTGAAGACCGCGCGGCCCTTGACAATATCTACACCGCGCTTCTCGAGCAATGTCTTGACACCGCCGGTGAGGTCGTCAACTACGCTCTGTGTCCACGCGCGCAATTTGTCAATGTCGATGCTGACATTTTCATGCGAGATGCCGAACCTGTCGGCTTGCTTGACGTGATCCATCAGCTCGACGGTGTGGATCAACGTTTTCGACGGAATACATCCCTCGATCAGGCAAACGCCGCCGAGTTTGTCCCGCTCTTCAATCAGGGTGACGTCCAGCCCGAGGTCGGCGGCACGGATCGCGGCGACATACCCGCCCGGTCCCGCGCCAATGACCAGGACATCCGTCTCCTGGGTCAATTCTCCGATGACCATGTCTATCTCCAACGTGCATGCTGAGGGGACACTTACTCCGTAAGTGTCCCCGGCATACCAGTTTAAAGGGACACCAAAGGAATAAGTGTCCCTGTTACGCTTACGCTTCCAGCAACAACTGGTTCGGATCGCTGAGCAAGTGGACCAGCTCGGTGACCATGTACGCCGCCTGTGCGCCGTCCGCGACACGATGATCGAACGCCAATGTCAACGGCAGCATCTTGCGGATCACGATCTCACCGTTGCGGACCACCGGCTTCTCCTGCGTCCGGCCCATGCCGAGAATCGCCACTTCCGGATAATTGATCGTCGGGATCAACCCGGTGCCGCCGATGGGGCCGACGTTGGTGATGGTGATCGTGCCGTGACGCAAATTCCCAGCTTCGATCGACCCGTCACGCGCCTGTCCCGCCAGTTCGCTGATCTCGCTGCCAACCTGTAGAATACTCTTGCGGTCGACATCCTTGACCACCGGCACCATCAGCCCGCGCGGAGTGTCCGCCGCGAAACCGATGTTATAATATTTCTTGTAGACGATCTCGTTACGATGCGGATCAAGGCTGGCGTTGAACTGCGGATACTTCTTCAGCAATGACGCCAACGCGCGCATAACGAATGGCATCAGGGTCAGCTTTCCACCCGGTGTGCCTTCACGACGCTTGCGTTCCTTCGCACGGAAGGCTTCCAGCTCGGTGACGTCAGCTTCGTCCATGTGCGCGACATGCGGCACGAGGATCATCGAGCTGACCACCTTCTTCGCCACCTTGCGGCGGATGGAACGAATCTGCTCGCGTTCCACCGGACCCTCGGCGTCAAAGTCGGGCAACGTTTCCAGTTCGTAGAACGGAATCCCGCCCGTTTCGCCGAACTCGACCCTTTCGGCCGCAGCCTGGGACGTATCCGACGCAGCAGCATCAGCCGCCGACGGAGCGCCGCCCTTGGCGAAGGCCTGCACGTCTTCCTGCGTCACCCGTCCGCCCGGACCAGTCCCTGGCACGATGTTGATATCCAAGCCGAGCTCACGAGCCACTCGCCGTGTTGCCGGAGCCGCCGGAACCGGACGTCCCGGCTTGCGATCCGCCGGAGCTTGCGCGGCAGCCGGAGCTGCTGCGGGTTGAGCCGGAGCAGCCTGCGTTGCAGCCGCTGGTTGTGCGGACGGGGCAGCTTCTTCCGTCTTCGCCGGTTCAGGAGCAGATGCAACCGCACCGCCGGAACCGTTATCAATCACGACGACCACGTCGCCGACGTTGAGGATGTCACCAACCTTGCCGTTCAGCTTGACCACCTTGCCCGCCACGGGGGAGGGGATGGTCACCGCCGCCTTGTCCGTTTCCACGTCCATCAGGTCGGCATCTTCGGCAATGGTGCCGCCTTCGTCAACGTACCACTTGAGAAGTTCACCCTCGGCGATGCCTTCTCCGAGGTCAGGCAATTTGAATTCAAACACGTCTGCCTCCCTTAGAACGCCAAGGTTTCTTCAATCGCATCCGTGATGCGTTCAATCGACGGAATCTGGTTGTTTTCACGGGCGAAGTACGGCATCACGATGTCGTAGCCGGTGACACGCTTGACCGGGGCCTCGAGGTACATCAACGCGTTGTCGTTGATCAACGAGATAATCTCGGACGCCGGGCCCAGTGTCTTCTGCGCTTCCTGCACGATCACCGCGCGGCCAGTTTTCTTCACCGAATCGGCGATTGTCTGCGCATCCATCGGGGCAATCGACTGCAGGTCGATCAGCTCTACGCTGACGCCGTGCTTGTCGACCACATCCTCGATGACCTTTTCGGTGCGGTGCAGCATCGCGCCCCAGGAAATGACCGTGATGTCGGTCCCTTCCTGCACGATTCGCGCCTTGCCCAGTTCCATCGCCTCGCCGTCCGCCTCGAACTCTTCCTTGAACGCACGGTACGAGTGCTTCGGCTCCATGAACACGACCGGGTCGGGGTCACGGATCGCGCCGAGCAACAGACGATAGGCGGTCTGTGGGGTGGAGGGGATGATAGTTTTCACGCCGGCCGTGTGCGCATAATACGTTTCCTTGCTCTCGCTGTGGTGCTCGAGTGCGCGCACGCCACCGCCGAACGGCATCCGAAGCACCAGCGGCACAGTGAATTTGCCGAGGGTACGGTTGCGGAAACGGGCCGCGTTGCCTTCCAGCTGGCCCAGCGTCAGGTAGCTGAAGCCGGAGAACTGGATTTCGGCGACCGGTTTCAAGCCGTTGATCGCCATGCCGATCGCGGACCCGATAATCGCGGATTCCGCCAACGGCGTATCGATGGCACGATCCTCACCGAACTTGTCCTGCAGACCGTCGGTTAAACGGAACACGCCGCCATTCTTGCCAATGTCCTGCCCCATGACGAGCACGGACTCATCTTTTTCCATCTCCTGGTGCAAGGCGAGGTTGATCGCCTGGACCATCGTAAGCTTAGGCATTGATCAATCCTCCTTACCGCGCGTACTTGTTGTATTCGGCGCGCTGTTCGACCAGGGACGCGACCTCGGTGCCAAACTGGTGATCAAACGGCTGATCCAGCTTGAACTCCTTGAAGTTCTCGTAATACTTCACTGCCGCGTCGATCTCCTGCTTGATCTCTTCCTCGAGCTCCGCTTCCTTCTTGTCATTCCACAGTTTCTTGCCCTGGAGGTAGATCTTGAAGCGGGTGATCGGGTCGCGCTTCTTCCACTCCTCGGCTTCCTCATCCGAACGGTACTTCTTCGGATCGTCCGCCGTGGTGTGCATCAGCATGCGGTAGGTGAGGGCTTCGATCAGCGTCGGCCCCTCGCCCTTGCGGGCACGGTCGAGCGCTTCCTTCGTCGCCTTGTAAACTGCGAGAGCGTCGTTACCATCAACCTGCAGGCACGGCATGCCGTACGCAATCCCGCGTTGGGCAATCGTCTCGCTGTTCATCTGCTTGCTCAGCGGCGTCGAAATCGCCCAGTGGTTGTTCTGGACGACAAATACCGATGGGGATTTCCACACACTGGCGAAGTTCAACGCTTCGTGCCAGTCGCCCTCGGACGCCGCGCCGTCACCGTTAAACGCCAGCACCGCGCTCTTTTCGCCACGCAGCTTGCTGGCGTAGGCGATGCCGACCGCGTGCGGGATCTGAGATCCGAGAATCACCGCTAACGGCAGCAGACGCGGAATGTCTTCGTTGTAGTTGCCTTCCTCAAAGCCGCCGTAAATCAGCATCGGCTTGTGCATCTCTTCGCCCATGGCGATACGGCCGGCGACCTCACGATAGGAACCGACGAACCAGTCCTCTTCCGCCATCGCCATCGCCGCCGCGCCGGACGACGCTTCCTGGCCAACACTGACCGGCAGAGTGCCGACTCGGCCCTGGCGCTGCATCTTCAGCAAACGTTCATCGAGACGGCGTGCCCGCATCATGACACGGTACATCTCGAGCAGTTTTTCTCTCGGGAGCTTCGGTTCGAGCCCCTTGTCCACCTTGCCGTTTTCATCAAGAATCTGCAGGTAGGACACGTCAAACCGTGCAATGACCTTGCTCGGCATGTCCACTCCTTTCCTTCTCGCGGAGATACAAAACCCGTTCCGCAGTGCGGGACGGGATCCTGTCGCCGCTATTGTTTACCAGTTGCGGCAAAGATAGTCTTGCCTAAGTTTGAAGGCAATGAAACCACCGGTCACTCACCCCTGTCGGGAGCAAGAGTTCGTAACTCACAGAATACAACGAACAAAACCCTGTAGCATCCGCGTACAGGGGCTCATAGACTGCGAGTATCTATCGAGTTTTGTTACTCCTCGACCGCCGTGAACAACGATTTGCCCGCGCCGCAGAGAGGGCAGAGCCAATCGTCCGGAAGATCGCTGAACGGCGTTCCCGGAGGAACGTTGTTTTCCGGATCGCCCACCTTCGGACCGTACACGTATCCACAAACCACACAACGGAAGGGACGCATGTCCTTGCTGTCACCGTTTTCCGGCTTGTACATCTCGATGGCCATCTGACCGTTCCTTCGTGTATTGGCTACCAGGGTTTCCAGTCGTCCGTGACTTTACGCGCCACCGCGAGGCCGTCACGTACCGGCAGGATCGCGTTCTCGAAGCCCGGATGGTCCCGCAACCGCTTATTGAACTCGAGTACGCCCCTGGTGGACGGATGCGAGTGATCACTGACCACCGTCCCGCCCCAGAGCACGTTGTCGGTGACAAAGAACCCACCTGGACGTAGTTTCTCGTACGCCAACTCGATCGTGTCCGGATACTGTTCCTTGTCGATGTCGTTAAAGACGATGTCCCACGCGCCTTTGGCAGCGCTGAAATGGTCCAGCGCGTTGCCGGCGAGGAAGTCGGCCTTGCCGTTCTGCCACAGGCGGCTCATGAATTTCTCCGCCTGTTCGAGGTTGTCCTCACGCTCATCGGTGAGCACAATCTGCCCCTCATCCGGCATACCGAGCGCAAACCACAACGCCGAGTAGCCAAAGCCAGATCCGAGCTCGAAGACGCGCCTCGCGTTGATCGACAAGGCCAGCAGCTTGAGGTATTGACCGACCTGCGGGCCGATAATCGGAAACTTCTTCTCCGCGGCCAGCTTTTCCATGTCATGGAACACGTCCGGCCGTTCAGGTAAATGGTCTTCGATGTACTGGTTCAATTCGTCGGGTAACAAGTGAATCATCTCTTTCGCCATCAGTCCACCTTCAGAAAGTCCTCGATATACTTGTAATCCGGGGTCAACTCGCCCTGGTGCGCAATTAACGCACGCTTGAACTCCGGCGGGAGATCCAACTCCTCGAACGGTACGGAGTAATCCGCACTCGCCAACGCCGGCAGGAACGGCTTCAACATGATGCCGAATTGCTCGCTGGATTCGCGCGGGATCTCGGTCGGGAGAATGTCAACTGTCATCATCTGCAGGCCCGGTCCGTCGAAGCCGTAAACGATCTCGTCCGTATCCGGCTTGTAGACATAAACCGGTTTGTCCGGCAACGTCGCGACCTTGGTGCTTTCGATGCTGCCTTCCACGTCGCAGGTGACGTCGGAAATGACGGTCAGCTTCGGCTGCTTGCCGTCCGCGAACATCTCCCGCAGCATTTCGAGCGTGACCAGCTTCGGATAACGTTCTTCCCAGTAAATGCCGTTGACCAGCATGCTCAGGTGTGGCAACGATTCGTCCATGAAGCCTTCGTACTGGTCCGGGTTCGCGAGGTAATCCTGGAACTCGTAGGGCTGGCCGTCACTGCGACGGAGGAAGTCCGGCATGTCGAATACGACCTGGTAGACCTGATCGTTGGTCAACACATCCCGCATCGGTTTATAATGCAACTCGGCGGGGGAGAGGTTGGTCGGGTTCAATGCGGCCAGCACATCCTGCGCGCCGAGGCTGACACGTCCCGGTCCACCGGTAATCCCAACGACCACCGGGCTGATCTCTTTCGGCAGGCCGAACTGCTGGATTTTCGCGCCAGCTTCCGCAATCGCCGCTTTCGCTTCCGGCAAGCCACCCTCGTACATCGAAGCCTGCTTCAAATTCGCCAACGGCGTGTCGTAGCCCATCGCTTTGTAGCGTTGACCCAGAGACCACAAACCGTTCACCATGCCCGCCTGACCAGCCTGGAACGAGAACGCGATCAGCCGGATGCCGCGTTCATCGGTGACCTTTTCGTAATCGAGCAGGGTGACTTTTTTGTCCAGAATCGCCTGCATCATCGACATGTTGTAGGGCTGGCCCTTGATCACATGCGAGAAGAACAGGTGTGGCTTGCCTGGATGCAGGTACGGTCCTTTTACTTCCTTGATCCCGAGGACAAAGTCGCAACCTGAAATATCCTCAGATATCGTCGCACCGGCAGCGGCGTATTCATCGTCCGTGAAGACACGGTACGGCGAGGGCTGGACGATGATTTCCATACCGTCGATCAGCAACATATCACGGACATCGTCCGGAGTTAACGGCGCGCGCCGTTCCAGGTTGGACTTGGTTTCCAACCGCATTCCAATGCAAGGCATCAAGGTCTCCCGTCGTCTGGCTTGTGGTACATTTTCGTGACGGAGGGTACTATCCAATGCCTGCCTCGCGCAATGAGGCAGTTGTCGGGGAAAAAACCGGACTATTCGGTGTGATCAACCGTGATCGTCAGCGGAATCGTGTTCGGCGCGGAGCCGTCCTCCGCCCACACGAGAGGCACCCGGGCAACCTGGTCGCCGAAATAGCACAGGCCCTCGTTGTCTACGCGGCAATACACAAACGAGAAACTGACGATCAGTTCGGATGCGCCTGCCTCCAACGTGACCGGAACCGAAGCCGGAAGATGGGTTGTGAACAGGTCGTCCTGATTCGCGGATGCACCCTCCAGCATCAGCTGCAAACCGCCAGCAGCGTTGAGTTTGAAGCCGTCCGGGAAGGTCATGTCGATGTCGAGCGTCCTCGTCGTGGCGCTGACAGTCTGCTTCGACAACGTCATCGCGTTGGACGTGTCGATGGATTCCTTCTGCGGCATCATCTTCGTCAAGCCGGTCAACGCGAGCGTGCGTACCTCGCCGCTGTCCGGGTCGATCACACGGATGGCGTGGTTGTTGGTGTCGGCGATGTAGACCGTGCCGTCTTCCGCAACGTCGATCCCGCCCGGTTCGTCGAAACGGGCTTTGGCTTTCGGACCGTCCTTAAGCCCCCCGATGCCAGTCCCGGCCCAGGTTTGCGAGGTTCGTTCGCCGGGATCGACGACTTTGATTTTGTTGTTGTAGGTGTCGGCGACGTAAATCAGGCCATCGTGGTACGATACGCCGAGCGGATGCTGCAGGCGGGCTTTCAGCCGGTCGCCGTCAATGTCGCCGAACTCGAACAGGCCGTGCCCGATCACCGTGTTGACCAAACCGCCGTCGTCGGTTTGCGCACCACGCACCGCCGAAACTTCACTGTCGGCGAAGAAGATCCAGTTCCGGCCGTCGTATGTGACGCCGCTGGGTTGGGCGAGGGCGGCGTCCAGCAACGGTGCGTCAATCAAGTCTTCCTGACCGGTTCCGGCCCAGACACCGACACGTTCATCCGTCGGATCGTAATACCACAGCTGATGCGGGCCTGCCATCGCGATGTACAGCCGTTCGCCGTCCCAGACCAGGTCCCACGGGCTGGCCAGCGGGGTATCCAGCGCCCGGCCTGAACCGTGGCCATAACCACCCTGTTCGCCGGTTCCAGCGACGGTTGTGACAGATTCGTTTTCCAGATCCGCCGCACGGAGCACATGGTTCTGCGTATCCGCGATGTAGAGCACGTCCCCGATCAACTCCATTCCCTGCGGATGGTTGAAACGTGCCTCGCTGAAGCTGCCATCACTCAGTCCCGACTCGCCGGATCCGATCAGCTGCAGCACCTCTCCAGTGGCTCTGTTTGCCACTACAATCCGGTCGTGATTTGAATCCGCAATGAACAACCTGTCACCTGCCTCATCAACACGGATTTTACTCGGAAATGCCAGCAAGTTATCCGGCGCTAAGTCTTTCTCTTTCGTCAGGTTTAACGGTGTCCGATCGAGCATGCCCTGTTCGTCGAAATGCTCAATCAATCCGGCGATCCACGGGTCGAATTTGTCCGGTGCAGACTCCCCGGATTCGGTGGACACCACATAGCCGTCCGGATCGATCAAGACCATTGTGGGCCACGCTCGGACAGCGTAGCTTTTCCAGACTTGAAACTGACGGTCATTGACAACCGGATGTTGAATGTTGTGGCGAAGGATCGCCTGGCGGATGTTCTCGCTGGCCCCTTCATCTTGAAATTTTGCGGAGTGCACCCCCACGACCACCAGCGCGTCACCGTATTTCTCCTCAAGATGTGCCAATTTCGGGAGTACATGCTGACAGTTGATGCAGCAGTACGTCCAGAAATCGAGCAGGACAACCTTGCCGTGCAGATCCGAGAGAGACAGCTTCCGATCCGTGTTGAGCCAGTCCAGGTTCGACGGAATCTCCGGTGCGTGGACGGTTTGCTTGTAAAGAGGCATGCGTTGAGCAACTCCAGACTGAGGGGTGAAAGGTACTCCTAACAAGAACAGCCACAAGTAACAAACAATTGTCGGGCAATTTCGTGTAAACTGCGCAACGGCTGCGAGCATGAGTGCTCCGAGCAAGTCAACTATGGACCTTGGTGTTTTTCTGTAACTTCGATATTTCGAGAAATTGGACTTTCTTGGTGTAACGGTCGTACATTTAGGATTCCCAGTACACGTATTAAACCATCCACGGGTTGCTACGACAATATCCCCGGCAGGGAACAGAGAGATTCAGAAGTGCGTCCGCGCACATCAAGGCAGACGTGCTGTGTGCAGTTTACGTCCCGCACGGAACAACATGGTAAATCCTTGGGCAAAAAGGATAGAAACGTCAAGCTGTACATCGTGGGTGAGGAGGGCGTGACCACGGTGCCTGTTGTCAGGAGGAGATGTGAATAACGGGACACGTTTTGCACTAGGCCTGCTTTCTCTGGCCCTCGGCATCATGTGTGCTGCCATTTTTGTAAACCGTCTGCAGGCGGAGGATGAAGTGGTCAGCAACCCCGAGGTAAACCAGGATCAGTCCTATCTCGACTATCCGATCGAGACGATTCATGGTGATACCACCACGCTGCGCGATTACAACGGCAAGCTGGTGGTGTTGGTCAATGTTGCGTCCAAATGCGGCTTCACCTCCCAGTACGAGGGGTTGCAGTCGCTGTACGAGACCTACAAGGAAATGGGACTTGTCATCCTTGGGCTCCCGGCCAACAACTTCATGGGCCAGGAACCCGGCACGAACCAGGAAATCCTCGAGTTTTGTACCACTGAGTACAATGTCACTTTCCCGATGATGGCAAAAATCAGCGTCAAGGGGAAGGATAAGCACCCGTTGTACGAGTACCTGACCGAGAGTTCGCCGTTCCCCGGTGAAATCAGCTGGAACTTCAACAAGTTCCTCCTCGACCGGGAAGGCAACCTGGTCGCCCGCTTTGAAAGCAATGACAAACCCCGCGGTGGTGAGTTGGAAGGCATGGTTCGGCAACTGCTGTAAATTCAATCGACAACGGATAGCTTGCAGTGACTGATACGACCGGGCAACACTGTCCGGTTCTCGTGTCTCCGGGGGTATCGTCTCTTATCTCTTTGTTATTCCCGCGATTATATAGCCTCCAGTTTGATCTCAACAGCAGTACGGTTCGAGTACCTTCTGGTCCGCGAATCAAGTGTGTCTTCCTCCGGATTCTTCGTGCACATCCTCTCATCGCTAAACACGACAAACTTCTCCCTTGCACTGATTTCTCCCGCGAGCGTACACACCTCTTACATAGAAGTGCTCGGAGCGCTCTTTCGATTGAGCACTTGAAAATAAATCCTAAATCGGATAGATTCCTATCTCAATCCAGGTACGATCAAGATGCAGGGTCGATTGTGCTGATGGACCCTGAGTCATACTCAAGGCATTGATACTTTTGAACGCTGAGAAATCGATGAGGAGGAGAGGATGAGTCAAGAGAAAAAGCCAGGTTTCAACGGCGAAGGGCCGGGAATCATGTCCACGGCACCGGGTGGAACAAGCAACCGTGACTGGTGGCCGAACCAGCTCAAACTGGAAATTCTGCATCAGCATTCTGAGAAGTCCAACCCGATGGGGGACGATTTCGACTACGCTGCAGAGTTCAAGAAACTCGATCTGGATGCCGTGAAAGCCGATCTCGACGCGGTCATGAAAGATTCGCAGGAGTGGTGGCCGTCAGATTTCGGACACTACGGTCCGTTTTTCATCCGCATGGCCTGGCACAGCGCCGGGACCTACCGCATCCAGGACGGTCGTGGTGGTGGCAAAACTGGCGGACAGCGTTTCGCACCGCTCAACAGCTGGCCCGACAACATCAACCTCGACAAGGCGCGCAGGCTGCTGTGGCCGGTGAAGAAGAAGTATGGCAAGCAGATTTCCTGGGCGGATCTGATGATCCTCGCGGGCAATGTTGCGCTCGAATCGATGGGATTCAACACCTTCGGGTTCGGCGGCGGACGCATGGATACGTGGGAACCGGACGACGCCATTTACTGGGGTAAGGAAGAAACCTGGCTCGCTGACAAGCGTTACAGCGGCAAGCGGAACCTGGAAAACCCGCTCGCGGCGGTGCAGATGGGCCTGATCTATGTAAACCCGGAAGGCCCGAACGGCGAGCCCGATCCGGTGAAGGCGGCGTTTGATATCCGTGACACGTTCGCGCGCATGGCGATGAACGATGAGGAAACTGTCGCGCTGATCGCCGGTGGCCACAGCTTCGGCAAGGCGCATGGCGCCGGCAAGCCGGAAATGGTGGGCCCGGAACCGGAAGCCGCCAGCATCGCGGAACAGGGCCTCGGCTGGAAGAGCAGTTACAAGTCCGGCATGGGCGATGACACCATGGGTGGTGGTCCGGAGGTGACCTGGACAACGACCCCGGCGAAGTGGGGGCACGACTTCTTCCGCCACCTGTTCGAGTACGAATGGGAGTTGGAGAAGAGCCCGGCCGGCGCGTACCAGTGGAAGCCGAAGGGCGATCTGGGCAAGGACACGGTTCCGTTCGCACACGCCAAGGGCAAGTTCCATCAGCCGGGCATGTTGACCACGGACCTGTCGCTGCGCTTTGATCCCGAATACGAAAAGATCTCGCGCCGTTTCTACGAGAACCCGGATGAATTCGCCGACGCGTTCGCGCGTGCCTGGTTCAAGCTGACGCACCGTGACATGGGACCGAAGGCCTGCTACCTCGGCCCGGAGGTTCCGAAAGAAGACCTCGTCTGGCAGGATCCGATTCCGGAAGTTGATCACGAGCTGATCGATGCGAACGACATTCGTGATCTGAAGGCAAAGATCCTCGATTCGGGTCTGAGCGTTGGCGAACTCGTGTCCACCGCCTGGGCTTCCGCGTTCACGTACCGCAATTCCGACCGGCGTGGCGGTGCGAACGGTGCCCGGATTCGCCTCGCGCCACAAAAGAACTGGGCTGCCAACGAACCGGATAAACTCGCCAAGGTGCTCGACAAGTTGACCGGCATCCAGAACGTGTTCAACTCGGCACAGTCCGGCGACAAGAAGGTGTCGCTGGCGGATCTGATCGTGCTTGGTGGCGCTGCTGCGGTCGAAAAGGCTGCGAAGGACGCTGGACAGAACGTTGAGGTTCCGTTCACACCGGGCCGGATGGATGCGTCCCAGGAACAGACCGACGTCGACGCGTTCGAGCCACTTGAACCGGCAGCGGATGGTTTCCGCAACTTCCAGAAGGCAAAATTCAGCGTCAAGCCGGAAGAGCTGTTGATCGACAAGGCCAACCTGCTGACGTTGACCGGGCCGGAGATGACCGTTCTGATCGGCGGCATGCGTGTGCTTGGCGCCAATCACGGCAATTCGAAGCGGGGTGTCTTTACCGACCGTCCCGGCACGTTGACCAACGATTTCTTCACCAACCTGCTCAACATGGGAACGGTGTGGAAGGCGCTTGACGACGACGAGCTCGAGTTCGAAGGGCATGACCGTGAGACCGGCGACCTGAAGTGGACCGCGTCCCGCATCGACTTGATCTTCGGATCAAACTCCCAACTGCGCGCCTACGCCGAAGTGTACGGCAGCGACGACGGACACGAGAAACTCGTGCACGACTTCATCGCCGCCTGGGACAAGGTGATGAACCTGGATCGGTTCGATCTGAAGTAGGCTGATACACATTGTGCAGGTTTACAAGGGGGATCGTCAAACTCAGATGATCCCCTTTCTCGTAAGTCCAGCAATTCGTCTATTCCTTACTTCATCAGCACGATTTTGCGTGTCTGGTCCAGCTGGCCTGGCACTAGGGCATGCACGAAATATACGCCGCTGGCGAGGTGTGAGCCATCGAAGACGAACTGGTGTTCACCTGCATTTACACGGCCATCCTGCAGCGTTTCGACGACCTGGCCGAGGGTGTTTAGAACTGCCACACGGAGTTGACTTTTGGTTCGAAGGTGTACCTTGATCGAAACTCTGCCATTAAACGGATTGGGGTAGATCGACTCCAGGCTACTGGAACCGGGCAACGTTGCAGACGGCGATTTCTGAATCGTCCCGGACGGTCCGTCATGCAAAAGCAATGTGATTTGCGAAATATTGCCGACGACCAGGTCGGGGAACGTATCGGCGTTAATGTCGATACAGTGCAGACCACGAATACCGTTCATGTCACGGATCTGTTGAAGCTGGCTGAAAGTGCCATTGCCGGTGTTCTCGATCCAGTACAGGTTGCTTTCGCTGAACATGTCGAGCACGATGTCCGGGTCCAAGTCCAGATCGACGTCGATGCATTGCGCGTATTCCGGATCGGCGCCATCGGTAGCGATGACCTGGCGCGGACCGAAAGCACCCTGCCCGTCGAGATTCTCGTACCACGACACGTTATCGTACTCGGTGGCGGTGGAGAGGACATCGAGGTCACCGTCGCCATCGAAATCGGCGGCAACGACTGAACTCGCGCGCAGTTCCGTGTCCGCAAGCACGTTGACGTCGCCAAATCCACCCTGACCATCGTTTTCATACCAGCCGATGATGCCATCCCATTTCGATCCGGCGAGAACGTCCAGGTCGCCGTCACCATCCAGATCCGCGCACCAGACACAGGCCGCGCCATCGGCGTTGCCGTTGATAATATGCTGCGCTCCGAATGTTCCCGAGCCGTCCAGGTTCTCAAACCATGCGACCTTGTCATCCTCGAGCGAGGCCGAAAGGATGTCCAAATCGCCGTCACCGTCCAAATCGCCCGTACGGATTTCCTGTGGAGTGTTCAGCCCGGAAGCGATCATTCGCACATCACCGAACGTTCCATCCGTCAGGTTTTCGTACCACGCGATGGAGGTGTAATAGTTGTACTCGGTGACGATGTCGTTAAAGCCATCACCGTTCAGATCGCAGCAGAATATCAACCGGGCATGATTCGATCGGGTGGTGACATTGCGTTGTGTTCCAAACTGGCCCGTGTCGTCGAGATTTTCATACCATGCGATACGATCATCAAATTCTGACGCGGAAACGATATCGAGGTCGCCATCGCCGTCTAAGTCGGACGCGTACACCTCACGCACACCTCGAACACCCGGATTGACGATGTACTTGTCGCTGAATGAACCCAGCCCATCCTCGTTCATGAAGCGGTAGATGGAGCTGAAAGAGGACACTGAAACCAGGTCAATGTCACCATCCAGATCCAGGTCGCTGTCATCAATGTGTTTTGATTCAGAACCACCCAGGCGAATGCTGTTGCGTTCACCCATAGTGCCCAATCCGTCCAGGTTCTCATGCCAACCCAGGGAATAAACGACATCCGGATCGCCGTCCGAATCGACATCAGGCGTGACAATGTCGGAAACCGTATCCCAGGTGCTCGTGGCAATCGTGTGCGTGCTGGAATAATCACCCAGTCCGTCCAGATTCTCGACCCAGATCAGCCAGTTCGGCCAGAACATATGAGGGCAGATCACATCCGGATCGTTATCGGCGTCCAAATCGACAGCATGGATGACTGGACCGTCCGTGTATTCCGAGATGACGGAAGCGAATTCGAAATCTCCAGATCCGGTAGTGTTTTCGTACCAGATGGCTTGATCAATACCTTGCGCTACCGCGATGAGGTCGATGTCGCCGTCACCATCCACGTCAACCGGGTCCACATCCACCACGGCCACGAGCGTGTCTGTGATCACGATTCCTTGCGAGAACTGGCCGTGCCCGTCTTCATTCGCGAACCAGCGGATGGTATTGTCGCCAGCGGATGAGGTCAGCAGGTCGAGGTCGCCGTCGTCGTCGATGTCCGCCGCCGATACCGACTTGTGGCCCGGAAGGGAAGCATCCAGTACCTGAGCGAGGGTGAAGTCGTCCGAATTATCTTCGTTGACGAACCATAGCAGCGAACTGTCGCCGCTGCAGCCCACCGCGATATCGATATCGGCATCACCGTCGAAGTCCTCGCAGCAGAGCAGGGATGGGCCGGGAACGCTGTCCGCGAGCACGGTCTGCAGGCCGAAAATGTCCTCACTGTTCACGTTCAGGTACAGGAAGATCATGTTGGAGCTTGAGGAAACAGCTACAAGATCTTCATCGCCGTCATTGTCCACATCGACGCAGACGGCGTCATCGAAGGAGTACGTTTCGATGATGTTGCCGCCGTTGCTCCAGGTGATCTGAGCCCAGATCGAATCACATGGCAGGAGTAGTGCGGTGACAAGCACCAGCAGGGGGGTGAGTGAAATTCGCCGAAAGAAGATCATTGTCGGCCTCGCTATAGGTGTACATATAAACAACTTTTTGGAATTTACACGCCAAGGCTGAAGCAGGCAATGCATCCAGCCGCTGAATATGAAAAGCCCGGCAGCTAATTTGCCACCGGGCTTGAGGTTTTACTGAGTACTGATCACTGAGAACTGGCAAATGATGGGCAGATTGTTGGGGAGATTTGATGGTTAAGATCTACCAGGAATCAGAGATATTGAGGCAATACGAAAACTGGCTACCAACCACAACACAAGTTCCATTTCCAGTCCCAACTGGTGATATGAGATCATGCTCCATAAACTCCGCATCACCACTGTACCAGAACAACTCACCATTCATGATATCCAATACCCACATTTCTTCTCTGGCGAAAGTGCTGATAAAGACACGATTACCAGCGAAAGAAAAAGATGTTGTCAGAGCATAGTGTAGTTCCTGCTGCCATAGCTTGCTACCAGATAGTCTGTCAAAACAGTAGACCTTGCCTTGGCTGTCGCCAGCAAATAGTTGCCCCTGATAATAAGCAAGTTCCAGGTAAATCATCGAGCCACCCAGCAAGTCTGTCTCCCATTGAATAGATCCAGTAGATTTATTTATTGATAAAACAGATGTTCGTGTATTTACAAACAGATGTCCATCCTCTATCAATCCACTGTAACAACCTTTGTCTACTTGACGACTTGAATCTGATGTCCAAGGATTCATATTTATCGACCAAACCATATCATTATCGTTTGATAAGCAGATAATACCGCCCCTACTTTTACCTTCATCATCATCCCACCAGTCGTACGGTACATAAAGTCGATCTGTATCAGGATCCGGGATTACCTGATAGACATATGGCAGAATTTGCTCGGATGCATATGGTTCAAGAGAAATACGATCGATATCACCAGATGAGATGTTCCAAACCACGAATTCATTTATCCCACCTGCAAAGATCCTGTCTTCTTCATAGGTAAGAATCGTGGATGCCACCGGTGAATAGCCAGAAAGGGCTACTGTATTGTGAATCGTGCCATCGGACAAATGAACAGCCTTGAGGGACACACCTGTTTGAAACACGATCATGTCTTCGACGTGAAGAACATTTCGTGAACAAAATGCTCCTCCCTCTGAATACTCGTGACTCCATACAAGCGTGCCATCCTCAAGGCTTCTTCGCTCAAGACGTTTACCACTGAAAAAGACAGTGGTGTTATCAACAATAAGTGGGGTCGTGTTTGAAAACGTTGTCTGCAGGCTGCTATCCGCAGGCACTTTCCATCTTAGGGATAATGGCTCATCACTCTGCTCTGGATTGGATCCTGTCGAACAACTCCAGACAGTCACAATACAGATAGCAATAATCCCCACAACGGATCGTGATCGTGCTTGCAAGATAGCTTTCATGCTGAAACGTTTCGTTTGTTTCGTTTCTTTTGTGAACTGAAGAACTTGCAATAACCTTTATTGTTCCTGATAATGCGAACGGCGCTGGACACCATATTCAGGCAATGTAAGTACGTAGGTTAAGCCCGTTCTTACTGTGGACGTATTCTTCGTTTCTTCGATGTGGTTTGTGTTTTGCAAAAAGTAAACACGATTTCCGTCATCGAAAAATGCAGGTACTCCCTGAGAATATGTGGATAACAGACCATCATCATTATATAGAATCAGGTCGTCACCATCTTGCCTCAGTGAACCGTTGAGGTAACTCCAATCCATGTCTTGGTAATAAACGAGGTTACTGTACCCAATATACCAAGCATTACCAACCAGACCGTACCACCACGAATAGTAGTAGTAGTCCAGATTATACGTATCTAAGTAAGCGAAATAGTAGTAATCAGATAATAACCAATAAGTTACAGCCCCATAGTAGTAATAATTGGCGAAATCCATTACGTCGTCTAACCAAGCCCCATTTTCGACTGAGTTGTTTTCTGCTGATTCCATCAATCGGATATGTGACATGTATGAATTACTTGTCTCATATCCGATCAACGCGAACCGCGCAGAGGGCATGGTGTTGCCGTACATGGATTCGCTCATATTTAAACCGTACAAGTACTGGGAAGCTTCGTGCAGATCGCCAACCACCGGTCGGTTATCTTCAAATTGATCTTCAATGTAGGCACCAACCTGGTCGACAATGTTCCCCATGACGTACTCAATGACCCAGTACGATCCATAGGCCCAATCAGGACCGAACAACAGCGATCCTGCCGCGTAGGCGGGGCCGTACGTAAGCTCCTGAAGCCAAAGATTCACGTAGTCACCAACCAGGCCGTTGTCAACGTTGTTTGCGATTTTCGCGCCAATGTGCGGGGTACCCACCGTGATCAGCTTGCCGACTTTGTTGTGGCTCGCCGGAGTAACATACATCTGCCGAGACAGCAGGCCACCAAGGCTATGACCGATCACAATTGAATTGTCCTGAAGACTGGGATACAAGGAAGTTGCCGTTGATGAAATCGAAGCATAGGAGGTGTAGGAAGGAGTGCTTCGATCTATCAGCAATGAAGTATTCAGGGCGTTGGCCACAGCACTCCAGGTGGAGGAGCTACCGTCAAGGCCGTGAATAAAGGCAACATCGGGATTCTGTGCAAACCCGGATCCCGGGATCACAAGAAGTGCAATGACTACAAGCATGCAAAGTCGCGACTTCATGGTCGGTTCTCCTCATCTATTCTGGACCAGGATTCAATAATCGATTTCGGACTTCAATCTGTAGACGTTTCCCGTCGGTCCAATGAGCTGACAGTCCTCTACAATGTTGCCAATCGCATTCGTATAACGTACACCGTTGAAAATCTCGGTTCCTCCGCTATCAAAACTATTGCTGACGAACTTGTTCAAGGTTCTGTCGAACTGACCAACCCACATGATTGGACCCGTTTCTATTTCTTTCTTGAATTCAAAAAGCGATCCACCGAGGTTTGCAACCTCGAATCCTTTCGAGGTGTAATACGCAATGAATTGTTGGTCGGTCAGGTTAACCGGATTGATCCAGTAGTCACCCGAGCTCGGTGTGGGAATCTGAAGCGTATCGGCAATTTGGCCCACTAGCGTGGTGTCAATCGACATCGTTCTTAAGCCGCGAGCACCACCTGTGAATTGAATCTGCCCAGCATTTGCAGTGAGAGAAATGGGCAGTATTGCGCTGTAAAGTGTAGATAGATCGCGAGTTTCGTAGGGATTTCCAGAGGTTGCCTCTTGCTGAAGACCTGACTGCCACGACTGGGTTTCAGCGATAAACTGGTCAATATTGGCATAGGCGATTTCATGAGTCATTTCCGAGGAGTAAATCGATCGATTCAGTGAATCGCGAAGCGTGGTCGATGGATCCTCGATGGTTACCTCAACCCCACGAGTTGTCGTTCCAGAGATGGATCCCCGTTGTTTCGATACCTCTGAGTGATCCGGCGCACTGACCAGATCCGGAGATGCAGGCTTTTCAGCGCAACCTATGAATAAAACGACAACCAGCAAAAAAAACACAAATTTTACCAAACATAAACCCTCCATTTTCAGGAATGACCCCACATCGTATAAAATATAATGGAAACGTTGTTCAGTTTTCAAATCTGTTGGGAGATCCGGAGGCGGGCATCGCTGCTCGGTTCAATCGAAGAAAAGCCTGACAGTTGAATCCCAATTGAATCAAGGTTTATTTTAGGAGGGATTCTACTTTCCAATTGGTTGTTTTTCAATTGTTCAGAAACAAAAAAAAAGCCGGATCACTAGGGACCCGGCTTCGAATGCATGACTATTGGAAGACGTTAACTCTCTTTCACCGCCGTGATGATCTCGTTGAACGCCTTCTTGCCGTCGTTGAAGAACATCAACGCGTTTTCGGCGGCGAACAGCGGGTTCGGGATACCGGCGAAGCCCGGGCTCAGCGAACGCTTGATCATGATGACCGTGCGTGCCTTGTCCACGTCGATGATCGGCATGCCGGAGATCGGGCTGCCTTCCGTGCGCGCGACGGGGTTGACCACGTCGTTCGCGCCGATGACGATGGCGACATCAATCGAATCCATCATCGAGTTGACGGTGTCCATCTCGAGCAGTTTGTCATACGGCACGTTCGCTTCCGCGAGAAGCACATTCATGTGGCCCGGCATACGGCCGGCGACCGGGTGGACGCCATAAACCACCTCGATCTCCCACTTGGATTCCAGCAGGTTGGCGAGGTCACGCACCGTGTGCTGCGCCTGCGATACCGCCATGCCGTAACCCGGCACGATCAGCACCTTTTGCGCCATCTCGAGCATCATCGCGATTTCGTCCGCGGACGTGCTCTTGACCGTCTTGTACACCTCGTCCACGTCCACATCCTGCACCGACGAACCCATCGCGCCGAAGAGAACGTTGGTCAGCGAACGGTTCATCGCGATGCACATCAGGTTCGTCAGGATGATACCCGACGCACCCACCAACGAACCGGCAATGATCAACACGGTGTTGTTGATCACGAAACCGGTCATCGCGGCGGCGATACCCGAATAGCTGTTGAGCAACGCGATCACGACCGGCATGTCCGCACCACCGATGGAGAAGGTGAGCGTCACACCGAGCAGAGCTGAAATCGCAACCAGCAGCCAGAACAGATCCATCGGGTTGGCTGCAAAGGTCATCACGCCCATGGTCTGCATGACCATCATCACGCCGACAGCGACCGTTGCGATCGCGGCGAGAAGTTTCAGCGCCTGCATGCCCGGGAAGACTGCCTTCTTCGCGTACGTGATCAACGCTGTGATCACCAGGAACACGAGCGACAGAATCGAGAATACGCTGAAGTTGTAGGCCCAGGCGATGTACGCACCGAAGGCGACGAAAACGGCAGCGGCGAGGAATTTCACCAGACGCTGCCACGGATACAGCTTCCACTTGACGGCGAGGAACTCTGCCAGCTTGCCGAATGCGATGTACGATCCGAAGAACGTCACCGAACCAATCAGCCCGGCCAACACGGTCGCGATCGACATCTGGGTGATGTTGACCTCTGCACCGGCGCCGTGTTCAAAGTATTTGACCAATTCGGCCGCGGCGACCACAATCGAAGCCGCACCACCGAAACCGTTGAACAAAGCAACCAGTTCCGGCATGGAGGTCATCGCGATGCGCACGGCGAAGACAGCACCGATCACGGTACCGATCGCGATACCGATGAGAACGTAAATCCAATCCAACCCGAATTCCGGGCTGAGAACCGTTGCGAGGACGGCGATCAGCATACCCACCGCGCCGGTCAGGTTTCCCTTGACCGCCGTGCGCGGGTGCGCCATGCCCTTCAATCCTAAGATGAAAAGGACCGCCGCCACCACGTAGGCAATGTTGACTACACTATGACTCAGCATGTCTGCGGCCCCTTATTTCTTCTTGAACATCTTCAGCATACGATGGGTCACGAGGAACCCGCCGACCACGTTAATGGTGGCGAACACCAGCGCGACCATACCAAATGTCTTCGCCAGGTGTGTCGAGTGTTCCGCCGCGGCACCCGCTGCCAGCAGCGCACCGACAATCGTGATCCCGGAAATCGCATTCGATCCCGACATCAACGGCGTATGCAACGTCGGCGGTACCTTGGTGATCACCTCGAACCCCACGAAAATCGCGAGGACGAAGACCGTCAGCAGCATGACGAGGTCCATTACGCCTCCTTCGTATCGTTGGATTCGGCCGGCTTCGCCTTCGCCGGCATGCCGAGGATGTCACGAACACGTGCATGCACGACTTCCCCGCTATACACAACCATCGAACCCTCGTTGATCTCGTCGCTCATATCAACGTTGAAGTTGCCTTCTTTGTCGATGAGGTGGAACAACAGGGTCTGGATGTTCTTCGCGTACATCTGGCTCGCGTGCGTCGCAACCGTCGACACGATGTTCGACGGGCCGATGATGACGACATCATTCTCGATGATCCGCTCACCGTGCTTCGTCAGCTCGCAGTTGCCGCCACGTTCGCTGGCGAGGTCGATGATTACCGAACCCGGATGCATGTGCTTCACCATGTCCGCAGTCACGATCACCGGGCTTTTGCGTCCCGGAATCGCGGCGGTCGTAATGATCACATCCGACTCCGCAACAACCTTCGCCATCATCTCGCGCTGTTTCTTGAGGAACTCTTCACTCTGTTCCTTCGCGTAGCCGCCTTCGCCCTTGGCTTCGGACGTATCAAGCTCGACCTCGACGAACTTCCCGCCGAGCGACTCGATCTGTTCCTTCACTTCCGGACGCACGTCAAACGCGTGCACAACAGCGCCGAGACGCTTGGCCGTCGCAATCGCCGACAAACCCGCAACACCAGCACCGATGACGAAAACTTTCGCCGGGGCAATCGTACCCGCCGCCGTCATCATCATCGGGAAGATCTTCGGCAACTCGGCAGCGCCCAGCAACACAGCCTTGTAACCGGCGATGTTTGCCTGGGAGGACAAAACGTCCATGCTCTGCGCGCGAGTGATTCGCGGAACCAGTTCCATCGAGAACAGGTTCACCTTCTTTTCCGCGAACTCCTTCGCCTTCTCCGCGTTGCCCAGCGAGTCCGACTGACCGCAAACCAGCTGGCCGGCCTTCATGCGTGCGAGGTCTTCCTTGGACGCATCCTCGTCGCCACCATACGAACGAACCTGGACGATGATATCCGCTTTCTGGAATATCTCGTCCCGACTGGCCGTGACCGTCGCACCTTTTTCCTCGTACACCTTGTCGAGGTGCCCGGCACCGAAACCGGCGCCCTGCTCCACGAGAACATCGATTCCGCGCTTCTTCAGCATCGGAACGAGGTCCGGGACCATGGCGACGCGTTTCTCGCCCGGGAACAACTCCTTGGGAACACCGACAATCATGTTCGAATGCCCTCGGTATGTGAATGCTTTCTGGCTTGTACGGCGGGTTTGCAGGCTGAGAAAGTAAACGCTGACCCGTGATTAATCAAGTAGTCCTCCAAGTGGGCCCCGAACCGTGAAACCCGCATGGTGATTAAGTTGTAAGACAATGTAGATTTAGGTCATGTTAACAAGAGCGCATTATGGAGGTGCTTATGTACGATAGTCCGCTACTGAAACTACTCGACGGCCGGTACGCTACCCGTGCGATCCTGCCCGATCCGCTCCCGCAAGACACCGTCAACGCACTGATTGAAGCGATCCGGTTGACCCCGTCCTGCGCAAACAAACAGCCGTGGCGCTATCTCTTCGTGCAATCCGAAGAGGGGCTGGCGAAAGCACGCGAAGCTCTCACCGGAGGAAATCGCGGCTGGGCGATCACTGCTCCATTATTGGTCATTGGATACGCGAAAGCGCAAAATGATTGCCAGCCGGGAGACGGAAGAGAGTACTATCATTTCGATACAGGCATGTCAACCATGAACCTGATGCTCGAAGCCACCGCGCATGATCTCGTTGCCCGGCCGATGGCAGGGTGGAAACCGGAGATGATCCGAAAAGACTTCGGTCTCGAGGACGATGACGAGCCGATCGTGATGGTCGCCATCGGTAAGCGCAATCCCGACGATTCATACGTACCGGATTCCTACAAGGGCTTGGACGACAAGCCGCGGACACGCAAAGCCGCCGACGAGATCATCCGGCACGCATAACCCCGGGCTCATAAATCCGGACTATGTTTGCCGGACACTCACTGAATTCGGCAAGGTTGCGGAGTTCTGAATGATCGGGTTCCTGAAGCGGTTGTGGCCGTTGCGGCGAGTGCAAACACCGACAGCGGCGCAATTGCGGCAACTGCAGGTTCCGGCGGTACCGTCGGTGCTGTATCTCGCCGCCCGCTGGGTGATGCGCATCGTGTCGCTGGCGATTCTGCTCGTACGGCACCGGCGGGAAGCGTCCTCGCTGCTGGCGTGGGTGTTGACCATCCTGTTCATGCCGTGGCTCGGACTGCCGTTGTTTCTCACCTTTGGGAACAACAAGCTGCCGAAAGCCTACCGGGAACAGCACGAACGCCTGCAACGGCGATTCCGGATCATCCTGGACGAGTTGCGGAAACTCGACCCCCATCCGGACGCTAAGTGCCCGCCGGACCTCGTACCGTTCGCACGACTGGTCGAGAACCTCGGCGGCATGCCGGTAACCGCCGCGGAAAGCGTTGAGAGCCTCGACCTGCATCCTGTCATCCTCGACCGGCTGGTCGCCGACATCGACAACGCTACCGAGTACATCCACGTCCTGTTCTACATCTTCGCTGAGGATGAGACCGGGAAACGGCTGGCGCGCGCGTTGAGCCGTGCGGTGGAACGGGGAGTGGCGGTGCGGGTGCTGGTGGACGCCAGCGGTTCAGCTCCGTTCATCGGCGAGATGGAAGAACGGTTGCTGGCCGCCGGAATCGATTTCCATCATTTCTTCCCGATGCGACCGAAGTTGCGGCAGTATGTGCGCATGGATCTGCGCAACCACCGCAAACTGGTGATCGTTGACGGTCACACGGCGTGGACTGGATCCATGAACGCCGTCGACACCGATTACAATACCAATGGCAAGTTGCACTGGCTGGACATGATGGTGCGGGTGACCGGTCCCGTGGTCAACCAGTTGCAGACCGTGTTCGTGCAGGACTGGAACGCTGAGACCCGCGAGGATCTGCAGCAGGATAATCTGTTTCCGGAACACGGTAACCCGTCCACGATTCCGGTGCAGGTGCTGCCCAGTGGCCCAAATTACGACCAGCTGAACTTTCTACAGGCGATCCTTGCCGCGTTGCATCAGGCCCGGGAAAGCGTCGTGCTGACCACACCATACCTGGTGCCGAACATGACGATCCTGAACTCCTTGCGTTCCGCGATTCTGCGCGACGTGAAGGTCACACTGATCGTACCGGGGCACTCCAACCACACGTTCGTGGATATGGCGTCACACGCTTATTTTCGCGAACTGCTCGACATGGGTGTGCAGATTCAACAGTACCGGAATGACCTGCTGCACGCCAAGAGCCTGACCATCGACAACCGGCTGGCGTTTGTCAGCACCGGCAACTTCGACATTCGCTCGTTCGAGCTGAATTATGAACTCACGCTGGTCCTCTACGACAAGTCCGCCGTCAGCGAGATACGCGACTACCAGAACAGCCTGCTGCAACACTGCGACCGGGTGAGCAACGAGATCTGGTCAAGTCGACCGTTGGTCAAAAAAGTGGTGCAGAACGCCGCGAAGATGTTGAGTCCGTTCCTCTAAATCCTTCCACCGAGTGAGAATAAAACGTCCGGCTATGATCCAAGCCGGACGTATCGCGTATTGTGCGTGTCAACTCAACAGCTGTGCATCAGTCGAAATCAGACAGACTGAGATCTTCCAACTCGAAATCGTCATCGTTCAGACCGTGCAAGCGTCTGTTTCCGTTGCTGGATGTACCGGATACGGCCTTCCGCGAGGATGCAACCGTGCCATGCTCATCGTTCCGCAATGAGAAACGTTCCAGCATTCCCTGCAATGTCGTGATCTGCGAATGCAGTTCTTCGGCGGCAGCGGCGGTTTCCTCGGCGACGGCGGCGTTCGATTGCGTAATCGAATCGATTTGATTCAACGATGAGCTGATGTCGTGGGTGACATTGGTCTGCTCCTCGCTGGACTTCGCGATTCCGCTGACCAGATCCGCAACGTTGCCGATGCTTTCGATGATCTCCTTCAGTGACCCGGCGGTGTTCTGCGCGATGTCCGATCCACGCGTCACACTGGCCAGATTTCCCTCGATGATCTCGTTCGTTTCAGCAGCCGCCTTGGCTGACCGTTGTGCGAGATTCCGAACTTCCTCCGCCACCACCGCGAAGCCGCGTCCGTGCACACCCGCACGCGCCGCCTCGACAGCCGCGTTCAACGCCAGCAGGTTCGTCTGGAACGCGATCTCGTCGATGATCTTGATGATGCGCTGTACCTTCTGTGAATCGTCGGTGATATCCTTCATTGCGCCGAGCATGCTCTCCATCTGCTCGTCACCGGTTCTGGCTGACTGCAGGGCCTGCGTGCTGAGGCGGCGTACTTCGGTCGCGTTGGTCGTGTTCTCCTTCGTTTGCGCATCCAATTCGACCATCGCGGCGTTGATCTCTTCCAGACTGGACGCCTGCTGGGTCGCGCCGGCACTCATTGACTGGCTGGACGTCGATACCTGATCCGAACTGACCGTCACCGATTCCACGCTCTGCGTCACCAGCCCCATCATCTCGTTCAACGAATCCAGCGTCGCCGTCAGCGAGTCGTTCAAGATCGCATATTCGCCAACGAAATCGCCTGTCGTGGACTCGGTCAGGTCACCCTGCGCCAGGGCTTCCAGTATGCGGATCGTCTGACGGATCGGCGCTTTCAGATTCGCCAGACCTTCGCTGAAGCCTTCCACAATCTGACGGTAGGTGCCGTGGAAACGGTCATTCTCGAATTCGAGGCCCAGCTCGCCGTTTCGGGTCGCAGTAATGAACCGCATTCCCTCGCCGCAGAGTTCGGTGAGGTTCTCGTTGATTGTGTTTAACGCCCGAGTGAACTCGATCTGCTTGCCAGGCAAATCGTCCATCTTCTTGCTGAAATCACCCTCGGCGTACTGTGACAGCAGAGTCACGGCGCGCATCATCGGCGCGACAATCGCGTCAATGACACGGTTGATGCCTTCCATCAGCTCACGATACGTTCCGGCAACGATCTCGGTCCGGCAACGGCTGTCGAGGTTGCCCGCGATCTGTTGCTCGATGGTGTCGGCCAGTTCATCCCGCATCTGCAGCAAGTTTGCCGAGACACGGCGCATCGCGAAACCGAGCTCGTCCTGCTCCGACAAAACCTTGATCTTGAGCGACAAGTCCCCGTTGGCGATGGAATTGGCCTCTTCCGCCTTGGTCTTCAGCATATCGTGAATAGAGGCCAGCGAACTCGCAACCTCGCCGACTTCGTCCTCGCCATACTCCTGCATCGTGGTCGTGAGATCACCACGCGCCAGATCGTTCGAGAAGGATACCAGGTTCTTCAACTTCCGAATGATGGAATGGCGGACGAGGAAATAGATCAGCACCAGTGTCAGCACGATGGCGCCGATAATCATCAAGCCGGCTTTCACTTGGAACGCTGCCAGCGAGCGCATGTTCTCGTCAATCGAGGAACGGATGCTGACCACCGACATCACATCACCGACATTGCCCCCGTGACAGTCAATGCAGCTCCCGGTGGCAACCATCGGCGTCGCGACACGGACCACCGACTCGCCATTAAACTCTTCCTGCGTGATCTGAATCTCGGCAGTGTTGAAGCTGGCCAGCTCGAACTCGTCCAACTTGGCATTCGCACCAGATTCCAACACCTCGGTGGGGAGGATGCGCAATTCACGAGTGTGGCCCGTCGTTTCCGCTTCCTTCTGGAAATCATCGAACTCGAAGATTCCCTCATTCATCGCGAATTCCAGCGAGTGTACCAGCATGTGAGACACCGAAAGGACTTCGTCTTCGGCTGCCTGCACCTCACGGTTGTGCTGGACACTGAACAGGATCGACATGGAGAGTCCCATCGCGGCAATCAATGCGATGAAGACTGAGGCGAGTAGTTTCGTGTTGACACTGCGCTTCATTGGAGCGGTCCCTCCCGGAATACTTCCATCACGAGGTGGAAGCCGTGGACTCTGGAAATCCCCCCGGGTTATCGTGCGGACCCCCTTGGAGCACGATCACCTTCTGTGAAAAATATAACACGATCTAATACGAAATATAACGATTCTGGGAATTTATGATGTTTCTGTAATAATGTGCTCCGGTGCTACGTTGATGTCAATGCAATATTTTGATAATGCTGATCTTGAATTGAAAGAAAGTTCAGAAAACGGAAAAAAGAAAACGGCTCCCCCGGAGCCGCTGATAGACGTTTAGCAGGTGTGAACTCTTCTTTATTTCTTCCACTCGACCAATAGTTGTTGCTTAAGTTGGTCAATGGATGCCGTCGGCGCATTGCACTGCCCAAGCTGGCAGACGTACCCGGTGATCTGTCCGTCCAGAGCGGGTTTATCCCCGATTCCAGGAAGCAGATTCATCAAGTCGGGAGTGGGGAGGTCGTCCTCAAGTGGAATGACTTGTACATAGGGCGGCAGGAGCTCGTCTACACTCTGGCGAAGTTCAGATCGTTTCGGGAGTTCGGCGGTTGTCTCGATCGGCCGGACAATGACCAGCTCATACATCGGATTCAGCAGCAGCAGGGCGGCGTCAACCCAACCAGCCATTTCAAGTCCGGCTTTCTTGATAATTTCCGAAAACGCCTCAATGTCTGTAGTCACTTGTTCGATATAAGATTGATCAGCCCGCAACGCCGACATGCGCAGCAACACCTTCAGCGCCATTGACAGTCCACTCGGTTCCACGTTGTCGAGGATTTCAATCTGCCGTCCGAGCGGGGCTTCCGTATTTCGCGACGTGTGGTAGAATCCGGCAGACTCGTGCCGGAATCGTCGCTGCATGATGCCGGTGAGTTCATCCGCCCAGACGAGGTGATCAGCATTGCCGGTTGCCTGGAACAGGTCGATCAACGCGTTGGCGAGGAAAGCGTAGTCGTCGAGAATGCCGTCGCCGGCGGTTGTCCCCTCCGTCGAAGCACGGACCAGCGCGCGATCGTGCCAGTGGTGTTTGCGCAGGAAGGCGGTGGTTTGTTCCGCCGCTTCGAGGTAGCGTTCATCGCCGAAATAGCGGTAGCCCTGGACCATGGCCGAAACCGCCAGTGCATTCCAGGAGGTAACGATTTTCTTGTCAAGAGTCGGCGGAATCCGGCGCGAACGGGCGTAATACAACGGCTTGCGGTGTTCTTCAACCAGTGCTTTAAGTTCTTCCAGGGGGCGCCCGGTGCGCGTGACCACATCCTCGAAGGGATAGCGACGGGTGAGAACCGTGCGGTTGCCATCGAAGTTACCCTCCTCCGTCACGCCGAACAGCACGCACAGCGCGTCCGCGTCCGTGGGACCGACAACCGCCCTGATTTCCGCCGGAGTCCAGACGTAGAACGAACCTTCCGCTCCGCCGCTGTCGGCATCGAAGCTGGCGTAGAAGCCGCCTTGCTCCTCGTCGTACATCTCGTTGAGCAGGAAGTCCAGTGTGCGTCGGGCGACGCGGCTGTACAGCGCCTTGTCATCACAGACGGCTGCCATTTCGAGGTACAGGGACGCCAACTGTGCGTTGTCGTAGAGCATTTTCTCGAAGTGGGGGACGGTCCAGGATGCGTCCACCGTGTAGCGGTGGAATCCGCCGCCGATGTGGTCCTGCAATCCGCCGGACGACATCGCGACCAGAGCGTCACGGACGGCTTTCGCGTACCGTTCATCTCCCGTAGCGCGGTACAGGTGCAGCAAAAACTGCCAGCGCAGTGGCACCGGGAACTTCATCCCGCCCTGAAATCCGCCGTAGAGGTTGTCCATCATGTTCAGCGCGGTTTCCCCGATGTCTTTCACGTTGTCCATCGTGAACGATTCCGGATTGACGCTCATCGGGTTGCGGGAGATGTAGGAGTGCAGTTGCTCAGCGGTTTCGTCGATCTGTTCGCGGTTTTCGTCCCACGCAAAGCTCAACCGTTGCAGCAGGTTGTAAAAGGAATCGGGTGGGAAATAGGTTCCACCGAAAAAGGGTCGCAGGTCCGGCGTCAGCCAGGCACTCAACGGCCACCCACCGCCACGCGTCATCAGCTGTACCGCTTCCATGTAGATCCGGTCGAGATCGGGTCGCTCTTCGCGGTCGACCTTGATGCAGATGTAATGCTCGTTGAGGTAGGCGGCGATCTCCTCGTTGTCGAACACCTCGCGCTCCATTACGTGGCACCAGTGGCAGGACGCATAGCCGATGGAGAGAAAGATCGGCTTATCTTCCCGCCGTGCCCGACGGATCGCCTCCTCGCCCCATGGATACCAGTCCACCGGATTTTTGGCATGCTGCCGGAGGTAGGCGCTAGCTTCACGCGCCAGACGATTGCGTGTGTTGAGGGTGGAACCGGTTGCGTCAGAGGTGGACATGACGTCTCCCGCGTTGTGGCCGACGCTGGGGATGCTGCGGAGGTCGCAAGTTACGTCGTGTCAGAAGTTCAGATCCCTCGCGCCGGGATGAACGTGTAAGGCGTGCACTCGTAAAGTGGTGTCTGCGCAACGGTTGAGCAAGCGAAACAGGGCACTTTCACAACGTCTCGCGGAGGTGGATTTTCCATTTCCACATAAACTCGAAACTATACTTGATTCTTCTCACTCATAAATGGGACAGGGAGTCGCAACGATGATTCGCAGCCTGACCGCTTTTGGACGCGCCGAAGTCGAAGATGACGGACTTCGCTACAGCGTCGAAGTTCGCAGTGTCAACAACCGCTTTCTCGATATTTCCACCCGCTTGCCGCGCACCCTGCTTTCGCTGGATTCCGAAATCCGCACAGCGGTCAAGAATCGCATCGAACGCGGCAAGGTGAACGTGTTCGTCGAAGAACCGCGGGAAGATGTACAGCGGTCGCGCCTTGAAATCGACATGGGTGCCGCCGAGGCGCTGGTTGAGTCGCTGCGCGAAATCGCCAGGCGGACCAACATTGAGCACGACGTTACCACGCGCGACATCGCGTTCAACCTGAACATGCTCTCCGGAAGCGAGAACGAGGGAATCGCCGAGAAACGGCAGAAACTGGTGCTGCGCGGCGTTGAGGAAGCGGTCACGCACTTCGAAGAGATGGCCGAGGCGGAAGGGGCGAACCTGGAGAAGGACTTCCAGAATCGGCTTACCCGGATGCAGGAGCTGGCCGAGCTGATCAAGACCCGCGCCGTGGAGAACCGAGACCAGGCATTGGAACGCATCCGGGAGCGGATCGAACGGTTCATCGACGCCGACAAGGTGGACGATGGCCGCCTCGAACAGGAAGTGGCGTACCTCGTCGACCGCATTGACATCACCGAAGAGCTGGTACGTCTCGCCAGCCACATTGACCTGTTCCGCCAGGCGTTGAAGAAAGGTGGTCTGGTCGGCAAGCGGCTCAACTTCATCCTGCAGGAGATGAACCGCGAAGTGAACACCACCGGCTCGAAAGTCCTCGATGCCGAGATCTCGACGCATGTTGTGGAAGCCAAGGAAGAGCTGGAAAAGCTGCGGGAGCAGGTACAGAATGTCGCATGACGTGTCCCGGCGGGGACGGCCGATTGTTTTCTCCGCGCCGTCCGGCGCGGGCAAAACGACGATCATCCACGAGATGATGAAACAGGTCGACGGGTTGGTGTTTTCCGTTTCATCGACAACACGTTCGCAGCGCAAGGGCGAGGTGGACGGTGTCGATTACGATTTCCTGACGCACGAGCAATTCCAGCAGGCGATTGATGAGGGTGACTTCATTGAGTACGAAAACGTGCATGGGCAGCTGTACGGTACCCGCGCGTCCCGTGTCCGGCCGCTGCTGGAAGCAGGCACCGATGTCATTTTCGATCTCGACGTGCTCGGAGCTTTGTCGCTGAAACGCCTTTTTCCGGACGCTTTCCTCTTCTATATTGACGTGCTTGGCCGGGAAGTGCTTCGCGAACGATTGCTCGCGCGAGGACGAGAGGATCTGGACGAAATCGAACGCCGCCTGACACGGTACGATATGGAACGTGAGAAGGCGGAGCAGTTCGACCGGATCATCGTGAATGACGATCTGATGAAGGCCGTCAACGAAACCGTTGCCGCGGTGAACGAAGCCCTCGCAGAACGGTAACCTTCCCGATCCAGATTGAAGAACGCCCCAGTGGAGGTTGTTGCATGTCGCACGAGATGTTCCTTGCTGAAGATTTCTACGCCCGTGGTGGCGGTATTTACGAGACCATCGTCGCGGTTGCACGGCGCGCGCGTCAGCTCGCGGAAGCGCAGCGCAAGGAAATGGATGCTTACTTGACCCAGGTCGGGATGCTCGAAGATTCCATGGATGAAGAAGAGAGTCCATTGGATGACATCGCGATGATGCGGTCCGAACCGGTGTTGCAGTTCGAGAAGCCGAGTGTGCTGGCGCTTCGTGAGATGATTTCCGACAAACTCGAAGTCCGGTACCCGGAATCGCCGAAGCCGGTCGAAGTGGTTGAGATGGTCGAAACCGGCATGGAGATGCCAGGCAAGCTCGATCTGTCTGCTGCTGATGATGACGAGGAGAAGGGTGCGGGCGAATCACCGATCTCGTTCCCATCCAAACTGAATCTCAATGACTAGTCAAGATTCCGACAACGAATCCATCATGCGCCGGGATCTCCAGTCTCGGCGCATTTTAGTCGCGGTCACCGGCGGCATTGCCGCCTACAAGACCGTTGACCTGGTCCGCCGTCTGTTGAAGCGGGGCGCGTCTGTTCGGGTGATGATGACCGACTCCGCGACCCGTTTTGTGCATCCCACCACCTTTGCCGCGATTTCCGGCCAGAGAGTCAGCACGTCCATGTGGTCGGACAGCGGTGAACCGCGTGTCGATCACCTCGAGCTGCCCCATTGGGCGGAGCTCATCGTCGTCGCACCCTCGACCGCGAACATGCTGGCGAAACTGCGGCATGGCATTGCCGATGATCTGGTTTCCACCGCACTGCTCGCCGCGACTTGCCCGATCCTGGTCGCCCCGGCGATGAACCCGACGATGTGGGATAACATCGTCACTCGTGAGAACATGCAGGCGTTGCTGCAACGCGGGATCAAATGCAACGGTCCAAATTCCGGTGAGATGGCGGCGCCCGGTGAAAAGTCCGGCGAGGGCCGGATGAGTGAACCGGACGAGATCGAAGCGTGGATCGTTGACCATTTCCACAACAGCAAGCCCCTGGCAGGCAAGGTTGTACTTATCACCGCCGGCCGGACCGAAGAGCCGATCGACAAGGTGCGGGTGCTGACCAACCGTTCCAGTGGACGGATGGGTGCCGCCATCGCCGAGGAAGCATTGCATCTTGGCGCGGAAGTGATTTTCGTCCATGGCGGAATGGATGTCGAACCGCCGTTGGGTGCCTGCCAGTACTACGCACCGACCACGTTGCAGATGCTTGATGTCGTGCAGCAACATGCCGGAAACGCGGATGTCGCGTTTTACGTTGCCGCCGTGTCGGACTGGCGTCCGGCGCAAACCTTTGACGGCAAGTTCAAACGCACGGAGCAGGACGGCGACACGTTCAGCATCGAACTGGTTGAGAATCCGGATATTGCCGCAACTACGGCGAAGTCGGTCAAGGGACTGGCGATTGGGTTTGCGCTTGAAGTGTCGGACGCGCTCGACTACGCACGCGAGAAGCTGCAGAGGAAAAACCTGGACGCGATCCTGTTCAACCGCGAGACGAACATCGGAGCGCACGAGGGAGCGTTGACCTGGGTTACGGCTGACGAGAGCATTGAACTCGGGTCCGGCGGCAAGCGAGAGCTCGCGGAACGTGTGTTACGGCAAGTCCTTGAGCGAATGAAGCTCGACTGAGCCGAGCGTCATCATTTTTCCATTTCCATCCACCCCCGGTGACGCACGCTGATCGCTGGGGTCGTATATTCCTCAGCTAACCCATTTCAAACACAACTGTTGCGTTACCACCCATGGAAGACGGACTGAAGCGGGATTTCCAGCGGTACCTCGCACAACAAGCCGAGAACGGGTCCACTCTCTGGGCTGCGCCAGCGGAAGGAGTGACCCGGATGGAACGTAAATCCGCTCCAGCTCAGCCCGAACAGCCCGCTACGCAAGCCGCGCAACCCCGGCAAACCCGGCCAAAGGCATCCGCAAAACCGGCCCAGAAACCGCAACCGGCCAGCCCAGCTTCGGCACCGCAGCAGGCCACGCCTGCGCCAGCGTCCGCAGCAGCCGCTTCGCAGTGGGAACGAGGCGCGCCGGACCCGGATTATTCAGCCACTGAGGACGTGTTCACGCTAACCGACCCATTTCCTGAGTATTCCGAACTGGACGCGTTCAACCAGGCGATCCAAGGATGCCAGAAGTGTCCGTTGGGTGCGACACGGCAGAACTTTGTCTTCGGAGTTGGCGATCCGAACGCCGATCTGGTGCTCGTCGGTGAAGCCCCGGGCGCGGAGGAAGACAAGATCGGGCAGCCGTTCGTGGGACGCGCGGGCAAATTGCTGGACCAGATTCTCGCGGCGGTGGATTTGAAGCGTGGGGATGGCGTTTACATCTGCAACATTCTCAAGTGCCGGCCGCCGAACAACCGTGACCCGCTGCCGTCGGAAGTACACGAATGCGAGCCACATTTACTCAAGCAACTGCAATTGTTGCAGCCGAAACTGATCGTGGCGCTGGGACGGATCGCCGCGCAAACCCTGCTCCGCACCAACGAATCATTGACAAAATTGCGTGAACAGGACCTTGTCTATCATGGGATCCCATTGATCGTGACGTACCATCCGGCTGCTCTGTTACGCAACCCGAATTGGAAACGTCCGACGTGGGAGGACGTACAAAAGATGAAGCGTATGCTCGATGAAGCACGCGGGAACTGAGTTATTGCATGAACGAACGCGTTGACAAGTCCGCCCAGCGGGAATCGACAAACGGGAAGCCGGATTCCTCGCCGACCAAGGTTCAGCCTCAGAGTTATGAGGCGGAACAATCCGTGCTCGGTGCGGTGCTGGTGGACACGACCGCGTTTTCGAAGATCGTCGACTTCGTGCACGAGGACTCGTTCTACTGGCCGAAACACCGCATCATTTTCATGGTGATGCAGGATCTGTTCAACCAGAACGAGCCGATCGATCTGGTCACCGTGAACCAGTCGCTGAAGGCGAAAAACGAACTGGAGAACGTCGGCGGCGACTTGTACCTGGACGAACTCCAGGACGCAACGCCCTTCCCGAGCAACGTTGAGTTCTACGCCAAGGTGGTGCAGGAAAAGTACATCCTGCGCACCATCTTCACCGTCAGCAATGAGACCGCGGAAAAGGTCTACAATCCGGACGCCGATCCGCAGTTTGTCCTCGAAGAAGCGATTTCCTCCTTCTTCGATCTGCAAAAGTATCGCGACCGGCACGCCTACCGTCCGATGCGGGAGATCGGCCACGAAACCCTCGAGGAACTGCACAAGATCTCGGAGCGTGGCGGCCAACTGACCGGGATCACCTCAGGCTTCAAGGCACTGGACAAACTGACGGGTGGATTCCAACCGTCCGATCTGGTGATTCTCGCCGCGCGTCCTTCGATGGGAAAGACCGCACTGGCGTTGAGTTTCGCGATGAACGCCGCCCTTCACTCAAAAAAGCCAGTCGGTGTTGTCTCGCTGGAAATGAGCGCAAAGCAGATCGCAATGCGTCTGATCTCGAGCCATTCAAAAGTTCCCTTGTGGAAAGTTCGCCAGGCGAATTGGAATCGTGAGGAAGGCCGCCGGATTGCGAACAGCGTTGGTAAACTGAGCGAACTTCCTATCTATATTGACGATACGGCCTACCAGACGATCACCGACGTGCGAGCTCGAGCGAAACGGCTGAAGATGACGTACGGTTGCGAGATGATCGTCTTCGACTACCTGCAGCTGATGCAGCCGCCGAACCGTGTTGAGAGCCAGCAGCAATTCATCGCGATGGTCTCGCGTCAGCTCAAGGGGCTGGCGAAGGAGATGGACGTTCCGGTGATCGCGCTGTCGCAGCTCAGCCGTGCCGTCGAAACCCGTGGCGGCAGCAAGCGCCCGATTCTCTCCGACTTGCGGGACTCCGGCGCGATCGAACAGGACGCCGACGTGGTCATGTTCGTCTACCGGCAGGCATATTACGACAAGCTTGAAAAGAAGTCGGACGAAGAGCTGGACAACACCGCCGAAGTCATCATCGGCAAACAGCGTAACGGCCCGACCGGTGTTGCTGAACTGACGTTCCTGAGTGAATTTGCTGCTTTCCAGGACAAGGAAGGCATCTTCAGCGACGCTGATGTTCCGGAATCGACCGGCGATCAGGAGACCCCGTTCTAGACATGGCGCAGGAACTTCAACATATCGAAAACACGCAGGGCAAAATCAGCACGCTGGAAGAGGCGCGTGCGCGCTTCTCGATGATCATGGAAACGAAGACGAATCTGCAGCCGGATTCGCCGCACCGTGAGAAAATCGAGCGTGCGTTCGAGTTCGCCGCCGAGGCGCATGAGGGCCAGACGCGGATCTCCGGCGAGCCGTACATCACGCATCCGCTCGGCGTGATGGCGATCCTGTCGACGCTCAATGTGGACGCGACCACGCTCATCGGTGCGTTGCTGCACGATGTTGTTGAGGATACCGGCGTCACAGTTGAGGACGTTGCGCGCGAGTTCGGACCGGTTGTCGGCGTGCTTGTTGAGGGGATGACGAAACTGTCCGCCCTGAGTTACGATCACCGCAGCAACGAAGAACGCCAGGCCGAATACTTCCGCAAGATGCTGCTGTCGATGGCGCAGGATCTTCGCGTCATCCTGATCAAACTCGCCGACCGTCTGCACAACATGCGCACGATCGACTTCCTGCCCCCGAAAACCCGGCAACGAATCGCGCGGGAAACCGTGGAGATCTACGCACCCCTGGCGCATCGCTTTGGTGTCGGTAAGGTCAAGTGGGAGCTGGAAGACCTGTCGCTGAAGGTGCTCGACCCGATTGCGTACCGGCGTATCGCGGAACGGGTCGCGATGAAGCGGGAAGAGCGTGAAGAACACGTGCTGAAGTTCATCGACCCGTTGCAAAATCGCCTGAAGCAGGAAGGCATGAACGCCAAGGTTTTTGGCCGTGCGAAACACTTCTACAGCATCTACAACAAAATTCAGCGGCGCGGGAAATCGTTCGAAGAAATCCTCGACCTGCTCGCGGTGCGGATTATCGTCGATGATGTGACATCCTGTTACCGGGCGCTCGGCATCGTGCATGGGATGTACACCCCGATCCTGGAACGATTCGGTGACTACATCGCCACGCCCAAGGCGAACATGTACCAGTCGCTGCATACCAAGGTGCTGGACCGGGAAGGTCACGTGGTCGAAGTCCAGATTCGATCAAACGAGATGGACCTTGTCGCAGAGGCCGGCATCGCCGCGCACTGGCAGTACAAGGAAAAAGGTGATCAGAAGGCGGCGAACGAAGATCCCGCCCTGATGGAATACTACAACTGGCTCCGGCAACTGATCGAAGGATCGAAAGAGGAAGATTCCAGCGAAGAATTCATGCGGACGCTGAAAATCAACCTCTTCACCGACGAAGTCTTTGTCTTCACCCCCCGAGGCAAGCTGATCCAACTCCCCCGTGGATCAACGCCGGTGGATTTCGCGTTCGCCGTGCACACGGATGTCGGGTTGACAACCCTCGGCGCGAAAATCAACGGCCGCATGGTGCCGCTCAGCGAAGAGCTGCACAACGGTGATAACGTTGAAATTCTTACCAGTAACACGTCCAAGCCGAACGTGGAATGGTTACGGTTCGTCAAGACGCACCGTGCCCGCTCCAAAATCAAACGGTTCTACAAGCGCGCGCATTTCGAGGATTCTGTCCAGCTCGGCGAGGACATGTTCAAGCGCGAAGTTCAGCGCGTCAAGAAAAAACCATCAACCAAGGATCTGCTCGAACTGGCGAACAGACTCGGTCACAACGACATCGAGAGCATGTGGGCCGCAATTGGTGTCGGAGATCTGCAAGCCAGGTCCGTTGTGGACAAGTACATCAACCTCAACGGTAAGGATCAGTCTGATCAGGTTGCCATCAAAAAGCAGAAGTTGCGCGTCGGGCCGACATCGTCGTCCGGTGTGCGCATCAAGGGTAGCGATAATCTGGTGACGACGTTCGGGCGCTGCTGCAATCCGTTGCCCGGCGACCCGATCCTCGGGTACATCTCGAAGAATCGCGGGATTGTCGTCCATCGCACCGACTGCCCCAACATGAGCGAACTGAGCAAGGACAAAGACCGTATCACCGAGGTCGACTGGGATGCCGGTCCAACCGACACCTTCCCGGTACGGCTGCGGATCGTCACCGAGGACCGCGCACACCTGCTGCGCGACATCGCCGAGGTGCTCAGCAAGCAATCGATCTCCGCGCTGGAGGTCAATTTGCGCACGGAGGGAACCATTGGTATCGGGAATTTGGTACTGATGGTGCGGTCCCTGTCTCATCTATCGAAGTTGAGAAGCCGGATCGGAAAGATCAAGGGAGTCGTACAAGTTGAACGTGTGAGCGTTGCTGACGTGGTCTGAAGTCCGTATAATGATTAGATATAGGATCGGGCAGACTGAAGCGTACCATCCGGAATGGGGGGGATGTATGCGGACGTTCATTAAAAAAGACGTCGTAGAGGTTGTCACCGAAAGGACAGGGGAGCGTCCCGAAGTGACTGCAGCAGTCGTCAATGAGATGTTCCAGGCGTTGAGGGCGATTCTTTCGTCGGACGATAACGAGCTGCGGATTGAGATTCGGGACTTCGGTGTGTTCGAAGTCCGCGAGACGAAATCGAAACCGCACGCACGCAATCCGAAGACGAACGAAATCATTCAAGTCCCTGCACGACGCAAGGTCCATTTCAAACCGGGCAAACTGTTGCGAAACGCGTTGAAAGTGCCACTTGACGAGCTCGCCGAACAAGATTAGCCACACTGGCAGAATTCTCGCCCTGGACTGGGGCACCGTCCGAGTCGGAGCCGCGATTTCGGATCCGGGTCGGTCTCTGGCCAGTCCATTCGACACGTTTCCCGCCAAGCCGCTCGCGGAACTGCTGAACCGTCTCCGCAAGATCGTGACTCGTGAGGAAATCTCCCTGATTGTTGTCGGCTTGCCGGTCAACATGGACGGCAGCGAAGGCAAGAGTGCGCAGAAAGCGCGGGAGTTTGCCAACGAAGTCGGCGAACAACTCGGTGTGCCGGTGGAGTGCGTCGACGAACGACTGTCCAGCTTCTCGGCGGAGCAAACCCTGATCTCCATCGGACGCAAGCCCTCGAAGGACAAGGGACGGGTTGACCGGGTTGCTGCGACGCTGTTTCTTCAGGAATACCTGGACAGCCTGAACAACAAGTATCCAGCTGACGCTGACCAGCCGCTTTGACTCGTGGTGAGCCCAACCCGTGAATGACAGTCTGCTGCAGGTTCAATCCAGATCCAAACGCCGTCTGCTCGCCGCAATCAGTGGACTGCTGCTGATTCTCGCCACTCCACCAATCCCACTGTACGCTCTGGCCTGGTTCGGGCTGGTTCCGTTTTTCCGCGCCATCGAACACGCTGAATCCCGCCGCGAAGCGCAAACGCTCGGGTTCACCTTCGCGTTTGTCTGGCACGCCGGCACGATGTATTGGATCGCCTGGAACAGCGGCACACATGTAGCCGTCAGCATCGTTTCCGCGCTGGGATTGGCGTGGCTACTCTCGTTGTGGTTCGGGCTG
This sequence comes from bacterium, assembly GCA_020444425.1. GTDB lineage: Bacteria > Electryoneota > Electryoneia > Electryoneales > Electryoneaceae > BMS3BBIN04. The sequence goes on along the minus strand of JAHLLB010000001.1, from coordinate 141,520 downwards.
GTCGCCGTGCTGCATCGTCAATTGTTGCGTGCGTTTGGTTCCTGGGCACACCTGCTCGCGGTGATCCTGTACATGGCCAGCGATGTCGTGTGGCAATCCGGCGACTGGTCGTTCCCGTGGATATCCTTCGCGTTGACACAGGGCCAATCACTCCAGCTGTTACAACTGACCGCTCTCGGCGGCAGTGTGCTGATGACTGGTTTCATCGTTCTGTTGAACGCGATCCTCACAATCGGCGGGCGTCATTGGGTGAGCCTCGCGTTAACGGTCCTGCTTTTGGTTTCGGTCTGGACCTGGGGCAACCATCGCGAACAGGTCGTGCATGACCAGAGCGTTGGCACAGACGCCGCAACCGTCGCGATTGTACAGGGAAACATCGACCCGGATTGGAAATACAAGCTCGGGTACGACTACTCGATGAACATGTACGACGCGTTGAGCACGGGCAATGTCGCCGATAGCGTCGATCTGATGGTATGGCCGGAGAATGCCGCGCCGGTGTACCTTGAACAGGACTACCGCTGGAGGCGCTACGTTCAGAAGATGGTTGACCGGATCAATGCGACGCTGGTCACCGGGGGACGGTTCGCCGAATTCCACGAAGACAATTCCAAAACGCCGTACAACGCCGCATTCCTGATTCGTCCGCGCGGAATGAACCAGTTTCTCGTCTACAACAAGGTGTATCTGGTGCCGTTCGGGGAGCGGATTCCGTTCCAGTGGGCGTTCCCGTTTTTGCGAAACCTCGACTTCGGCCAGGCGGAGTTCGCGCCGGGAGACGGGATCGTGTCCTGGCCGTTCCGCGTGAATGGTGACAGCTTGCGCGTTTCACCGCTGATCTGCTACGAGGCCATCTTCCCGAAAGCTGGGTGGCAGGCAGCGCATCTCGACGCCGACATCCTGTTGAACATGACCAACGACGGGTGGTTTACCGGCACCGGCCAGCAGTTGCAACATCTGCTGCTGAGTCGGATGCGTTCCATCGAAACCGGCCGCAGTCTCGTGCGCGCGACAAACACTGGCATCTCGGCGTTTGTCACCCCGTCCGGCCGTTTCGCCGGGCTGCTGGGATCGGATCAACGCGGAGTGATCGTGCATACGGTCGAGCGGCCCGTGGACACGCCGTTCATCGCCTGGGGCTGGCACATCAACCAGCTGGCCTTGTGGACTGCGGGCGCATTGATTATGCTCAGTTTGATCGTGTCGGTGATCAAACGCCTGAGTCAGCGATGAGAAGCCCGCTCCTCTACATCGTTCTGGCTGTCATGCTGTTCGCTTCCACAGCGATGGCTGACAGCTCAATCCTGACGCCGCCGTCACCTGTCTCCCCGGCGATGGAACTTTCCACTCGCTCAGACGATGTTGACTTCAGCCCCCGATTGCCATTACCTCGGCCCCTGCTGGTTAGTCTGAGTGTCCTCCCGGTGCTTCGGATCGAAAAACCGTTGGACGCAGACGCGGGCACATGGCAGTGGTCAAATGGGGAGGCCGAGGTTGAGTCTGAGGGACAATCTCCCTCATATTGGCCCGTTCTCGGACCCATCCTGATCACGGTGGGGGTTGGTACCGCCACCTGGTTGCTGTTTACGCTTCGGAGCAGTTGAATGCGCAGGACGACGCTGGTTTTACCATCTCTGATCGCTTTGATGATGCTGTCCCTGATCATGGTCAACGGCTGCAGCCGGCAGGGTGTGGACGACCTGCCGATGGACGCCGCATGGGCGAAGATCAAGGACTACTATGAGCGTGGCCGCTATCTCGACGCTTCCGAACATCTCGAGATCTTCCTGATCAACTACGCCGGTTCTACCCTCGCAGACTCCGCCCAGTGGCTGCTCGCGGAAAGCCACTTCGAGTTGAAAGAGTACATCATCTCCGCCAGCGAGTATGAGAAGCTGATCACTCAGTATCCGCGCAGCCGGTTGGTTGAAGAGGGGGAGTACAAGCTCGGTCTCAGCTACTACGAACTCTCGCCGAAGTACCATAAGGAACAGATCTACACCGAAAAAGCGGTGGAGATGTTCCAGCTGTTCATTGAAGATTTTCCCAGCAGCATGCTTGTATCGGATGCCGAGGAACGCATCCAGGAACTCCGCAGCAAACTGGCGAAGAAGGAATACCGGGCGGGACGTCTGTACCACCGGATGGGCCAGTACAAGGCCGCCCGCATCTACTACCAGTCGGTGCTGGACGATTACTACGATTCTGAGTACGCCGAAGACGCGCAGCTGCATAAAGCCGAAAGTTGGGCGGATGAGAAGAAATGGGACGAAGCACTTGCCGCGCTGCAGGGTTATCTCAACCGTTACCCGGAAAGCGGACATCGCGATGATGTGCTCGATCGCATCGAGGACGTGAAAGAGAGCAAACGCAAGCAGCTGGAGAAGGAACAGAAGGAAGGCAAGAGCATCTTTGACATCTTCGGTGCAGATGACTGATGCCCTTCCCACCGGGCTGTTCGGCGGCACCTTTGACCCGCCGACTGTCGCCCATCTGTTGATTGCGGAATGGGTGCGGGACGCCCTCGCGCTGGACTGTGTCTGGTTCATGCCAACCGCGGTCAACCCGTTCAAGCAGGACAATGACACCACACCCGCCGACCTCCGCCTGAGGATGTTGCGCGATTCGTGTTCAGGTGTCAATCACTTCCTCGTGCGAGATGACGAGATCCAACGCGGCGGCGTCAGCTACACCGTCGATACCCTCCGCCGTCTCAACGATGAGCACCCTGACCGCCGGTTCACCCTGATCCTCGGCGGCGACTCCGTACACAGCCTGTTGCGCTGGAAAGACCCGGACGAGATCCTCGAGCGCGCGGACATCGCCGCAGTCGTCCGTCCCGGGTGGAAGCTCGAGGACGCCGATCCCAAAGTGCGAAACCACATCCGTCCCGTTGAGATTCCGGAGCTGGCGGTTTCCTCGACCCTGGTGCGGCAACGCGTTGCCGAAGGAAAATCCGTCCGCTTCCTGGTTCCCCAACCGGCCCTGAAGATTATTCACGATCTGAAGCTGTATCGGTAGAAGGTTGGAATGCTGCGCCCTTACAGGGCGCGGGCAGAGGTGGTACGGGGCAGGGGAGTGGTGGGGGTGTCGCGTTCGTGTGGCTGAAGCCACACGCTAACCACGCTCCGCCGTTCCACGGCGGGTCCAGATGTTTTCCATCACCACACACCTGTCAGCATTTAAACCTACACATCTGTCATAGTCTCAATCATCACATCCGTCAACAATTTCATCTCCTTCTCCATCTCTGTCCCAGCCCACAGCTCACAGCCGGCAAACCGCAGACCGTAGACCGCTGCCCGTAGCGCGTAGCCCACCATCTCATATCCCAGGTCTTTCAGTCTCAAGACTCAGGACTCAGGACATCCAGAGCGGCATCCCTTTCCGCCCTCACGGATCATCTTGCCCTGAGTACCAGTCTCGATCACTCGCTAACTCGTTGTTTCTCCATTTATTACCACTGGCATATGGGTTGCTCACTGGTTTGCGGCAAACCGGGAGTACCCGTATGATTCGGGAATTGGTTTACAACAACACCCCACTTCCGCTGTACAAGAACGCGTTGGATGCGTACGCCGACCGTCACCGTGCCGTCGCGTCGAACATCGCCAACGCGTCCACTCCCGGCTTCACGTCCACCCGCGTCAGTTTTGAGAAGCAACTGACGAAAGCGCTGGATCGCCATGGACATCGTGGAATCGAGCGCCCGCTCGGACCCGCCGATCCGGACCATCCAAACAACGTCCGGCACTCGGTGTGGAAGGATGAAGACAATGCCAACGCGAACGGCGCGAACGGCGTCGTCATTGAACGTGAAATATCGACCATGCTGACCAACAGCATGCAGTATTCCATGGTTGCGAAGCGTACTGCCGGGTTGTTCACGCGCATGCGCATGCTCGGAAGTATGAAGTAGGAGAGAGAGGAAAACGATGGAAATACGCGGACTTTTCTCCAGCATTGATATCAGCGCCACAGGCCTCGCCGCCAACCGTCGCAGAATGGACGCGATCGCGGAAAACATCGCGAACGTGAACACCACACGAACCGATGAAGGCGGACCGTACCGGCGGCGCATCTCCATTTTCAGGGAAGATGTGCGCGACGCGCAGATCTACCGCAATCAGCATCATGCGGAATCCGGTCTCGGTCTCGGTTCGACCAGCGGTTCGCACCTGAGTCCCGGCGGGTCAAACATCAGCGCGCGCGATTTCTCCGGTGTCAAGCAATTTGAAATCCGTGACGATTCGACGCCGGACTATTACTACGATCCGTCCCACCCGGATTCCAACGAGTTCGGGTATGTCGCCCGTCCGAAGATCAACATCATCACCGAGATGACGGACATGATCGCGGCGACGAGAAATTACGAAGCCAATGTGTCGGCGATTGACGCCGCGAAGAACATGGCCAAGCGAGCGCTTGAAATCTGACGGAGCTGGTAACGGTGCGTGTTGACCCACGATTGGAACAGTTCACCGCCCTGATTGAACAACAGCGAATGCGCCAGCCGAGCATGACCGGCAACGCAACGCGCGCCCGTTCTTTGACTACAACTCCTGCCCTGACCAGCACGAAACCCGTCGCACGCGTCAATTCACCGTTCTCTGACGCCGCGGAACGCGCCCGTGCGGCGATGGCGGCACGCAATCCCGCCCTCGCGGCGAAGCTGGCGCAGGCACGTCAGCCGCTGGCAGTGAACCGCGCCACCGCGACACAGGCCAACGCAGCCGTTTCGGCGGGGACAAGCAGCAGCCGGGCCGCGCGTCCGGGGACCGCGCCTGCAACCCATGACTTGCTGGCGATTCCACAACGGCCGGCACCCGCTCCGGGGTTGGGACGGAGCATCGACACGTACGCGTAAACAAGCAGTTGCAGCAGATAAAGGGAGAACAACCATGGCTGATGGTATCGGAGTTGAAGGACTTGTCGGAAACTTCCCGTCCGAACTGCCGCGTCTCGGCAGGCTCCCGGAGGTGGACACCAGCCAGACAACCTCAGCACCGCACCGCACGTCCGGTGGTCCCGGATTCGGGGAAACCCTCGGTGGTCTGATCCACAACGTCGACGCGATCCAGAAGAACGCGCACGAAGCCACACGCCGCATGCTGACTGGTGAGATCGAGGACGTTCACCAGGTCATGGTCGCCGTCGAGGAAGCGCAAACCTCCTTCCATCTGATGATGGAGGTACGCAACAAGATCGTCGACGCCTACCGAGAAGTGATGCGGATGCAAGTTTAGATTCTGACACTCATTTTTTGTACCTTACTCAGCCGAATGAGAAGCCGGCTGCATACCACGGGTTGACGCAGCATGAACGAAAGACAGAACACATCGATGCCGGGACGCCTTTCCAACCTGTTCCGCAACCTGACCACGACGCAAAGGGTCACGATCGGTGGCGCGATTGCGGTCACGTTGCTGGTGATCATCGTTCTGGTGCGCTGGGCGAGTACGCCGGAAATGGTTCCGCTTTTCTCGAACCTGCCACCGGAGGACGCCGGCAAGATCACCCAGTGGCTCGATGAGAACAGTATCGAGTACACGTTGGAACAGGGTGGATCACGGATTCTTGTTCCTCGCGCGAACCAGTACCAGGCACGTATCGAATTGGCGCAGGAAGGGTTGCCGGCACAGCGGTCGACGGGCTACGAAATCTTCGACCAGACCAACCTCGGCATGAGCGAGTTTGTGCAGAAATTGAACTTCCGCCGGGCGTTGGAAGGAGAATTGTCGCGCACCGTCAGTTCGCTCGAAGAGGTGGATGAGGCGCGGGTGCATATCGTGTTGCCGGAAGCCGCGTTGTTCCGGGAACAGGAAAAACCGGCGACTGCTTCGGTGACCCTCAAGTTACGCAGCGCGCTGAAGGATGCTCAGGTAAGCGGCATTTCCCACCTGATCGCGTCATCGGTGGAAGGACTCGAAAGCGACAAGGTCACCATTGTTGACAGCCGCGGGAACGTGCTCTCGAACATGCAGGCCGGCGATCCGTTGCTGGCGATGTCAAATTCCCAGATGCAGCTGAAGAATCAGGTCGAAAACAACCTGACGCAAAAAGTTGAGACCATGCTGCAGCAGTTACTGGGGCCGAACAAGTCGATTGTGCGAGTATCCGTCGAACTGGACTTCACTCAGAGCCAGATCACGAGTGAGTTGTTTGATCCCGAGCGGACCGCAGTTCGTTCCGAGGAGATCAACGAAACCTCGATGAACGTCAATACGCCGCAATCGGTCAACCCGGTGGATCCAACGCAACCCCCGCTGGAAAGCACGGAAAGCCAGCTCGAGACCAACAACATCACCAACTATGAAGTTTCGAAGACCCTGACCCAGGAAACCCGCAACACCGGTGGTGTTGAACGAATCTCGGCGTCAGTGCTGATCGATGGCGTCTACCGTGACGTCGAAGCCGAAGAGGGTGAGATGCAGCGCACCTACTTCGAACGCACACCGGATGAAATGACCAAGATCGAGCAGGCGGTGCGCGGGGCGTTGGGTGTGGACCTGGATCGCGGCGATGAGATTTCCGTGATCAACATTCCATTCGAGCAGCCGGAAGTGCTCGACACGGGCGGCGGTTTCATGGACTGGCTGAAGAACAACTGGTCGATGATGCTGCGGAACATCCTGATCGGGGCTGCGGTGATTGGCATCCTGCTGTATGTGCGCAACCTGCTGACCGCGTCGACAAACGCCGCGCGGCAGGTGTGGGAACGCAGGATCGCATCATTGCCGGGTGGCGGTTCGATGCCGGCGCTGCCGGGAGCTTCCAGCGACGGTGGTGAAGCGCTGGCCTTGCCCGATCTCGACAGCGAACTGCCGGAAGAAGTGGTCGAAGCGAATCAGCTGCAGCAACGCCTGGTTGATTTCGTTGAAGAAAAGCCAGAAGTGACAGCCCGTTTGCTGAAGACGTGGCTCGTTGATTTTGGAGGTTGATGATGGCGAAAGTCGCGAAGCAAGCTGGCAACGAGATGAGCATTGGGAACCTGTCCGGGACCAAGAAGGCGGCGATCTTTCTGGTGTCGCTCGGTGCGGGAGCTTCCTCCAAAGTCTACAAATACCTGACGGAAGGCGAGGTAGAACGGGTCAGCCGTGAAATCGCAATGATGGACGGTGTCCCCAGTTCTGTGCTGCATGAGGTGAACCAGGAATTCCACCAGATGGTGCTGGCGCAACAGTACATCGCCGCCGGTGGATTGCAGTACGCTCAGGAAGTGCTTGAAGCCGCTCTCGGTGAGGGCAAGGCAATGGAAATCCTCAAGCGCGTGGAACGGGCGCTGCAGATCAAGGGCTTCAACGTGCTGGAGAATGTTGACACCAACCAGTTAATCGCCTTCCTGCAAAAGGAACACCCGCAGACCATCGCGCTCGTGTTGACGCAGGTTACCCCGGTTCAGGCCGCGAACGTGCTCACCGAACTGAGCCCGCAGGTACAGGTGGACGTAATGTACCGCCTCTCCCAGATGGAACGAGTCAGCCCGGAAACCATTGCCGCCGTTGAGAAGGTGCTGGAAAGCCGCATCGACTTCAGCTCTGGATCGTCGCAGATCGGTGGTGTCCAGACTGCCGCCGACATCTTGAACCTCGTCGGCCAGCGCTTCGAGAAGAACATCCTCGCCGGCATCGCAAAAGAGAACCCGGACCTTGCCAGCGAAATCAAGAACCTGATGTTCGTCTTCGAAGACGTGGTCAACCTGGACGACCGTTCGATCCAGAAGGTGCTGCGTGAGGTCGACAACAAGGAACTCGCGATGGCACTGAAGGCGTCCAGCGAGGAACTGAAGAGCAAGATTCTCGCAAACATGTCACGCCGTGCCGCCGAGATGATCGAAGAAGAGATCGACTACATGGGTCCAGTCCGATTGCGCGAAGTGGAAGAAGTTCAGCAGCGCGTCATCGACATCATCCGCCGCCTCGAAGAGGAAGGCCAAATTGTGATCACGCATGGATCTGAAGACCAGATGGTCTAGCCAGTTCCGCTCCAGCCTGCTTCGTGGAGCAGGTCAGGCGGTCGAGGGAGAAGCCGCGCATCCGGCAAGCCGGGCACGCGTGCTGCGGGGAAACTATACCCTCGAAGAAGCCTCGGTGCTACTGGACGATGAGCCGCTCGCGATGCGAACCGTGACCCATTCCCGGTTGCGCACGATCAGCGACGACCGTCCGGACGAGGTCCGGATCGAATACGATCCGTCCAGGTACGGCATCATGAAGGTCGAGACCGTTGACGAACGCGAGAAGCGGCACAGAGCCGAACTGCAATCCATGCAGCGGGAGCTGAAAGCCGCGCAGGATAAGGTCAAGCAGGCGAAGCAAGAAGGGCACGACGAGGGCCTGGCGGTCGGAATTGAACAGGGCCGCCAGCAGACGATGGAAGAGATGAAGGCCGAGCATGAGGCCCGGCTGACCGATATCCAGCGTGTGCTGCAGTCCATCACCAACGCCACCAGTGACTACTACCAGCAGGTGGAAACCGAGCTGGTACGGTTTGCGTTAATGATCGCGCGGAAAGTCGTCGGTGACGCCGCCGCGAACCATGAACAAGTCGCGACACGGTTGGCGAAAGAGGCGTTGAGACAGGCCAGCGAACGAACCAGCGTCACCATCCTCTGCAACCCGGAGGATGAGGCCGAACTGACGGAGGCCGGAGTGGACCTGAAGGCCGTCAGCGAGGGGATCCGTGAGATCGAGGTGCAACCCAGCCAGCGTGTCAGCCGGGGCAGCGTAATCCTTGAAACCAACGGCGGATCCATCGACGCGACCATTGAGACGATCCTCGAAGAACTGCACATTGCCTTGCTTGAGGAAGAACCCCCGACCAGTGAGGATGCTTCATGACCGACACTCCGTCCCTCGCACCGTTGGCGCAACCGCCGGCACTGGAAGAGCTGTTCCGCAGCCATGAGGAGCTGCTGGACGCTGCTCAGCCGCTTGTGCCGCGTGGACGTGTCGTGCGTGTGGTCGGACTGGTCATTGAATCCTCCGGACCGGAGGCGTCGGTTGGCGAAATCTGTGAGTTGCTGAACAGGCAGAACCGGCGCCTGGGGTTGGCCGAGGTGGTCGGATTCCGCGACCATCACGTGTTGCTCATGCCGTTAGGCGAGTTGAGCGGAATCGCGCCGGGGTCGATCGTGCGGTCCTTGCGTCGGCCATTTACGGTCAAAGTCGGGCCAGGCTTGCTCGGACGAGTGCTGGATGGACTGGGCAACGTCCTCGATGACCTTGGACCGCTCGACACCGAGACGCAGGTTCCAATCACCGCGGATCCGCCGCATCCGCTGAAGCGGCAACGCGTCACCGAACCGCTCGGGTTGGGGATTCGGTCCATTGACGGGCTGCTGACCTGCGGAAAAGGCCAGCGATTCGGCATCTTCGCCGGGTCCGGTGTGGGCAAGAGCGTCACCATGGGCATGGTCGCGCGTAACACCGAGGCCGAGGTTAACGTCATCGCGCTGGTCGGTGAGCGTGGACGCGAGGTGCGGGATTTCATCGAGCGCGACCTCGGGCCGGAAGGGCTGGCACGGTCGGTGGTGGTGGTTGTCACCTCGGACAAGCCTGCGTTGATCCGCATCAAGGGCGCGATGCTCGCCACTGCGATCGCCGAGTACTTCCGTGACCAGGGCAAAGACGTAATGTTGATGATGGATTCGGTCACCCGTCTGGCGATGGCACAACGCGAGATCGGCCTCGCGGTTGGAGAGCCGCCGACGACACGCGGCTACACGCCGTCTGTGTTCGCGATGCTGCCGAAATTGCTCGAACGCGCCGGACGTGGCGACAAGGGATCGATTACCGCGCTGTACACGGTCCTGGTCGAAGGCGACGACATGAATGAACCGGTCGCGGATGCGGTCCGTTCGATCCTCGATGGCCACATCGTGCTCAGCCGCAAGCTGGCAACCGAAGGACACTATCCGGCGGTGGACGTGCTGCAAAGCATCAGCCGTGTGATGGTCGAAGTTGTGCCGGACGAACTGAAGAAAGCCGCGAAACTGGTCCAGACCGACATGGCCGTGTGGCGTGAAAATGAAGACCTGATCAACATCGGAGCGTATAAGAAAGGCTCGAATCCACGGATCGACCGGGCGGTTGATAAACGTGACGAAATCGAGAACTTCCTGATCCAGGACATGAATGAAGGCGCTGACTTGAAGGGGACGTGGGGGCAGGTGATTGAGCTCTCTGGGTAGTCGGTAGATGGTAGTCGGTATACGGTAGTCGGTGGTCGGTAATTGAAAAGAGGGTCAAACATGCAGGATCATCGCAACTTGCAGGCTTTTGATCTGGCTGACGAATTAGCCTTGGAAGTCTACCGAATCACAATGATGATGCCGGATGAAGAGAGATTTGGACTGATCAATCAAATGAGAAGAGCAGCAGTTTCCGTTGCTTCTAATATCGTTGAAGGTTGTGCTAGGTCGACAAATAAAGAACTTCTGCATTTTTTGCACATTTCCTATGGATCTGTTCGGGAACTGGACTACCAATTGTCTTTATCGATGAGACTGAAGTTTATCAGTCAGGAAGCACACGATCAAGTGAGTACGATTGCCGTTCGGACTGCCAAAGCAATCTACGGTTTGATTCAGAAAGTGAAAGAACAAGCTTAGTTGGCAATGGTTGTTTTTCGTGATGGCGACCATGTCCAGAAACAACTGAGTACCAAGCGCTAAATACCGATCACCGATAACCGACAACCGACAACCGACAACCGACAACCGAGTACCAAACGTGAAACGTTTCCGCTTCCGCCTGCAGAAAGTTCTCGACGCCCGCGAGGTTGTCGAACGTGAAGCCCAGCGCAAGCTCGGTGAGGCGCAGCGAGTGCTGACGGAACTGGAAACGGTGAGAAATCAGATCCAAACTGATATCGCGCAGCTGACGAATGAACAACGGAACATGCTCGGCGGAACGGTCACCGCCGGGACCGCCATGCAGCACCATCGCTGGCTACGTGAACTGGAAAAACGGCTGCGTGTTCAGATCGACAAATGCCGGGATGCGGAGAAAGCTGTCGCGGAACGGCGGCAGGAGTTACTGGACGCTTCGCGTGAACGCAAGGTCCTCGACCGGCTGAAAGAGAAGAAACGCGCGGAACATATGCAACTCGCCCTGAAAGAGCAACAGGCCACACTGGATGATATCGGCGGACGTGCGGCGGCACGCGCGGAGTCTACAAGCGGCCAGAACCCTAGTGCGGGATACGGATCATGAGCAAGAAACAATTGTTGATCCTGATCATTGTGTTGGTTGTCGGGTATGCGATCACCCTCGGCGGCAGCTACTTCATGCTGAAGGGGGAAACCGACACCAGCATGCTCGATTCGCTGGCGATCGCGGATTCGCTTGAGGAAGCCGCACGCCGCGCCCCGATTGATCTGACGAAAGACATCTCCCAGATCCAGCAGCCACGCCCCGGTGGCCCGCTGATGCTGCCGGCTGAAGGCGACAGCGGCGCGGTGATGATGGACGGAGAGGGGCAGATCCAGACCGCTGCCGGGGGCGGCACGCAAACCATCGCCGAAATGATGGACAGCGTTGCCACCGCCAAAACCGACCCGGTAATCGAAGATGTCCAGGAGACCCAGGCACAGGTCGCGGAAGCCGAGGAGAAGGTTGACGAATTGACCAACCTGCTGGCGATGCTGAGTGCGGACGCCGACAGTGTCGACCAGGCAAACGCCAAGCGTCTCTCCAAGATCATCGAGAACATGCGTCCGACCGAAGCTGCCGCCGTCCTCAACGGCCTCGGCAGCAAAACCTCCGCCCGGTTGCTGATCACGATGCGGCAACGGCAGGCGGCGAAAATTCTCGCCGCGATGCCCCGTGAACGAGCCGCCGAAGTGGCGCGATACCTGTCCCAGGCCTACGAAAAGAGTGCGATCTGATGAACGGAAGCCTCGACACCCAACTGAACAGCGCGACGCAACGGAATACAACCGTTGCCTCCGCGCCGTCGCCCGGGAGTAGTGCACGTTCCTCCCGGCCCGGCATGTTCACCCGCCTGCTGGCGGATTTCGGCCTCAAGCAACAAACCCAGCCGATGGCGCTGGTGCGTAGCGGCTCGTCGGTCACCTTCGACAGCATTCCCTTTGTCGACCAGTTCGGCAACAGCGTCGATCCGGACGATCCGGACAGCCTGCGCCGTACGGAAGAAAGCCACCGGGGACGCCGTCCGCAGACCAACGATCCGCACCTTAGCCGCGAGATGCAACTGAGCAGCAACCAGGGTACCGCCCAGCTGATGACTGGTTTCAAGAAACGTGCCGCCGAGCACCTGCTGCTGACCGATCAGCTGCGCATCGGCATCCTCAGCGGAGAGGTGGAAACACCCGGCAACCGGTCCTATGTGCTCAAGAAACGGCTGGAAGAGCAGCGCAAGGAACAGGGACTGGAAGACCCGTCCATGTGGTTGCAGGAGGTTCGCACACACATGGCACGGTCGCAGGACGGTGACGCCGCCCGTCTCGTTGCCCAGGCCCGGGCGATGGTGGATGGGGAAGGACAGGACGCCAGCAAGCACATCGAACTGAAAAGCCCGTTCGGTCCGGATGTCAAACCGTTCGCGCCGCCGAAAGTGAATCGGTCCACGAATACCGTCCAGACAACCAAGGTCAGCGGCGACGGCGATGCAAAACCAGCATCACAGGCAGGCGTCAAGTCCGCACAGAAGTTGGATCTGTCGCAACTGGCCGTGGCGCAACTGACCAAAGCTGCGGGTAAAATCAGCGCGAAGAAGGCCGCCTCGCCGGAATTCAAGAGCGAGATGGGGCAGAAACCGGCGCTGGCTGACAAGTCCGAGGCGGATCAGCCGGTCGCGCAAAAGGTTTCCGTGAGCGCCCGTCCGCAGCCGACCCGTTCCGACCTGCTCGCACAACTTCGCGCGAAAACCGGCGGCACCGCGCGAGCATCGGCCTGGTCCGGTGCGGGTACGGTGCGTGAAGATGACAGCGGCTTGCAACCGGCGTCAAAGTTGACGACACCGAAGGCCGTGTCCAATGTCTCCGTCGAACGAAGCAACGAAACCGCCGCCGAGCTCGCAAAGCAGACGGAACAAGATTCGAGCCAACGACAGGGGCGCGGATCACGGATGGCGTCCCGTCCAGAATCCGCCCAGGCGGATCGTGGGGCGTTCACACGGCAGAGTCGTGCACCGGCACCCAGTACCCAGCCCCCCGTCACCGTCGAATCCGCCTCCAGCCAGACCGGGACACGTTCCGCCGCAGCCGCAGCAGCTTCAGCCGGGCAGGCCCGGTCACGCGTCGCCTCGATGGAACGTAGCGGCTGGCATGTGCACGCACCGTCCGGCAAATCCGCCCCGACGGCCAGCGACCGGTCCGCAGAAGGTGTGAAGCAGGCGAAGGCAGGGCAGAAGAGCGCGAAACCGTCCGCCCGGAGCGCACAGGAATCCGCAACCTCCACCAACACCGGCAAACCCAAAGCCATGCACGCCGAGGACGCCGCCGACGTCAAGCCGGCCGGCGCCAAGCCGAACGTGATCAACAACCTCAGCGCCGCGCTGGGAGCCAGGGTGGGCAAGGGCGCGCCCTCATCCGCGCAAGGCCTCCAGAACCTGCAGGAGTTGATGCAGAAAGTCAGTTCGCAGGCGAAAGTGCTGAAGGGCGACGGAGTTGTCCGGCTGCAGGTGGCGCTGAAGCCCGCGAAGCTGGGGAACGTGCTGCTGAACGTGATCCGCAGCAACGGCAAGTACATCATCAAGATGACCGTGGACCGCGCGGATGCGACACGCAGCCTCGAACAGCACCTGCCGGCGTTGCGCGAACACCTGAGCAGCCAGGGCATCCAGGTGGATCGGGTCGAGGTGGAAACCGGACAGACTCGGCAGCAGGATGCCACTGCTGATCAGCAAAGGCGTGACGCGGCGGAACGTCAGGCGCAACGACGCAACGCGACCTCGCGCAACGGTCAGTCCCGGCGTGAACAAGCGGACGTTGATCCCGGAGAGGATAGCGGACAGCGGCCGCTCCGCACCGGCTTGAACACGATTGAGTATACCGGCTGAACACCGGGCAGAACCTGCCCGGGTCGGGGTGAATGCTACCCCATTCCGCAGGGCGCGAAACCAGCAACACCGCACCAGCTTTTGATTGTAGTGAAGGCATGTGGTTTGCTTGAATGTTAAAGTGGTCATGTAAGAATTTCAGCCGCTTCGCTTCAGGGGACGGACGAAGTTGGCGATTACGGGTCCTCGTGAAAGGAGGATTGGCCTATGGCCGATACGCTGTCGATTGATTCTCTCGTTGGTCGATCTGCGACAATGACCAACACCGAGGTACAGTCCGGAACCGTCGACAAGGATGGGTTCCTTCAACTGCTGATCGAGCAGATGAAGAACCAGGATCCGATGAACCCGATGGATTCGACCGAGTACACGGCGCAGTTGGCGCAGTTCACCACCCTGGAAGAGATGCAGAACCAGACCGCCGTTCTTCAGGAAAGCCTGCAGGCGGACTACATCCTCTCCCAGGCGATCAACAACACCCTCGCCGGATCGCTGGTCGGTACTGATGTCAAGGCTTACAGCGATACCGTGGTTGTGTCAGACGGCGAAGGCAGCGACATCTCATTTGAGCTGGATGATCTCGCTGAGGACGTCGAAGTCACCATCCTGGACAGCGATGGCAACGAGCTCCGCAGCATGGAACTCGGCAAGACCCTGTCCGGCGAACACACCATCGAATGGGATGGCGAGGACAACAAAGGCAACACGCTCGCGGACGGCGAATACACCGTCGAAGTGACAGCCACCGACAGTGCCGGCAACGAAAGCCCGGCGACGACGTATGTCATCGGCACGATTCAGGCCGTGCGTTACGACGCCAACGGCGCGATGCTGGTCGTGGATGGTGTCAAGGTGTACTTCGGTGACGTGCTCGAGCTGCGTAACCCCGACGACGACAATGAAGGCGATGGACTGAACATCGCCGGATTGATCGGGCTGGGAGGTGGATCATGAACCTCGACCCGCGCATCCAGGCGAGCCTGGGACGTGTCGGTCCGGTTCAGCCACAAACATCTGTCAACAAACCGTCAACCGCTGCCACCGGTGACTCGTTCAAGGACGCTGTCCGCAAGGCTTCGGCCAGCACGAACACGTCCGCGCCGAACGTCACCATCAGCGCACACGCAAGCCAGCGTCTGCTGCAACGTGGCGTCAGCCTCGACCAGCAGGATTTGGCCAAGATCAGCAATGCGATGGACCAGGCTCAGGCCAAGGGTGCGAAGGAATCGCTCTTCCTGATGCGCGACCTCGCGCTGATCGTCAGCGTCGAAAACCGAACCGTGATTACCGCCCTGCAAGGTGAGCAGGCACGGGAAAATGTGTTTACCCAGATCGACAGTGCGTTACTGATCGATTAACACAAGTCGAAAAGAAGTCGAAAGTCGAAAGTCGAAAGTCGAACTGAAGTCGAAAGTCGAACTGAAGTCGAAAGACAACAGACTTGAGATGTGAGACTTGAGACTTGAGAGAAAGACAAAAGACCAAAGACAAGCGTCTGGAAACGCGGTTCATGCTCAGTCAGAAGACTTGGACATGGACCCGAAACAAGCAATTCACAATCTCCGTTTCGCTGGACGAGAGACCAGTGACTAGAGACGAGAGACGAGTACAGGGAAGGCTGGACCTCTGTGAGGAGGCCTTGGTTCTGCTAACCGACAGATGCGGAACCGTCCTCAATCGAAGGATCCCTGAGATGTATCCGGGGCAACTTGCCCAAACAAGGAGAACCTTCTCATGATGCGGTCATTGAACAGTGGTGTGACTGGTGTGCAAAGTCACCAGATCATGATGGACGTCGTCGGCAACAACGTCGCCAACGTCAACACGATCGGTTTCAAATCGTCGCGCGCGAACTTTGCGGACGCGATTTCCCAGATCCTCCGTCCCGGCCAGGGATCGTTGACCAACCGTGGTACGGTCAACCCGGTCCAGGTCGGTCTCGGGGTGCAGTTGCAGTCGATCAGCAACAACTTCAGCCAGGGCAGCCTCGAGTCGACTGGCTATGCCACCGACCTCGCGTTGCTCGGCGATGGATTCTTCATGGTGCAGGGTGGCGACACGACCTACTTCACCCGCGCCGGTAACTTCACCCTTGACGCCGCGGGCAACATGATCGCCGGAAACGGCATCGGAACCGTGCTTGGCCGCATGGCCAACGAGGACGGCGTCATTGAAGACACCGCCCTGACCGGGTTGCAGATTCCGCT
Source organism: bacterium (assembly GCA_020444425.1). Taxonomy (GTDB): domain Bacteria; phylum Electryoneota; class Electryoneia; order Electryoneales; family Electryoneaceae; genus BMS3BBIN04. The sequence goes on along the minus strand of JAHLLB010000001.1, from coordinate 125,288 downwards.
CGCACGCAAGATTCCGGCACGCGCGACGAGCGAAGTCGAAGTCTACAGCAACCTTGACGCCGACGCGACGGAATCGGAAGCGTCTCTCGTCGATGCAACCACCACCGGCGTCACCAGCGTCGCGGGCATCGCGGCGAACGGTCTCGGCGGTACGCACGACATCACCATCACCGGACAGAACGCGAGCAATTCCACGCTTGGCAGTACGCTGACCGGTTTCGGCATGGACACCCTGCTGACAGATCTCGCAGGTGCTGGTCTCACCGGTGTGGATGATCTGACCATTGTCGTTGATGACGGTTCCAACCATGAGTCCACGGTTACGATCACTGGTCTCGACAATGAGTCCACCGTCGGCGATCTGCTGACCAAGTTGAACGCGCAGGTGTCCGGTGTCGATTTTGAATACGACGATGTGGCCCAGCAGATCAACGTGACGCGCACGTACGCCGGTGACGGCAATGAGTACAACGTGCGCATGATTGACAGTGGAACGTCCACGGTCATCGGTGATCTGTTTGGCGCGGCGGACGTGACGGTCAACAGCGGCCAGGCCAGCTCGCTGGTCGCGACGGACGTGTTCACCGACGCCGCCACCGGCGCGACGATCACGACCACGCTCGGCTTCGAACCCGATCCGGCGACCGGCTTGATGACCACCATGACCGACCTCGGTGGTGGCGGAGTCAGCATCGTCGCAGCGGATGGTTTTAACGCCGGCACCCTGTCCATCGACACTGAAGCGACCACGCACTCCACGTCAATCGCGGTCTACGACGAGAAGGGTGCGATGCACAATCTGAACGTAACCTTCACCAAGACGGCGAACGCGAACGAGTGGATGTGGGAAGCCGAGGTGGATGAACCGGCGGTGAATGTCGGCGGTTCGTCCGGCCTTGTCAGCTTCAACTCCGACGGCAGCTTCCGCAACTGGGTGTTTGACGATGGTGGCGACACCTTCTCGTTCGATCCGGGTGACGGCACGAATGTGGTCAGCCTGTCGTTCAATGCCGGCGACTTCAACGGCATGAACGGCATTACGCAGACCGCGGCGGCATTTTCGACGACACTGGTCGGCCAGGACGGCTACGCGATGGGCACCTTGTCCGATATCGACATCAACTACGATGGCCGGATCATGGGCAACTTCACCAACGGGCAGGAACTGCTGATCGGTGAACTGGTGCTTGCAGATTTCGCCAACGCCGACGGTCTCGAGAAAGCCGGCAACAACATGTGGCTGGCGACGGAAGTTTCAGGTGATCCACGGCTCGGGAATGCCGATTCCGATTTCGGTAGTTCCATCGAATCGGGCAAGCTGGAGATGTCGAATGTGGATCTGGTGGAAGAGTTTACCGATATGATCAAGGCGCAGCGTGGCTTCCAGGCCAGCTCGCGTGTGATCACGGTGTCCGACCAGATTCTACAGGAAGTGACGAACCTGAAGCGGTAAGCAATACGCATGAGGCGGCGGCCTTGATGGCCGCCGCCTGATCATAACCCCGTTCAGGCTGGTTCATGCCAACCTGAAGCGGTGGGGAGGCAGGATGATTCATGTAACCCGGCTGGACGACAGCGAACTGATCGTGAATTCGGACATGATCGAATTCATCGAGCAGACACCAGACACCATCATCACCTTGACCGATGGCAAGAAGATCATCACGAGCCTGTCGCCGGAAGAACTGGTGGACAGGATCGTTGCCTTCCGGCAGCGTGTGATGCAACCCATGGCGGGCAACCGGTAGCGGGAACGAACGATGGATATCGCAACTTTAATCGGCTTGATCGCATCCGCGGTACTGGTGATTGCGTCCATCCTCACCGGGTCAGGTGTCAGTTTCTTCTTCAGCCTGCCGTCGGTGATGATCGTCTTCGGGGGTGCGTTTGGCGCTACCCTGGTCAATTTCCCGCTCAAGGACGTACTCGCGGTGGTGAACGTGGCCAAAAAGACGTTCATGAGCACTATCGATGCGCCGCAGGAAACCATTGAAACCCTGGTCAAGATCGCGGAGAAGGCCAGGCGTGAAGGCATTCTCGCGATTGAACGCGAACTGGATACCATCACCGATCCATTCATGCGGCTCGGGATTCAGTATGCCGTTGACGGTGTCGAGCCGGAAGTCATCCGCAGCATTCTCGAAAGTGAGTTGACGGGGATGGAAACCCGGCACATGCTGGGCAAAAAGGTGTTTGAGGCGCTGGGCACGTACGCTCCAGCCTTCGGGATGGTCGGTACCTTGATCGGATTGATCCAGATGCTTGCAGCGCTGGACGATCCGTCCAAAATCGGTGCCGGTATGGCAACCGCCCTTGTGACGACACTGTACGGATCAATGGCGGCGAACATCATTTTCCTGCCGATGGCGGGGAAACTGGAGTATCGGTCAGGCGAGGAGGTTCGGCAGAAAGAGATGGTTATCGAAGGAATTCTCTCGATTCAGTCGGGAGATAACCCGCGTGTGGTGAAGCAGAAACTGACCACGTTCCTGCCGCCGGCTGTACGCGTGGACGATGAAGCGGCGCAAGCCGCGTAACGAGACCCTGAACGATGGCAAAGAAGAAATGTCCGCCACCGGAACCCAGTGGAGCGCCAGCGTGGATGGTCACCTATGGTGACATGATGACGCTGTTGCTCACTTTCTTCGTGCTCATCGTGTCGTTTTCATCGACTGAAGTGATCAAATTCAGGGCGGCGATGGAGAGCCTGCGGGAAGGCCTGGGGGTAATGCCCAGCATGAACAACGCCATTCCGATGACCTACCTGCGGAACATGCAGGACCAGGCACGCCAAGCCGAGGAAGTGGTCGAGGAAGTCGTCGAGATGCAGGAGCAAAACTCGGCACTGGAATTCATCGAGGTATACAATACGCCGCAGGGCGTGCGCCTGATCCTGTCAGATTCGTTACTCTTCAACAGCGGTTCCGCGGACCTGACACCGATCTTTCAGGATCTGCTGGTGCGCCTGGGTGACATGATCTCGAAACGATCCTTCGACCTGATTCGGGTGGAGGGACACACGGACGACGTGCCGATCAACACGCCGCGCTACCCGAGCAATTGGGAGTTGAGCGCGTCACGAGCGGTGCAGGTTGTCAAGTATCTGGCGGCAAATTCAGAGATTCCGCCGCAGAAGATGAGTGGGGTTGGGTACGGAGAGTATCGTCCCCGTTCGACCAATGATACCCCTGCCGGGCGAGCGAGAAACCGGCGGGTGGAGATCTTCCTGGAATTTGCGGAACCGCTTGCACCGGAAGCGGCCGCGAGAGGGTACTACCCATGAACGAAGCTGATCAGGATGTGGCAAGCGTAGAGCTGCCGGAAAACGAAATGCCGGAAGGGGGTGCACCGAGCGGAGGCGGAAGCCGAGGCCTGAGCATGCCCATCTTCATCGGGATTCTCGTTGGCATCGTTGCGCTGCAGGGCTTTTCTTCCTGGACCATCATGAACTGGCTGCTGGAGGCGAATCCGTATTTCCCCGGCGGCCCACCCATGGAAGAAGAAAACCTGACAGGCCTGCTCTATACCATCGAGGGGATTATCGTCAACCCGACCGACTCAAAGGGCACGAAGATCCTCCTCGTCGACATCGGTTTCGAAACCGGCAGTGACGCCGTTGTCGCGGAGATGGGCTCGATGGAACCATTGCTGCGCGACAACATCAACACATTCCTGTCTGCACAACGATTGCCGGTCCTGTCTGACATCTCGTACCGGGATAAAATCCGGGACCGGGTGCAGCAGATCGCCAACCATCACCTGACCAGCGGCAAAGTCGGACGTGTATTTTTCGTCCGCTACGTGCTGCAATAGCGACGCGGTGCTGCGATGAACCGTATTCTTTCACAAGACGAAATCGATGCCCTCTTAAGCAGTGTATCCAAGGGCAAATCCTACGACTCGATTGAGACGGATACCAGAAAAGCGGTTACCGTCTACGATTTCAAGCACCCGGACCGGATCAGCAAAGAGCAGATCCGTTCGATGCGCACGATTCATGAGAACTTCGCCCGTTTGCTGGCGACGTTCCTGTCGACGAACATGCGCGCACTGGTCGATGTCAACGTAATTTCCATCGATCAGGTAACGTACAGCGAATACACGATGTCGCTGTCAATGCCGTCCAGTCTGTACCTGCTGAAGTTTCAGGACATTGAGGGCAAGGCCGTCGTCGAGATCAGCCCGCAACTGCTGCTGTTCATCGTCGACAGGTTACTCGGCGGGTCAGGGGAGACGGAGATCGAAGTCCGTGAGATTACCCTGATCGAACAGAACATCGTGCAACGCATCATCAACAACCTGATCACCACGCTGAACGAAGTCTGGTCGCAGGTGTTCCCGTTGAACGCGGCGTTCGATTCCTTTGAGACGGACCCGCAATTCGTGCAGATCGCCCGTTCGAGCGAAACCATCGCCATCATCTTCTTCGAGGTGAAGGTGCGCGGGGCGGTTTATCCGATGAACATCGGCTTCCCGTACTTCGTGCTCGAACCGATTCTGCAGAAGCTGTCCTCGCAGACCTTCTTCACCACGACGCGAAAAATCGGGGAAGAAGAAGTCAAGATGCTCGAGGACCGCCTCAAGGCAACCACCGTGGATGTCAGTGCGGTATTTGACGAAACTTCCATCCGTGTGAAGGACTTCCTGTCCCTGCGCAAGGATGACATCATTCAACTTGACAAGGATCTGAAGGAGGAGTTGGTCATCAAGGTGGGCAACCGGACAAAGATGTTCGGTCTGCCGGGCAAGTCCGGCCGGAAAATGGCCGTGCGCGTTACCCGGCGATTGTCTGAAGATGAAAAACTCTCCATCGAACCCTAAAGAGGCACCCATGGCGATTGATCCGATTTATACCGCCGTGATGGACAAGGCGCTGGAAATTGTCATCGATGTACTGCGCCCGATCCTCAATCGCGATGTCGAAATCGGCATTTACGAGTTCCAGGACGCGTCCTACGAAATGCTGAAACGCACCTTCGAAGAAGAGATGGTGATGGTCGAGGCGCCGCTGTCCGGCGGCGTTGAAGCTGGCCAGTACTACTTCTTCAACAAGAAGCTTGCGGCCGCGATCACCGACCTGATGGTGATGGGCGATGGCTCCGCAGAGTTCAACGAGCATGAATCGCTGGACGGTGTTGCGGAAGCCATTAACCAGATTGTCGGTGCCCAGGCAACCCAGTGGGCCGAGGATCTCAAGACCGACCTCAATCCAGAGGGCGCACAAGCCAGCGTCGTGCTCGCCGGAGATCTGGAGATTGATCTGCCGAAATTCTTCGGCACCGTGCTCAATGTTTCCATTGAGGGGTGGGGTGAATCCCAGGTCTGCTACTTTGCCAATCGCGAGCTGTTCGACACGCTGAAGACGCTGATCGACCCCGCAACGGTGAAAGCGCCGGACGATCCGGCTGGCGATCTGCCGGCGGCCGGGGATGACAAGCAAAAGGTCAAGCGGGCCGAATTCGGCGAGTTTGATGCCGACGGCGCGAGCACCAACGGCGAAATGCCCCGCAATCTCGACCTGCTGATGGACATCTCGCTGCCGGTCACGATCGAGCTGGGACGCACCGAGATGCTGATCCGTGATGTGCTGGAGTTGGGGCCGGGTTCCGTCATCGAGTTGCAGAAGCTCTCGGGGGAACCTGTGGATCTCTATATTAACGACAAGCAGTTCGCGCTTGGCGAAGTTGTTGTCATCGATGAAAACTTCGGTATTCGCATTACCGAACTGCTCAGTGTGGAGGATCGGATAAAGGCGCTTCGATGAGAGGATTCAACCCCCCGGTCAAACGCACGCTACTTACGTTTGCCCTGGCCAACCTGGTGCACTCTGCGTACGCTCAGAGTGAATTGCAGGGGGATCTGACCTTCAGCATCCTCCGGGCGATTGTCGCTCTGGCGGTGGTGCTCGCTCTGTTCTTCCTGATGGTGTACCTGATCCGCCGCTACTATCCGCGGATGCTGGAGAAGTTGCCAAACGCACCGCAGCGGGGAGACAAAATTGAACTCCGTGCTACCCGTGCACTGGGACCGAAGCGCTTCCTGTACATCGTTCGTATCGGCAAAATGAACTATCTCATCGGCGGATCAGACCAATCCCTGAACAAGATCGACCAGTGGACCGACGATAGTAACACGCACCGCACCCTGTCCACTTCCGGCCCACCATCCGACTTGGAATCCTGATGAGCTTTCTCCTCGAACGAATGCATCCGCGTTATCGCGTCTTTTTGCAACCTCCGACCGAGCCCGGTCGAGCGGAAGACGAGAATGGGGAGGAAACACGTCGCCTGGAAGATTCCGCCGAAACCCCGTCCACCAATGCAGATGCTGAAACCACTCCCGCCGACGCTGGCGCTGACACGACTTCCGAAAGCCCAACCGGCGAAACCGAAACCCCATCTTCAGATCAGCAGGACGAAACCAGCGAGGATTCCGTCGAGGCGACGGATACCATCACCGCCGGCGAAGAAACCGAGTCAGACGAAGAAGAGGAAAGCACGGAGTTCTTCGACGACAGCGGATTGACCGACAATGAAATCGCTGCGACCGTTACCGATGATGGCATGGAAGCCAGCGTGAACGTCAAGGTGAATGGTGCGGTGTCCCGATCCGCCATTGTTGATGCGTTGCAGCGGGCAGGCGTGATCGCCGGGTACGACAATGACGCGATTGACACGTTGATGGACGAGGATGGACCACGAGGATTCCCCGTCGTTGTTGCCCGTGGTAAGCCACCTGGCGAGGGTATCAGCGCAAAGCTCGAGCTGTATTTCGAACGGAATCCGCAGCCACAAGTCACCTATGACGAGCAGGGACACGCCAACTACAAGGAAGTCGGCGTCATCCAGCAGGTGAAGGCAGGCGACTTGCTCGCGGTGAAGAGCCCGGCGGAACGAGGCGATCCCGGATATACGGTCCGTGATAAGCAACTCGCGGGTGTGATCGGGCGCGACATTCCACTGGCCGCCGGTCCCGGAACCAAGTTTGAGGACAAGGACGGATTCCGTCTGGTGGCGATTAGCAGTGGTGCTGTCAGCATGCTGGACGACAACCGGATCTCGGTTTCGGAACAGTTCATCGTCGAGGGAGATGTTGACTTTTCCACCGGAAATATCCGGTTTGATGGTGCGGTCCACGTACGCGGAAATGTGATCGCAGGTTTTGCCATTTACGCTTCCGGCGATATCGAGATCAACGGTGTTGTGGAGGATGCGTACATCCACTGCGGCGGAAATCTGCAGGTTCGTGGCGGATTCCTCGGCAAGGGGAACGGCATTGCGAGGGTCTGCGGCGAAACACACATCCGTTTCCTCGAGAATCAGAAAGTGATCGGCAACGGGGACGTACACATCGCGGAAGAGATCATCTACGCGAACGTGATTACCCTCGGACAGGTCGTTGTCCGCTACGGCAAGGGAGCAATTATCGGTGGAACGGTTGCCGCCACGAAGGGAATCAACGCCAAGATTGCAGGCAACCTGCACAACCAGCGGACCAACCTGATCGTTGGCGTAAATCAGCTGCTCAGCGAACGGATGAACAAGGCGACCGACGCACTCGCTCACAAGACGGACATGAAAGAGGTGCTTCAGCAAGCGCTCGACAAACTGATGAAGCAAAAATACGAGGGCAAGAAACCGCTGTCGCCGGAACAGTCCGAGGCAATCGACCTGTTATACGAACACATGGGCGGAATCGACCGCTGGACTCAGGAAATCGAAACGCTGCGGGATCAGTGGTTCGAACAAATCAACCTGCTGGAAAAAGAAGCGCGCATCACTGTTGACAACGAAGTTCATTCCGGGGTAAAAATCACGATTGGTTCTCGTGCAAAACTGATTGACGAAGATTTCGGCCGGTCGGAGTTCCACTTGGAAGACGACATGGTCGTGGGGAATACGGCGAAAAAAGGGAAATCGCGCTAATGAAGCGCAGATGGTTAACATTGAGCCTGGGACTGGTTCTGCTTGTGGCGGCCCTGTTTATTCCCTCCGCGCAGGCACAGACTCCCGGTCTGCCGGCGATCACGCTGGATGTGGATCAGGCCACCGGTCCGGCGGATCTGGCGGTTACGATCCAGATTCTGCTGCTGCTGACCGTGCTCACCCTGGCACCGTCGATCCTGATCATGACCACCAGCTTTGTGCGCCTGATTATAGCGTTCCACTTTCTGCGTCAGGCGTTGAGCACGCAGTCGCTGCCGCCAAACCAGATGATTGTCGGCCTCTCACTGTTCCTTACCGTGTTTATCATGGCACCGGTGATCTCCGACATCCACGAAAACGCGTGGACGCCCTATTCCCAACAGGAGATCACGCTCGAGCAGGCGTGGGACCGGGCACAGGAGCCGTTGCGCGACTTCATGCTGGGGCAGACTCGAGAGAAGGATCTCGCTCTTTTCGTCCGGGTTGCCGACATTTCACAGCCGGACAATCCGGATCAGCTTCCGATGCATGTGATTGTCCCCGCGTTCATTATCAGTGAGCTTAGAATCGGTTTCCAGATCGGTTTCCTGATTTACATGCCGATGCTGATTGTCGATATGGTGGTGGCGTCCGTCCTGATGTCGATGGGGATGATGATGCTGCCCCCAGTGATGATATCCCTGCCGTTCAAATTGTTGCTGTTCGTGCTCGTGGACGGATGGTACCTGGTCGTTGAATCCATGGTGCAGAGTTTCCGATGACTGAACAACTCGCCATCGAAATTGTGCGTGAAACCCTGTTTACCGCGCTGATTATCGCGGGGCCGATGCTATTATCCGGCCTGGTGGTCGGTGTGGCGATCAGCCTGCTGCAATCGGTGACGCAGGTGCAGGAGATGACACTGACCTTCATCCCGAAGATCCTCACCGTGGTGACCGTCTTAATCCTGCTCGCACCATGGATGCTGGGCATCATGTTCAAATTCGTCAACTTGATGTACGCATACATCTCACAAGTAAACTGACATGCACCAGGTCGACAAAGACGAAGAAAGAGCCCCCGGAATTCTCGTCATTGATGACGAGGAGAGCGTCCGCACTCTGCTCACGCAAGCGCTTGAGTTTGGCGGCTACACCGTGTTTCCCGCCGAGAACGGACGGGAAGGGATGGACCTGTTCATCCCGGAGAATAACATCCATGTGATTCTCACCGACCTGATGATGCCGGTGATGGATGGCCTGCAGGTGCTGGACGAGGCGCATAAGCTCGATCCGGACATCGAAGTCATCGTGTTGACCGGACTGGGCACGCAGGAAAGCGCGATCGAGGCGCTGAAGAAAGGCGCGTACGACTACCTCCAGAAACCGATGAACATGGAGGAGTTGTTCCTCACCGTGCGCAAGGCGATGGAACGCCACCGCCTCACCCGTGAGAACCAGGAATACCAGAAGAATCTCGAGCGGATTGTCCGAAAACGGACCGCTGAACTGACCGAAACGAAGAACTTCCTGCAGTCCGTACTCGACTCGTCCCGTGACTACGCGATCATCGCAGCGGGACGTGGCGGACGCATCTCCCTGTTCAACCAGGGTGCTTCGCGGTTGTTCGGCTACACATCCGAAGATATGCGTGGCGAACACACCCGGCTGTTGTTCCCGCCGGATGACGCTGATCAGGACGGACCGTTCGGCGTCTCCGTCGATGATCTCAAGCCCGGCGAAATTCAACATAGTGAAGCCATTGTCAAACGCAATGACGGCGTCCTGATCGTGGTTTCGATGTCCGTCGGAACCCTGTCCGACAAGAATGAGACCGTTATCGGCGCGCTGTGCATCGCGAAGGACATCACCGAACAGAAAAAGCTCGAACGCGAAGTCAAGAAACACACCGAAAACCTGGAAAAGCTTGTCGAGGCGCGAACAAAAGAACTGTCCGACCGCAATCAGCAGCTGGAAAAGACGTTGCACGATCTGAGCAACGCTCAGGCACAGTTGATTTCCTCCGAGAAAATGGCGTCAATCGGCCAACTTGCTGCCGGTGTCGCGCATGAGATCAACAACCCGATCGGGTTTGTCCATTCCAATCTGAACTCGTTAAAGAAATACATGGCCAAGGTTTCAGATGTCCTGCATACGATGAAGGGCAAGCTCGACGGTGACGAGGAAATTCAGCAGGTCTGGAAAAAGGGGAAAGTCGACTTCATCCTCGAGGATCTCGGTGAATTGCTGGAGGAATCCATTGACGGAACCCAGCGCGTCAGCACCATCGTCAAGGACTTGAAGAACGTCAGCAACATCGACCGCTCCCAGATCATGGATTCCGATCTCGAACAGGCGCTGGACAGTACGCTGAACATCGTCTGGAACGAGATCAAGTACAAGGCCGAGGTTGAGAAAGAATACACCGGGATTCCGCCTGTCACCTGCAACCCGCAGCAACTGAACCAGGTGTTCCTGAACATTCTGGTCAACGCCGCGCACGCCATCGACGACCCGCCGGGCAAGATCATCGTGCGAACACATGATCGTGGCGATTCCATGGTAGACCTGGAGATTTCGGACAACGGCAACGGCATGGATGAGAAAACCCGATCGAAAATCTTCGACGCATTCTTCACCACGAAGGAAATCGGCAAGGGGACAGGGCTGGGCCTCTCGATCAGCTACCGGATCGTTCAGGAACACGGCGGCGAGATCGAGGTTGACAGCGAGCCGGGCAAAGGAACAACATTCAGGATCATCCTGCCTACCGACGGCAGGGCGTTTGATAACAAGGTGGACAAGTAAACATGTATGAAAACGTCCAACTCGTCTTCGTCGACGACGAACCCAACATCCTGAAAGCACTGCAGCGAGTGTTTTTTGAGGACGAGTACGACATCGAGACGTTTACCCAGGCGTCCGAAGCCCTCGAGTTTATCAAGGAAAACGACGTCGTCCTCATCATCTCCGACCAGCGCATGCCCGGGATGACCGGAACACAACTGTTCAGCGAAGTGGTTAAGGTCAAGCCGGAAACGAAGCGTATCATCCTTACCGGATTCGCCGACATGGGCGCGGCGGTTGATGCCATTAACACCGGAAACATTTACCACTTCGTGTTCAAGCCGTGGAACGACGAAGAACTGCGATCAACGGTTCGCCGGGCCATCCATCATTTCAAGCTCGAGCGCCGCAACGAAGAGCTGATGGCGGAACTGCACGATAAGAACGAGCAATTGAACTCCGTCAACGATCAGCTGACGGCGCGTGTCAAGGAACGCACAGCCATCATCGCCAAGAAGAACATCGAACTCGGTAAGCTGAATGCCGAGCTCGAGAAATCGCTGGTCAGCACGGTTCGCTTCACCATCAACATGATGGAGATCAGCCGTCCGGTTCTCTGCCGCGACAATCGTTCGCTGGCGCAGCTCGCGGTCAACATTGCCAAGAGACTGGATTGGACCGAGGAACGCATCCGCAAGCTTGAGATCGCCGCGCTGATGCTGAACTCCGGCAAGATGGGCATTCCGGACGCCGTGCTGAACAGGCAGTCGCAATACCTCAGCGAGGACGAACGCCGGCTCATCCGTCACCACCCAATCATGGCGCAGACCATGCTGGGCAGCATCCCGGCGTTTGAGGAAGCCGCGTTGATCGTGCGGCATCAGGATGAGTGGTACGATGGATCCGGTTTCCCGGACGGCCTGAAAAAGGAAGACATTCCGGAAGAATCCCGGCTGCTGGCTGTGTGCAACACCTACTTCCGCCTGAAGAACAGGGAGGATGGCAACAGCCGCCCGTTCATCCTGAAATATTTCCGCAATAATTCGAATATCCAGTTCGACCCGCAATTCATTGACGTCATGTTCGACATCATCTTCGCGGACGAAGAAAAAGTCGAGACGCCGAAGCGCGAACTCGAGGTCTTCTTCCACGAGTTGAAGGCGGGCATGATCCTGTCCGACGACCTGAAAACCGGCAAGGGCATCTTCCTGCTGCCACGTTCGCAGATGCTCACCGAAAGCAACATTAAATCCATTCAGGACATTCAGCAGGTTGACCCGATCAGCGGACGGATCAGGGTGCTGGTGGCGGACAAGGAAGAACCCGCCAAGAGTACGATCTGACCGTCGACGACTGAGGGACCATCGTGGAGCTGCTCAACTACACCATTGATGAGCTGGAACGCTGGTTCCTGATGATGTTTCGCGTCAGCAGCATGCTGATGGTGATGCCGGTTTTCGGCTACAATTCGATTCCCGTCACTGCGCGTGTCGCGGTGGCGTTTTTCGTTACCTCCGTGCTGTTCCCACTCCATCCTGAGATGCAACTGACTCTCGCGCCGGGAGTGCTCGAATTCTTCGGTGTCATCTTGCGTGAAGTTTTCATCGGCCTGTCCATCGGGCTGGTGACGGTATTCATCTTCACCGGCGTGCAGTTCGCCGGACATGTGATGGGTCACTCGATGGGCTTCGGCATGATCAATGCGATTGACCCGTTCAGCGAAGAACACATGCCGGTGCTTGGCCAGCTGTTGACCATGTTCACCCTGGTGCTGTTTCTGATGATGAACGGTCACCACTTCCTGCTGCAGGCTGTGGATGAGTCGTTCGTGAGAATTCCAATCGGCACTGGAGCGCTGTCCGATGAAGCGATCTGGGGATTTGCCCGCCTGAGTGGTGACATTTTCAACGTCGGCATCAAAGTCGCCGCGCCGGTGTTGATCACGATCCTGGTTTCCGAATTCGCGCTCGGGATGATGGCACGGACCGTACCGCAGATGAATGTGTGGATCATCGGCTTCCCGCTTAAGATTATGGCGGGTTTGTTGACGCTGAGCATTGCGCTGCCGATGGTGGTCTATGTGTTCGGCAAGATCTTCCGGGGATGGGAAGGGGATGTAATTGATTTCCTCCGCGCAATGGTTGGGTAGAATCTCCGTATGGACGCTTCCTGAACCAATGCCCGGCCGCAAAACCCCCGGTTTACCCAGGCTTATGTCTTGATATTCCCGTAGTTGGTGCGAACACTGCTCGACATGCCACTGGATTCTCGCCGGCTTCTGACGTTGATGTCCGCAACGGCTTTTCAGTTGGACCCACGTTTGCTCGTCTCATCACGATCGCGTATGACTCTCTCGCTCTGGACCGAGAGAGATAGGGTGAATCCCGAGAGACGGCTGCCCGATGCCAAAAGAAAACGAGCAAGGCCAGGAAAAAACTGAAAAACCATCTGAGAAGCGAAAACGGGATGCCCGCAACGACGGGAATGTCGCTCGCTCTCAGGACCTGAACAGCGCGCTGGTGCTGATCGGCGGACTGTCTTTGCTGGCAATTTTCGGCGGGTACGTGATGACCCGGCTGATGGAATTTGCCAGCGGGATGTATCTCAGCCTTGACGAGATTCAGCTGGACGGGTCAAACTTCCGCGCCTACATCGACGGTACCGCGAAATACCTGCTGGGTACCATCGCCCCATTCTTCATTATTATCCCGATCATCGGTGTCGCCGCCAGCCTGATGCAGTTCGGTTTTCTGTTCTCGCAGAAGGCACTGAAACCCAAGTTTGAACGCTTGAATCCGTTCAAGGGCATGAAGAACCTGTTCAACCAGCAAGCGGTGGTCAAGCTGCTGATGAACATCGTTAAAGTGACTTTGATCGGATACGTCGCCTTTGCTGTCGTTCGGCATGAATATCCGAAATTCGTTCCGTTGATGGACGCCGAAGTCGCGGCAATCTTCCTGTTTCTCGTTCGAACCATCCTCAAGGTGATGATCTGGACCGTTGTCGTGCTGCTGATCCTGGCCATCATCGACTTCACTTACCAGAAGTACAAGTACGTCGAGAATCTGAAAATGTCGAAGCAGGAAGTGAAGGACGAACGCAAGATGATGGAAGGCGATCCGAAGGTAAAAAATCAGCAGCGTCAACTTCAGTTCCGCATCGCATTCAACCGCATGATCAAGGAGCTACCCAAGGCGGATGTCGTCGTCACCAACCCGACACACGTAGCGGTCGCACTCAAATACGATCCCGAATCGATGGACGCGCCCCGGGTGGTCGGCAAAGGCCTGCGTAAGCTCGCGCAACGGATCAAAGAGGTCGCCCGCGAACACGGTATTCCGGTGATCGAAAGCCCGCCTCTGGCGCGGTCATTGTACAAGCATTGCGAGATCGGCGAGGAGATCCCCGGCGAATTCTACCAGGACGTGGCGGAAATTATCGCCCAGATCTACCGTCTCCGGGAAGAGGAAGAGGTAGAAGAAACAATGGCTTAGCCGTTGGCCCCGGGATTGCTTCCATTCCAGGGGGGACAGGTGAACAGCTAAAAATGGTTCACGAGCTTGAGTCTGTTCAATCTGTTCACCTGTCCCCGGACCGTTACCGATCACCGATAGCCGAAAAGAGTTGTTTTCATCACGGACCACTGACTACTGACGACTGACAACTGATATGGCCGAAGCCCAGTCCAAAGGTTACCTCAGCACAAAGCAGAAGCTCGAGCAGTCGCCGTTTCTCGATCAACTGACGAAACGGGCGGACGTCGTACTCGCGGTTGCCGCGGTCGGCGTGATCCTGTTGATGATCATTCCGATTCCGTCGTCCCTGATCGACTTCTTCCTTGCGATGAACATTACCACCGCGCTGGTGGTGCTGATGGTCACCCTGTACATGGACCGCGCGCTGGACTTCAGTGTCTTTCCGGCCCTGTTGCTGTTGCTTACCCTTTTCAGGCTCGGCTTGAATGTTGCCACGACACGTATGATTCTCGGCGAAGCGTACGCCGGGAAGATCATCGAATCGTTCGGCTCGTTCGTCGTCGCGGGCAACTTTGTCGTCGGTGTCGTCATCTTCCTGATCCTCGTGCTGATCAACTTCATGGTCATCACCAAGGGGTCGGGCCGTATCGCGGAAGTCGCCGCCCGCTTCACCCTGGACGCCATGCCCGGTAAGCAGATGGCGGTGGACGCCGACATGAACAACGGCCTGATCGAGGAAGATGAGGCCAACCGCCGCCGGGAAGATATCCGCCGCGAAGCCGACTTCTACGGCGCGATGGACGGTGCCGCGAAGTTCGTCCGCGGTGACGCCATGGCCGGTCTTATCATCACCGCGATCAACATCCTCGGCGGACTCGCGATCGGCTTCTTCCAGCGTGACATGCAAATCGGCCAGGCGCTGCAAACCTATTCGATTCTGACCATTGGTGATGGTCTGGTATCGCAGATTCCGGCGCTGATCATTTCCGTCTCCGCCGGTTTGATCGTCTCACGTGCCGCCTCGGAAATGGAGATGGGCCGTGAATTCGCCGGGCAGATGTTGATGCATCCGCGCGCCGGGTTCATCGCAGCCGGTGTGGCCATCTTCTTCTCCGCAATCCCGGGCATGCCGACGATCCCGTTCGTCATCCTCTCCGCGATCCTCGGTTGGATTTCCTACCGCACCGTGCAATCGAAGCGGGAAAAAGATCATGAGCTGGAGGTCACGGCCATCGAAGGAACCAGCCCCAAGACGGAAAGCGACAAGATCGAGGATTACCTCTACGTCGATCCGATGGAGCTGGAAATCGGCTACAGCCTGATCCCACTGGTTGACAAGGACCAGGAAGGTGACCTGCTCAGCCGGATCACGCAGATCCGCAAACAGCAGGCGATGCAGATGGGTCTGGTCATTCCGCCGATTCGTATCCGGGACAACATCCAGCTCAAACCGAACGAGTACGTGCTCAAGATCCGTGGCAATGAGATCGCTCGTGGTGATCTGCGGATGGGACACTTCCTCGCATTGAACCCGGGCACCGCCACCGAGAAGATCGACGGGACCGCGACGAAGGAGCCGACGTACGGCCTGCCCGCCCTGTGGGTGAACCAAAAGAACAAGGCGCGTGCCGAGAACGCCGGCTATACCGTCGTCGAACCGACCGCCGTGCTCGCCACGCACATCGTCGAGGTGATCAAGAACAACGCGTACAAGCTGTTGACACGCAAGGACGTCCACACGTTGATCGAGAACCTGAAGACCGACAACCCAACCGTGGTCGAAGAACTGATTCCGAACCTGATGAGCGTCGGCGCGGTACACAAGGTGCTGCAACGGTTGCTGCGCGAAGGGATTCCGATCCGTGACCTCGGCATGATTCTCGAGACCCTGTCCGATTACGTTCCGATGACCAAGGACACAGACATTCTCGTGGAATACGTGCGGTACGCCCTGTCTCCGACGATCACGCAGAAGTTCGTTGACGACGACGGCAAATTGTACTCGTTGACGCTGGATCCGGACGTGGAACAGACCTTGTCCGACGCCGCGCAGCAGTCAAGCCGGCAGGGGCAATTCGGCGTGATTGACTTGCCGCCACAGAAAATCAACGCGATCTATGCCAGCCTGTCGAAGCAGGTGGACCAGATGACCAACAGTGGACGGCAACCGATTGTGGTCACGTCGCCCACGATCCGGCAAGCGTTCAGGAAACTGACTGAGCCTGTTTTACCACAACTTATCGTACTATCTTACGGTGAATTGCTGGTCAACGTGCAGGTCGAATCGGTGGGACTGATTACCATGCAGCCACCGAAGAGTCCAGCCCGGGAAGCGGAGCAGAAACCCGCGAAGGAAAAGAAGCGGAAACCCGCCCGTGAACCGGCGCCGGCCTGACCGGTGACAGCAGTCCCAACCGGCGCGGTACACGTGAACAAAACGAAACGGCATTTTGCTGGGTAGCGGACAGCGTACATGCTGATTAAGAAATACGTCGCAGCCACCATGAACGAAGCGCTCGCCCAGGTGAAGGCAGACTTGGGAGAGGACGCCGTCATTCTCCAGTCACGCAAACTGGATAAGGGTGGCTTACTCGGTCTCAGCGGCAAGCACCAGGTGGAGGTCACCGCCGCCACGCCGGACCGTCACCCGATGCCTAAGCCCAGCAGCAAGCCACCCAGCGCCAAACCCGAACCGAAACGTCGCAGAGAGCGCATCCAGCACGAAACCCTCGCACCGCCACCCGCGTTGCTGGGGATCCGTGAATACGCGCAGCAGACGGGCAAATCAAACGATGCGGACGAAATGTCCAACGTCCGCACCATCCCGATCAGCCCGCGCAAACCCGAAGGTGGCCGGGATCGGTCACAAGGGATCAGCATCAGCCAGTGGGGAGCTGAACCGGCGAGAGACGGCGAAACGGTCCACGATCTGCGGAGCGAGATCGAGACGCTGAAGGGCTCGATTCGTGACCTCGCGGAAAAGCTGGCGCGCCAGGATATCGGCAAGGCCGATGACGGCCTCGACATGTTTCGCGAAGCCTTGCGCAAAAACGGTTGCAGCCTGGAAACGACAGCGTCAATTGTCGATCCCCTGTCTCAGCAGCTGGACCCGAAGCAGCTCGAGGATCTGGAAGGGCTGGAAACACGGCTGCATGAGCTGATCGCGAGCAAATTCAGCACGAGTCGGCTGGATGATGTGCTTACCGGAATGACGGGACCGCAACTGATCGCTGTGGTCGGGCCGACGGGAGTGGGGAAGACGACGACGCTCGCGAAAATGGCGACAAACTTCGACGTGCTCGGGCGCCGCAAAGTGGCGTTGATTTCGACCGACACGTATCGCGTTGCCGCAGTCGAACAGTTGCGTACCTTCGCAGGAATTGCCGGACTGCCACTGGAAGTCGTCTATCGTGCCGAGGAACTCCCGGCGGCGATCGAACGCTACCGCGATTACGACGTCCTGCTGCTGGACACGGCCGGACGCAGCCAGAATGACGAAGAGGCACTCGCTGAACTGACGGAGTTCATTGAACACGCCCGGCCGGCTCGCACGATCCTGACACTGTCCGCGAACACACGGCTGGAAGACCAGCGTGAGGTGATCAGCAATTACCGCAAGCTGCATTTCACCGACGTGATCATTACCAAACTGGACGAAGTCAGTTCAGCCGGTCATATGATCGACATGTGCCTGATCGCGGATAACAAACCGTGGATGTATCTGACAACGGGACAATCTGTACCCGATGATATTCTGCAAGCGGATCCCTTCTTGTTGGCGGCGATGGTCGTACGACGGGAATACTTCTTGCACCTGCGAGAGCAGGCGTTTCAAATGTCCGCACAATGAGACAGTACGTGAAAACTGACCGTTCCAGAAATCGGGACGGAAACTGATTTCAGGAGGTTGTGTGAACGATCAGGCATCCAGCCTGAGAAGCAGAAACCTGGCACGGCGCGATCATGATCGCGACGAGATCCCACGCGCCCGGCGCATTGCGGTGACCAGCGGCAAGGGGGGCGTTGGCAAGTCCAACGTCAGCCTGAACCTCGCCATTGCGCTCGGCAAGCTCGGGAAAAAGGTGCTGCTGGTGGACGCCGACACCAACCTCGCGAACATTGACATCCTGCTGGGCCTCCGCGTGCAATACACTCTCGCGGACGCCATCTTCGGCGGAGTGTTCCTCAGCGACGTGCTCGTGCCCGGACCGGAAGGCATCACCATCCTGCCCGGATCCAGCGGCATGGTGGAGATGGTGGATCAGGATCACGTGTACCGTCAACGTCTGATGAACGCCTTCGATGAGCTGGAAAAGGAATATGACGTCCTGCTGATCGACACCGGCGCCGGTTTGTCGGATAACGTGGTGCAACTCGTGGCCGGATCGGACGAGGCGATCCTGGTGACGAATTCCGAACCGACCGCAATCACGGACGCCTACGCGATGGTGAAGGTCGCATCGCACCTGAACTCGACGCAGACGATGCATGTCATCATCAACCTCGCCGCGAAACAGAAAGATGCGCTGATCACCTTTGAGAACCTGCAGCTGGCGACACGGCAATTTCTGCAGCGTGAATTGACCATGCTCGGTCACATCCCGGTGGATCCCAATATCCCGAAAGCCGTGGATGCACGGGAACCTTTCCTGCTATTGTTCCCCCGCAGCGCGGCAAGCTCCGCGTTGACCATGATGGCGCGCAAATTGCTTCGTACTCCCTTTAAACAGTCCAGCACATCGAACTACCTGTTCCAGGTTCTCGCACGGAGGGAGGATGAATGAGCAGCAGTTGGCGCGATATCAGTAAGTACATCGGGGTCATCCTCGCGCTCTCTCTCATCGCCTTCAATTTGTACATCGGAACCGACATCCTCAGCTCGTTGTTCCGTGGCGTTGCCGCCTATCTTGTGTTCACCATCCTTAACACTCTGCTGACCACAGTCATTTACAAGGTCATCCACGAGTTCGAAACCCAGCGGCTGGAAGATCTGAACCAGCTCGCGGACGAGCTCGGCTACGATGATGATGAAGACGATTTCCCACGCGCAGCCCGCGCGGAAGGGTCCGCTGAATGACCCCCCCGGCACTGGCAAAACTGTCCAACGACGAGATCTGGCAACTCTGGGTCCGTGAACGGTCGCAGGAGATCAAGGACGAACTCGTCCTGCGCTACCTGACCGTCGTTGAACAAACGGCCGGGCGGATGAAAATCGGCCTGCCGCGTTCGGTGCAGGTGGAGGAACTGACCAACGCCGGCATTATCGGCCTCATCTCAGCCGTCGAGAATTTTGAACCGGAACGCGGGTTCCGTTTCGAAACCTACGCCGGCAACCGCATCCGTGGAGCAATCCTCGACACCCTGCGCGACTACGACTGGATGCCGCGCTCGATTCGATCCAAGACCAGACAACTGGAAAACGCGCTGGTCAAGCTCGAAGGTTCGCTGGGCGAAGTCCCCTCCGACGAGCAGGTTGCACAAGAGTTGGGACTGTCGCTTGAAGACTACTATTCGATGCTGGACGAAGTGAAGGTTGCATCGATCCTCTCCCTGGATCAGCCGCTACCGGGACCGGAAGGGGAAATGAGCAGCCTTTCGGAGATGATCAGCGACGAGGACTCGGAAGATCCGCACGACGTCATCAACTGGAACGAAGCCAAAGCCGTCGCGAAAAAGATGATCCAGGGACTGAAGCAGCAGGAACGCCTGGTCATCGCCCTGTACTACTACGAAGAACTGACGCTGCGGGAAGTGGGGGAGGTACTCGATATCAGCGAGTCGCGTGTATCCCAGATTCACAGCAAGGTGATGTTGACGCTCAAGGGCAAGCTGCGGGCAAAACTGGGGGCGGGCGGATAACCGCCCGGTACTCTCATGCCACCGCGCCCCATTGACGAACGCAACGTCTACCAGAAAACCCTCTGGGCACAGCGGGAAGCTGATTTGCTCCATGATGGCATGGAACGTGAAAAGCACATCCGTCAGAAGATGATGGCGGAGGAGCAGCAACGCCGGGCGCACGAGGAAATCGAAGTCACCGACGAGCGCGACCCCTTGAAACGCACACGCAAGGACGCGCAACGGGAGAAGCGGCGGAAGGACAAGGATTCGCAGCAGCAGGACGAGGAAAAGCCCGAGGCGAAAGAGGACGATGAACAGCAGGATCTGCGTCGTCGCACCACCGAAGATGATAAGGGCAAAGGGGATAAGCTGGACGTGCGCGGGTGAACCGATCCGCTCTCCATGAACCCGGAATTCAACTGCAGGTACTTCTAATAGTTCTATATTGGCAACGTAGCCGCAACACCTGGCCGGAACCTGTTTCACAAGGTCACATGGTCCACGCGAAACACATGGCGCTGATCCAGACAAAATCCGCACTGCTGCGGTTGCTGCTGGCGTGCGTCCTGCTGGCAGGGTGGATAGGTACTGCCCGGGCGGTATCGCTGTTGCAGGTGAGAAGCACCGCAATGGACGACGGCGAGCTGCTCACCCTCACCTTCGATCAGGACCTGTCACTGCGGATCACCACCGCGTCCGGCCAGACCATTCAGCTGCAAGGCACCTCACCGTTTTTCAACGATGCCGTGGTGCCGTCCTCACAACTCCTGACCGCGATCGACGTCGACAACAGCACACTATCCCTGACCTGCAAGAAACCGGCAAAGGCCTCGTTGCGACGCGCCGGCGCGGGGATGTGGCTGCTGATGCTGCGTCCCACTGGAGAACCGCCGCAACCGGTTCAGGCGGAACGCCACACCGCAACTCAACCGCAGACCCGGACGCAAACGCCACAACCCGTCGAAGAAGCGGAACCTGAGCCTGAACCCGAACCTGCACAAATCGAGGATCAACTCAGCGACGCCGACCTGTTGATGCTCGCCCAGTTGCACAAGCTGCAGGGCCGCAACGAGCAGGCGAAAGAAACCATCGAGCAGATCCCCGAGAACACGGACTCGTATCCGTGGGGCCGCTTGTTGATGGGTAATCTCAAGGAAGCTGAAGGGGATGAGTCCGGCGCGAAACAGGAATACGAGAAAGCATTGGAATACCGTCAGACCATGTCCGCCGCCGCAACCAGCATCGCCCTGTGGCACCAGCGCCGGGGTGAGCAGGATAAAGCAGAAGACATGTGGGA
Organism: bacterium; assembly: GCA_020444425.1. Taxonomy (GTDB): domain Bacteria; phylum Electryoneota; class Electryoneia; order Electryoneales; family Electryoneaceae; genus BMS3BBIN04. The sequence goes on along the minus strand of JAHLLB010000001.1, from coordinate 103,984 downwards.
GATGGTGCTGCGGTCGGATGACGCAAGTGTTCCGCCACTCGCCCAGGGACAGGGTGATGGGACCGGCAGCGGAGATCAGGCATTTGTTCGCAACGCATCCAATGTTCAGCAGCGCGGCGAATCCTCTGGAATTACGTTCGACGGCAACGGCACGCCAATGCAGTTCTTCGATACCCGAGTGTTGATCATTATCGTGATTGCACTGATCGTTACCGGTGCTATCGCGGGTGGCCTGCTCTTCCATCGAACCCGCAAGAAGGAAAAGGGAGAACAACCCGCTGATGCTCGCGAGGACGCTGTGTTCTGGGGCGACGAGAACGACGAAGATGAGGACGCCACCGGCTCGCTGGAAGCTGAACTCGCTGGTGAAAAGCCCAACGGTGTGAAGCCGAAAGGCCGCGAAATGGATGTCTCAGCAGAAACGCGCAAGATGGTTGTCGACATGCACAACAGCGGCAATTCCGTTCGTGAAATCGCCGAGGTAACCGGCAAGAGCCAGGATGAAATCCGCATGGCGCTGCAGATGGAAGGCGTCACCGCGGAACCGTAATCAACCTGCTGTACCCCGCAATCCGGATCTCTTCCGGTGTACGGCACTTTCTTCCGTACGATCAGGCAAGCATGCTCGGCCCGGCTTCCTTTCGATTGCGTTGATACTACGTTGTAACCTCTTTCCATACCACCTTTTAGCTACTCGTTTCTCATTCGGCACACCATTTGCCAATCCCTCTGTGAAAGGCTCTGCGATCAACTCAGGGACCGACCATGATTCGAGGGATTTACCACAGCGCAGCCGGGATGTTGCCCCGCTATCACAAGCTGACCAACATCTCGAACAACCTTGCGAATGCGTCCACCACGTCGTTCAAGGCGGACCGCCGCTTTTTCAGCTTCACGTTGAACAACGAGCTGACCCAGCCCGGAATTGACGGTCAGGCGAAACAGGTGGAACGGCTGAACGAAGGCCTCTACACCGACTGGGAACAGGGCGCGATCAGTCCGACTGGACGCAAGACCGACTTCGCGCTCAAGGGACGCGGGTTTTTCGTCGTGCAGGATGACGAAGGCCAGACGTTCCTCACCCGTGATGGCCGCTTCCACATCAACGACAACCGCGAGCTGGTCGCCTCCAGCGGATACAAAGTCCTCGACGAAAGCATGACCCCGGTGCGCATTCCCGATGGCTTGTTCTTCGCCGATGATACCGGCGTGATCCACGTGGACGGACAGGTTACGACCAAGTTCATGATCGCAGATGTTGAAAACCCGGACACGATCACCAAAGTCGGCGACAACCTGTACCGCAAGGACACCGACGACATCCTGAACGCCGTTGAATCGACCACCGTGCACCAGGAACACGTGGAAGCGTCCAACGTCAACGTGGTGCAGGAAATGGTCGAGATGATCGCCCTGAACCGGAACTACGACACCTCGCAACGCGCGATGCTGTCGCAGGATAGCACGCTTGGCCGTCTCATCGACCGAGTGCCGAGGTTCTGATGAGATGTGAGATATGAGATGTGAGATACGAGATGTGAGATACGAGATGTGAGATGTGAGATACGAGATATGCGATACGAGATGTGAGATACGAGATGTGAGATACGAGATGTGAGTGGTAGAGGTTGTCATCCTGAACGAAGTGAAGGATCTGGCAGAAATAAGTTACTCACAACTCACACCTCATAACTCACAACTGGTTTTCAGGTGTCATCCTGAACGAAGTGAAGGATCTGGTTGAAGAAACCACAAGCGAAGCCGTGTTACGGAACCCTTGACACAATGGAAAGCAGATCCTTCAGCCTGCGGCTTCAGGATGACACACAGGGTGATTACCGGCAGCTTTCAAGTCCAGATGCAGAACGCTGACCACTGATAACCGAATACCGAGTACCGACAACCAATTACCGATTACCAACAACCGAGCACCAACAACCGAGTACCGAGAACTAACCCCCCACGGGGAGGAGCAACATATGATGCGCGCCCTGCGTACAGCCGCCAGTGGCATGTACGCGCAACAGCTGCAGATCGATACGATTTCCAACAACCTGGCGAACGTTAACACCACCGGGTACAAGAAATCGAAAGTCGAGTTCCAGGACCTGATCTACCAGACGATCCAGGCGACACACTCCGTGCGCGGGCTCGGCACAACCGTCCCGGCTGAATTGCAGATCGGTCACGGCGTCAAGCCGGTCGCGATCGAAAAGAACTTCAGCCAGGGCAGTCCGTCCCAGACCGGCAACCAGCTGGACCTGTCCATCGAAGGCGAAGGCTTCTTCCAGATTATCCGCCCCGATGGATCCAGCGCCTATACCCGCAACGGCAACTTCAGCGTCAGCCCGGACGGACGTGTGGTCAACGGCGACGGCTACCTGCTGGACCCGGAAGTCATCATCCCGGAAGACACTATTGACGTCACCATTGACCGCGAAGGCTACGTCTTCGCGTCGCTGTATGGCGACACTCAGTCAACCGAAGTCGGCCAGATCGAACTGGCGCGGTTTACCAACCCCTCCGGCCTGCGTGCGCTTGGGCAGAACCTGTTCCAGGAAACGGAAGCGTCCGGCGTGCCGATCCTCTCCAACCCCGGCCAGGAAGGCTTTGGGGAGATCAACCAGGGCTACCTCGAATCGTCGAATGTCGCGGTGGTTGAGGAAATGGTCGACATGATCGTCGCCCAGCGCGCGTATGAGCTGTCGTCACGTGCGATCCGCACCGCTGACAGCATGATGCAGGAAGCCAACAACCTGAAGCGTGGCTAAATGAGTCGAACCGTCCACAGCATCGCCCTGATCGTGCTGCTGTTCGCCGGAGTCAGTGTCGCCGGCGAACAGACCGCCACCGGTCTGCGCGCCGCCATCGACGGCTACCTCGCCGCCGAGTGGACGGACTGCCCTGTGGATTGGATCGAACTGTCCATGCCCGACGCGAAGCTGATGGACGCCGGGGACCATTGGACGCTGGACGGTCCGGAGCTGCCGCGTGGGAAAACGGTGCTGTACGTGAATGTCATGGACGGCGACACTCGCCTGCGGCGAGTTCCGTTTCGCATCCGGGTGATGCCGTTTGCATGGACACCGGTTGTTGATCGACGGCTCAGTCGCGGTGATGTGATTACCGCCGAAGCGCTTCGCTGGGAACGAAGGGAAGTCACAGAGATTCGCCACCCCTGGCCCGAATCTCCTGATGCGTTCACCGAAGCCCGGTTGCGGGCGCGGCGTTCGATGAATCCCGGCGACGTGTTGACCTGGCCGGATGTCGAAGTTGAACCGGAAGTCTGCCGTGGTGATCAGGTCAATCTGCTGCTGCAACGGGGTGCGGTGACGCTGGAAACGGAAGGTGTCGCGCTGCAGGACGGCAGAACCGGAGAAACGATCCGAGTGGAACAGCAGGAGCTGGGATCGTTGCTGAAAGTGAGAGTGGTCGGACCGAAACGCGCTGAAATCATCCGCGCACTCGGCCGGTAGGAGGAAGCATGAACCGTTGGCTGATTACCGGAATTATCATCGTCGTGGTGCTAGCCGCGGCAATTGCCGCCCCGGCGCAAACCATCAAGGGCGTCGTCGCCCGGTCGATGTTTTCCGATCAAAAGGCGTTCGGCGAGGGCGACATCATTACCGTGCTCATCGTCGAATTCACCAAGGGCGCGAATGAGACCGGGACCACGACCAATTCCGACAACCGGACCTCCGCCGATATCCGCACCAGTGGGTCGTTCAACGATCTGATCCCGACCCTCGGCCTCGACAGCGACCTGACCAACCGCAACCAATCCACCGGCAAAACCGAAAGCCGCAACATGCTGGAAAGCCGGATGACAGCCGTGGTGACGGAGGTGCAGGAAAACGGTCTGCTGATCATTCAGGGCACACGCACGCTGGAAGTGAACGGTGAGACACAGACGACAACCGTCACCGGTACGGTCCGCGCGGAAGACGTCGGCTCGGACAATACGGTCTACAGCTACAACATCGCGAATGCGACGATCAGTTACGCCGGCAAAGGGATGGTCAACGATGCCGGCAAGCCTGGATTTCTGGCCCGCATGTGGAACTGGTTCTTCTAAGGATGTGAGGACGGTCTGATGACAACCCATCCACTCAACATACACCGCCGGACAGCATGGATCGCGCTTGTCGCGACCCTGCTGTTGGCGTTCACGTTGACGGCGTTTGGCCAGCAACGGATCAAGGACATCGCCAACCTGGAGGGCCAGGGCGGCATTCCGATGGTTGGCTACGGCATCGTTGTCGGTCTCGAAGGCACCGGCGACAGCCCGCGCTCGTTGTTCACGAACCAGGCGCTGGGCAACATGATGGAGCGCTTTGGCATTTCCATCAGCTCCGACCGTGTCCGCACGCGAAACGTTGCCGGCGTCATGGTGACCGGCACCCTGAACAATTTCGCCAAGCCCGGCCAACGGCTGGATGTGACCGTCTCTTCACTCGGGGACGCACGCAGCCTGCAGGGCGGCACGTTGCTGCTGACGCCTCTGGTCGCAACGGACCAGACCGTGTACGGCGTCGCGCAGGGACCGCTCAGTATCGGTGGGTTCCACATCGAACAGGGTGCAGTCAGCATCCGCAAGAACGCATCGTGCGTGGGCCGCATCCCCAATGGCTTCCTCGTTGAACAATCCCCCGGCAAAACACTGGAAGACATGGAGAATATTCAGTTTGTGCTGAATGATCCCGACTACACAACCGCACGCCGGATGGCGGACGCGATCAACACCGCTTTCGGGCGTGAGGTTGCCAGCGCATTGGATCCGGTCAGCGTCGTTGTTGAGAAGCTCGAGGATTATCCCGGAGGTACGATGGCGCAGATCTCCGACTTGGAGCTGCTGCTGGTGACGCAGGATGTCGAGGCGCGAGTGGTGGTCAACGAACGCACTGGCACCGTCGTCATCGGCGCGGATGTCGGCATCTCGAACGTCGCGATCAGCCACGGCACGTTGTCGATCAGCATCGTCAACACGCCGGTGATCAGCCAGCCGGGAGCATTTTCTCAAGGACAGACCGTTTCACGCAACGCGACACAGATCGAAGTCGAGGAGCAGGGGACAGGCGTGGTGGTGATGGAGGAGGCGGCAAATGTGGGCGATGTCGCGGCGGCGCTGAACAGTCTCGGTGTTACCCCGCGTGACATCATCGCGATTTTTCAAGCCCTGCAACAGGCCGGTGCCCTGCGTGGCGAACTGGTGATTATCTGATGAGCGGCTTTTCGACAAATCTGCCCGGTGGTGTCAGCGGCGCATGGCTCGAACAGCCAGTCCCGCGCAACGTCACCGACCCGGAAACCTTCAAGGCCGCGCGCGGCTTCGAAGCCCACTTCGCGCAGTACATGGTCAAGCAGATGCAGGGCTCGACCAGCATGATCGGCGGCGAAGGGCTCGGCGGTGAAGTTTATAACGGAATGTTCACCGAAGTCCTCGGCGATCAACTCGCCGGACAGGGCGCTCTGGGCATCACCGACCTCATCTACCGCCAGTTAATGGAACGGCGAGGGCAGGAACCGTACAGCGAGGTTGATGCGACCAGTCAACCCGTGATGCCCGAAGGTATCAATCCAGCAAGCGCAGCACGGGCTGACGGTGCCCCGTTGGACCTGATGCACCTCGCGAATGCGGTCGCGGAGAAGTACGGCGTCGACAAACAAATCGTTGAATCGGTCATCCGTGCCGAATCTGATTGGAATACCACCGCCATCTCGCACGCCGGTGCGATGGGGTTGATGCAGCTGATGCCGGAAACCGCTGATTCCCTCGGCGTGACGAACCCGTTTGACCCGGTGCAGAACATTGACGGTGGCGTGCGCTACCTGAGCCAGATGCTGGAACGATACAGCGGAGATGTGCCCAAGGCGCTGGCGGCATACAACGCCGGGCCCGGAGCGGTCGATCGCTATGACGGCATTCCGCCGTTCGAGGAAACGCAATCCTACGTGCGCAAAATCCTGTCTTGGCTTGCCGGGTCGGGACCGCAGCAGTCGCTCACACGTGAAGGCGACGCGGTTAAAAATGCACGTGAATTCATCCAGAACAACACTCGATCCATAGATAAAAGCGGCGATGCCGTGGAGGAACCATGGAAACGGAGCTGATCAGCGCGCTGATTGACATCATCAAGCGGGAAGAAGCGCTGCTCAACGACTTTCTCAACCTGCTTGAAGAGCAGAAGTCGATGCTCGTGCGCAACGAGGTGGAAGATTTTGAAGCCACCGTCGCGAAGCAGGAAGAGCTGATTGAGCAGATCCGAACGCTTGAAGACCAGCGCATCGGCAAAGTCCGGAAGATCGCCAGCAACATGGAGATCAAGGAAAGCGAGCTGACGATCACCCGCCTGGTCGAAATGAGTCTCGGCACGGTCTCCAGCGAGCTGCGGCAGTCCAAGATGAACCTGAACGGACTGGTCAGCCGCATCCGCCGCGCGAATCAGGTCAACCAGTACCTGATCAAGCGGTCGCTGAACATCAACCATCGCACCATCGACATCCTGATTGATGAAAACCTGCGCGACGTGACGTACGAGAAGGACGGCCGTCTGCACGGCCAGGATCGCCGCAGCCTGATGGTGAACAAGACGTTGTGAAACTAGTCCTGAGTCTTGAGTCCTGAGTCCTGAGTGACGACGAATCAGCCGTGACGCACGACGACAGACCTGAGGCGAGAGACGAGGTGAGCCATGTACAGCATCAACACACGCGGAAGTCAGGGCCTCAACCTGAGTGCGCAGCTGGCGATGGCGCGCGATGCGTTGCTGTCGCACCAGAACAGCCTGAACACGATCAGCCACAACGTGGCGAACGTGGACACGCTCGGTTACCACCGCCAGCGCACCGTGCTCGGCGCGAGAGCTGGACTCCCCGGCATCAACGGGACGTACGGACAGGGTGTCGAGGTCCTCGGCATTCAGCGTGCGCAGGTGGAGTACATCAGCCGCCAGGAACGCTCGGACTCAAGCCTTGTCGGACGCTGGACCGGACAGCGCGATAGCATGAGGCGGGTTGAAGAAACGCTCAACGAACTGGGCGACTACGGTATCGGCACCGCACTGGACAATTTCTGGAACTCGTGGGAAGATCTCGCCAACGATGCGGACAATGCGTCCGCACGCACGGCCGTCATCACCGCCGCCAAAGACCTTGGCTATTCGATGGCGACCACCTACAGCAGCATGGATTCGCAGCGGGAACAGATCAACACGGAGATGATGTCGCAGGCGGGATCAATCAACCTGTACGCCGCCCGCATCGCCAACCTCAACGAGCAGATCGCCGATCTGGTCGCCTCCGGGCAGGTTCCGAACGACCTGCTGGACGCGCGCGAGTTGTTGCTGAAAGACCTGTCCTCACTGGTCAACATCCACGTCGAATACGAGGGCACCGGCGCGGCGAACGTCTACATCGGCAGCGAGGAAATCGTCCACCGTGATTCCTACCGCGAACTGGCCTGGCAGGGCGTCGGCGACGGCAGTCTCGGCAAGAATGGCGGCAACTTCGTCTGGTCGGATAACGGAAACGAGGTGTCGATCAGCAGCGGTTACATCTACGGCATGCTGCAGACACGTGATGAGATCGGCGACATCCTTGCGGAACTGGACACACTCGCCGACGCAGTCCGCTCAACAGTTAACGCTGCGCATATCGAAGGTATCGGCCACGACGGCACGACGGGGAATGTGTTCTTCCGCGATGATGTCACCGGCGCGCGCTCGCTGGAGGTGGACGAAGAAATTCTTGAAAACGTGGACAAGGTTGCGGCCTCCCGCCTGAGCGCGACCGGCGCCAACGACCTCGCCCACGACATGTACGAGTTGCAGTTCGCGAATCCGTGGGGCGACAGCCGCACCATCAACAGCCGATACGCGACCATGGTTTCGGATATCGGCACCGTGGTGCAGAACGCCGATCTGCGTTATGAAACCTCGGAAGCCGCGTTGCAGCAGACGGAAAACCTGCAGCAGGAATACACCGGTGTAAACCTGGACGAAGAGATGTCGGCGATGATCAACACGCAGTACGCCTACAACGCGGCGTCCAAGGTGTTCAACACCGTTGAAGAGATGATGGATAGAGTGGTCAACGGATTGACATGACCAGTCGAGGGGTAGACGCATGAGAATTACAAGTCAAATGCGCCGGAACACGATGTTGTATGACCTGGAACGGTTGCAGACCGACCTGTACCGGGCGCAAAGTGTTCTCACCGATGGCCGGGAAGTGCAGAAAGCCAGCGACGATCCCGTGCGCGGGCAGAAATCGCTGTTGCTGCGATCGTCCCTGTCACGCCGCAACCAGTACGTCCGCAATCTCGACTTCGGCATGTCACGCCTGAGCATGGCGGAAGCGTCGCTGATGTCGGTCAACGATATCCTCTCCGAAGCACGCGCGAAGGCGGTGGAGATCGCCAACGACGCGTCCGTGCCGGAACAACGTGAAGCGGTTGCCGTCGCGATCAACCTGATCCTTGAGGATCTCGTAGCCCAGGGTAATTCGCGCGAGGATGACGCCTACATCTTCGGCGGTTTCAACACCGAAGAAGCGCCGTACGAGGTGGTGCGTGATCCGAATACCGGCGACATCCAGCAAGTCAACGGCCGGCAGCAGTTGATGGACGGCGAGATCACCGTCATGGCGGACGAAGGCCTTGAGATCAAGATCAACATCAACGGCAGCGACGTCTTTCAGACCGGCGCACCAACACAGTCCGGCGACATTTTCCAGGTTCTGGTCGATCTGCGCGATGCCCTCCGGTCCGATCAAAGCGATCAGAACAATGTCATCATCGAAGAGTCGATCACCAAGATCGACGACGCGATGGACCTCGTGCAGAATGCGCAGACCGAAATCGGTGGGCGGTACAACCGGCTGCAGTCGATCCAGAACCGCCACTATGAGGTCGAGATTCGTGAGGAGGATCAGCTGGTCGACGCCGAGGAAGGCAACCTCGCCGAATGGCTGACCCGTTTCGAACTGCAGTCGATCGCGCTCGAACAGGCGATGGCTGTCGGAACACAGGTGTTAAACGCCAGCATCGTAAACTTCATCGGCTGAGAAACCCATGGCTGAACCAACAAAGTTGCACACCGATCTCGTCGAACTGCTCGCCCGCATTCAGGCGGACGGGTACGTCAGCGACACTCATGATGGCACTTCCGATCTGCTGTCGACCCTGCACGCGTTACCGACGCTGGGGGAGAGGGGCTGTGTTGAGGAAGTCCGGGAGATCGCGCGGACCGTGCTTGACGCACGCGACGAAGAAGGCGGCTGGGACGACACGTGGAAGACGGTCATTGCCGTCGAGTCGCTGGTCGGCCTGAAATTGCGCAACCTGCCGGTTGACGGTGTCGTCGAAGCGCTTGAGTATGCTGTGAATGTGCTGCGTTCCGCCCCGCCACTGGAACCGATGGAGCGCGAACTGCGGCTGGCGCGGGCGCTGGTGCTCGCCGGAATGGCACGGCAGGAATCGGCCCTCCTGGACGCCGGCATTCTGCGCATTCACGCATTGCTCGACACCACGCCGCAATGGTCCACCGACCTGACGGAAACGCTGCACGGCCTGCTCAGTCTGGTCGACTTGCTGGCGATCAGCAAGGATGACGCAACCCGTGCTCTGATCGAACAGCAGATCCAGAGCACGAACTTGGAAGACGTGGACGCGTGGGCGGTGAACGCACCCGTACAGCTGCAGACCCGCGCGGGGATTGTGCTCGCGAAGCTCGAACGCGTTGAACCGGCTCGGGCGCTGCTGGCGTTGGCCAATGGGGCGGACGCCGCAACCTGTGACACGATCACGCTGAAACATCGCATCGAACTCGCCGCTCGACTGGAAACGATGGGCGCGCTGAAGGCTCAACCGTTACCCGAAGATGATGAGGCAGAACGAGTCACGGAGAGTGTATCCGAGGATTTGTTCAGCGATCACGCGAACGGAAGCGCGCAACCTGAGGCTGTCGAGCCGGAACCGCACGCCGTCGTCGCTGGCGATACGGAAACGGACTTGTTCAGCGATCCCGGTGGATCTCTGCTGATACTGGAGAGTTTAGTCGAAGTGTGGAAACGGTTCCCAGCCACCGCGCCGACAGACCGTGAACAGGCAATGCTGGAAGTTGAGGATCACGTCTACGGCGTGTGGGCGGATCAGAGCATGCCGTTGGTCAGTTTGCTGCTGGCGCTGGATGATACCGCAGAGGCCGCACGGAATGTCGTGAGCCAGGTATTGGATCACACCGACACCATCCCGTTCGAGCTGCTGATCTGTCTGCCTGATACGGCGGATCCAGCTCTCTACACACTGTTTGATGAAGTCGGCGCGTACACGGTCAAGGTTGCAGGTGAACTGTGCACCGCAGAAAACCTGGCACGTGTCATCAAAGAGGCGAAAGCACCTTACATCGCACCGATCAAACCGTCTGATACGCTGCAGCCCGGCTGGCTGCCCGAACAAATGCGCGCGGCGTTAACCGGCCAGCCATCCACTGTGTACCGCAAGGATCAGTTCGATCCGGAGACGTACGTAACGAGGGTCCATTCCATGGACACCACCACCAGCGGAATCGCACCGCCGCCGAAGACCAGCACACCCGATAAATCCAGCATGGCTGACCTGCTCGCCCAAGCGGACGCCTTGATCAGGGAAGGCGACTACAGCAGCGCGGAGTCGGCGTTGGTCGAGATGCAGCCGGCGTTGAACGGCCATGTCGCGGAACGAGTCATCTTCTGGACGTTGCTTGGGGATGCACGATTCCGGCAGGACCGGCCGGATGAAGCCTTCCAGTGCTATCAGAAGGCGGTCAAGGATGACGCTTCCGCTGAACGCGCGTGGATTGGCATTGGCACGTACCACATGATCAAAGACGAGCTGGAGCAGGCACGGTCGATCTTCAGCCGGGTCGTGGAACTGAATCCATCCAATCAGCGCGGTCATCTTGGGCTTGGCAACAGCTTCCTCAAGGAAGAGAAGCCCGACGAAGCGCTGCAGCATTTCCAGCACGCGCTAAATCACAATCCATCCTTCCGGCACGCGGTGGTCGGCCTCGTTGCGGCGGCAGTGCAGTCGGAGAAGATGAGCGAGGCGGTTTCCGGACTGTCCAGCTACCTCGAACACTGCCCGCAGGACGTGGAAGCGCGCTTCCATCTGGCAGCGATTTACTTCGGCACGAACCAGGCGTCGCTGGCAAAAAGCGAGGCCGAGACGGTGCTGAAGGTGAATCCAAACCACGACGGCGCCCGGCAGATCGTCGCCCATCTCGCCGGACCTGCGCCAAGCGGCCAGGGGTAAGCGCATGTCCGGGCCGGTGATCGGAATCCTGCAGCTCGCCCGTTTCGGCGATCTGATCCAGACCTCACCGTTGATTCAACGGCTCCGCGCGACCCATCCGGACGCGCGGCTGTCGCTGCTCGTGGACGCTCGCAATGCACCCGTCGCGAAGATGCTTGCTGATATCGATGAAGTGCTGCCGTTGCCGGTCGGCCAGCTGCCCTACGATCCACACGCAACACTCTCAGACAGATTCCGCGCCCTTCGCGACTGGCTGCGGCCGGTGCTGGAACGCGATCCGTTCGACACGTTGATCACGCTGAACATGGACCCGTTCACCGGTGCGCTGGCGGAACTGCTTCCCGCCCGGGAGCGACGAGGGCCGCGTCCACGGCGAGTCGTCCCCGCACCACACCGCTACCTGGCTGTTGCAACGCAGGATCGCACGTTCAACCCGATCCACCTGAGCGAAGTCTGGGCAGCCTACACCGGATTTTCCGGACCGGTGCCAGAACCGCAAATCCAAAATTATCAACTGGGCACAGGCTTTGCCCTAGATACGCGTAGTAGCAGTCTAAGCTCTATGAAAATCAAGCGTTTCGCTGTCAATCTGGGCGCGAAAGCGGCAGGAAGACGTCCTCCATGGGAAAAGCTTGCCGAGATCGTGGCCGGGCTGCTCGCCAGGAGTGACGCCGAAATCGTGCTGCTCGGCCTGCCGGAAGACCGGGACACCGCATCGTCGTTGATCCAATCGCTGCCAGACAACCAACGCGACAGGATCACCGACCTCACCGGCGCGACCGCGATCTCGGACCTGCCCGGTGTGCTCAGCGCATGCGATGTGCTGATCAGCAGTGACACCGGCACCCTGCAACTGGCGGCAGCGACAAAGACACCCTGCGTCGGATTGTTCATGGCTGGCGCGAATCCGGTCGAGACCGGACCGTACCTGAACGGCGCAGTCGCGGTGGTACGGCGGAACACGCTTGAGTTCAACGAAAACCAACGGGATGACCTGCACGGGTTGCCCGTTCAAACGATTGTCCGGCTCGCGTCAGCCCTGGCTGATGGGGACGAACCGCAACGGAGTCTGATCGATGCGAACAACGCCTTCGCTGTACTGGTGGCCCGACCTGACGATGTGGGTCTCTGCTACGCACCCCTCGCCGGCACGGAACGCGTACCACTCGGCCAAGGGCAACGATGGACACCTTACCTCCGTTGGCTCATCCACGGAGAAGCAGCGCTCGGCACGGCCAACGTCCCGAACGATGCTTTCCTCAGCGACGAGCAACGAGGCGTCCTGGCAAAACTGATGACCAATCCCGGCACGGCGTTCCCGGGTGAAGAACGCTGGCTGGGTACGATTGTGCAGGCCTTCGTGGGGGAGACGGCGGCACTGCTGACGGAAACATCCAGCGCGGTGCAGCAGAGAATGGGGATACAGGCATGAGACAAGCCAGTTCACGGAGATGGACCATGTTTTCACTACAACCACAGAGAGTTCCGGGCAGCCAGCTCAACCTGAGCCGGTCGCTCGTGCCGGTGACGCCGTATTCCATCTTCGTCCATGCCTCCCCGATTTACAACACCAGCGATCTGGCGGTGCGCCGAAGCTCACGGATGGGTTCGCGTCCGCACGCACGTCCGAACCGGCTGCTGCCGCTTCGCCCGGACGGGTACCCCTATGCCAATCGCCGCTGGAGTGACCGGATGACGGTCACAACCACTCCCGCAAACGGGGAGGAGGCTGCATGAATCTGCTATTGCTGAACGATACCTATTTCGGTTCGACGATCGAGGAAGCCGGTGTGCAGGTGCTGCGCGTCGGACCCGGCGAGGACAACGATGTCGTCGTTGATCCGGATTACGATGATATCTCCGAAGCGATTGCGAAGCTTCCGTTCAAACCGGACGCGATCCTCCAGGTGGACAGCATTAATCGGCACATATTCTTCCACGGACTGGAAAAGATCCGTGCGCCGCGTGCATTTTACGCCATCGACGCTCCGATCAACGAATTCTGGCAGCAGGATTTTGCCCACTTCTGGGACCAGGTGTGGGTCGATCAGCCGGAAACCGTCGATCACTGGCGCAAGCAGGGCATCACATGGGCGAATTGGCTTCCCCTGGCCGCCGACCGCTCGACCTTTTTTCCGCCGAATGATTCCGAGGAACGTGACCTCGACGTCGTCTTCGTCGGGACGATGGACTATGAACGCCGGCCGAAACGTTCGGCGATCCTGCACCGCCTGCGGCGCATTGCGGATGTGACACTCGTTGACGGTGGTGGAACCCGTTCGGTCGGGTCCGACGATGTTGCCAACTACTACCGCCGGGCGAAGATCGTGCTGAACGAACTGCTGTTCGACGGGATCAACCTGCGCACCTTCGAGGCGATGGCCTGTGGTGCGGTACTGTTGACTGAACAGGGACGCGGCGAAGACCGCCTCTTCGGCGACAACCGCGAACTGGTCACGTTCAACGCGCAGAATCTGGAAACCGTCGTTCAAGAACTGCTGGACGATCCGGAGAAAATGCAACAGGTCGGGAACTCCGCCGCAGAGGTGATTCGGACCACGCACTCGATTCAACATCGCGCGCGCAAAGTGCTGCGTGAGCTGGCCGGATTGAAGATCCGTGACGCTCGCGACAACGACGAAGCCCGAGCCCGCTACGAATGGGGAAAGTGGATGGCGTCGTGGAAGTGGGAACATCTTCGTGAGCACCGCCACCGTGCCGCCGAGTGGCTGGTTGACCGGTTCCATCTGCTCGATCCGGGCCGTCAGACGGTCTTCCTTGAAGGCGTTGGTCAGGCGGAACAGGCGCGCGATTACCTCAAGCAAATGCTGCAGGATGGGATCGCGAGCCCGACCTTGAAGCCCGCATTGGCAAGTCTCGCGCTGTCCATCGGGGATGACACAACCGCCCGTGAAGCGTTGGAACTGGGTGAGGTGGATCGCATGACGCTGCACCTTGCGACCGGAGAACGTTTGCTGTCGTTGGAACAGGACCTGACGCCCGGCTTCAACCGGATGCACGCGCCACGCTCAGCGTGGACAGCGTTTGAGCACTTCTCCGTCGTGCACAGCATGGACGAGACATCCAAGGAAGCGCTCGAGGGGCTGGACAAGGTGCTGATGCAGCATCGGTCGCCGGAATTCATGCTGCCGTTGTGGCAACGCTACCACTCGCGGAGCCCGAAGAATGAGGAGATCGAACGGTTGCTCGTACGTCGCGCAAAGGCCGGGTATTTCATCCCATCAATCGCAAAACGCAAACCGCGCGACACTCGTGCAAATGTGCAGGCGATGCCACAGGCGACACGCACCAGAACCGTTCACATTCAGCGACGGAGGGCTGCCGGATGAGCGCACCGCTGGACAGCAACCTGCGAGCCCTGCGGGACAAAGGACTGACGACGCTCGCGGACACAGCGGTAACCGAACCGGCCGGTGACCGGTTCGAGGTGACGGAGTCCCGGTCCGGGGCCCCGTCTCTGCGCGTTAACGGCAGGGCGCTGCACAGCACCTACGACCCGGTGCGTGAGGCGAAACAGCAGCTCGCACGGCTCAGTTCCGACCTTCCGCAAAAATCGACGCTGGTCCTGATCGGGCTTGGCCTCGGGTTTCTGGCTGAGGCGTGGTTGGACGCACGACCGGACGACGAACTGTTCGTGCTCGAACCGGACGAGGACCTGTTCCGGCACGCTATCCGATCTCGTGATCTGCATGAAGTGATCTCCGGATCTTCTCTGCATGTCGGATCTTCCGGGTTGGAAGTGCTGGCGGATACCTTCCAGCAGCGTGGATTGACCAATGGCCACACGCCCGTCTTCGTCGAATGGCCGGGCGCACGTGAATACGCACCGGGCACTGCCGAAAATCTGCGTAAGATGCTGTCAACGGTGACCGTCCGGATGACCGATTCGCCGCTGCGGATTCTCGTTGCCGGGCCGGTGTATGGCGGTACGCTGCCGATGGGCCCGTACGTCACCGACGCCTTCCGCAAGCTCGGACATCATGCCGAATTGCTCGACTACTCGTCCTTTGATGAAGGCCGGCGGTTGCTGGATTCCCTGACCGGGGACAAACAGCAGCACGCGCAGCTGATGAGCGAGTTCACGCAGCTGCTCGGACGCGGCATCGTTGCCCGGGCGAAGGACATGCGCGCGCAGATCGTCTTTTTCCTCGCGCAGGCACCGGGGACGAAGGAAGCGTTGCAGGCGTTACGGGACGAAGGCATCGTCAGCGCGATGTGGTTCGTCGAGGATTCCGAGCTGGCGACGTGGTGGCCGCAAGTTGCGCCGGAATACGACGTCTTCTTCCACATTCAGGGTGACAAATTCAGCGATCAACTGCTGCAGGCGGGCGCGAAACACGCTCACTACCTGCCGGTTGCCGCCGATCCCCGAATCCACCGTCCGCTCGATCTGACCGCCGAGGACAGGACGAGATTTGACGCTGATGTCAGCCACGTCGGCGCAGGCTATTTCAACCGCCGCCGTTTCTTCCTGCATCTGCTCGACCGTGACTTCAAGCTGTGGGGCAACGACTGGGACGAAGCGCCGGGACTGGCGAAAGTGTTGCAGGACAACGGTCGTCGGGTGAGCACCGAGGAGACGGTCCGTATCTTTAATGCTTCCCGGATCAACCTCAACCTGCACTCGTCAACGTACGCCCAGGGTGTCAATCCGCACGGTGATTTTGTTAACCCGCGCACGTTCGAGATCGCATCCTGCGGTGCGTTCCAACTGGTCGATCACCGCTCCCTGCTGGCTGAGATGTTCGAACCATGCAAAGAGATCGCCGTCTTCCACAACCTGGACGAATGCCGCGCTCAAATTGATCATTTCCTCGCCCATCCCGACGAAGCGAAAGCGATTGCGGAAGCCGGACGCGAACGTGTGCTGCACGATCATACCTACGCCCACCGTATGGACGAGGCGGTGCGGGTAATTCGTGCGAACGCCCCGCTACAGGAAGCAAAACAGACCGGCAATACTGTCGCCGAGCTGGTTACGGCTGCTTCAGGAGATGCGGAACTGGAATCGTTCCTGCGCACAATGGGCGAGGATCACGACGAACTGTCAATTGACGCCATCGCCGAAAGGATTCGCAAGGGCGAGGGCGACCTGAGTCGTCCCGAAGCACTGTTTCTGCTGCTGCATGAATTTCAGCTCAAGGCCGAAGAGAAGGGGCTGGCATGAAGATCGCCGTGCTCACACTCAGCCGTATGGGCGACATCCTGCTCGCCGCGCCGTTCCTCGAACGGCTGCGCCGGCTCTATCCGAAAGCGGAACTGCACCTGATCGTGCCGAAACCGTTCCGCGAGGTGGGGCAGGGGATGCGTGTGGCCGGAGTACACACGATCGACACGGACTCGTTGATTGTCGCCACCGCGAAGCGTGAGCCGCTGATCGATCTCTACAAGAAACTGAGCGATGAACTCGGCGAACTGCTCAGTATCCCGTTCGACAAGGTCTTCAACCTCAGCTACGATCTGGTGTCCGCGATCCTGGCGCACCTGATTCCGGGCGACGTTGGCGGCGGATTGTATCTCGACAACACCGGCCAGCGGCGTATCGAGGGTGACTGGGCACGGATGGCGATGACGTCGCATCTCGCGCGAGGCATGAACCCGTTCCATCTCGCGGACCTGCAACTCGGGTTCGCCGGACGGCACGAAAGCCGAATCCAGCCCGCACGCTTCATCATTTCCGACAGCGGCCGCCTTTCGCTCAACGCTCTGTTGCCGGAAGACAAACTCGGTAGCGAAGACGATCCGATTGTCGTGATGCAGACGGGTGCGTCTCATCCGTCCAAACGCTGGAACCCGCAGGCGTTTGGTGAGGCCGCGCGCTTGCTGCACGAACGTACCGACGCCCAGATCGTTTTCACCGGCACCACGGCGGAGGCCGAACAGGTGACCGAGGCGATGGTGGGGCTCGGCGACTGGGCGTTCAACCTCGCCGGCCGGACCAGCATCCAGAGTCTCGCGGCGGTACTGGAAAGCGCGAACCTGGTCATCAGCAACGATACCGGCACAATGCACCTCGCGCAATCGGTGGGTACGCCGGTGCTGTGCCTGACCCTGGGCAACGCACTGTCGCAGGAAACCGGGCCGTACGGCGAGGGCCATCTGGTCGTCGAGCCGGCCATCGACTGTTTCCCCTGCGATTTTCAGGTACAGTGCCCGCATTTCAACTGCCACCGTCAACTCGATCCGGCGTTGGTCGCGGCGCTCGCCGAGGACATGCTCGAGGAACGCGATCCCGATCCAGTGACGCTGAACGGTCAACCTGTCCGTATCTGGCGCACCGGATTTGACAAACACGGTTTCTGGGATCTGGAGCTGCTGCATGGCAAACCCACCAGCGAGGATGCCTACCGTCAGCGATACCGCGACCTGTTGAAGCAGCGGTTTGACGGCCTGACCGGTTCCGGGATAAAGAAAACCGCCGCGCTTCCGATTCGTGACGCCAACCGTGTCAGCATCAACCGTCTGCTGCATCTCGCGGAAGAGGGGCTGGCCGCCAGTTGCACGCTGCAGGAGCTGCTCGTCGGTGAAGGCCAGCAGGACGCTCTGATGAAGGCCGCCGGTGAGGTTGACCGGCTGCAAACCGAGGTGCTGAACAGTTTCCTGCATGTCGAGGCTGTCCACCCGCTACTGGCGTTGTTCCGGTTCGAGGTTGAGAACATCAGTGACAAAGACCCGCTGTGGCAGGTGAAGCAGACCGGCGAAACGTTCGACCGGCTGGCGACATCCATCCGTGCGCTGCTGGATGATGCCAACTCCGATGAACGACCCGCTCCAAAAAAGACCGAGACGCCAAAGACGTCCGACATCAGCGATCTACCGTACGACCGCTTCCGCCGGCCACGGTTCCGCCAGGAACGGCTGACGGTGCTGATGTTCGAGAGCGGGTACTACCTGCAGGGTGAGATCCGTAATGCACTGGAACGGCTGGGGCACCGGGTCGTCCCGATTCGCTACCTCGAACACGGCAAGGTGATCGAACAGCTGCTGCTGTCCAGCCTGGAAGCCGACCTGTTGATCACCGTCAACCACCTCGGCTTCGACCAGGACGGCGAGCTGGCCGCATTGCTCGAAAAGATTCAGTTGCCGTACGTGTCCTGGTTCGCCGACAGGCCGCAGTACATCCTGCTCGATCACAACGCCGCCGCCGGTGAGATGGCGCACGTGTATACCTGGGAAAAGCAGACCATCGCCGAACTGAAAGATTACGGCTTCGAAAGGGTGAGCTATCTGCCGCTGGCGACTGACGAGACCGTTTTCGGTTCCCTCGCGAGCAAGCGCAACGGACTCAACGGCCCACGCTGGGTCGCCAACTCGATGGTGGAACCGGTGCTCGAATGGGAACGCCGGGCGAACGCACGGTCCGCGCACGAATCCCTGTTGAACATGGCGGTCGAGGAGCTGCTCAGCGAACGCCGCGACCCGTTGACCGTGCTCAACGAAGCGGTGCTGCAGTATCCCGTCATGACTCAGGACTGGACACATGGCGACCGGTTGCGCATGGCGACCCTGGTCGCGTTCCGCGCGACACGTGAGGATCGCAAACGGATCGCGGAAGCGGCTCACACCACCGGTCTCGAGATCGTCGGTGATGACGGCTGGCGCGAGCTGATGCCAACGACGACTCACCATCCGTCGATCGACTACGGTCCGGCTCTGGCACTGTACTACAACTCGTCGATTCAGTTGAACAGCACCAGCTTCCAGATGCCAACGTCCGTCAACCAGCGGATCTTCGACGTGCCCTGCGCGGGCGGAGTCTTATTGACCGATGCACAGGAAGACGTTTTCGACCTGTTCGACGCCGAACAGGAATGCTTCACCTTCCGCACGCCGGAAGAAGCGCGTGACAAGGTAAAATACATCAAGCGTCACGAGGCGGAAGCGTACAAACGCAGTAAACGTGCGCGCGAACACATCCTGCGTGATCACACCTACACACAACGACTGCAAACCATAGTCGGCGAGGTTCGCAACGCAATGCAGCACTCCGTACCCGCCGAGAGGAGGATGTCATGATTCAAGTCAAACTCGACGGCAATGACGTCGGATTCGACCATCCCGGTGCCAACACCATCGCTGATGTCGTTGGTTCTGTCTCACAGGCACTCGACACCGATCTGCGGATCATCAAGGTCAGCTTCAACGGTGAAGACATCACCGGCCAGCCCGAACGTCACCTGCAGGTGATCAACGGGGAAGGTTCCTTCGAGCTGGAAACGGCCAGGGCGCTGGATCTCGCCAACGAAACGCTGGAAAGCATCGTCGACTTCCACGGTGCCGTCGTCAAGGAACTCAACCGGACTTCGGAAGAGTTTCGCACCGGAAGCTTTGAGAAGGCGAACGATTTCCTGCTTCGTTGCGTGGATGGGATGCATGTTCTGCTGCGCACGACACATTCGGTCACCACGCTGTTGCAGGTGAACGTTACCGATGTGTCCGCCGGACAGCAGAACCTGGAAGTTCTGACCGGGAAAATCTCGTCGATCCTCGACGAAGTGGTTCAGGCGCAGGAAAACCGTGACGCGATCCTCATCGCTGACCTGATCGAGTACGAACTGCTGGTTCAGCTTGAGGATTGGGCGGCCGGCCTGACGAATTTGCAGACAATGGGCCAGTCGTGAGCGAGTCGACACGCCAGAACGTGCTGATGAGCTCGCTGCTCGAGCTATCCAAGACCGCTTTGCGCCAGGCCAGGATTGAGCACATGGACGCGTTGCCGGAAACCCTGGCCGAGCGTGAACGAGTGCTGGCGGAATTGTGGGGCTTCGATCCTGAAGAAGGTCTGCCGGAGGAAGGGCCGGCGGAGTTCGGGATTCCGTCCCCGTTCGACCATGCCGAACCGGAGCTCCTCGCCGAAATCCGGGAAACTGACAGACAATTGCAAGAAGTCTTGCAGCACAACCTCGGGAAGATCAGCGACCAGCGGCAGCACCTGAGCCGGGGTGAACGGTACATGAAGGACGTCCGCGCGGCGTATGGCTCTCAACCCGAGAGTCGCTATTTCGATCATGTCGGTTGAGGTTTTTTGTCCGGTATCCCGGGCAAGACTTCAAGTGATCAGTTCAGGATCGTGTAACGTGGAACTCCTGTCGCGACTACGGTTGTAGCACAGAAACGTATTGAGTTCTTTGACAAACGAAGACGTTCAACGAGTTACACCAACTCGCTTGAGGTGTGTCTCTCTTCGCAGAATCCCGCCTCTGAATTTCACTCACCAGTAAAGGTTTTCCCGCTGCCTTCCGATAAACACGACAGCAAGGGTTTCCTTTACAAGCAAGTGGAAAACGGAGGTGTAGCATGAGTACGCGCATCAACCATAATGTGCTCGCTCTCACTGCCCAGAGGAACATCCACACGACGCAGCTGGATCTGGATACGGCGCTCACACGCCTGTCGTCCGGTCTCCGGGTGAACTTCGCGTGGGATGATCCGGCCGGGCTCGCTGTGAGTGAACGGTTCCGCGCTCAGATCGCTTCGATGGACGAAGCAGAGCGTAACGCGAACTACAACATCAACCTGATGGCCACCGCGGAAGGTGCGCTGCAGACGATCGACGACACGCTCGTCCGGATGCGCGCCTTGTCTGTCCAAGCTTCGAACGGTGCGTTGACCTCGGAAGATCGTTCCTACCTGAACACGGAATTCACACAGCTGCGTTCGGAAATCACCCGTATCGCGAATACGACCAACTACAACGGTCTGTATCTGCTGAACGGGAGCCTGTCCACCACGGGTGTCAAGTTCCACATCGGTACGTACAACACCGCCGGGAACGACTACTACTACGTGACGATGGGCGACATGCGCGGCAGCGCTCTCGGTCTCGACACGCTGTCCCTGTCGGATACCGCAAGTGCGCAGTCGTCGATCACCGCGCTTGACTCGGCGATCACGACCAAGGATACGGAACGTACACGGCTTGGTGCCTACGTCGAACGTCTTCAGAACACTGTTCTGAACCTGCAGATCCAGCGTGAGAACGCAGTTGCGTCCGAATCGCAGATCCGCGATGCCGACATCGCAGCGGAAATGAGCAACTTTGTCCGTGCTCAGATCCTGATGAATACCGGCGTCTCGATGCTTGCGCAGGCGAACCAGGTACCGCAGATCGTCGCCGGCCTCGTCGGCTAAGTCGATCCTACGTACGTCCGGCTCGGAGATCCCGGCCGGAAAGGTTACCGCACCCGTGGAAAATTCGGGTTCAGAACATGAACCCGTCTCCACGGGTGTGTTTTCGTGGGGACCCCCTACAGTTGGCCGCGACATTGAACAACGCGGCGTTGTGCAGGAGGTCAGGAAATGGCTTCAAGTTCAACAGCTTCTTTTTCCGGGCTTGCGTCCGGTATCCAGTGGGCGGATACCGTCGACATGCTCATGCAGCTCGAGTCGCAGGGACTCTACCGTCTTGAAGAACGCAAGGTGGAACAGCAGTCCCGAATCGATGCATGGGTTGCCATTTCGAGCAAGCTCAGCGATCTGCAGGCGAAAGCCCAGGCGATCGATACCGCCAGCGAGCTGCTCGCGATGAACGCGTCCAGCTCGGACTCGGACGTAATCTCCGCCTCGGCGGATTCCAATGCATTCGTCTCGAATCACAGTATCGAAGTCAACCAGCTCGCGCAGCAGGAAGTCTATGTGCATGATACGGGTTGGGCGGATCTGTCGACTTCGTCCCTGACCGGATCCGGCAATGACTTTGCCTACGACTACGAAGGAGACACGTACACAGTCACCCTCGCAAACGGGGCGACGCTGAAAGACCTGATCGACGCGATCAACGAAGACGATAACAATCCGGGCGTGACGGCGTCCGTCATTGATGACGGATCCAGTGGTACTCCCTTTCATCTCGTGTTGACTGCGGACGAAGCTGCAGATTCAAACAGCATCGCGGTCAATGCGGCTGGAACGACAATTGGATCCGGTGTATTTGACAGCGGTTGGGTCACGACGAAAGACGCCCAGCAGGCGCAGATCCGTGTCGATGGCTACCCGGCCGGGGATTGGCTGGTCCGGTCAAGTAACACCATTGATGACGTGATAACGGGTGTCACCCTGAAACTGAAGGACGTCACGGCCTCCGAAGTGAATATCTCGGTCGCGCAGGACAACACCGAAACCATCAATGCCATTGAGGAGTGGGTGGCGTCATACAACGCCCTGATGGTTGACATTAAGGCGAACACCTCCTACAACGCGGAAAGCGAGACCCGTGGCCTGCTTGCCGGCGATGGAAACCTGCGGTCGCTGAAATCCGACCTGATGTCCATCGTCGCCGGAGAAATTCCCGGAGTATCTTCCGGAACGATCTACTCCACGCTGGGTGCGGCGGGGATTGATCTGACCTCCGGCGGCAAGCTGAAAGTCGATGACAGTGAGCTGCGCGACGCGTTGGAGGACGATTCCCAGGCCGTCGCCGAGCTGTTCGCCCTGAGCAGCGATTCTTCCAGTCCGTACCTCAGCCTGTTCAAACAGGAAGCGGAAACGGAGGGCGGAACCTACGAGGTCGAACTGCATTATCTCGCCAATGGAAAACTTGATCCAGACGCGAACAACACCATCGGTGGGTACGCGGCGACAGTCTCCAGCGGCAATATCCTCGTCGGGCAGGAAGGGACGCCGGTAGAAGGACTACGGCTCTATTTCGACAGCCCGGGTGGCGGTGCGGGAACCATCAACGCAACCGTCCGTGTCGGCAAGGGTGTCGCCAGCCAGTTTGATGGATTCGTGGAACTGGCGCAGGATTCCGTCGACGGGTTTATCAAGCAGGCGAAAGATGTTTACAACGATTCCATCGAGAGCCTCGACCGCCAGATCGAGTCGTTTGAACGGCGGCTGCGGATCAAACGCGAGATTCTGACGCAGCAATTCCTCGCGATGGAGCAGGCTGTATCGCAGGCCCAGTCGCAAGCACAGTGGGTTGGCTGACCTGCTGAAGGATGACGGAGTGAAGTTTTTGCCAGGATTGCCGATAGTACGTTTAGACCCCTTGGCCAACTTGCGGATGATCTCCGCGCAGGCCTAACATGAGGTATTGCAGATGGCGCAGCTGAATCCGTACGCGCAATACAACAACGTTACGTTTGAAACCGCCAGTCCGGTGGGGCTCGTGGTTACCAGTTACGAAAATGCCGTGCGCGGCTTGAAAGAAGCCCAGCGCGCGATTCGTGACAAGGACTACGCCAGCCGGACACGCAACATCGACCTCGCCTTCGGGTTGATCAGCGAGTTGCGCAAGTCGTTGAATCCGGAAAAAGGCGGTGAAGTCGCGGACAAACTGAACGCGCTCTACGAATTCTTCCAGCGGGAAATCGTCACCGCGAACGCCACCAACGACGCGGATCGGCTCAAACCGGTCATTGATATGATGAGCGATCTGCATCAGGCGTGGGACGAAGCCAGCCGGAAGTTGAGACAGGAAGACGCAGCCGCGAGTTTTTCGGCGTAATTTTGTACCCCGTCACCGGGAGTAGGTATGTACAGCAACGGAATTGATCGTGTCGGCCCGACCGGCGTCCCAGGATCCAAACCCACGGATCCGGTACGGAGAACCGATGCGGCCGAGAACGAACAGACCTCGAAGGCGGCGAAAGCTGCATCTTCCGGCGTTGATCGCGCCAGCATCTCGGCGGACGCCGCTGAGGTCGCGCGTTACCAGGAGATGGCCGAGCTGCACCGTGAAGCCTACGGTGATGTCGACCGCTCCGGGAAGCTTTCGGAAGTTCGGGCGCGAATTGCTTCCGGTCATTACGACAAGCCCGAGGTTTTGGACGCAATCGCTGGCAAGCTGACCGACGAATCCATTTCGGCCCCGGCTCAGGGCGATGTCAATGTCGTCCGTGAACGCGCGCAGTCCGGTTTCTACGACCGCCCGGAAGTCGTGGACAAGACGGCGGAAAACATGGTCCGTTCCGTTCTGCCGAACCGTGACGAATGATCGCTGTGCTTACACCAGATTGTACCTTCAACGCCTTCGCTGACAACGCGAAGGCGTTTTCTTTGCTTATCTTGCCGCTGCAATCGTTCAACCAGCGGAACGCGGCATGACCCCGAAACGACGCGACTACTACACCGAACTCGGCATCCAGCCGGATGCCTCCCAGGATGACATCCGCGCCGCGTACCGCAACCTCGCGAAGAAGTACCATCCCGACCTGCATCACGGCGACACGAAAGCCAAGGAACGCTTTCAAAAAATCGGCGAAGCGTATTCCGTCCTCTCCGATCCGAAGAAACGGATGGAGTACCATTCCTCCCACGGCATCAAGATGAGCCAGAAGGCTGCTGCCCAGGCTGCCAAGCCTCGTGATGTGCAGCAGGAAGGGGAGAGCTTCAAGGTTATCCTGAAACGGGCGTTTCAGTCCGGGTTCGGCATCTTCAACCGAGAAAGCGCGGGCAGTGGCGGGGGAGGACCACGTCCGCAACGAGGCAAAAACCAGCACACACAGCTGGAGCTGAATCCGCTGCAACTGGCGCAGGGCGGAAAATTCCTGCTGACGTTAACGCGGCAGGTCGTGTGTGCGGTCTGTTCCGGTGCCGGTGTTCGTCCCGGAGGACGGGGAGCGGAGTGCGATCGTTGCCTCGGGTTGGGAGAGATCCCGTCCAGCAAGGGCGGAAAGACGATCTTCGTCACCTGCCCGCAGTGTGAAGGGGCTGGATACTCCAAGTTTGTCCGTTGTGACAATTGCGACGGAGATGGCCGAGTCAAGAAGCGCCTTGCCGTCCGTGTCACCATCCCCGCCGGATCGAAGCCAGACCAGGACATCCGGCTCAAGGGGGAGGGACACGAAGGCGCGTTCGGCGGCGAGAACGGCGACCTGATCGTCCGGCTGAAGGAATCGCAAGGCAGTGAGTATGCCCGCGACGGCGACAATCTGCAGATCACGCTGGACGTCAACCTGCTCGAAGCGCTGGGCGGGAGTGTGGTCGAGGTGCCGACTCCGGACGGCGTCCGCAAGGTGAAACTCAACCCGGCGGTGATTCAGGGCAAGGCGTTGAAACTGACCGGGCAGGGGTTGAAGAAGGCCGACGGCACCCGTGGTGACATCACGCTGCGTATCCGGACCCGGTTCCCGGATACCCTTGACAGCGATGCGGCTGGGTTGTTGGCTCAACTGGTTGAACTGCCGGGGTGGAAGGTGATAAGAAAGTCGTGAGTGGTGAGTTGTGAGTGTTGAGTGAAAAGCCGCGTCTGCAATTGGACGCGGCTTCGTCTTTTACTGAGTACTGAGCACTGGCAACTGAGAACTGCCATTACTTCGTCTTGAACTCGACGTTCCGGCCTTTCCCGTCCACTTCGATCTTTTCTTCACGCGCGAGCCAGCCAATCGCACGGTCGACCATGCCCGGAGGCAGCGGCACGTCTTTCTTGATGCGCGACGCTGTCGCCGGTCCGTTCTGTTCAAGGAAACGCCAGACAACTCCCGCCGCGGTACCGATCTCTTCGTACAACATCTCCGTATCTCCTTATCCTGAAATTCCATGGTGTAAAAGGTCGCGGATCCCCTTGTCCGCATCGGCAAAGGAGCGTTTGCGGACCTGAGTTGTCAACACGCAGACAGAGAAAACCACCGCGATCTGAGTCCAATTGTATGGACGGAAATGCGGTGGTTGAGTGACGACATTCGAGCGCGAAATCCAGTCGGAATGCGGTCAGGACGCCTCGACCTCGAACAGGAACGCGCCCTTTTCGACAGCCTCTCCTTCGTTGACGCCGATCTTGGTTACGACACCGGAGATCGGTGTTTTGATCTCGTTCTCCATTTTCATCGCTTCCATGATCAGGACGCCGTCACCGGCGGCGACGGTGTCGCCTTCCTTGACCTCGAGCTGACGGATCAAACCGGGCATCGTCGCTTTGACCTTGCCTTCCTTCTTGCCGACTCCGGCTGCCTTGAGATACTCCTGCAGGTACGCTTCCCTGCTGGCGAGCACGTCGATGTCGTAATCATACCCGCCGGCGTGAACCTTGAACCTGTTCGGCTCGCCGGACGCTTCCACGCCGAGCAAGAAACTCTCGTGGTTCAGGAGCAGGGAGAAATGGTCGCGGGTTTCGTTCTCTGAAATATCGGCGGTGACTGTCATGTCCTCGAATTGTACTTTGCCGTCATCGAGAAACGTGACCAGGTACGTGTTGCCGTTCACTTCCACACGGTAGCTGTTATGTTCTTCGTTTGCCGTCATCGTTGTGCCTGCTTGCGTCCGCTGAATTTCCAATTGCATGATCCTGAGCTGACTTCGACGTGGTGCCGGTCACCTTCATGCCGGCCCTTGCCGAACTCATGGTGACGATACCATGCGGCCGCCAACGCCGCGATCGGTTCCCACGCTTTTTCCCGCCGTTCCAGCACCTCGACCTCAAACTCACGGTCGATAAATGAGGTGTCGAAATCGCCCTTCTGGAACGCTTCACTGTTCATTACCAGCCGTCCGAACGGGATCGTCGTGCGCACACCGGTAATCCGATACTCACGCAGCGCCCGGTTCATCCGCTGGATCGCGGTGGGACGGTCATTCGCCCAGGCGATCAACTTGCTGATCATCGGGTCGTAATGGATGGTGATCGTGTCGCCTTCACGTACGCCGCTATCCTCACGGATACCGTACCCGTCCGGCGGTCGCAGGTAACGCAGCTTGCCGGTGTCCGGCACGAATCCGTTCAGGCTGTCCTCACTGTAGATGCGTACTTCGATCGCATGGCCGTCCATGCGGATGTCATCCTGCGTGTAGGGCAACTTTTCACCCGCAGCGGTGCGAATCTGCAATTGCGCGAGGTCGATGCCGGTGACCATCTCGGTGACCGGATGTTCCACCTGCAGGCGCGTGTTCATCTCGAGGAAATAGTAGCTCAGGTCCTGATCGACGAGAAATTCCACTGTGCCGGCGTTGCGGTAGTTCACCGCCCTGGCCGCTTCCACCGCCGATGCGCCCATCTTCGCTCGCAGCTCCGGGGTAACCACCGGGCTCGGTGATTCCTCCACGACCTTCTGATGCCGCCGCTGGATCGAGCATTCGCGCTCGCCAAGGTGAATCGTGTTGCCGAAGTTGTCGGCGAAGACCTGGATTTCGATGTGGCGCGGACGTTCGAGGTATCGTTCCAGATACACCAGCTCGCTGCCGAACGCGTGCAGGGATTCACGCTTCGCCGCCTTGATCGCGGGCACGAGATCCTTTTCTTCCCGCACCACACGCATCCCCTTGCCACCGCCGCCCATCGCAGCCTTGATCAGCACCGGAAAGCCGATGGATTTGGCCGTCTCGACCGCCTCATCCATGTTCTCGATGCCACTCTCCGTGCCCGGGACTACCGGCACCCCAGAGCCCATCATGATCCGGCGCGCTTCAGTTTTGGATCCCATCGACCGGATCGCGTTCGGGGGCGGGCCGATCCAGACCAGGCCGGCCGCCTCGACAGCTTCCGCGAACTCGGCGTTTTCAGAGAGGAACCCGTACCCCGGATGAATCGCCTCGGCACCGGACTGCTTGGCGACCTCAATGATCTTGTCGCCGCGCAGGTAACTCTCAGATGCCGGCGCGGGGCCGATGAGCCACGCTTCTTCGGCGAGGTGAACGTGCATCGCGTTGCGGTCAACCTCCGAATACACCGCCACCGTGCGCACACCAAGCTCCTGGCACGCACGAATCACGCGCACTGCAATTTCACCACGGTTGGCAATCAGGATTTTACTGAACAAGGTGAGTTCGTTCTCCATGCTGCGGGATGGACGGAAATTCAGCACGGCGCACATGCACTTGTACCGAGCCGATCACGCCATGGAATGTATTCCCATGGCGCAACCCAGTCAAATCGGATAGCAATACGGCCGCCGTGGGAACGACGGCCATCAGGATGGGTGAATCAGTGGTTGCGGGATTCCAACTCAAGCGGGGAGTTGGAGGCCAGCAATTCGGACACAATCGCGTCCAAACGCTCAAAGTCCGGTGGCTTGTTGATGTAGTAGTCCACGTGCAGATCTTTCATCGCCTCCTGCACGACCTCATCAATGTAGCCGGACAGAACAATGATCCGTGTCCCGGTCAGCTCCGCTTCCTTACGCAGTATCGACGCAATACGGATGCCGTCGGTGCCGGGGAGGTGGAGGTCAAGGATGACCACTTCAGGACGGTACTTCATCAACATAATACCGGCCTGAGCAACATCTTCCGCGCCGAGCACACGCCGGTCGCTGCGTTCAAGGTTCGGAATCAACGCCTTCAGCAGCTCCGGATCATCGTCGATGATCAGAACGGTCGGAGGAGTTGCACCGCTTTCCCACTCCGGCGGTACCTCAAACCCGTGCAACTTGCAAAACCGAACGAGATCATTCACGTTCACGCGATAGTGACCACCAGGGGTGGCACTCGCCTTAAGCCGGCCGGCCTTGATCCAGTTGGCCACAGTCTCCGGCGTCACGTGGCAATGCCTCGCGATTTGGCCTGTGGTAAAACGCTCTGTGTCTTTTCTACGACGCGTCACCATGCTTCCTCCCTAATCCGCCCCGCGCTAAAACGTGACCGCGTACCAGCAAACTCACAGACGGACAGTGAACGGTCATCGGCTGTTTTCCGAATTACGGCTTGAAAGAATATAACTAGTGAAACTTTGTTTCCCCAAGAAACCGAATACTGTAATACGAAAAAAGAGGCGTCTCCCGAGCCTACTTTTCGGTGTTTCAATAAAGAAAAACTTATATACCGTTGTCAATAAAAATCCGCGCCGAACTCCGGCGCGGAACGGAATTTAGACAGTCCTAAACTTTACCCGCGAGGCGGAGCATTATTGGCCGGATAACGGGAGCCGTCCGCCGGAGCGGGGATGAGGGTGTCTCGGGAGTCACCGCCCGCGCTCCGCCAAGCTGAAAGAAAATCCGGATGTTCGTCGTACGTCACATTCTCCGTAAACGGAGCGTTCACTTCGTGACTCTCAGCACGAACGAGCATCTTTTTCGACAGATTCTGCGATGCGATGATCGAGGCCAGCCGGCGCTGCTCCTTCTCGGCGTATCCGTGCGGGCTGACATATTCGCCGAGGTCGAGAATCAGTTTCCAGTCGCTGTCAATTTCCGGGGCGTGTAACTTCCACCCGTCAATCATCATCTTGCCTTCCCAGCCGTCCTGGGTACCATGGACGACCAGAACCATGATCTTGCGGTGCTGATCCAATTCGTAGCGGAACATGTTTTCCTCACGGTTGATGGTTGGCGAACGTAGTGAACTCGAACACAATCTCGCAACCGCAAGCCCGAGCCATACTGGTGCCTGATCGTCTCCATGCCTCGCTCGAACTGTTGAGATATCTTTCAGTTAGCCACATGTGTCCAGCTGGAGTTTTTCTCCCTGAACTCTTGCGTTTGAGCGGAGAAAAGATGACCTTTCCGCCCTTTGAAACAGACAGCGTGCAGCCGTACCCTGTAACAGGGTATAGGGTGTGATTTCAACAAAAAAGAGGTGAAGCGATGGCTGAGAAGCGGGCAAAAACCCCGATCTCCGGCGCGCGGCAGGATAAGCAGTACGAGAACATCCTGGAAGAGATGCACTCCGCGGACCGTAAATCCGTGTTCCAAAATGCGTTGCAGCAGTTTGACGACGCAGCTCAGCACCTGAATCTGAGCAGCGATCAGATCGCGATGATTCAGCAGCCGCGGCGTGTGATCGAAGTCAAGTTGCCGATTCGGATGGATGACGGCAACATCAAAGTCTTCAAGGGCTACCGTGTGCAGCATAACATCGCGCGCGGACCGGCCAAGGGCGGTGTCCGTTTCCACCCGCAGGTCGACCTCGACGAGGTCAAGGCGCTGTCTTTCTGGATGACGTTCAAGTGCGCCGTCGTCGGCATCCCGATGGGTGGCGGCAAGGGCGGCGTGATCTGTGATCCGTCCGAGATGAGCCAGTCTGAGATGGAGCGCCTCGCTCGCCGTTACTTCGCCGAGATGATTGACATCTTCGGCCCGGATCGTGACGTGCCCGCGCCGGACGTCAACACCAACCCGCAGGTGATGGCCTGGTTCCTCGACACGTACAGCATGCACAAGGGCGACTATACACCGGCTGTCGTCACCGGCAAGCCGCTCGAACTCGGTGGTAGTGAGGGACGTGTCACCGCGACCGCGCAGGGTGTCACCTTCACCATCCTGCAAGCTGTCGACAGACTCGGCATGAAACTCGATGGCGCGACGGTTGCGATCCAGGGCTTCGGCAACGCCGGGTCCAACGCTGCCGTGCTGCTCAAGGGTCATGGTGCCGTGATCAAGGCGATCAGTGACGTCTCCGGCGGGTTCGTCAGCACCGATCCAGCGGGTATCGATCCCCAGGTCGCGCTTGACCACATCAAGCAGAACAGGACGCTCAAGGGCTTCGAGAACAACCCGGCGGCGAAGGTTTCCAAGTACAATAACGCCAACGATCTGCTGACCGAAGAGGTCGACATCCTCGTCCCGGCCGCATTGGAAAACCAGATCACCGAGAAAAACGCCGGCCAGGTCAAGGCAAAGATCATTGCCGAAGCCGCGAACGGACCGTGCACGCCGGAAGCCGACGCGATCCTCGCGAAGAACGGCGTCTTCCTGATTCCGGACATCCTCTGCAACGCCGGCGGAGTGACCGTCAGCTACCTCGAATGGGTGCAGAACCGGATGGGGTACTACTGGGACGCCGAGCACATCTTCATGGACCTGAAGCGTTACATGGACAACGCGTTCTCAGCGGTGTACCAGACCAGCACGAAGTTTGAGGTCAACATGCGCACCGCGGCGTTCATCGTCGCGATCGAACGTGTGACCCGCGCGGCGGAGATGCGTGGACTGTACGCGTGATGTGTGTGATGAGCGATGAGCTCTGTGTAATGAGTTATAAGTTGTGAGTCTTACGTTGAACGGGGACACGTTCGCCTGAACGTGTCCCCGGTTTCGTTGATCCAAGAGCAACACGGCCGCGTCTGACGAGCAGACACGGCCAAATCGGTGGAACCGCGTTGGCCAAGCCAACACGGGCAAGAGAATATCACTGACTGCTGATCACTGACAACAGAGCACTGATCACTGACCACTGGGGACTGTCATTTCCCCGTTCCGTTGACCAGCACACTCGTCCGACGGAAGCCCTGCATCCACTCGTCGGCGGTCAGATCCTGATTGAGACGGAACTCGGGAATCGTGTCGTCAATCCCGAGGTAGTAGCGCATCAGGGTGAAGTAGCGCCGCAACAGTTCAGGCAACAGGAAGTTGCTGCGAATGTGTTCCTGCCCCTGTTTCGCGAGGGCTGCGGCTTCGTCCGGTTTGTCGAGCACACGCGCCATCGCGTGGCTGATCTGCTGGAGGCTGAGCGGATCGACGACATAGCCGGTCTTGCCATCGATCACCTGTTGCGTGATTCCACCCGCGCTGGAACCGATCACCGGCGTGCCCTGCCACATCGCCTCGGTGACCACGAGGCCGAAGCCTTCCTTGGTCGAGACGTGCACGAACATTTCCGCGAAGTGCATCATCGCGCCGACAACCTGGTTGTTGTTCTCGACGTTGACCCAGAAACGGACATCCGGATCGCCGTCCGCCGACTCCCGCAGCATCTTCAGGATCTGGCCGCCTTCCGGATCATCGCTGGCGGTGTTGCCAATGAAGATCAGGTACGGCTGCTTCTTGAACTGCTTCTCCTGCTTCAGCTTCTTGAACGATTCGTAGATGCGGGTCTGGTTCTTGTGCGGGTCGTAGCGGCTGATGGCGGCGATGATCGGACGGTCCGGA
This sequence comes from bacterium, assembly GCA_020444425.1. Lineage (GTDB taxonomy): Bacteria > Electryoneota > Electryoneia > Electryoneales > Electryoneaceae > BMS3BBIN04. The sequence continues at coordinate 71,935 of JAHLLB010000001.1, read as the reverse complement.
TCGATGTTATGCTCGTTAAACAGCGGACCGAGGATTTCCAGTGCTTCATCGTCGGTGTACTGCCGGTTCTTTTCCGCCAACGGGTCAATACACGGCATCACCTGGTAGATCGGCAGGTTGAGGCCGGGGCCGACGTATTCCGGCAGCGTGAAGATCGCGCCCGCCGCCTGGTTGATGTACGGCCGTAAGAAGCGCCACACGACCGGGTCCGGGTTTGAGGTGTCGATGTGGCAACGCCAGAGCACGTTCCCGAAAATCCGGCCGGCGTTCAACAATCCAACCGGTTGCGGATCGTGCACGACCACGAGGTCGCCGTAGATGTAGGTGTCTTTCGCGTTGCGGTCGGTCATCCCGAGGTAGGTGTCGAACAATTCCTCAAGAGAGACGTACTGAGTCAACCCCTGCAACGTATTGTGGAATTTCTTCGTAACACCGAAGAACGCATCATCTCCACGGATGCAATACCACTGCGCGTCAATGCCCATCGAACGAGCGAGCGGGATGACGCTGTAGAGCATCTCCGCGACCCCGCCACCGGCGAAGGTGGAATTGACATGCGCCCACGTTTTTCCCTGCAACGGTTCCGCCAGACGGCGTAACCCTTCGACTCGTTCATTGCCGATGTAGGGAGCGTAAGCGTCCAGTTCGAGGGTAAGTTCAGGTTCGTACGTTTCAAGCGGGGTGTGGCCGTCGGGGATACGGCCGAGCTGGTCGGCTTGGGCGCGAAAGTCCAAGGGGCAGCCTCCGTGTGAAATTCGTTACCATGCGATGAATGCAAAACAAATGTGTTTCATTTGCAATCGCATGCGCAAGCAGAACATCCTGCAAAGATAGGCTGTCAAGCCCGGAACGCAAGAGTTGCGGTTGAATTTGCCGAATCGCCGATTCCCAGGTTTCGGGAGCGACGACCCTTGTACTCAGGGCCGAACCGCCGCACATTACGCCTTTTCTTCGGGCAGATTCGGGCGATGTCCCGCCTGACACTGGAGTGAGAACGTGAATCGTTCCCCTCAAGCATGGTTACCACTGATTCTGACCGGCGTCGTTATCATCCTCGATCGGCTGACCAAGCAGATCGTGGACAAGACGATGGACCTCGGCGACTCGATCCCGTTTCTCGGTGATGCTGTGCGTTGGACCTACGTGCACAACTACGGCATGGCGTTCGGGATGAAGCTGACCGGGGGTGTTGTCCTCGGCTACATCTCCATCCTGGCCGTGTTCGTGATCCTGTTCGTGCTGCTGCGCACGCCGCCGAAAGACGTGCCGACACGCTGGATCCTCGCAGCGATTCTAGGCGGAGCGATTGGCAATACGTACGACCGTCTTGTGTACGGGTACGTTATCGACTTCATCGACGTCAATCTGCCCGATTTCCTGATGGACCGCTGGCCGGTGTTCAACATCGCCGACTCCGCCGTTTCGGTCGGAGTGGTGCTGCTGATCCTGATGATGCTGTTCATCAAGCATCCAAAAGAGGAAGAAGCGGAGGCGACGGACGGAAACGTAGAGGTCAACATGCCGGACTCGCTGGTTTCGGCGGACGGTATGACCCTCACCGACGCACCGAGGTTCGACTCCGGTGTGGCTGAGTACGCAGTCGCCGAGGAAGCGCGGCGTGTGGGAGAGGCTGACAAGTCGGACGAAGGGGAGCCCGGCGACGATCCCGAACCGGAGCAGGATGATGACCGCGAGGTGCGGTCATGATGCGACGTTTCGTCATCTCTGCCGTCGTTATTGCCCTGATATTGACCGCATCGCTTGCTCACGCACAGCAATATCCTCAACCGCGTGGGTTTGTGAACGATTACGCCCGCGTTTTGTCCTCATCGGAAGCGCGTCAGCTGGACGCCCTAGCGCTCGAGATCAAGCAGAAGGCGAACATTGAGCTGGCTATCGTGACGATGGATTCGATCCCGGAAGGCCAGGACATTTCGCTGTACACCGTCGAGCTCGGTCATCAATGGGGCGTCGGAAGCGCAGGGACGGATCGTGGTGCGGTGCTGCTGTACAGCACGGGCCGTGCGGATGGACGCCGGCAAGTCTATCTCGCCACCGGCTACGGTCTCGAGGGAGATATCCCGGACGGTCGTGCCGGGCAGATCCTCGATGAGATTACCATCCCATTGCTCAGAGAAAGCCGAAACCTGGAAGCGTTCGCCGGAACGGCTGTCGCGATAGTCGACCGTGCCGCGCCGAACGTGCAACTGACTGGAGCGCCGCAGTATCGCGTCCGACGGGTCAGCCAGGAGGAAGGACCGAGTATCGTCGGCATCATCGTGATGATCATCTTCATCCTGATCATGTCGTCCACCCGGTTTGGCCGCGCAATGCTGTTCGGCATGCTGCTCGGCAACATGATGGGCGGGCACCGTGGACGCTGGGGCGGAGGCGGTGGATTCGGCGGTGGTGGATTCGGCGGCGGCTTTGGCGGCTTCGGCGGAGGTGGTTTCGGTGGCGGTGGCGCAGGACGTGGATTCTAAGGCGGAGTCTCAGGATGGACGATAAACTTCGAGCGGAACTTGGAGCAACGGTCGAGCAGTGGAAACGGTTCTGGGGCGACAACCTGGAATCGGTTCACCTGTTCGGATCGATGGCGCGCGGGGATTGGACAAAGCGTTCCGACATCAACCTGCTTTTCTTCCTCATGCATCACGACTATGACAAGTGGGAAGAGGCTGCGGGTATCGTGCGCCGCAAGGTGAAGAAAGGTTATGCGATTCCGCTCATCCTGTCGCGCAACTATCTGGAAAGCTCATTGGATACATATCCGATCGAGTTCCTCGACATGAAGTTGTTCCACCAGACGCTGTTCGGTGACGATCTGCTCGCCAGCATCGAGATCGAGCCGAAGGATTTGCGCCTGCAGGCAGAACGCGAGATCAAGGGCAAGTGGGTCGCGTTGCGTCAGGCGGCGTTGGAACTGGGCGGCAATACGTCGGGTATGCGAGATCTACTGGCGATGAGTGTGCCGACGTGGAATGCCGTGTTCCAGGCGTTGCTGGTGATCGATGGCAAGGAGGTTCCGGCGGACAAACGGCAGGTGATGCAACAGGGTTGCACTCTGGCCGGGTTGGATGCGTCTGTGTTCGAAGCGCTGATGCAGGTCCGCAGTGGCGACAAGACGCTTAACCGCAACGGTGCCACGCTGTTGCTGAAACAGACCCTGACTGAGGTCGATAAGTTGGCCCTGTACGCCGACCAGCTGACGGTTTGACGGTTGACCAGGATGTGCCCGTGTCCGCTTGCGGACGCGGTTTTGAGAGGGTTGATAATCCCGACCAGCAAGCTGGTCGGGGCAGACGTTGACTACAGATTGTGATTCTTGAAAACAGTCAGATGTGCTGAACGATAAAGGATTGATGCTACGATGAACGAAGAGTCGAGAAAGAAGCGGATCGGAATTCTGCTCGGATTTGCGGTCCTGTTCCTGTTTATCGCGTTCAACTACTCGTTTGTGCAGGGTACGTACAACAAGATGGTAGACTTGGACGAGATGACCAATTCCGCCTGGGCGGACGTGGAGAACAACCTCCAGCGGCGGTTTGACCTGATCCCGAATCTGGTGAACACGGTCAAAGGCTACGCCGACCAGGAAAAGGAAGTGTTGCTCGGGGTGACCGAAGCACGTTCACGGGTCGCCGGAGCTGGCACGCGTGACGAACGGATGGAAGCGGAACAGGGCTTGAGCGGCGCGCTATCACGTTTGTTGGTCGTGGTGGAAAACTACCCGCAACTGAAGTCGGACCAGAATTTCCGCGCATTGCAGGATGAGCTTGCGGGAACCGAAAACCGGATCGCTGTAGCGCGAAAGCGATACAACGACACGGTGCAGAAATACAACTCCACGATTCGCAAGTTCCCGGGAGTGATCATCGCCAACATCTTTGGGTTTGATGCGCGCGAATTCTTCGAAGCGCCGGAAGAAGCGCAGACTGCGCCGCAGGTCGAGTTCTAAGGGGAGTTCGGCACTCCATCTCTCAGCAGAATTCAATTCGGTGAGCGTACATTCCGCTCCCTGAAAACTAACTCCCAGACCCGGACGATGTATCTTTCGTCATCCGGGTTTGATCATCACAACAGTTGAGGCAACCATGGGCGCGCGTTTGCAATTGGATGTGACCCGCATGATGGCGGATGTCGTCGGGCCACACGGCGCCACACCCGAAGAGATCGAGCAACACTGGCCGCGAGTGCAGTCAGTGCTGCAAACTCTGGAAGCCCGCCGCAAGGCTGGTGAACTCCCATTTTACGATCTCCCGGACAGTGAAGATGTTGTCGCCGCGATTGAAAGCTACGCGGCAAAGGCACGCGAAAAATTCCGCAATATCATGGTGCTCGGTATCGGCGGCAGTGCGCTGGGGCCGATTGCACTGCGGGATGCGTTGAAGCCGGCGTTCTGGAACGAACGGCCAGACGATATGCGGGACGCTCCGCGCCTGTTTATTCCGGATAATCCGGACCCCGAGTTCTTCGGCGCGGCGATGGAGATCTGCGACCCGAAGGAAACGCTGTACGTTGTCATCACCAAGTCCGGCGGCACGGCCGAAACGTTAAGCCAGTTCATGACGGTGATGACCGCGCTGAAGGGTGCTGTCGGCGACAAATATGCCGAACACCTCGTCTTTGTCACCGATCCGGCAAAGGGCGCCTTGCGTCAGATCGCGCGCGAGGAAGGCATTCAGAGCTTTTCGATTCCGCCTGCGGTGGGTGGACGCTTCAGCGTGATGACACCGGTCGGCCTGCTGCCGGCGGCGTTGGTCGGGATTGACATTCGCGAGCTGTTGCGCGGTGCGGCCGAACAGCGGGAGAAGGTGTTCGCCCGTGAGTTTGATGCGAACCCGAGCGCGGCGTTTGCCTTATTGCAGTTCCTTGCCCAGACCAAACGCAAGCAATGCGTGCAGGTGATGATGCCGTACACCAATTCTCTGTTCCGTGTCGCAGACTGGTTCCGCCAGTTGTGGGCGGAATCGCTGGGCAAACGGCAGTCGGTGACGGGCGAAACAATCAATGTCGGTCCGACACCGGTCGCAGCGCTGGGGGCGACCGATCAGCACAGCCAGGTGCAGTTGTACGTTGAAGGTCCGTATGACAAGACATTCACCCTGCTGCTGCCGAAGAATTTCCGTAACAAGGTGAAGATCGGCAAGCACTACCCGGACATCGACAGCATCGACTACCTCGCCGGCAAGGAGATGGGCACGCTGTTGAAGTACGAGGCGGAAGCGACGCAGCGCGCGTTGACCGCCGCACACCGACCGAACATGGCATTCCTGTTTGACGAAGTCGCGCCGGATACGGTCGGTGGATTCCTCTACATCCTGGAAGCGGCGACATTGGTCGCGGGCGGGCTGTATGAAGTCAATCCGCTTGACCAGCCGGGAGTCGAAGCGGGCAAAGTTGCGACGTACGCCTTGATGGGGCGTTCGGGTTACGAGAGTGTCAAGGCCGAGATTGACAAGGAACGGGAACGCCCGGCACGTCTGATCGGCTGAACTCTGTAATCTGATAACGAAGTCGGTTCACGTCGGGCGGTGAAACATCCACCACCCGGCGTTTGTGTTTCAAAGGATGATTCGATGGCTGCTGAGACGCTACGTCACAATTGTGGCGTGATGGGGATCTGGAACGATGACAACGCCGCCGAGCTGGTGTTCCACGGACTGTATTCATTGCAGCACCGTGGGCAGGAATCGGCGGGTATTGTCAGCGCGGACGACGGACGCTTCTACCGTCACTTCGGCATGGGCACCTTGACCCAGGTGTTCAGCGGGCCGGACACGCTGAAGAAGCTGAAGGGACGTTCCGCTGTTGGTCACAACCGTTATTCGACCACCGGATCTTCGAGCCAATACAACATTCAACCGCTGGTGGCGGAGCTTCGCGACGGTCCCGTCGCCATCGCCCACAACGGCAACCTCGTCAATACGCAGAAGATCCGCCGTCAATTGCAGGAAGACGGCGCCATCTTCCACAGCACCACCGACAGCGAAATCATCGTACATCTGATGGCACGCTCGAAGCACAACATGGTGCGTGACAAGCTGCTCGAAGCGATCCAGAAGGTGGAGGGCGCGTACTCGATCACCGTTCTCTCTGACCACGCGCTTTACGCTGCGCGCGACCCGTACGGCTGGCGGCCGTTGTGCATTGGTCGCAAAGGGGACGCGTGGGGCGTCGCGTCCGAAACCTGCGCGTTTGACCTGCTCGGCTACGAGTACATCCAGGATGTCAATCCCGGTGAGCTGGTCGTGTTGAACGGCTCCGGCATGAAGGTCATCCGCTTCGCCGAACCGAAGCGCACGTTCCACTGCATTTTCGAACACGTCTATTTCAGCCGTCCGGACAGTCGCGTCGCCGGTGAATACATCGACAAATATCGCCGCCGAATGGGGAAGAACCTGAGCGAGGAACATCCGGTTGAGGACGCCGACATCGTTATCTCGGTGCCGGACAGTTCGAACACTGCCGCGCTGGGTTACGCCAGCCGCTCCGGAACTCGGTTCGAGATGGGACTGATCCGTAACCACTACGTCGGGCGGACATTTATCCAGCCGACACAGACCATGCGAGAGATGGGCGTCCGGCTCAAGTTCAACCCGGTCGGTGGAGTGCTTAAGGACCGCAAGGTTGTGGTTGTCGAGGACAGCATCGTGCGCGGGACCACACTGAAGAAGCTGGCTACCCTGTTGCGCAAGGCGGGCGCGAAGGAGCTGCACGTGCGCGTTTCCAGCCCGCCGATCCGGTTCCCGTGTTACTATGGCATGGACTTCCCGTCCAAGTCCGAACTGATCGCGAACGGAAAATCCGAAGAAGAAATCCGCCAGCACATCGGAGTCGACAGCCTCGGGTACCTGTCTGTTGAGGGCCTGCTTGCCAGTGTGCCGCAATCGGAAGGCGTTGGCTACTGCACCGCCTGCTTTACCGGCGAGTATCCGATCCCGCTCCGCGATGACGAAGAATCCGGGAGCAAGCTGCGGTACAAGAATGCTAACGGAGATGAAACAAGCTGATCCGTAGATTCGAACTTGCGGGGTCATCGAACACCTGAGCGGAAACGGGGAGGCTCGACGTGCGCAAATCCACGCAGAGTTTGATTAATCTGACGATCCTGTCGGTCCTGCTGCTGGCAGCGACCGGCTTCGGACAGGTCCAGTTCGTGTCCGGTGTCGTATTCGAGGATCTGAACGGAAACGGCAGCCGCGACAACGGCGAGCCCGGCATCGGGGACGTCCTCGTCTCGAATCAGATCGACGTCGTAATCACCGACGGCGACGGACGCTACCAGCTACCCGCACGTCATGAGATGGTCGTGTTCGTCACCCAGCCCGTAGGCTACCGGGTTCCGGTGGATGAGCATCAGCTGCCGCAATTCTTTTATGTCCACGATGAGGACGGCAGTTCCTCCGATGTCAACTGGAAATACGAAGTCCTGAAACCCACCGGTCCGCTTCCCGCGTCCGTCGATTTCCCCCTGCTGAAGGAAGAACACAAGAATCCGTTCCGCATGATCGCGATGGCGGATCCCCAGCCCCGCGACGACCGTGAGATCGACTACATCCGTGAGGATGTCATGCCGCAGATGGTTAACACCGAAGCGGAGATGGCGATCGTACACGGCGATATCATGTTCGACGACCTGTCGCTGTTCGAGCGGCAGAATGACCTGTTCGCGCAGGTCGGGGTGCCGGTGTGGAATGTTCCGGGCAATCACGACATGAACCAACGGTCGAAGAACGATTATGAATCGATGGAAACCTTCCGCCGCATCTTCGGTCCGACGTACTATTCCCACGATTACGCCGACGTTCACTTCATGACGCTGGAAAATGTGCACTATCGCGGCGCAGATTATGTGAAACCGGAGGGTGGAAGCCAGTACTACGGATTCTTCAACCCGGAACAGTTGATGTGGATCGAGAATGACCTGAAGCACGTGCCGAAAGACAAGTTGATCGTGCTTTCGACACACATTCCGATCAAGGCGTTTCACGAAGATCATGAAAGCGTTAACACGGTCAACCGGGAAGAATTGTTCACGCTGCTTGAGGGACGGAAGTACCTGCTGTTACTCGCCGGCCACACTCACACAAATGATCATGTCTACATCGGGGAGGAAGACGGTTGGCATGGAGAGCAGCCGTTACATCAGCACATTCTCGGCACGGTGTCGGGTTCGTGGTGGCGAGGCCCGCTGGACGAGCGTGGAATACCCGCAACAACGATGCGGGATGGAACCGAAAACGGCTACCATATCTTTACCTTTGACGGGACCGACTACTCGAGCCGTTTCATTCCGGCGAGCATGGACGAGGACTACCAGATTCGTATCCTGATTGAACCGGGGGATACGGGAGTGTTGCCGGATTCGATGTACCAGATGGCGGGTGAACCGGGGAACGTGCTCCTCAGTGGCAGGGTAGAACAGGCAACGGTGGTTGCCAATGTATTCAACGGTGGGGAAAAAGCGCAGGTGACGCTGCGCGTTGATGGTGGCGAACCGATTCCAATGCAACACACAGTCCGCACCGATCCCTATTTTAAGGAGGCGGCGGAACGCCTGAAGCAGGCAAAGGTCGAGCGGAAATGGCGATATTGGGGCAATCTGGTTTCGTCGCACATCTGGACCGTCAATCTGCCGCAGGGATTACAACCCGGATCACACACGGTGGTTGTCACCGCAATCGATCAATATGGACAGACCCTCGAAGGAACGAAGATCTTCGAGGTGATATCTCGATAAACCCAGGCTGGTGAATGAACCGTTCCACTCAAGAAACGGTTACGGAATCCACACCCGATAGCACGGGCCTGCAGATTCAGGCGCGGGACTGGCTTCTGCTCCCGAACCTGCTGTCACTGGCGCGGCTTGTCTTTGCCATCCCGGCCATCGGGATGCTGATCAACTCGGACGGCCCGAAGACGGATCACCTCGCCGCGCTGTTGCTTGTCCTGTCATTTCTCACCGACGGCCTCGACGGCATCGTCGCGCGCACCCTGGACCTGCGGTCCGACCTCGGTAAGATCCTCGACCCGGTGATCGACAAGCTGGTCGTCGTCTCCGTCGCGGTAGTGCTCGTGTTTACCGACCGCCCGTATGACTTTCCAGTCGCGGTGTTGGTGGCGATGGTGATTCGAGACGCCACCATTCTCGGCCTCGCGATTCGCGTACTGCGCAAGAACCGCCACCTGTTTACCAGCCGTTGGATCGGCAAGACGACGATGTTTGTCGTCTCCTCGACCTTGCTGGCGCAATTGATCGCCGACTGGCTGCCTGCATGGCTGGTGCTCACGCTCCCGTGGCTGGCGTTTGCCCTGTTGCTACTTTCCAGCGTTGACTATCTTGCCGTCTACCTGAAACTGAAGCGGCAACAAGCGCAAACAACCTGATTGACTCATGAGCCTGCAGTTTTTTGATACCCGTCGCCGGAAAAAGCTCCCGTTCACCCCGCTGCATGACGGCAAAGTTGGCGTCTACAATTGCGGTCCGACGATCTACGACTTTGCCCACATCGGCAACTTTCGCTCGTACATCTTCACCGACACCCTGCGCCGTTGGCTGGAGGTGAAGGGATTCGACGTGCTGCAGGTGATGAACCTGACCGATGTCGACGACAAAACCATCCGCCGCAGCCAGGAAGAAAAGTTGCCGCTCAACGACTACACTGCGCGGTACCGGGAAGCCTTCTTCGCGGACATCGACACGTTGAACATTCAGCGCGCGCACGTGTACCCGGAAGCGACGACGCACATCGACGTCATGGTCGAGCTGGTACAGAACCTGCTCGACAGCGGGAACGCGTACAAGGCGGAGGACGGTTCGATTTACTTCTCCGTCAGCAGTTTCGCGAACTACGGCACGTTGTCCGGAAAACGCCTGGAAGATCTCCGTGTCGGGGAACGCGTATCGTCCGATGAGTATGAGTCCAAGGACGATGTCCGCGACTTTGCGTTGTGGAAAGCGTACGACGAGGCGGACGGGGACGTGTTCTGGGAAACTCCCTTCGGCAAGGGACGCCCCGGCTGGCACCTCGAATGCTCGGCGATGTCGACGAAATACCTCGGCCACGATTTTGATATCCACACCGGCGGCGTCGACCTCGTGTTTCCGCATCACGAAAACGAAATCGCGCAGAGCCTGTGCGGCATCGGTGGAGATTTCGCGCACTGGTGGCTGCACAACGAGCACCTGATCATCGAAGGCCGCAAGATGAGCAAGTCGCTGGGCAATTTCTATACGCTCCGCGATATCATCGAGATGGGTTACAGCCCGCGTGAGATCCGCTACGTGCTGGCGGCAACCCATTACCGCAGCAAACTGAATTTCACGTTCGACGGGCTGAAGGCGGCACGCGCCGCAATCGAACGGATTGACGAATTCCACGCCAGCTGGGCCACGTATCCAGAGGGTGAGGCTGTCCCGGAGGCGACCGAGGCGATTGAGCGTGCAGAAGCCGGGTTCTTCAGCGCAATGGACGACGATCTCAACGTCAGCGGGGCGTTGGCGCATGTGTTCACGTTGATCCGTGAAATCAACGCGCTGCACCACGAAGGCCGGGCGACCCAGGGACTATTGCCACAGCTGACAGAGTTGTGGGAAAAATTCGACCACGCACTAAGCCTGTTCAACCCTTTCGGTGAGGAGGCCGCCGATCCTGAATCCGAACGTATTGACGCTCTGGTCGCCGAACGCTGGCAGGCGCGTGCCGACAAGAATTGGGCGCGGGCGGACGAAATCCGTGATCAGCTTGCCGCGGAAGGCATCGAATTAAAGGACGGAGCGGACGGCACCCGGTGGAAACGCAAGTAGCCGACCGTGAGTGTACCCAGTGCTATGACGAAACCCCTCGAACCAGAAACCGCGAGATTTCTCCGCCGCTTCACCGCTGCGACGGTGTTTGCCGTTGCGCTGGCTCTCTGTTCGTTGTCGCTGGCTGGCGCCCCTCCAGAGAAAAGGCCTGCACCGGACACAACGGACACCTTGGCGGCCATGCCTGACAGCACGCTGCTGGGGCAGGACACGCTTATCGTCGCGCAGGATACCCTCGTTGTTGCGGATGACACGCTGGCAGCGGCGCAGGATACGGTCGTCATCGCTCCTGACACCCTCGTTTCTCAACCAGATACCGTAGCGATTGAACCGGGCTCGATACCGGTCGGCTATCGCGCAAAACCGGGCGGGGGAGTGGAAGCGTTTGCGGCACCGGACGGATCGGTGTACGATGTCCCCTTCGGTGTCGGCGAGCGGCTGCGCTACTACATGGAATTCTCCTTCGTTAAAGCCGGCATGAGCGAGATGTCGCTGATCGGGGTGGAGGATGTGGAAGGCCGTCCGGCGTACCATTTCTCCAGCCGGGTGAAGAGCACCAAGGGGATCGATTTCATTTACAAGGTGCGGGATTACGTCGAATCCTGGTTTGACATCGGCGGCCTCTATTCGCAGCGCTACGAGCGTAACATCAACGAAGGCTCGTACCACAGCCGCAAGTACTTCGACTACAACCACGACACCGGTTGGGTAGCGATCTCCAACGAGAACGGTCCAAAGGGAATCACACCCGCCCTGCCCTATACGCATAACATCATATCAGCACTGTTCTGGGTGCGCGCCCAGGATCTTGAGGAAAACACCGAGCTGGTGATTCCAGTGCATGACCTCGACGTGCAGTATCCGCTGACGGTGAAGGTCTATGAGAAAGAGACCATTAAAGTCCCGGCGGGTGAGTTTCACTGCATCAAGGTGGAACCGGTGATCACGTCGGAAGGCCTGTTCAAGAAAGCCGGGCGTGTGTTTGTCTGGATCACGGACGACGAACGACGGATCCCGGTACGCATGAGCACCAAGATTCCGGTCGGCACCATAGACGGTAACCTTGTGGAATACCGGCTCGGAACACCGTATTACCCGGGCATCCAACCTCCGCCACGCACGAAAGACGACGAGGAGTGGAACTGGTGATTCCTCGATAAAGTTTGTACCTTGTCTTCACAAAGACAGAGCGAACTTGATCGTTGTCCACTGCCTCCCCCTGTAACCCCCCTGCAACTGTCTCTGTCTAAAGACTGGCGAGCCCCCCGCTCACGTAGAAAGGCTCTATCATGCCGCGCCGTACACTCGTGATTGCGCTGCTGTTGGCCGTGCCTTGCATGCTGCTGGCAGCTGAAAGTGAAGTGGTCTGGGAAAAGAGTGGTGACTACTGGACAGCAACAGAAACCAGCTTTTTCGGGCTCGGGGATCGCCCTGTGATTTCGGTTGATGAGTGTTCCGCAAAAATCGTCGTTATTGGAGAAGAACGCGAAGATACCAAACTGGTTCTGGTCTATCATGCGGCTTCCAGGCTGGATGAGTCGAGTGCACAGACTGAATTTGAGGAACTGCATCCCAACCTCGAAATTGCCACGAATTCGTTGTCAATGAAGGGAAGGATGCTGGATCTGGAGTTTGCGACTCGAACAGCCTGGTTTGAAATGACGTTCTATACACCGTTTCACACGAATACAGAGCTGATTACTACCGGTGGGGATCTCCTGCTTAAAAATCTCGCTGGCGAGATGCGGCTCGAGTCCAATGGAGGCACCGTAACTCTGGATGGGACAAGCGGAAGGTTGATCCTGTCAACATCTGGTGGCGACGTCTTTCTAAAAAAGCATTGTGGCCTGCAAAGTGTTAATTCCGCAGGTGGACGAGTCGAACTTGATGGTGACGAAGGGATTATCGACCTGGATACCGCTGGTGGTGATATCACCCTGAACATGGCCTGTGGGCGGATGAACATCTCTTCCTGGGGTGGCGATATCACATTGAACGATGTCAAGGCGGAACGATTGAAAGTCCAGACATCCGGCGGCCAGATCATCATGCGTCGATCTGAAATCATCGAGATTTCCAACCTGGAAAGCCGTGGGGGTGATATCCTGGTCGAAGACTGCACCGGCAACCTTGACTTCAATGTCAGCGGCGGGGATCTGGAGATTCACCAGCATCTGGGGGATGTCGATGTGTTCGGCAGCGCGGGAAATATCACCATCGACGGTATCGCGGGTGATTTGGATATCGACCTCACCGCCGGATCTGTATTCGCGACTCTGAGCGAGGATTTGCCGGATCCCGTTCGCTGGGACCTTCAGGTCAATGCCGGAGACGTCGAGGTGAGCCTCTATGAATCAGTCCAGACGGACCTGGTTGTCCGGCTGAACTGCAGCAGAAACCAGGACGCGATACAATCAGACTTCCCACTTGACGTTCGTGATTTCGGTGGCAGCATTGCCGCACGCGGTCAAGTCAATGGGGGAGGATCTGAAATTGACATTACGGTCGGCGGCGGAAAAATCCGGATCAGGAAAAACTGATCCGAAAGTGCGTGTCGCCAACACCAGCCAGGAGAGTGTAACCATGTCAAGGAAACTGACTTCAGCTTTGGTTGTTGTGCTTGCGTTGTGTGTGGTGATTGCCTACGCGAAAAAGCGCAACTCCTTCGCTCACACCGAAGCGCTTGGCGGCGCGGAATTTGTCGAACTGCAGCTCGATCTGTCCATTGCAGAAACCTCGGTCAAGGCGGGTGAAGATGAAACCCTGGTCGACTTCAGCGGCGAGTATGACGAAGATTTCGACGAACCAACGATGAAGGTCGAACGCGAGACTGACATGGTGTATGTCTATCTCGAATCCGATGACGATCATCATCACTTTGGTGGCACCGATGATATGGACGGTGGCGATTACCAGGTGCTGCTGTCTCCGAAACCGGAATACGCCATTCGTTGTGACGTCGGCCTGGGAGAAAACAACATTGACCTGACCGGTCTCAAGGTGAAGCGGCTCGAGCTGGACGCCGGTCTTGCGGAAACCGAACTGATCGTGGACAAGCCGAACGAGATCGAGTCCGACCGGATCAGCATCGAATGCGGCCTCGGGTCGCTGGAGACAGTCAAACTCGGCCATCTGCGCTTCAAGAAGCTGGATGTTGATGCCGGAATGGGCGATGTGACGCTCGACCTGCGCGGCTACAAGGGCGAAGGCATGGTCGATATCAGCGTCGGCATGGGCAGCTGCGACATCATCGTCGAAAAGGGTATGGGGATCCGTGTCTACCACGACGGTGGTTTCCTGTCGTCCATCGATCTGGATGACATGGAAAAGGTCCGCAAGGACGTCTGGGAAACAGATGACTACGACACCGCATCGATAAAGCTGGACATCGACCTAAGCGTCGGTATGGGTGATGTCGATCTGCGCTGGCGTTGATCGAACGGACTGATCGGGGGAACCCGTGAAATAATCCGATGAAGAGAGGTACGAGTTAGACAGTTCTAACTTTTCCTTGCGTTCTGCGAGTACGGCTCGTACATTGACTCTCGCCATCAGGTCGGGCTTGCAGTGTGGTCGATCCCCCACGACCGCACCTGCGAAGACTCTGATGGCTTTTCTCTCTCTGGGAATGCCGGTTCAATGTTTTATCTTCCATGAGCTTGCAAACAGGGAGGAGATAATGAATCTGTCCGTACACAAGAAATTTGAGGTGGACAATCCGTTCTGCCTGTTCGGCGGCGGAGCATGGCAGCCGGGCAGCGAAGGCTGGAAGCTGTCCGAACGGATCGGCCGGATGATCGCCAATCGCGGCTTCACGCTGGTCACCGGCGGTTACGGTGGCGCGATGGAGGCCGCCAGCAAAGGTGCGATTGAAGCTGGTGGGGAAGCCGTCGGCATCTTGTATGCGCCGCCGAAGGTGCACAAACCGAATCCGCATATCGACAAGTTCTTCGTCGCAAGCGATTACACGGAACGGATGTCGATGTTGCTGCGTGTGCCACGGGCGATCGGTTTGCCGGGTGGAAGTGGAACACTGGCCGAAATCTGGTCGTCCATTGCTCTGGTGCGGCGTTTTGAAGGGCGCAAGTTCGCGATCTGGGAACCGTTCTGGCAATCACGGTTGGGACCGATGCTGGACGAGTTCGAGTCGATTTCCGCTGGAACGGTTGAGTGGGTCGCCTCCGCCGAGGACGTTGGCGAATGGTTGAACCACATCAACCTGGCGATCTGACACGCGAACGTTACCGAACGTGTACCCGTTTTACCTGGGATGTTCATACTGTTGCGTAACCTGATCATATTGGCTGTTTTGCTGGCCATCGTTGTGTGTTCCACGTTGCTGTTTTTCGGTGACGCGATTTTCGGCGAACGGGCCAACCCGGACGCCGCCGGAGTCGACACATTCCGCGTGCGTGACGGGATGTACGCGTACGCCGTCGCGGAATCATTGCACGACGCAGGGCTGATCGACAACTCCGACGGGTTTGTCTGGTACCTGCGCCTGCGGAACAAAGCGGAAGCGATCAAGTCCGGCACGTATTTCCTCGAACGATCGGCGTCGTCCTCGGATCTGGCCGCGATCCTCACCGAGGGACGTATCGCCACCACTGAGGTGACTTTCCCCGAGGGCTGGACCGCAGAACAGATGGGAGCACGACTACGGGCGGCGGGTATAACCGACAGCGCCGGATTTGTCGCTACGGTACGTTCCGAAGCCTTCACCGCGAAGCTCGGTTTTGACGAACTGCCCTCGTTGGACGGCCTGTTGTTCCCGGAAACGTATGTCTTCCCGCTGAACGCCAATCCGGAACGTGTGGTCACGGAAATGGTGTCCCATTTTTCCGATCGGCTCGGCGGCCGGTGGTTGGCCGATGCGCGGGCGGACAAATACGGGCTGCTTGGAGTGATCACTCTGGCCAGTATCGTCGAAGGCGAGATCAATCTCGAGGCTGAGGCCGGGGATGTGGCGGCGGTGTACAGGAATCGCTTGAATCGTGGCATGAAACTCGAGGCCGATCCGACAGTTCAATACCTGCTCCCGAACGGTCCGAAACGCTTGTTGCTTACCGATCTGAAGATCGACAGTCCGTACAATACCTACCTGTATCGCGGGTTGCCGCCGGGACCGATCAACAACCCCGGCGAAGCCGCGCTGAGGGCTGCGGTGAAACCTCCCGAGGCGCCGTGGCTGTTCATGGTGGCGCGGGGAGACGGCGGTCATACCTTCACCCGCACCTACGAAGAACACCTGAAAGCGAAAGAAAAGTTCGACGAGGTCCGCCGTGTGGTTGCACGGCAGCAACGCCTCAACAGCCAATGAACCAATTCCAGTTTGCCACCGATTTGTTTACCGGGCTCAACGACGCGCAGAAGGCCGCCGTTGAGTGTACCGAAGGCCCGGTGCTCGTGCTCGCCGGGGCGGGCAGCGGCAAGACCCGTGTGCTCACGCACCGCATCGCGCACATTGTCCAGCAACGGCTTGCCCGTCCGTGGCAAGTCCTCGCGGTCACCTTTACCAACAAGGCCGCCGGAGAGCTGAAGCAACGTGCGGCGCAGATCACCGACGGAGGCGATGAGGTCGCCGCCGGCACCTTCCACTCGACAATGCTGCGTGTGTTGCGCCGGGACGCCGAAACCCTCGGCTATCCACGCGACTTCTCCATTTTCGATGCCGACGATTCCGTCCGGCTGGTCAAGCAGATCCTCAAGGATCACTCCGAGGACCGCTTCCGGCCGAAGATGGTGCACTCGGCGATCAGCAAGTTGAAAAACGATCTCGTTGATCCAGAAACCTACGATGCCCGCGCAAAATTACCCTTCGAACGAGTGGTCGCGGCGGTCTATCCCGAATACAAGAAGCGCCTGAAGGTGCTCGGCGGGATGGATTTCGACGACCTGATCACCCTGCCGATCCAGCTCTTCCGCGAGTATCCGGCGGTGCTGAACTACTGGTCGGGACGATGGCGCTACTTACACGTGGACGAGATGCAGGACACCAATCGTGCCCAGTTCGAGCTGTTGCGTCAGCTCGCCGGACCCAAACCGAACCTGTTCGCGGTCGGGGACGATGACCAGTCGATTTACGGGTGGCGTGGTGCGCGGGTGGATAACATCTTCTCGTTCAAGGATGTGTTTGAAGGCGCGAAGGTCTTTCGTCTGGAACAGAACTACCGCAGCACGCAGCAGATTCTCGATCTCGCAAACGCCGTCGTCAGCAAGTCGATCCGTCGCGAAGAAAAGAAGCTGTGGACCAATCGGTCCGGCGGCGTGGTCCCGGAGGTGGTCGGGGTCGGTACCGATATCGACGAAGCCCGCGAAGTGGTTGATCGCATCGGCCGGGCAACATTGAGTGGAAAGCGCGCGTTCAAGGACTTCGCGATTCTGTACCGTACCAACGCGCAATCCCGTTTGTTCGAAGACGCCTTGCGCGCGATGCGGTATCCGTACCAGGTGCTGGGCGGTGTTGGCTTCTATTCGCGCAAGGAAATCCGGGACGCGCTGGCGTATTTCCGGCTGTGTCTGAATCCGCTGGACGAGTTGTCCCTGCGCCGGATCATCGCTGAACCGCCGCGCGGGATCGGCGCGACCACGTTGCAGAAACTGCAGGCGTTCGGAGCGGAACACGACCGATCACTGTTCGAGGTGATGACCAAGTCGAACCTGGTCGATGGACTGGGGACACGTGCGGTCAACGCCTGCCAGAAGTTCACCGAGCAGATCCTGACGTGGCAAACCGCGCTGCATTCGATTCAGCCGCCGAAACCCGCCGAGAATGGCGATGCCGAGGCGATTCCGGACGACGTCCAATCCATAGCTGAAGGTGAAGCCGCTGAGCCCGCTCCGCTGGAAAAGTGGGCGCAGACGGTGCTTGAGGAATCCGGATACATCGGCCGGTTACGTGACGAGGGCGATTTCGAGGCGCAAGGCCGACTGGACAACCTCGACAGCCTCTTCAACAGTCTCGCGGAACACTCGGTGCGCAGGGGCACGTTGCAGGATTACCTCGAGCAGGCGGCGCTGGCCAGCGATCAGGACAAGTACGATCCGGGTGCGGATTCGGTGCGCCTGATGACGATTCACGCCGCCAAGGGGCTGGAATTCCCGAGCGTGTTCGTCACCGGTCTCGAGGACAAAACCTTCCCGTTGAGCAGCCCGGATGACGACGACTCCCGTGATCTCGACGAGGAACGGCGGCTGTTTTATGTGGCCGTGACCCGGGCGCACGATGAATTAGTATTGACGTACACGCAGAACCGGCGAGTCTGGGGTCAGTTTACCGACATGGGCCCGAGTCCATTCCTGCTCGATCTGCCGAAGGACAGCATCGAGTGGACGGGACGAAACCCCATGTCCTCCGCCGGCAAGTACCAGGGCCTGCAGAAGGCGCAGGGGTATACTGGATCGGGCGGTGGATCGTGGAAACCGCGCACGTTGAGTAAAGCGCCTCGCAAGCAGGCGTCGGCTGAGCTGCCGGTGCTTGGACGATTGGGCGGTGGAACTCAGCATGACGAGCCGAACGAAGAAAGCCAGGCAACTTCACCGCAGACCGCGCATGTGAGTGGTGAGGACATTCCGGCGGTGCGTGCCGGCGACCTGGTCACGCACCCCAAATTCGGGCAGGGAATCGTGATTGCGACGTCACCGTTCCAGGACTCGGTGCGGGTCACGGTCGAATTTGATGGTATTGGCCAGAAAAAGTTGATCCAGAAAATTGCCCGGCTGCAGCCGGTGAAGGACTTTTAGCGGAACCCGTGTGACGAGGGGTGAGCGAGCGATGAAACGACTCGAGCGGCGCCGGACGACGACGATCCGGTGGGGTGGGGCAGTGCGTGTTCTGTTCTCGCTGGTGATGCTGATCGTCATGGCCGCGGCTTTCTTGCCGCCGATTTCCTTCGCACAGGAGGAGGATAATTTCGCGCCCGGTTCCGTCGGACCCGAAGGCGATTTCCTCCACGCTCGAAAAATGTATGATCGAGGCATGTACGATTTTGCCGCCTCCGAGTTCGAGCTCTTCCTCAAGGCCTATCCGAACCATGAGTACGCCGGCGATGCCGCCCTGTGGCTCGCCAAATCGCTGCAGCATCAGGATTTGATTCCCACCGCACGGAATGCCTACGAACGCGCGGCGGTGTACCTGCTGGACAGTACGCGCGCGGTCGAGGCGATGCACCGTGCCGCCGAGATGGACCTGCTGCTCTGCGACACGTCTCGCGCAATTGACCGTTACCTCGCGGTGCAGGTGTTGTATCCCGACGCTCAAACTCTGCCCCGAACTTTGTTGCGTGCCGCCAAATTGCAACTGGCGATCCGTGACTGGCAGGCCACCGAACGCACACTCAACATCCTGCTGCGCGACTTTCCCGGCACCGAATGGGAATTCGAAGCGCGCCTACTGCTGGCGCAATCCTACGCCGGGCAGCATGATCTTCCACCCGCGATCACAGAAGCGCAATCCGTCGCGATGCACACCAGCAGCGACAGCCTGAAAGTCACCGCCGGGTTGTTCCTCGGACGCTGGGAACTGCAGCGTCTCGATCCGAAAGCCGCTGAACAGATCTGGACGCAGGTGCTGGAGGGAATGGCGGATGTACCTTTCGCGTCACAAGCCGCGCTGGAACTGGCGAAATTACGCTTCCGCAGCGGAGATGGCGGCGGCGCGCGGCTGATGTTCGAACGTGCGTCCCGGATGGCACCGGATTCGACGCAACAGGCCCGCGTTGACCTCGCGTTCGCCGACCTGATGTTCCGGGAAGGCAACAACGATGCGGCACGCACCCTCTACGCCGCTGCGGACAGCATGGGCACCCTGCTGCAACAGGGCTGGTGCCTGGCGCGTGCGAACAAGCCAATTCAGGCGACGTCAGCGTTTGCCGGAGCAATGGCCAGCGAGGATCACACGATCCAGCTCGCGGCGACACTGGCGGCGGCGGATCTCAGCTATGCGACCGACGATCCAACACCGCACCTGTATGTCCAGGCGGTCAACGCCTGCGACGAGCTGCTGCTGAAGCAGTCGATCCGGCTGCACGGGGCAACGACCATCGGCGTGACCGATCCCGACGCCGCGCTGACCTTCCTGCGTGAGACGGAACCCGTCAGCCGGGCGACGACGCCGTTCGACGATGACCTGCTGTGGTTGTCTGCCGGGTTGCACGCTCGCCTGGGTGCGTACGAAACGGCAGCGGAGCTATTTGAA
Source organism: bacterium (assembly GCA_020444425.1). GTDB lineage: Bacteria > Electryoneota > Electryoneia > Electryoneales > Electryoneaceae > BMS3BBIN04. The sequence goes on along the minus strand of JAHLLB010000001.1, from coordinate 51,929 downwards.
CGTTTCGCCTCTCTGTATCCGGCAAGTCCACACAGGTACGACGCAGCGGAACGAGCGGAGTTCTTGGGTGAACAGGTGATTGTGAGTGGACAGAGCGACGACGCGTTAATCCCGCTACTCAGCGAACTGGCCCAACCTGACGTCACTCCAGCGGCAAAAATCGACCTCGCAGCGATGTATCTGCACTCGTTCAAACGGCCGCAACCGGCGATGACGTTGCTACTTCCGTTGGTTGCCGGGGAAAGCATCCCGCCCGATGTTCGTAACCGGGCACGTGACCTGTACGCCGACGCATTGTGGATGGAATGGCAGCAAGCGAGTCACGGCTCGAGCGCGGAACCGTTGCAGGTGTCGGACGGTTTGCGCGGACGAGCGGCATCGCTGTTGGAAACGTGGTCAGCGTTGTACCGGGACGATTTTGACTCCCTGCAAACAGACGCGAAGCGCATGTGGCGCTACAACACGTTGCAGGATCTGACAGTCACCGTCGCCAGCACTCTGACCCGCCAGCAACGGAACGACTGGTCGCGCTATCTCGCGTTGCATCCGGATGCCGGGCACAATGATGCGGTGCGTCTGATCCTCGCGGACGCCTTCACCCACCGGCTGGAGGGCGACAGCGAGTCGGAACTGGATTCGCTCTACCACACCACGCTCGACACGGTGCTGAGTGGCGATCTGTCCAGTCGCACGACTCGGCAGGCGTTGCTGATCGCGTTCCAACAGGAACTGGTCGCCGACAGCATCGCAAAGGCGGACAGTTTCGCACGACGGTTGCTGGAAGCGCCTGATTCTCCAGAGATGACAGAAGCCGCGCTGTACTGGATCACGCAACGCCCGAGCCAGTCCGAAGCGGCGACGGCTGGCGACTGGCTGCTGAACCAGGCGCCGTATGTACCTCAGATCGAAGAAAACGCGCCACAGGTGATCGATCATCTGCTGGGCACGTTTGCAAGGGACGGCGACCCCGCCACTGCGCAGGCGGTTGTTGCATGGATCGAGGCTAGCGATCCGACTCAGCCGTCGTTCGTCAAGCCGGTGCTGGCAGCTGGTGACAATCTGTTGCTGTCCGCGCTGAACGCTGAAGCCCGGGGCGACACGTTGAACGCCTTGTTCGACTACACCGCGTACCTCGCGCAGCGGACAAGCCCGATGGCGTCCCTGCGGCTCGCACGGTTGTACCACCAGGGCGGGAAGTGGGAGTACGCCTTGCCGATGTACGAGCAGGCGGTCCGGCGCTCGCCGGATGATCCGACGTTGCAACCGCTCCGGCGTCAGCTGACTCACTGGGCCTTCCGTGGCGGAGAGTACGCCAAGGCGCATGAGTGGGCACGGACCGCTTCCGAGCATGAAACCAACCCCGACACGGCGTTCGCATTGGACGAACTCGGCGTCGTCGCGTTGTACCGGGGTGGCTTGATGGACAAAGCGTTGCCCGAGACGAAAGCGTTCGAGGGCTGGCACAAGCAGGATCCGAAACTGGACCAGGCGTTGGCACGGTTTGAGTTGGAGAAGGGCCGGTTCTATTCGTCCAAGCAGCAGTACAACAATTCGCTCAAGGCTTACAAGGCCGTGATGAACAAGTACGAGGACACGGACCAGGCGCCGTGGGCCAAGTACGAGCTGGCGCGTGATTACATGGACCAGGGCGAGGCGGACAAAGCCTACGAAATGCTGATCGAGCTGAGCGCCGACGTCCCCGACCATCCAGTAATGGGAAACGTTTACTGGCTGCTTGGCAACTATTATGCAAGCAAGCAGAACTACTTCGACGCATTCAACAAGTACGAGGAAGTGCTCGCGGACAGTGCATACATCGACAGCTGGCCGTATGTGCTCGGCAACCAGGTCCGCGCCTTCAAGGATGCCGGGTTCTACGAAGGCGCGATGCGGGCCGCGCGAAAATACCTCGAGCTGTATCCGGATGCGCCGGATGCGTTCGACCATCGCATGAATCTCGCGCTATCCTACCACGAAACCGGTCACTACGACCTTGCGATCTCGCAATTCCGCCGGGCGATGACCTTTGCCGAAGGCGAAGACTACGCCGCCTGCCAGTTCTACATCGCGGAAGCGTTGGAACGGGATGGCCGGCTGAAGGAAGCGGTCAGCGAATACCTGCGCGTGGTTCACCTGAACCGTGCGACGAAACTCAAGTGGGGTGTGACCGCCTTGTACGCCGCCGGACGTGTGCTCGAACGCTTAAACGAACCCGAACGCGCGAAGCAGATGTACCGCGAAATTGTGCGGCGGGAAGGGCTGGGCAGTCCATTCGGACGCCGTGCTGACGAACAGGTGAAACGGCTGGAGATGTTCCAGGAGGAACGTGCCGCGGTTGAGGAGGGACGATGAGACTGCGTGACGCGACCGGGGACGAGTGGTTGGCCAGGCATGTCCGGGAAGCGCTGGACGAAGACCTCGGCGACCGTGGAGACATCACCAGCCTCGCGACCATTCCCGTTGATCAGACTGGCGAGGCGCAACTGGTCGCGAAACAGGACGGTATCATTGCCGGGATCGACTGGGCGGTGTACACCGGCCGGATGACCGATCCGGCGGCGGCTTGGACGTTCCACGTTGAAGACGGCACGCATGTCACCCCCGGCCAGCTGTTAGCGACAGTGACCGGTCCTGTGCACGGCATCCTGATCAGCGAGCGGACGGCGTTGAATGGTCTTGGCCGCCTGAGCGGTGTTGCGACGATGGCCCGTGACGCGATGCGGTTGGTCGCCGGTACCCGCGCGGTGGTGATCGATACCCGTAAGACGACACCGGGCTGGCGCATCGCGGAGAAATACGCCGTCACGTGCGGTGGGGCGGGGAATCATCGGATTGGTCTGTACGACGAAATCCTGATCAAGGAAAACCATATCGAAGCCGCCGGCGGAGTCGCGGAAGCGGTGCGTACGTCCCACGTTTGGGTCGCTGAGCACGGCGGAAACACTCCGATCGAAGTGGAAGTCGAGACTCTCGAACAGCTTGATCTGGCGTTACAAGAGAAGCCTGACCGCATTCTCCTTGATAACTTCCCGCCGGAACACCTGATACAGGCGGTGGAACGAACTGGCGACCTCTGCGTACTCGAGGCGTCCGGCGGCATCACGCTGGCCAACCTCGCCGAGGTGGCCGCGACCGGTGTACACCGAATCTCCCTGGGGGCGTTAACGCATTCAGCGAAACCGCTCGACATTTCGCTACGTATGCGCTAACCAGCAGTTTTCACACGAAAAAGAAGGTTCTGGATACCATCATGACTGATACAACACTTGGTAAATTCACCTTTGTCCTGCACTCGCACCTGCCGTACGTGCTGACGCATGGCACTTGGCCGCACGGTTCCGTGTGGCTCAACGAAGCCGCTGCAGAAACGTACATCCCGCTGTGGCGCGTGTTCAGCGAGTTCAAGAATCAGGGCAAGAAGGCGGCGATCACCATCGGCATCAGCCCGGTGCTCGCGGAACAGCTGGCTGACCCGACATTCGTCGGCGAATTCAACGGCTACCTCGACTCCCGCATCCTCACCGCGAAAGAAGACTTGAATTCATTCAAGGCGGCCGGGGACGAGAACAAGGCGACCGTCGCCCAGATGTGGGTTGACTGGTACTCGGAAGTCAAAGCGGATTTTAACGGTCCGTTGAAATCCGACATCCTCAGCGGCTTCCGTGAGCTGCTGGACGCCGGTACCATCGAGATCATCACTTGCGGCGCGACGCACGGCTACCTGCCGCTGCTCGGCACGGATGAAGCCGTCAACGCACAGATCGCGATGGCGGTGAAGTCGCATGAACGTCACTTCGGCCGTAAGCCGAAGGGCATCTGGCTGCCGGAATGCGCCTACCGTCCAGCCTATCACTGGAGCAGCCCGGTGGATCCGGACGATTCTGGTTTTGACCGCAAGGGTGTCGAGGAGCTGGTGCAGAAGCACGGCTTACGCTACTTCATCGTCGATTCACACCTGACCAAGGGTGGCCAGGCCGTGGGCACGTATCTCGACCGCTTCAAAGGCCTGATGCAGTTGTGGGAGCAGGCGGACAACGAAAAGACCCGTGAGTTCGCCGCCGCGCAGAATCGGACACCGTACCGCGCCTACTTCCTCGACAGCACCGTCGGCGAAGACAAGGAAGGCCCGGTTGGGGTTCTGACCCGTGATTCCAAGACCTCGCTGCAGGTGTGGTCCGGTGAGTACGGCTATCCCGGTGACGGCAACTACCTCGATTTTCACAAGAAGCATTTCCCGGGCGGGCACAAATACTGGCGTGTCACCCGATCCGATGCCGACCTCGGCGACAAGGAAGAATACGTCCCGGGCAAGATCGAAGGCCGACTGGGCGAAAACGCCGACCATTTCTACGGTCTACTGCAGGAGACGATCGCCGGTGCGGATGTTCCCGTCGCTGACCGGTTCGTCGTCAGTCCGTTCGATACGGAATTGTTCGGCCACTGGTGGTTCGAAGGGCCGCATTTCCTCGAGAAGGTGCTGGCGCTGATTGCTAACGAAAACAAGCTTGAAGCCGCACATGGATTCGAGCTGATCAACGATTCGCATGATGCGCCGTTGATCAAATTACCAGAAGGTTCGTGGGGCGAAGGCGGCCATCACTACATCTGGCTCAACGACAAGACCGCGTGGACCTGGCCGTTGATCCATGCCGCCGAAAAACACATGACGCGGCTGGTCCGTGAACACAAGGACGCCGACGGCAAGCTGAAGGAAATGCTTGAACAGCTTGCGCGTGAGCTGCTGGTTCTCGAAGCCAGCGACTGGCAGTTCCTGATCAGCACCATCGCGGCGGCGGATTATGCCGAGATGCGGATCAACCTGCACGCCAACGATTTCGAGTTCATTCGGGGCCTGATCGACAAGCACCTGAACGGCGAAGAGATCACCGGCGAGATGTGGGAGAAGTACGACACGATCTGCAAACGTGACCCGCTGTTCCCGGACATCGACCTCAACATGTGGGCGTAACCCCCTATGCACGCAGAGATGCGACATGATCCGTTGCAGCGCCGGTGGGTGATTATCGCGCCGGAGCGGGGCATCCGTCCGACGGATTACCGTCGCGCGGACGAAGACATCGACGGCTTCGACCCATTCGCCGAAGGCAATGAGTCGGAAACAACGTCCGAGATCTTCGCCATTCGCGCACCGGGCAGCAAGAAGAACGGGCCGGGTTGGCAACTGCGTGTCGTTCCGAACAAATTTCCCGCGTTCCGCGTCGAGGGTGACCTCGACCGGCGCGGGAATGGTATTTACGACAAGATGAATGGAGTCGGCGCGCATGAGCTGGTGATCGAAACACCCAGCCGGTACGACGACCTGCCGCAGCTCGACGACGATCACATCTACAACCTCGGCGTCACCTACCGGGATCGCATCATTGACCTGTTCCGTGACCGTCGGCTGAAGTACGTCATCCTGTTCCGCAATCACGGCAAGGCGGCGGGGGCGAGTTTGTCGCATCCGCATACGCAAATTGCGGCGATGACGGTCACCCCGATGCAGGTTGCGATGGAGTTGCAGGCCGCACGGGATCACTACAGCGACAAGAATCGCTGCCTCTTGTGCGATATGCTGACGCAGGAACTGGACCAGCGCGACCGGCTGGTGCAGGTGACCGACCGGTTCGTCGCATTCTGCCCGTATGCCAGCCGCTTCAACTTCGAAACGTGGATCATGCCGCGATTCCACCAGCACGATTTCCGTCGGATGACCGACAAAGATATCCGTGAATTCATGTACCTGATGCGGGATGTGCTGACACGGATCAAAGCGGCGCTGGACGATCCGCCGTACAACTTCACCCTCGTTACCGCACCGAATTCCGATACCATTGACCCACGGCCCGCGCAGTGGAGCACGCTTGAGCTGGACTGGCACTGGCGGCTGATGATCCTGCCACGGCTGGGCAACCTCGCCGGGTTCGAATTCGGCACTGGGTTCCACATCAACAGCACTCCACCTGAACAGGCCGCCGAACTACTCCGGGCGGTTGAACTGTAAGGGAAGCGATGCTTCGGGATGCGCCGACAGTCAGCGTGCTCACCATTCACCACGGGCCAATGCGGACCCTGAACCGGCTCAAGCACGCCCTCGCCGCGCAAACCTACCCGCATACGAAATTCAACTGGATCGTGATCGACGACGGCAGCTGGGAGAATCCACCCGCCTGGTTCGATAAGCCAGATGCCCCGTTCGCTATCGATGCCCATCGTCTTGCGAGCAATGTCGGCCGTGCTCGTGCGCGTAACCTCGCACTGCAACTGGCGAAAGGGGAAATCCTCGCCTTTCTCGACAGTGACATGGAGCCGGTGACGGTGTGGCTGGAGATGATGGTGCGGGCAGTGCTGCACACCGACGGTGTCATCGCGGGACGCTACGACCCGCATCCATCCCTGAAACCGAGCGCATTCCTCGAGTATTCGCACTCCCGTGGCGCGCACAAGCATCATCCGGGCGACCGTATCCCGGGACGCTACTTTACCAGCGGCAACTCGGCGTTTCCCAGGCATATCCTCGATATCGCCGGCGAATTCGACGAAGGTTTTCACGGGTGGGGCGGAGAAGACCTCGAGTTTGCAATCCGGCTCGAGAACGCCGGCGTATTTTTCTATTACGAACCCCGCGCCCGCAGCTTCCACGAACACGACATCACGTGGACGCAGCAGGTGCAACGCTACCAGGCGTTCAGTGAGCACGCGATCCCGCGTCTGCTCGAAAAACACCCGCATCTGGAATGCCAGCTTTCGCTGAACAAGTTGCGGACCCGTCCGGGTCGCGGATTGTTGTCGGGGGTGATAAGGCCGTGGCTGCTGCGGAATCTCTGCAGTGAACCGGTGTTCGAGTTCGTCAACTGCCTGGTCACCGCGTTCCCGAGGTTCCCGTGGCCGGCGAAGGTGTTTGACTATCTCGTTTTCCAGCTCTATTCTCGGTCCTACGCACAAAACCTGCAACACGGAGTCCATCCATGAACGGCGATAAAAACATTGACGGCAAGGCTGTGGCGGCAGCGTTGCGGCAGGAAGTCGCGGACGAGGTCGCGAAGCGCGCGAAAGAGGGCCGTCAACCCGGACTGGCGTTAATCCTCGTGGGTGACGATCCCGCCTCCAAGGTCTACGTCAACATGAAGAAGAAGGCGTGCGAGGAAACCGGGATGCGCTCGCTGATCGAACGCATGCCCGCCGATACCACGCAGGACGATCTGCTCGCCAAGGTGCGGGAGATCAACGCGGACGACCGCTACAACGGCCTGTTGGTACAATCGCCATTGCCGAAAGGATTGGACGAGGACGAAGTCGTGCGCGCCATCGATCCGATGAAAGACGTGGACGGTTTCCACCCAATGAATATGGGGCTGCTTGCGTTGAATCAACCCAAGTTTGTTCCGTGCACACCGTTGGGCGTGATGGAGCTGTTGGAACGCTACGGCGTCAACCCGCAGGGCAAGCACGCAGTCGTCCTCGGGCGCAGCCACCTGGTCGGCACACCGATGGCGATGCTGCTGATGCGCAAGGCGAAGGGCGCGAACGCGACCGTCACCCTGTGCCACAGCCGGACCGTTGATATCGCCGAGCACACACGCAAGGCGGATATCCTGATCGCCGCCATCGGCCAGCCGGAATTCGTACACGGCGACATGGTCAAGGAAGGCGCGGTGGTGATCGACGTCGGGATGAACCGTGTCGAGGACGCGACGAAGAAACGTGGCTACCGGTTGACCGGCGACGTGCTGTATGAAGAAGTCGAACCGCGCGCGTCGTTGATTACACCGGTTCCCGGCGGCGTTGGGCCGATGACTGTCGCGCTGCTGCTAAAGAACACGCTCTACGCGGAACAGCTGGCTTGGGAGGGGCGGTAACCGGTAATTGGTATTCGGTAATCGGTGTTATAGGTAATCGGTTCGGTGGCTGGTCATCGATAGTGGTGTCATCCTGAACGCAGTGAAGGATCTGCTCAATTAAACGGCGTTGGTTCAATGAGGGACCGTCGCCGTATCTTCAGGTAGATTCTTCACTTCTCTTCGTTCCGTTCAGAATGACACCCCGAATCCCATAGCCTATAGCCTATAGCCTATGGCCTATAGCCCATGGCCTATAGTCCATAGCCTTTCTCACCACATCCCGAAGTGCCCACCGATCCAGTTCTTCAGCTCTTCTTTCTCCAGGCCGTCGTCCAGCGCAAGCCGAATCCAGCTCAGGGTTTCGCTGTAGTCGTCGCCGACCGGCTGAAGGTGCACCTGGAGCTCGTGGAACTGATCGGTCGCAGTGATGGCGTCGGGCAGGTCGGCATGCGGGACACGAACCAGCAGGTGCGCGCCGTTATCCTTCAACTCTGAACGGGTGTCGTCGTCCAGTGCGGCAAACGCGTTCCATTCCCCGGTGAACAGGACCGTTCCCAGCTCGGGCAGCAGCGGAAGCCACTCTTGCGCATCCGCCAACGGCAGCTCGACGATGGTGTCCAGCGTCTTCCACGCCCGCACAATTCCCTGTTTGTCAAAGCGCAGCTCGCCGTTCCCGAGCCACGCCGTCGGCTGTTCGAGCCGTATCCAGTGCAAGCCGAGCGCGTCCCAGAATTCCATCCGCGTGCTGTCGGCGCTGGTCAACGCATCGCCTTCCACCGCGAGGAAGACCGTCCCACGCAGGTTGTATGCGTTCCCGCGCACGTTCGCCAGCTTCTCGCCGAGGTTGAGATCGTCTTCCAGCTCGAGACGGTCACGATAATGGTCGAGCGTCTCCTCGAACAGTTCGCGCTCGATGTCGTTGGTCGGAGGGTAGGTAGTGAGCACCGTGGCGACATAACCCTGGTGATTGAACTCGCGGGAGGTGGCCAGATCTGTATCAAGGTTCTCGCTCAATTCCGCCCAACGGAGGCCGTACCCCGAATGCCAGACGACACGCTCCGGCTGGTACGGGTGGGTCAGCGGTTCCGGGTGCGACGCGACCGTCTCCAGCCACAGGCTGATGGCGGACAGGCTACCTCCGATCGCGCGGGTGTCGATGGTCTCGTACCGGTCCTCGGTGCTGTGGTAATGGTCGTGCGACCCTTTGCTGTAGGCGGTGAATGCCGGAATGCCCGCTTCCCGGAAATAGGCATGGTCGGAGCTGAAGCCGCCCCACGAACGCCGCTGCTGAATCTGGCCGCGCATGCTGTCGGACAACGATGCGTAGAAATCATACCACAAGTCCGGTATCGCCTGACCGCCGCCGAGACCGGTGATACCCTCGCCACGACCGGCCATGTCGAGGTTGACCATGGTGATGTAGTCGTACGTCTCGGGCAGTTCCGCCGCCAGCGCGCGGCTGCCGAGCAGGCCCTGTTCCTCGCCGCCGAAGATCATGAAGATCATCGTACGCGGCTGAGGGTTCTGCGCGAAAACACGCGCCAGCTCCATCACCACCACCGTGCCGGATCCGTTATCATCGGCGCCGGCGTAGACATGGCCAAGGGCGTTTGGACCGACATGGTCACCGTGCCCGCCGAACAACACCGCTTCTTTTGCCAGCTTCGGGTCGGTGCCGGGTACGACCCCGGCGACGTTGTACCCATGCCCGTCTTCGATGCGCCTGACCTTGGTCTCAAGACGCATGCGTTTGCCGAATTCAAGCACACGGGGTTCGTTCTTGAGCACGCGCTTGTAGATCTCATGAGTGAAGCCGGTGCCGTAGAACAGGTGGCTGAGCACCCGTTCGCCGATAACCGCGCTGGGAAGGTCCGGACTGTAGGCCTCTTCCATGATCGCCGCACCGCCGATCACGTTTTCGCCCATGTAGAACAACACACCAGCCGCGCCGCGAGATTTCGCCTCGTTGAGCAGGTAGGTGCGCCGGTATTCATCATCCCACTGCTCGTCGCTGGTCGGTTTGCCACGCAGGATGACGACGATCTTGCCGGAGACGTCGGCGTCGCCATAATCATCCCAGCCCTTGTCCGGTTTCGAGATGCCGTGACCGACGAGCACCACCGGCGCGGTGACCTTCCCGCTGCCGCTGTTAACGGTGACCGTGTAATCGTCCCCAAGCAGAAACTCGAGATCGTCATACCGTTCCGTGTCCAGCAGCACCAGCTTCGCCTTCTTCTCGACCGTCGCCAGCATCGGATAACGGACCAGGGTACTGTCGTCGATCAACGGCTGCAGGCCCCAACGGTCGAACTGTACAGCGATCCACATCTGGGACGCATTCCCGCCCTCTGAACCGGATTTACGGCCTTTATACAACTCCGGGTCCGCGAGCAGCTTGAGGTAAGCCATGGATGAGTCAGTGACGGCGGGGGGGACGGCGTGAGTCTGCTGGAACGTTCCACCCAGAAGCAGGGTGAACAGAACCAGAACGAGACCCGGACGGATGTTGTGCATGCGTGGATCCTGCTTGGTTTCGGCAACTGTTGTGTATCCCAAACTAGGGGACGGACCCACGAGGTTCAAGCGGGACTCTGCGTTGACCGGGAGTCCTGTCTGAGTGTACGTTACAGGCTGTTCGCGAAACTCGATCCTGTTTTACCGTGAACAACCACGCAGCAACTCTGTTCAGCGAGAGAAGACGAGAACGATGGCAGCTACAACTGAGAAGTCAAAGCAGAAAAAGACCAGCCCCGAAGCAAAGTCGGTCCTCGACCAACCGAAGCCGAAACGCGCGCCGGTGCAAACCGACCGGTTCACGTGGCCGTTCTCACGCAAGAACCTGTACTGGTTCCTCGCCTCGTTGGCGGTGATCATCATCGGGTATGTGTTCCTCGGCCAGGGTCCGTATGACAGCTTCTCGTCGCTGACTCTCGGCCCGGTCCTGCTGGTGATCGGCTACGTCGTGCTGCTGCCGGTGTCTATTCTGGTCAGGGACAAACGAGGACAGACGAATTCGTAAACCCTTTGCACATACAGCCCGGCTGCTGCTGCTGATCGCCATCGTGACGAGTTCCGCCTGCACTCAGTCGGAGGATGGAACTCGGGCAGAACCTCAAACGACTCCCGCCGCATCGCCTTCAGAGGTGAGAGCCGCAGCTGAAGCCTCAGAGCTTGTCATCTCAGGGCAAGTGCTGTATGTACCGATCTATTCCAGCATTTTCTACAGGGACGCACAGCGTACCCTGGAACTGGCAGCAATGCTTTCAATTCACAACACGGATCGCTATCACTCGATCACAATAACGCAAGCGGATTATCATGGAATCAGCGGCAAACTGCTGAAGTCGTACATGAATGAGAAACGAGTGCTGAAACCGTTGGAAACGTTGAATATCGTTATTGAAGAGCGTGACGCAAGTGGTGGAACCGGCGCCAATTTCATTGTATCCTGGACTGCGGTTGAAGAGGTTACGGAACCCATCGTCGAAGCGCTGATGGTCAGTACACGGTCGTCGTCTGGGATTTCCTTCACCACACAGGCGAAAGTGTTGGAAGACCTATCCAACTCAAACATGGGCGATTAACTCAGCTGGTTAGAGTGCCACCCTTACAAGGTGGAAGTCACTGGTTCGAATCCAGTATCGCCCACAAGAAAACCGCGATCACCCTCTGGTGGTCGCGGTTTCTTGTTGGTACGTGCTAAACGATTGTCCTGCGTCGGATGACCGATCACCGACCAACCAGCTATCGCAGCAACATCAGCTTCTGAGGGGCGAGAGTGCGCCCATCCACTGTGGCCTGCACAAAATACAAACCGGTGCTCAGATTCTGTGCCTGGAAGCTGAACTCGTACGTGCCGCCGGATAACGTCCCATCCTGCAGCACCGCCACTTCCTGGCCGAGTGTGTTGTGTACCGTCAGGCGCACATCGCTGTCGTTCGCCACACTCAACGGAATCACCACCTGCGCGTTGAACGGGTTCGGGTATGCTTTGCCAAGCGCGGTTTCACGCGGCTGGGCGAAGAAATCCGACGCCGTGGCGTCATCCTCGAACTCGGAAATGTCGAGACCGGAAACGCTCCAGTCGCCGGGCTTCGTTTCGCCGACTACTGCTTCATTCGCGCTTTGGCTCGGTTCGACAGTGAAGCGGAAGGAGGCGGTTTGATAGGCGTGTTCGCCGGCATCGCCAACGCTCAGCATCCACTGGTACTCACCGTAGGGCGCGTTCGACGGAATGTACTGGGCATAGTTGTTCGAGGTGAGCGTACGCTCGAAAATCACCCAGACGTCGTTGTAATAGGTCGGACCGTAGATGTGACCGTTCGGGAGCATGATCTCGATCCAGATACCGTAATAACCGATGAAGAAATTGTCGATATTGATTTCCAGGTCGAGGAGAAAATCGCTTTCACGCTGCACTGCAATCGGGTATTCGTGAGGTGTCAACTCGATGCTGACCTTATCCCGATTCTCTGACGGGTTCTGCGAAAAGACGATGATGTTGTCGGCCTGGTAGGACGCGCCGACGATGTCGATATCGCCGTCGTTATCCAGATCCGCAGCATCCACACCCTTCGCCAGGAATAAGCCGTTGCTGACCAGGTGCTTGATGAAATCGTCGCCGACATTTTCGAACCACGCCACTTCATCACGCCACAGTGCTGTCGCGACGAGGTCATTATCGCCGTCGTTGTCGAGGTCCACAATCTTGACAAAACGAGCACCGTCGAACCCACAGCTGACGATGTGCTTGACAAATTCACCGCCGCCACGATTTTCCCACCACGCGATTTCGTCCGCAATCACAGCGGCACCGACAATGTCCGGATCGCCGTCACCATCCATGTCGCCGACCGCGACACAACGAGCGGACGCCATGTTCTGGCTCAGATCATGTTCGATCCAGTTGAAGTTGTCGTTTTCCCACCACGAAATCTGGTTGCCTTCCTGTGAACTGGTCGCGATGTCAATGTCACCGTCCTGATCAATGTCGAAAGGCGCAATCCCGTTCGCACCGTTATAATTCCGGCCGATCTCATGTTCAGTGAAGCTCTGGTTGTCGTTCTCGTACCAAAAAATCTTATCGTCGTTGAACGCAGTACATACAACGTCAATGTCGCCATCCTGATCGAGGTCGATACCTGCAACGCCTACGGGCCCGTCCACGGTATTCGAAATCACATGCTTGGTCCACGTACTTCCATCTTGTTCATACCAGGCCAGCTCGTCGCCTGAGAACGCCGCGGACAACACATCCATGTCGCCGTCCTGGTCAAGGTCGACGGGGGAGACGGTCCGGTTCCCGGGAAAATCCGGGTCAATGGTGTGCGAGTTCCAGCCGTTGGTCAGGTTTTCGTGCCACACGATCTTGTCGTCAAACCAGCCAGAGTTGACGACATCCAAGTCGCCGTCGCCATCAATATCGGCGGTGTGGACGATGATCGGACCGTCCGTATTGATTGCGATAACCTGCTCATCCCAGGACGGCTGAGCCATCGCGAGCAGAGGGAGCACGAGTATTGTGCACAAGAGAATTACACGCTTCATCGTTTTATCCTGTCTACAGTTGTTCAACACAGAGGCATGCCGGTTCCGCGGAACCACGTAGAGAACCAACCCGGCGCGGAATCTACTCGAACTTCACGAGAAAAGCTAGCAAAACGAGTTTGAAATTTATAGCCCTGATTTTTCGGTTTTGGCGTTCAGATCAAACTGCTAGATTGCACCTTTCGAGGTTCTACACCTGAAATTTGGGTTTTCAATGCTGACGAAAAAATCCCGATGAACCTCGAATTTCCGGCGAGAGAGGCAGGTTAGCGCTGTTGATTTTCACAAAGGAAAGCAGGGGATAGGCTTGCTATCCCCTGAAATTAACGCTGAATCGATCACAGAATTCTGTCCGAAAATTGGAGCCGGAGAGTCAGGGCATCCTAACTTTTAGTCCTCGTTCGACTCGAGACGTTTCTGTTTCGTCTTCATCGGATCGCCATCGTATCCCAGTGCTGTCCAGTCGAGCCGGTCGCCACGGATGTGGCAAACGGTGCAACGCAGCGCATCCTCTTTCGGTGCGACGGTGTGGTTCAACGGCCAGTACATCTCGGTTTCAACGAAGCCAACCTCGCCCGAGAAATCCTGTCCGACAGACGCCATTCCAATTTCCGCCGCCCGTTCCCAGTCGAACGTCTTCCAGTATCCTTCCGGGCCGAACAGGTGCGGCACGATCATCGTATAGTTGACAGCGTCATACGGCTGCTTGCCACGCATCACCTTGTACGGACGAATGCGTGACTCGGGATCGTCAAATCCGCCCTGCAGCTGGTTCAACGCCACTGGGGCAGTGGGATCAATCGTATCGCCGATGCGACACACCGAAGCGCCGCCGTTGGACCAGGCGTACGTCGGCACCAGATCCTTGCCCCAGGCAAACTCGCCCTTCTTCTTGTTGTAGGTCTCCTTGCCGTATTCGTCGTGCACGGCTTCGCGATCCTCGCCGGCCTGCGACCAATCCCACCACGTTTTCGTCGGCAATCCACGCGCATACTCCGGAATGTGGCATGTTTCGCAGGCGAGTGTGTTCAGGTGACGATTGATCGCGGAATTGTCATGCAGCTCCGGATCGTCGTGGCAATCGGTGCAGGAAATGTGATTCTCGTTCACCGTCATCGACCCGTGGCTGGCGCCAGGAATTCGGTGATCCTCGGTGGTGTGGCAATCGACGCAGACGAAGTCAAGGCCGCCCATGTGCACGTCCAGCTCGCGGGTGGGTTCGTACAACATATCGTCCATGTCACCATGCTTAACACCGGTTCCACCACCACCATCAAAGTGGCAGGTGCCGCAATTGGTGCGCGAGGGGGTTGACCCGACCGACTGGGCGACTGCCAGCAGATCAACCGACGGATCGGGCATGCCCGCGCCGGTGGGGACTTTCTTGTACGTACCGGTGGCGTCATGGCAGACGAGACAGTCGATGTTGCCTGGATCGCTGTGGTCGAAGGACGCGTCCTGCCAACCATAGCCAATGTGACAACTGGTGCAGCGCGGCCAGTTGGACGGCACCGAGATGCAGAAATTGTTGATCAGGTTCTGCTTCCCGATGACCACCTGTTCGCTGCCATCCTCGCCAGTCGTGCTGCCCTGCCAGTTCCAGTGACGGGTGTGCAGGATGGATTCGCCCACATCGTCATGACATTCGAGGCAGGTCGCGGTGACTTCCTGAGGGGTGTCGAAGGGTTCGCTGAAGTATTCGCTGTGATCCTCTGCGGCCGTGACGACCGTCGTAAGAACAAGGATCAGCAACCAGGACAGGTGACGCATGAGACTTCCTTTCTCCCGGGTGAACGTGGACCCAAATTGTGTACTACTTCACAAAGTCTGACGTGAAGCTGGGAGGCTGTTGCCCGGTTAGATGCAGATCCAACCTTTGTGATTTCCATAACGAAGAGGAGCGAGAGACAAGGTGAATGGGCACTCGACGAAAAACAAAACCGCGCGATCCGAAGACCACGCGGCAGGATAAACTGAATCAAAAAGACGCGGGTGTTAACCGGCTGCGGTGAAGGCTTGCAGCTGGTCCGGGCTGACCACCGAACCGTGATGCTGCTGCAGCTCGTTCAGGCCGGATTCCCACTCGTCGTAGACTTCGAACAGCTTCGACGGCAGGTTCTTTTCCTTGCCGAAGGCATCCCGCTGCAATTCGATCCGGGAGAGGATGTTGTCGATGTAGAGCGAGAAGTGTTTGACGTACAGCTCCCATTCATATTCCTTGCCGATCACCTTGTGGAACAGCTCGTGCAAGTCCTCGTAGCGCGGGATGTACCCGATCGGCGTCTCAATCGCCTCGACATCTCCGTTGGCGTACGCCGCCAGCCACGCCAACCACACCTTCACGTCCCGCTTTTCGCCGAGCAGCTTCTTGCTCGAGCCGCCACGGGCTTCGTCTGTGAGGAAGTAGTTGAGACCGGCCAGCACCGGCTGACCGTCCGCATCAAACTTGCTGCTGTTGAAGAACTCGAACTGGACCTTCATGTAGTCGGCCAGCGGACCCGGGATGAATGGCGCGTTCGCCCACGGCTGGCGCTTGACACCGGAGGCGCCGATCTCGGTCGCCGTCGCGGCGGACACAATCGACGCTCCGATCACCACGCCGTGATCCGGACTCTTGCCTACCCATACCGGCGGCATGGTGTCACTGTCACGTCCGGAGTAGGTCACCACCTTGACCGGTACACCTGCCGGATCCTCGCCATGCTCACGGTTGTAGTTGTCGATGGCGTCACAACGCAGCGTGCAGCGTGCGTTCGGGTGCGAAATCGGGATTTCCGTGCCGTCCGGCTTGGTCTTGCCCTTGTGCCATTCGCCCTGGAAATTGACGCCGTGTTCCGGATGCTCCTCACCGTTGCCCATCCAATGCGTCACGCCCTCGTCATCCACCAGCACGTTCGACCAGATGACTTCGGTGCCCTCCTCACGCAACGCTTTCATCAGGTATGGGTCACCTTCCCGGTTGACATCGGCCACGATGCCGAAGATGCCTTGTTCCGGGTTGATCGCGCGCATGGTGCCGTCTTCGTCGACCCACATCTGAGCGAGGTCGTCGCCGACGAAGTCCGTGCCCGCCATCGCGGTGGTCGTCTTGCCGCAACCGGACGGTGCTGCGCCAGCGAACCACGTAATCCGGCCGCTGTCATCCTTCATGCCGGTGATGAACATGTGCTCGGACAACGCTTCACTGTTGCCATAGTAGCAGGCGAGGTCCACCGCCATCCGGTGATTGCCCTTCTTCAGCAGCAATGTGTTACCGGCGTATGTGCAGAACATGGAGAATGTCGTCAACCAGCTACGGTCCATGAAGACACGGGCATGCTGCAGATCTTCCGGACGGTTCAAGCCTTCGCTGTGCACGTTGGTCAGGAACGTGCCGGACCGCTTGACCTGATCATCAAACGTGCCAAAGCAGTTGCGGTACAGGATCAGTCCTGAATGCATGACATAGGTCGAAGATGAAATCTCAATCGCCGGTAACGCCAGTTTTGCACCTTGCGGACCACGGCTGAAAAAGCCGACGAACATCGTCTTGCCCTTCATGATGCCGCGCATGTGCTCGCGCACATACTCCATCGCTTCGTCGCGGATCATCGTCTTGGCGAGAACGCTAGTGTCTTCATCCTCATTGACGATGTAGAACGTGCGATCCACGATACGGCCCTGTTCCTCGGGCAGGTCATAGTGGATCGTGTGGTCCTTCATCGTCAGCGGCTTCTCTTCGCCCTTCTTGATGCTGCGGCGACGAATTTCATCGCGGTCCTGTATCGAGCCGCTGAGCACGAACACGTCGTCCGGTTCGCACAGTTTCACCGCGTTGGCAATCTTGACCCACGCGTCTTCTGTCTTGATCACGTCGAGCTTGGCGAGGTTCGTGTCGTCGAGGGTATCGGTAAGGATCGCGCGGGCTTCGGCGATACTGTTCACACCGCCGCTTGCCGCAAGGATGTCAGTTCCGTGATTCAACTTCAACATGTTCAACTACCTCCAAACAGTATGCCTTCAAGTCACGATAACCGTACCCACTGTGTTGGAAGCAGGGGGATGGGGGAGGGCCACCGTGATTCCTTACATCCCTCTCACGGATGACTGTCCCCCAACAGTTCCATGAAAAACGATGGATCTCAAATGTAAGGAGCGGCTAACTTGTTGTCATGTGATATTGGGAGCAAGGGAGCCCGTTTCGAGCTCAGTGGCGTAAAAACCTGGGGAGAGCAGAGATAAAACGCCTGCGGTCAATGACCACAGGCGCTGAGGTTGTACGTACGTGTCTGGATACGTTATTGCAGTAGCATCAGGAACACACCAGCAGCAACAGCGGATCCAATCACGCCTGCGACATTCGGTCCCATCGCAGCCATCAACGGATTCACCCTGCCGTTCGTCTGTTCGTTCACGAAGCCCTGAACAACGCGTGCGGACATCGGAACCGCGCTGACACCAGCCGCGCCGATGCACGGGTTGATCTTCTTCCCGGCAGGCAGGAACACGTTGATCAGCTTCGCGAAGAGAACACCGCCAGCCGTCGAGAATCCGAACGCAATCGCGCCCATCACTAGAATCTTCAACGTTTCCAGCTGCAGGAAGGAGCTTCCAGTCATCGTCGCACCAACCGCAAGGCCGAGGAAAATGGTGACAATATCTGTCATCGCCCCACCTGCGGTCTTGCGCAGACGTTCGGTGACTCCGGAAACCGCCAGCAGGTTGCCGAACATCAGCATGCCCAGCAGCGGAGCACTGGATGGAATCGCCAGCATTGCGACCGTACCCGTCACAATCGGGAACAGGATGGTCGCGGTTTTCGAAACCGGTTTGGCCTGCGGCATGTCAATCTGACGCTCATTCTTCGTCGTCAGCATGCGCATGATCGGCGGCTGAATGATCGGAACCAACGACATGTAGCTGTAGGCCGCAACTGCAATCGGACCTAGCAGGTGCGGAGCCAGCTTGCTCGCCAGGAAGATTGACGTCGGACCGTCCGCGCCACCGATGATGCCGATAGCTGCCGATTCCTCAAGAGTGAAGCCAGCCAGGTAAAACGCACCCAGCGCCGCGGTGAAGATGCCCAACTGGGCAGCCGCACCGAGCAGGAAGGTGTACGGACGGCTGAGCAACGGCCTGAAGTCGGTGAGTACACCCACCCCAAGGAAAATCACGGGCGGAAGAAACTCGGTCTTGATGCCGACTTTATAAATATCCTGCAGCAACCCTTCGTTGATCCCAAGACCGGCGGCCATGTGCGCGAATGGCAGGTTCGCCAGGATCGCGCCGGACCCGATCGGGATCA
The DNA here is from genome assembly GCA_020444425.1 of bacterium. Lineage (GTDB taxonomy): Bacteria > Electryoneota > Electryoneia > Electryoneales > Electryoneaceae > BMS3BBIN04. The sequence goes on along the minus strand of JAHLLB010000001.1, from coordinate 33,257 downwards.
GCAAAAGGGGTTCGTATCCTCGTGTAATGGCCAGATAGATCAGAATTCCACCGACCGCGAACATGACTATGTTCTGCCAAGTCAGCCCAGCAAAGCCGGAGGATCCTAGCAATTCGGCTAACGCCTCCATGCTGTCTCCCTTACTTTGGCTGAATGGTCAGAATCGGTTCGCCGGCGGGAACATCATCGCCGAGATGGAAGAAAATCTCTCCCACGGTACCGTCAGACGGAGACTTGAAGTTGTAGTTGGCCTTCATCGCTTCGACCGCACCAAGGATCTGGCCTTCCGTGACAGCGTCACCAGCCTTCACCTTCAACTCGACCAGCGGGCTGTCCCCATCAAACGGTGAATAGACCGGGGTACCCGTGGCTTCGGCAACAGCTACCGGAGCGGGTGCGGCAGCCGGAGCAGCGGCTGTGGCCATCGGCATCGGAGCTGCGCCGCCATTGCCCTGGGCATCCACGATGACCATGAACTGACGCGCGGTGCCACCTTCGACCACGGTGCAGGTCGTCGTCATCGGACCGCCAGCCACTGCCGGAGCGGCTGCGGGTGCAGCTGCCGGCGCCGCAGCCTTCGGAGCGGCTTTCTTCGGCGCTTCTTCCTTCTTCTTCAGCGGGATCTCGATCTTCGGGCGTTTCTCGAGCAGACGGATACCTTCGTTCAACTCGAAATCCTTGCCCGGAACACTTGCTGCAGCGACGAGGAAGATGCTCTTCTCGTCCGTCGGCAAACCACGCTTCTCCAGTTCGGCCTTTGCGGGGCCTAGGCTGTCCGGCGCGACTTCGAGCGGGTTCTTCTCGAGAACCGGCAGGTTCAGCTGTTCGCTGGCGATCTTGACCACTTCCGGGTCGGACGGCAGCGGGGTTTTGCCAAAGTAACCGAGCACCGACTTGCCGTAACCCGTATCAATCTTCTCCCAGCGGCCGAGCAGCACGTTGTTGAACGCCTGCAGCCAGTACTGCTGCGAACCTGGGGTAACCGAGGTCCAGCCGCCACCAGCCTTCACCACGACCGGGAACTCAGCCAGTACTTCGCTGTAACGGTCGAGAATGCCGGCCTTGACCATCATGTGCACGTTCGGTCCGATCGCGCCACCCGGCATCGGGAAGCCGGTTACGCGAGCGTCCGCACTGGTCACCACCGGGTTGAAGTTGTAGTCCTTGAGACCTTCGGTCAGCGCTTCTTCGATCAACATGACCTTGGTGTGGTCAATGTCGAGCTCGTAGCCGGTACCCTTGAGTGCGTGCGCCATCGAACGGACATCCGGCTGCACCGTACCGCTGGCCAGCGGACGGTTCGACAGGTCGATACCGTCGGCGCCGCCTTCGATCGCGGCCATGTAGCAAGCAACCGCTGTCGACGCGGTATCATGCGTGTGGAACCACAGCGGGGTGCCTTCCGGCAGCAACGGCTTGATGCCCTTGGCGGCTTCATACACCACATGCGGCGTGGTCGTACCCGACGCGTCCTTGAGGCATAGCGAATCGAAGTGGACGCCGCTGGCGATGATCTTCTTCGCGACATTGATGTAGAACTCAGCGGTGTGCGCCTTGTCAGATTTGAACGGCAGACCCATCAACGCGACACAAACCTGGTGATGCATGCCAGCATCAACAATCGGCTGACCGGTCTTGGCCAACAGGTCGACGTCGTTCATGAAGTCAAAGTTACGATCCCAGGTGGTACCGTACTTCTGGTGCAGCTTCGCCTGCAACTTCAGCGCGTCGATGTTCTGCGTGGTCAGCGTCACACCGGAGATGGAACGGGTGAGAATCTGCAGATCCGCTTCCGGACCCACCGTGTCCCGCATCTTCTGCATGGTTTCGAACGGATCTTCACCACAATAGAAGTACGGGGCCTGGTAACGTGCGCCGCCACCAAACTCAAAGTGCTTGACGCCAACGTCCTTGGCGGCAACCTTCATCGCCGGGAGCACGTCGTCAATGCGCACCTTCCCGCCAAACATACTCTGAAACCCATCGCGGAACGTGGTGAGCATGACCCGGATGGTCTTTTTCTTCTCAGTGAAAATCATCGGATTGAAGCCTCCTGCGTTTGGCAGGTTGGCCTGAATCGGGTTCAGGTCAGCCTATTTCCTCGATATGAATGACGGACTTGTCTGGGAACAATCTCCTGTACGCGGACGAAATCGCGGCGATCCGGGCTTGATCATGGGTCGCAACGGCAGGTGCAGGAGTGGCTTTGGGAGATGTCGCTGCAGGAGGGGCGGCCTTCTTCACGGTCGCGGTAGCGGGAGCAGCAGCGAGACGAGTGATGCCTGCCATCACTGCGGCAAGTAAAGCGAGCAGCGAAAACACGGCTGTGAAAGCCGTGACACAAATCATGACGAGATTTTCGTGCAAGATATCCTCCCTGTGTTTCAGGCTAAGAAAGTACGCTTTCAACGGATACGCCCGAAACCGAAGTCTCCGGTTCCAGCCGACTTTTTCACCCCGATGTCAGTGCTTTGCAGAAAGTCTGTTCAATATGTCACGTACGTTCCAGCAACGGTGGAATCACGCCCAAGATGCAGGTCTCCAGCACGGGAGCAAGATCTCAGCACACGAAATCCGTCACATTATCTGCAGCTCAGCCAACCGAGACAGCCAAAACGCCTCAGAGCAGACCTTTCTGCCGTTTTCGGGCCATCGCCTGATTGACACCAATCGCCGCGAGGTCGACGATATCGTTCACGTCCAGACCAGGCAACAGAATGTGCATCGGCAGATCAAGTCCCGCCATCAGCGGACCGGTCTTCGACGCGTGGCCAAGGCTCGATAACAGCCGGAAACTGGTATTCGCCGAATCGAGGTTCGGAAACACGAGGCAGTTGGCTCCGTTCGGAATCTTCGTAAACGGGTAACCCGTCTTGAGCCGGTCCGGATTGACCGCGATGTCCGCCTGGATTTCGCCGTCAACCTGCCAATCTGGATGCTTGTCCCAGAGGATTTCCACCGCTGCACGCATTTTGTTGCTCGACAGAGATCGTACGCTGCCGAAGTTGCTGAAGGAGAGTAGGGCGATACGCGGCACGGACAGACCCAGCCCGACGACGAGGTTGTGCAGCTCTTCGGTGATTCCGACAATTTCATCCACCGTCGGATCGACATTAACCGCAGTGTCCGCAAGGAAATAATCCTTGTGGTCGATGGTGATCATCATCACGCCGCACAGCATCCGGCCTTCGATACGGTCTGACATCACCTTCAGCATCGGCCGCAACATGTTCGGATAATGCCGGGACTGGTCAGACATGAACACATCCGCGTCGCCCATGCGAACCATCATCGGTCCGAAGTAGTCACGCGAACGCATGTCACGCCGAGCTTCCTCCTTATTCACACCCTTTCGCTGGCGCAGCCGGTAGTACTCGTCCACATAGGTGTTGTACTGGGGCGCAGATTCCGGATTGATAAACTCCGCGCCGTCCAGAGCGAGACCAAGCTCATGGCGCTTTGCTTCGATTAATTCCGGAACACCGAGAAGAACCGGAGTACCGATCCGCTCGTCGATGACCAACTGCGCCGCGCGCATGATCTTCTCGCCGGTTCCTTCAGCGAACACAATCCGCTGTGGTTCCTGCTTCGCACGGCGTATGATGCGGCGGAGTGTCGTGCGGTCGCCGCTGAGGTACTGCTCAAGACGTTCGCGGTACTCGTCCCAATCCTTGATCGGCAGACGCGCGACACCCGTGTCAACGGCCGCCTTGGCGACTGCGACAGCTTCCCACGTCAGCACTCGTGGATCGAACGGCTTCGGAATCAGGTATTCCTTGCCAAACTGCATCTTTTCTACGTGATAAGCACGCAGCACGCTGTCTGGTACGTCTTCCTTCGCGAGAGCGGCCAATGAACGGGCAGCGGCGGTCTTCATCTCCTCGTTGATCCCGCGCGCACGAACATCGAGCGCCCCGCGGAAGATGAACGGGAAGCCGAGCACGTTATTCACCTGATTCGGATAATCCGACCGGCCGGTTGCCATGATGACATCTTCACGGGCGGCGACGGCATCCGGATAGGTGATTTCCGGATCGGGATTCGCCATTGCGAAGATAATCGGATCCTTCGCCATTGACCGAACCATGTCCTGTGTGACACAATCCGCGACCGAAACACCGGCGAACGCATCCGCTCCATCCATCGCTTCGGAGAGAGTGCGGAGATCGGTCTTTTGCGCGAAATACGCCTTGTACTTGTTGTACTTCGGGTGCGCGGGATCGAGATCTTCACGACCGGTGTACAACACCCCCTTCGAGTCGCAGAGAATGATGTTTTCGTGCGACACGCCTAGAGTTTCGTAAAACTTGGCGCAGGCGATGCCCGCCGCTCCGGCACCGTTGAACACAACCTTGATTTTCGCGATGTCCTTGCCAATCAGCTCGAGCGCGTTGATCAATGCCGCACCTGAGATAATTGCCGTACCGTGCTGGTCATCGTGGAACACTGGAATGTCCAGCCGCTCCTTGAGTGTTTCCTCGATGTAGAAGCACTCCGGCGCTTTGATGTCCTCGAGGTTAATTCCGCCAAGAGTGGGGGCGAGGATCTCACAGGTGCGAATGACTTCATCTGGATCCTTCGTGTCCAGCTCGAGGTCGAAGACGTCGACTCCGGCAAAGCGCTTGAACAGGACGCCCTTGCCTTCCATTACCGGTTTGCCGGCAAGCGCGCCGATGTTGCCGAGGCCGAGCACCGCTGTACCGTTGGAGACGACGCCGACGAGGTTACCCTTTGAGGTGTAACTGTACGCGAGTTCCGGATTCTTCTCAATTTCCAGGCAGGGAACGGCAACGCCGGGAGTGTAAGCCAAAGACAGGTCATGCTGCGTGGAACAGGGTTTGGTCGGCCGTACTTCGATCTTACCGGGGCGTGGCGACGAATGATACTCAATCGCCTCGCGATCGTACCTCATGGTGATCTCCTCAAACACAAGATGCATCAGACGAATGTGACGCTGATGCAGTGTTCATGCGATGGTGCATGTGTAGTTGGAAAGGTGACGCTGGATGGCGTACACGTCTCCAGTACCTGCTGGACAATACCAGCATCATGTCGTGCTACTTTTCACAAACCTGTTCAGGTTTGTTCGTGGTTTTACAAATTTTGCGAGTACAAATGACTGTAGAATCATCGGCAAAAACGCCATTCAGGCGTAGCTTTTGTGAATATGAACACAAAATATACTCAAGGCAAACCACCCGCCCGCCGTACTCCCGGCTCGGACGCATGTTCTCCCTGACTGGCTTCAGCTGAATGAATTCCAGGTTGCAATGACTCAGCCTGCAGGGTAAAATAAAACAATTGTGAGATTGCACGTCTTTCGCCCGGCAGGAGGCAGGTTATGGGGATGCATCAGCAGGATGGGTCTGGGAACGCGAATTCCACACCGAATGCGCATACACTCCCCGCGCACAAACTGAAACGGAAAGACTACGACAAAGAGCTGCGCCGGCTGCATGTTGAGCTGGTCAAGCTGCAGTACTGGATCAAGGAAACAGGGCGACGTGTTGTTATTCTATTTGAGGGACGCGACGCAGCGGGCAAGGGCGGAACGATCAAACGCATTATCGAACCGCTGAATCCTCGTGGTGCGCGAGTCGTCGCGCTGGACAAGCCTTCCGACCGCGAACGCACCGAATGGTACTTTCAACGCTACATCGCACACCTGCCGTCTGCTGGCGAAATGGTGTTCTTTGACCGTTCGTGGTACAATCGAGCCGGGGTAGAACGAGTGATGGGCTTCTGTTCAGACGATGAGTACAGGGAATTTCTCCGATCCTGTCCCCAATTCGAGCGAATGATTGTCCGTAGCGGGATCAAATTGATCAAGTATTGGTTTTCAGTCAGCGATGAAGAGCAGGAAAAACGTTTTCAGGCTCGGCTGAAGGATGCAACCAAACGGTGGAAACTGTCGCCGATGGATCTCACCTCACGGGAAAAATGGGTCGAGTACTCCAAGGCAAAGGATGAAATGTTCTTCTACACCGACATCGAGGAGGCACGATGGTACGATGTGCCGTCCGACGACAAAAAACGGGCGCGGTTGAACACGATCCGTCACCTGTTGTCGATGTTCGACTACGAAGACCTGAGCCCGGAACCTTTTGAGTTGCCGGCACGTCCGGAACAAGAAGAGTATGAACGTCCGCCGATGGACAAGTTCATCACGATTCCGAACCACTACTAGGATTTGAACGTGTCTGTCCAAATCGATCTTCGGCAGGTCGAAGCCAGTGATCTGCCATTTTTTTTCCAGTTTCAGCTCGATCCCGACGCGAACCGGATGGCTGCATTCACAGCAAAGGATCCCAGTGACCGGGCGGCATTCGATGCACACTGGGAGCGAATACTGACATCTGAAACGGTGCTGATTCGCACGATTGTATGCGACGGCGAGGTGGCTGGCTCAGTCCTTAGCTATGTCATGGAAGACACGCCGGAAGTCAGCTACTGGATCGGAAAACCGTACTGGGGGAAAGGGATTGCGACAGAAGCCCTTAAGCAGTTTCTCGAGATCCAGGCGGAACGTCCGATTTATGCCAGGGTTGCATGCGATAATACAGGATCGATCCGCGTGCTGGAGAAATGTGAATTCATCGTTCAACGCACAGAATCAGGTTACGCAAATGCGCGCGGTTCAGAAATTGATGAGTTCGTAATGGTTCTAGAATAGCAGCGGCAGCTCGAAACAGTGGCGGAAGCCAAAGACCAATTATGCTATCCTGTTGATCTCCGAGTGCGGCTGGGACGCTTCAGAAATACTCTCCACCAGTCCTGATCCTGCATGTATACACGTCACCACTCACTCGTTCCGGTACTACCGGGAATCGTATCCCTGCCATCGTCAAACGATCCATGAACGAGCCGTACCCCTGGAGTATCCGTTGCTTATGCCTTGGTGTGCTATGTATAATAGATCTATGGATGACGGCAGAAGGTATCAATCGCCAGGTTTGTGACGAGGACGGACGATGGACATTGGCAAGGATCTGGTGGCGGCGTCGGCAACTCCGCTGGTACTCGCGATTCTCGCTGAGGGCGAGAGCTACGGCTACGCGATCATCAAGCGGGTTGGCGAGTTGACCGGTGGCGAACTGCAGTGGGCGGACGGGATGCTGTACCCGTTGCTGCATCGCCTTGAACGCAATGGGTTCATCACAGCGTTCTGGGGAAAATCTGAAACCGGGCGGAAGCGAAAGTATTACCGCCTCACCGAGCAGGGTCGTGATGAACTGACACGGCACAGGCAGCAGTGGTCAGTGGTCGATGCGGCGCTGCGCGACATCTGGGACAGCCAGATCCATCCCATGGTTCAGGGCACATGAGTCACAAACCCGAAGAGGTCGATTGATGGAAGCAAGACAATCGATGGAAGAACGGATCGTCGAGTGGCGGCAACACCTTGACCGGCATCCGTCGATCCATCACGTTGATACGGAAGAGTTGGAAGATCATCTCCGGTCGCAGATCGATGCGCTGCTCGAGGTGGATCTGGATGAGGAAGAAGCATTTCTCGTCGCAGTGAAACGTCTGGGTGATACGCACTCCCTGTCCCGTGAGTTCGCCCGCGAGTATTCCGAACGTTTGTGGAAGCAACTGCTCCCCTCGGGACCGGACGCGGAACCTTCGACTGCGACGAAGGATAGTTTTATCGCAGTCGGCCTCGCTGTCGGCGCGGCAGCGGCGATCAAAATACCACAACTGTTCGGAGTGGAATTCGGGGACGATCCGGGCGATGCTTCTTTCTACGCGCGTCACATCAGCCTGCTGATCCTGCCGTTCGTTGCTGCCTTGTTCGCTATAAAGCGTGGGTTCGATCAGCGCACCACCTACCTGCTAACCGCACCGTTTGTCGCCTCGGCTGTGTTGATGAACGTGATCCCCTTCTATCAGCTGGGATCCACCGAACTTCTGGCCGCAATTCACCTGCCGATCGCACTATGGTTCGCTGTCGGTTACGCGTACGTGGGCGGACGCTGGCGGAACCACGTGCAGCGGATGAACTTCGTGCGCTTCACCGGCGAATGGGTGATCTACCTGGCTCTGATCGCGTTGGGGGGAGGGGTGCTGACTGGATTCACCGTGCTGCTGTTCGAATCCATCGGGCTGGACACGGAACCGTTCATCACGACCTGGCTGATTCCGTGTGGAGTTGCCGGTGCGATGGTCATCAGCAGCTGGCTGGTGGAAGCGAAACAGAGCATCATCGAGAACATGGCGCCGGTGCTGACCCGTCTGTTCACGCCGTTATTCACCGTGCTGCTGTTGAGTTTCATCGTGGCGAATATCGTGTCCGGGAGTGCCATCCTGGTCGACCGGGATGTGTTGATCGGGTTCGACCTGCTGCTGGTGTTGATCCTCGGCCTGCTGCTCTATTCCATTTCCGCACGTGACCCCGAAGCGCCACCGAACCTGTTCGACAAACTGCAATTTCTGCTGGTGGTGAGCGCGTTGATCGTGGACGGCCTCGCGTTATGGGCCATCGCGATGCGCATCTCCGAGTTCGGATTCAGCCCGAACAAGGTCGCGGCATTGGGCGAAAACCTGATTCTGCTGGTCAACCTCGGCTGGTCGGCGGTACTCTCCGCACGATTCCTGTTCAAACGAGTTCCGTTCGCCACGCTGGAACGCTGGCAGACGGCCTACCTCCCGGTGTACCCGATCTGGGCGGCGGTTGTGGCGGTGTTGTTCCCGGTTCTTTTTAACTTCAGGTAGACCAAGCACTTCTATTTATCCCAACCTCAGTGAGCCGGCTGTATACACAACTGAATTTTGACGGAGGTGAACAAATGCCCCCCAAGGGAAATCGAACATCCAGACCACGATCCAGTCAGAAAACTGAGCAACCGCGACTCCTCGCTGGTGGCAATCCGCAGATTCCGAAAGGGGATGGTGATCAGCCCGTGCAGGCATACATCCATGCCATGCCGGGCTGGAAACGCGAAGCGGGTCACAAGCTGGACGAGTTGATTACCCAAACCGTTTCACAAGTGCGAAAGGCCGTACGGTGGAATTCTCCATTTTATGGCACTGAAGAATACGGTTGGTTTATGAACATGCACTGTCTGACGAAATACATCAAGGTCGCATTCTTCAATGGTACGCTGCTGAAGCCTCTCCCGCCGATTGAATCCAGAAAAGAGGGCGTTCGCTACTTCCACATCTTCGAGGGTGAACAACTGGACGAGGAACTTCTGAAGAGCTGGATTCAACAGGCAGCAAGTCAGCAAGGCGTGCACTGGTTCTGATTGGATTCACGGACAGTCTGCAGGTTGTTGATACGATGCAGACGCTGGTAAAAAACGGGACACGGTTACACAAGGTTGATCCCGAATGCGGGAGTCTGCGGCATCTCGATGAGGGTCTTCAGTGGATTCAAACTCACTACATTCCGTCTATCAGGCAGATTTGATTCAATTGGGCGGGATACTGCCATATGAAGGTGTTGCAGCAGAAAAATGGCGTAACCCAGCAGAAACTGGGTTCTGCCGGCCGGTTCCTTACGTGGTTGGATGCCAGGGAAGTGGAAAAGGCCAATCAGGTCCGAAATTCCTACCTGCGCGACCTGACAACCACGATGAACCTGTCTAACGCGGGAACCAAGCCGCATCATGGTATACTATCGCCCGGGTGTCAACACTGCGGCGACGGGACCTGGTCCTGCCTGTTTATCAATCAAACCTGCAACGCCGACTGCTTCTACTGTCCGATGGAACCGGCCCCACGCGAAAACCCACCCCCGACAGCCCTGGGAGTGGATTTTCCATCCGCATCTGGTTATGTGGACTTCCTGGTTCGCGCTGGCTACGGTGGTGTCGGCCTGAGTGGGGGAGAGCCCCTGCTGAACCTGGACCGGACCATGGAGTTCATCAAGACAATCCGTGACCGAATCGGCGACGGTTTCTACCTGTGGCTCTACACAAACGGCATCCTCGCGAACAGGGAGAGGTTGGGGCAACTGTTCAATTCCGGTGTCAACGAAATCCGCTTCGACATCTCAGCGATCAACTACAGTTTAAAACCGGTCCGGCTCGCTCGCGAATGGCCGTGGCGGGTGACGATCGAAATCCCGACCATCCCCGAGGGTGAGGGACGGGTCGCTCAACTGATGCCCGTGCTGGACCAGATTGGGGTGGATCATTTGCACCTGCACCAATTGACCGTGAATCGTTGGAACGCAGGACGCTTCGTGGAACACGACTACACCCTGCTGCATGAGCCGGACAACGCGGTACTGGATTCTGAACTGGCTGCGTTGCGCCTGTTAAAACGTGCGGCTGACGAACACCTTACGCTCAACGTTCAGTATTGCGCGCGTGAATTTAAAAGCCGGTTTCAGGGCCGAGGACGCCGGCTGCGGCTGTTGCAACTCGGTTGGGGCGATGAATCGCCTGGCACAGTGAATGATCAGGGGTATATCGTCGAAGAAACTCCGGTCGAGTCGGCTTCATTGAGCCCAGAACAGCATAGCGGCCTGTCGTTGGTCAAAAGCCCACCTGCGGGTTGCCTGGTGGGGAAGCAAAATCATCTACTGCCGGAGACGGCTGTCAGACGTCTGGAACCCGTGCTGGTCCGTAAACTTGGGCTGAAGGATGAACAATCCATTCCCCTGAATGGTTGGGAGCAGCTCGCGATTCGGCTGATTCCAGTATCGACACTTGTTCCGAGGTTCGACAGCGAAGGGTTGTCTCCATTGCGCTGAACCGCTTAATGATGACGAGCAGTACGAGCTGAATATCAAAAGGTCCGGCATTCAACCGGACCCTTTCACTCTTCGCGAACGTAACGCCTTTACCCGGGGCGATCAGTACCGTTCGCCGGCGACACCCTGCTGGATAAGGGTCGCCAAACGTTCCAGGTGTTCCGGTTGCAGGGTAAATTCCTGCGACGCCCAGTTTTCCTCGAGACGTTCAATCTTCCGGGTTCCCGGGATTGCGGCGAGGTGCTCGTCACGCGACAGCACCCATGCCAACGCGACCTGCGCCGGTGTCGCGTTCATTTTCTTTGCGATCTCCGCGACGGCGTCGGCCAGCTTGCTGTTCCGTGCGATGGCTTCATCGGTGAACCGTGGGTTCTCCAGTCGCCAGTCGCCGGGTTCGAGATCGCTGCGCGAGCGGATCGTGCCACTCAGGAAGCCACGGCCGAGCGGGCTGTACGCGACAAATCCGATCTCGAGCTTCTGCACGGCTGGCAGGATCTCGTCCTCGACCTCTCGCGACCAGAGTGAATACTCGGTCTGGAGCGCGCTGATGGGGTGGACCTTGTGCGCGCGGGCGATAATTTCCGGGTCCGCCTCGGACAGACCGATGTAACGTACTTTTCCCGCTTGCACCAGCTCCGCCATCGCGCCGACGGTTTCCTCGATCGGAGTTTCAGGATCGACTCGATGCTGGTAGTACAGGTCGATGTGATCCGTGCCGAGACGCTTCAGGGACGCGTCACAACTCTCCTTTACATAGTCCGCGTTTCCCTTCAATCCCAACCAGCTACCGTCCTCGGCACGTGAGACACCGAACTTGGTTGCCAGAATGATTTTATCGCGGCGTCCCTTCAGTGCCTTTGACAGCAACAGTTCGTTCGTAAACGGGCCGTACATGTCAGCCGTATCCCAGAATGTGCAGCCGAGCTCGACTGCCCGGTCGAGAACATGAAGATTCTCGGCTTCTGACGAGGATCCGTAAAAATCCGACATGCCCATGCAACCCAAACCGATGGCGGGCACGCGAAGGCCCTGCGATCCAAGTTTGATCTCTTTCATGATTCTAATGTCCTGTTGAGGGAGGTAGACTGGAGTTTAGCCAGATGTTGTGAATTGTGGGTGATCTCTGCTGCTGAGGAAAAACGGCGACTGGTCACCAACTTTCGATAGATAGTAAAACTGGATTTGTGAACCACCGGCGGAAGGAAGAATTTCGACCGGCAAGAGCCGCGATGAACACCTGCGAAACAGGCGAAAAATCCGAGGAGACGCGTGCACTTTTCCGTAGTACTGGAATTGGGCGAGAGGAAGGTCTGATTACTTGAGACGGATTGAATACACTCTTACTTCCGGGCGATCTCGATACGGAACTGTCTTTTCAAGGGTGAATCCATTTCGCAGGGCAACGTTGATGGAGGGTTGGTTCTCAGGGACAATCAATGAGATAAAGCGTTTGTAGCCATACGTTTTCCTTCCATAGTCGATGCAACCTTTGGCGGCTTCTGTTGCGTATCCATTTCCCCAAACTGCAGGGTTGAACAGGTAGCCAATTTCCGGCTCGCTCTTTCCGTTGACATGTTGCGTCAGGATACCGCATTGGCCAATAGCTTCACAGGTCTCTTTCAGTTCGACCATCCAGAAGGAATGACCGTCAATTTCATACCGTTTCATGACCCTGCAAATCCAGTCGCGGATCTCCTCTTCATTCAACACCTTCGGATAGTGCTTCATTGCAATTTCACTGGACAGAATGGGACGAAGTGCATCCAAATCGTCCTCCGTCATCATCCGCAACCGCAGGCGTTCTGTTTCAAACACGCAGGTAGGCATCATTTTCCTTCTGGTAGCAGGCAGCCGATCAGGCAGCGGTAAATTCCGTATCTCCTGCCGGATTCGGGAATACAAATTAATAATTTGGGTTCAAAATTTACCCACAAAAACGAAACAGGCCACTGTTGATGAGGGCGTAACAAAACAAAACCCCACGAAGTCTTGGTACACTTCGTGGGGTCGATGCTCCCCAGGACGGACTTGAACCGCCAACCTAGTGATTAACAGTCTTAGCAATCCAATAACTGACAACATGCTACAATCGTTACCAGTTGTTTCTTCAATAGATTAGCTCTTGGCGCTGTTTGCTGAATGCGGCTATTTGTTGTCCTCACTGCACCTAATTTGCACCATTTTCAGTCTTTGGAAAGCCATACTCCATGCGGCTTTTACCTTCAATTGGGATTTCTCTGGCAGTCGTTCACTGGTGCTTCGTCAAGCAAGTTCCAACAAAAGAAGCCCCGTTCGATTTTGAACGGGGCTTCCAGAATGAAGTAACTCCATTACTTGAGCATCACAATCTTCTGCGTGTCGATGAAGTCAGCGGCTTTCATCTGAACGAAGTAGACGCCGGACGCCAGCAGCTTGCCATTGGCTCCGGAATTCCACACGATGTGATGATAGCCGGCCTTCTCGCGAGTGTTGACCAGTGTCTCGACTTTCTGACCCATCACGTTGTAGATCGCGATTTCGACATGGCTGTCTTCCGGCAGATCGTACGGAATCATGATCGACGGGTTGAACGGGTTCGGGTACGCAGCCTGCAGTGCGAATTCAGTCGGTAGCAGCTCAGCAGCTGATTTGACACGGTACCGGTTGATTCGCAGTTCGGTCATCAATTCATCAACATGCTTCTGATGAGCAGCTACGGTGCGCGGATACAAATCATCCATCGAGCTGATGCCGCCGCCGTTACCATCCGAGGCGAGGTACGCGTAGCCCAGGTCGATCACCGCATACACGCTGTCCTGATACGATGCATTCGGATCAAGGATTACGCCTTCGTAGTAATCAATCGCTGAGTCGTATTCGCCTTCCGAAATGTCAAGCAAAGCTACGCACTGTTCCGCTTCACGGCGGACTCGCTCATCGGTTTCCGTCGCCAGTACCGAGCCATAGTAGCTGTACAAACCGGAACTTGGAATCGATCCGTCCATCATGTAGCAGTCGAGGATGCGTGACAGCGCACCGACACGGTTGCTGGTCACATTGTCCTGCGCCACCACCTGCTGGAATCCAGCTATGGCGTCGTCGAAATCGCAGGCATCTAGCTCACCCAAAGCCGCCGCGAACAGGTTGTCGCCAATGGATTCCGTCTGATAGCCACCTGTCGGAGTCTGCTCGGAGGAGTAGCATGGATCGAAGTCAATTTGAGCACTGTACGGATTGAACAGGTTCTGACCGTTCGGCGTCGCCGTGCCCCAGTAGTTGTACTCGAGATTGATAGAAGATGACGGGGCTGTCACCGAGGAAATCGCGTAACCATTGGTCGCCTGCCAGATGTTGTTCTGGCCATCCGCCATGTACGGATACACGTTCCCTTCAATTCGGATCTGCGCCGGAACCGTGTCGTCCTCACCGTTGTCGCACAGCCAGTTCATCGGACCGTACGTACCGTTCATCACCGGATGGCTGTCGTTCAACAACCACAAGCCTTCATTCCAACATTCCTCGATTTTCGTTTCACGAAGGAAGATGTCGGAATCGTACAAGCGGATGCCGGTGGGGAAGCGATAAATGCTGTTGTGCAGAACCTGACCGCTGAAATACGTCAGATTAATCGCTGCAACATCGTTTTCCGTTCCCACGGCACTTTCGACCTCAAAATAACAGTCCTCGATGATGGCCGACCCTGAATTGATCGTGATCGGATACATCGCACCGTGGAAATTGCACTCGCTAATCGCACTGCCTTGGGCTGGATCATTTAACACGATACCTGAATCATCGTAGGAACCGGCACTTTCAAAACGACAATTGTCAATATAGATTTCAAACGCCGATGATGACGGAAGCACTGGTACGTAGATGCCTTTTTCACAATCTATGAATGTCAAATATTCCAGAGTTGTAGTGAGTTCTTCTTCCACAGTAACTGCGACAGTAGAATTCCTGAACTCACATCCTTGAATGACAGATTGATCGTCACATCCTTCATGTAAGACAATATTTACACTGTTAGTTGCCCCCGGTAAACAGGAGAATATTGTTGGCGACTCTGGACCACCCAAAAACTCAATTTTACCGTAAACATCAATTGTTACATCATCGCCGATAATCCAAGTACCAGGTAAGATTGTAAGTGTTGCACCTTGAGAAACTGTTACATCGTCCTCAAGATAGATATCTGCAAGTAGCCATGTTGTGTCGCTCGTTATATTTAGATTAGGCGCGTACGGGCTGTTAATCGCAGCATAGAGTTCCTCTGTAGTCTCTGAAATATATTTCAAGGATGATGGAATTAAATCTTGATGTGAACCGTGTGCTTGAAGAGTTGACAATCTGTAGGAGTAGGTTGGATCTCCCGACACAATAGCGACATCGCCAGCTTCGCGCAGATACGTCCCCATCGCATAAATCTCAGCATCAATTCGATTTATGTAAAGCTGGGTACCATCATCCATTACGGATTCGTAGAAGAAAATAGCGTCAGAATAAAGCTCCTTCTGAGCTTTAATTTGCGCTACACCATGATTGCACAGGAAAATGAGACGTTTATTACTGGTTTGAGAAGCCAGGGTCGAGAAGTACGATGAGAGGTCCACCTGAGCTGGATCACTCGCAAGCTGGCACTCAATGAGGTTGCGAATTGCGTGCTCAGAAAGATTATCATCACCGTAGCTCCAGATAGTCTGTAAAGCAGTAATTGCACTTGAAATATTGTTGTCTCGCATGTAACTCCGGCCAGCCTCTAGTGCCTGTTCAGCGACAGGTAGGTCGCCGATTGATGCGGGAGATAAACTGTCGAAGACATATCCAGTAACTCCAGCAACGGGTGTTAAGTCAAAAGCTTCGTCGTAGTTCTCGTAGTTGCCATCCGTCACGGCACTTGGGCGAGTATGGACCCAGCCCTTAGCCCAATAATTATTCCCACAGTAGCGCCAGTTCGCAAATTCATTCACGTCCTGGTCGGTACCCCAGTAGTTTTTCACCATAGAGTACGGATCGTGTTCATTGTCTGGCGGCGGCCAGCTTTCAGAATAACAGAATAAACCAATGGTTCGATCGTGCTCACCGCGATTGAACCGATTATACCCATGTGCCATCAACGGTGATGTTGTTCCTACTCTACGAATTCCGTATGAACTATAACCATCCATGCAGTAAAAGTCATTACCAACGTACCCCTGGAATGGTTCAACTCCGATACTGTAGTCACGATATATTGAAGTCGCACCCATAATTTCATAGACTCCCATTCTGGCATCTTCGATAAAATTATTGTAGATATAAGGGCTGCCACCTGAAATCGCCATGGCATACCAGTCCATGCCTTCATCATTTGGTGGATTTCCTACAGTATGCAATCGATTACCACTAATAACACAGTTAATAATACCAAATGGACCAACTTTCTCTACTCTAATACCATTAGTAATACCCATACCTTCGTAAACGTTATCCCACCTTGCTTTAGTTAAGCTATTGCAGATAATATTATTATTAGCTAGATCAATATTATATGATAAATAGAATATACCGGTAACAATTAATATCCCTCTAGGAAAGTTATGTAGTGGGGTATTATCGTTCCTAAAATTTATGTATTCGTCAGCATTTGATAAATCAATGCTGTTATTGCTTATATTAATATTAGTACACTCGGCAAGATAAATATTATGGTGATAATTATTAAAGTTATCGTACTCAATATCGACTGTATTTATATTAGTTGCGCTTATTGCACATGAAGGTTGATAATCAGACTGAGGAGTTCCAGAACGATACCTAAATCTTGTATTATTGTCCACTATCAAGGTAGAATTATTTAATGGTACTAACGATAAGTCGGCATCAATGGAAGTATGGCAATCCTCAAACTCACAGTTGCTTATGTCTATAAGCGTTTGATAGCCTGGTAAAGGGGGTAAGTCAGCGCCTGCCGTAATTGGTGGATAAAAATAATCGTTAAAATAAGCGCCCTCAGCAACTAATTGCGCATGAAATCCAATTAAATTAAAATATACTTCATAATCTGAGTTACCACCATATTCTGTCAGCGTATTGTCAAAATAGACGCCATCTGCACCATCTTTTTGCATTATTACGCTACCATAAACAGTTATATCAACATCATCATAATCGGCAATAACGTAAGTATATGGTGCGAATATTAAAGTACCACCATAATCAACAGTAAAATCCATATTACCATTTAAATGATAATCTGGATTGATAACATTAGCACCACTAATGATAACAGTCTCGCCATTCTCGACATCACCACCAGTATAAAGATCGGGATGTTCAAAAACCACAGTAAAAGCAAATCTTGCACTTGCTCCTTGGGCAAGACTTTTATGAGGATAAGCACTACTCCAATTATTGATATCTTGTAGCTGCATATCAGATGCATTCTCATATGGTATTGTTGGATGTATCCAATTCCACAGGAGATTTGTGTACGTATACATATCTGCTGTTTCTGTTTGACTATCATAGTCAAAATAAATCCAATTCTCATCGCTTATATCACCCAGCTGAATATCCGGATCGTTTTGACTTGTGTCATAGGAGGAGTCATCATCCTTTGTAACGGATATAATATCTATATAATCATACAAGTAGCCTTGTCCTGCTACTACTTGTTTGATATCAACGTCGTTATTGTATAGTGTAAAGTTCTGTGAGTGTTCATATTCTTCCAAAAGAGTAGCTCCATCATACAAATAGAATACTCTACGATCGAATGTGTTCCAAGGATAATTATAGTCTACAGTAAAGCTTTCTGGGCTTACATAAAATGTAACAGTGTGCACAGCTGAAAAAGAAGACGTAGTATAAAATAGTATAATGCAACAACAGTATAGCACATAAAAGATAATGTTACGTGTTAGGCAGTGCTTAGACATTTTCAGATCCTTTCTTTTGGTACTATATGTGTATTACTTTAAAAAAACGAGTTTCGTACTTAATGTACACTCGTTATCAGAAGCGAGCAGAAAGTATACACCACTAGATATATTATCATGTGGACGCCAAGTGAAAGTAGAAGTGTTGCTATGTGGAATAATCTTACGTGAGTGTATTAGTTGTCCTCTTACATTGAAAATGGTGATTTTTACACGGTGATTGTATGCAGAAATTATTGAAATATTAACAATATTATTGAACGGGTTAGGATAAGAAAATATTGATTTCAAAGGAGGGTTCAAAGAAGTATCAGAGACGAAACTATTTTGATCATAGAAATGAATTCCAATGTCAGAGAAAGTAGAGTCTGGATCAAGGTCAGTATAGCTACTGCCAGCGTCTATGCAGGGGGATATACTGGTCGGATAGAAATTATCGATAGAAGTAGAAATAAATGATGGATCTAAAAATATATTCTCATATATATCAGTAGAATCACCATTTATATTCGTATTAGATAAGATACCGAAATCATGAAGATATAGAGGTTCTGGTGTATCAAATGAAATATTAGTATTGTTGTTAAAGAAACAGCAGTTAATCATGGATGATAATTGTTCATCATATAAATAAACTGCATTAGAGCCATTACTATTCATAATAACTGAATTATAAAAGTTACCTCTGTTTGTGTATATGCTGGAACCAAGACTAGATGCGTAATTATCATAAAAGACACAATTAATGATTGTAGAAGGGACACCACAAAATGAATAAAAACCGCCACCATTCTGTGTTGCATTATTGTTATAAAATAAGGATCTAGATAATAAAAGATATGTTGCATTACTTGTATGTAAACCAGCACCTTCAGTATTGGTGTTGTATGCGATTGTACAACTATCAATAATACATGAAGAGTAACCATAGGCATTTATACCACCGGAAGAATTATTACTAATCAATGAATTAGTTATTTGGCAATCAGAATTATCTACAATAATGCCAGTACTATTATAGGAAATATAGAGAGAATCAAGTATTGCATGACTCTGACTTATATGTAAAGCATTACCAAAATTATTTGTAAAAAAAGTTGAACGTATTGTATCAATGGCTTCAGATTCTAATAAAAGCGAAGATAATGACGCATTAGCAATATTATTGTGTGAAAATCGTGAATTAAATATGTTTACACTGGCGTACACATTAGAGCTAATTGCATATTCACTGGAACCAGTTATAACGCAATAATCAAAAATAGAACGGGAGTAGTTATTAATAAGTAAAATACCATCAAATCCTTCTAAAGAATTAGTAGGTCGAAAATAAATAGAATCACTACTTGTGCCAATTGCGCGAAGAGTGCCATAAATAGTTAGATCAGTACTAGGATCAAAAGAAATATTGACGCCTGGTTCTAATGTCCAAAGTGTACCACCATTTACCCAGATATCATTGGTAGCTATATAGTTACCAGAAGGCAAAACGCCAG
The DNA here is from genome assembly GCA_020444425.1 of bacterium. Taxonomy (GTDB): domain Bacteria; phylum Electryoneota; class Electryoneia; order Electryoneales; family Electryoneaceae; genus BMS3BBIN04. The sequence goes on along the minus strand of JAHLLB010000001.1, from coordinate 14,160 downwards.
ATTGTTCCCCAGAGAGTTCCTGCTGGGAAAAACAGACAGAGGCTTGAAGTAGTAGTCCCGAAAGGACAACAAGGAAGAGGGAGGGTTTGGATTTATGGCTTCTTAACATTGGAGTTCCGTTAGCTATATGTAACTAAGTAAGGATATCAGGCGATTGCAAGCAGTAAGGAGTGGCTAACAGTAATTCTCTTGTTTACATGACTCCGGGAGAGTCTATGGATTCTACTGTATCCGTAGTGAACACGTGGATCATCAGAGAATGCCTGCCACGTTATCCAAGAGTTGTATTTGCTGGCTGGGTTATCCCAAAGAGTGGAATCAGACTTTGTACACCTTCAACACCTCATCCCCGTAATGGTTAATGACCTTCACGGCGATGTTGCCGGATGCAGGTGGATCGAACGGGCGGCTCACGGTTGAATACAGTTCGAGCCAGGCGTCTTCGTCCACCTCGGCACGGAGGGCGCGCTTGAGCTTGTCGTACGGCTGGTCCGCGCCAGTGAAGTAGGCATGGCGCACAAAGAAGGAGTACCCATCATAGTCCGTGTCGATGAACCAGCACGCGATATCGTCAGTTGACGAGCTACGGATTTCGCCGGTTGTTGGATCGTAGATGTCGAGACCTCGGATTTCGACTTGCAACTTGCCGTCGTCCAGGTGACGCAAGTCCAGATCCGGTTCGCCGAAGATCATGAACAGGTTGCCCGCGCCGGTCTTCTTGAGGAGCGCATCTCCCATGGCGAGGTCAGGGTTCATTCGGACCGGCAGGACCGTCAGCCGTCCAACCGTCTTCGCTTCTTCTTCCACGTCCGCTTCGAAGGCGAAACCGCACACGAGCAACGTATCGAACAGCTTCGCGGCTTCCTTCGCTGCTTCCCATACGAGGTCGCTGCTGACCGTTCCGAACTCCGGGCCGATACACACCGCGACCTTGCGCGTGTGCCCGTCCTTGCCCGTGTATTCGCCTTCTGCGTGGATGTATTGGCCGGGGAAGGTGTCGAGGGCGTCCAGCTTCATCCGCTCACCGGCCTTCGTGTTCTGGACACCGGCTTTGCGGAGGTTTTCCAGAATCGAGCGGACAAACGGGTCGTTGCCCTCGTTGTACGCTTTAACCTTCACTCCCTTCAACTCTTCCGACGATCCTTCCGCGCGCGCCACGCTCTCTTCGATGGTCATCCGACGGTGCGGGGACAGGGATTCAACCGTGAACGGGCCGGTGACACGGATCTTGTGCGGATCTTCGTACGGCTGGTCGTACAGGGTTTCGCTGCCAGCATTGCGGGCGATGGAGGCGTCGATTTCCTGTTGACGGTTGCGTCGGGCTTCCCACCACTGCTTGTGTGCGGTGACGGCTTCGTCCGGCCAATCCTTGCCCGCCTCACGCGGAACCTGCCACTCCTCCCAGGACTTGCCGAGTGAGGAGTTCAGGGTCGTAAGTAACGACTCAAGCGTGTCCTGCCAGTGTTCCCAAATCTCGTCGATCTCATCGTTGTGGGCAATGTCACTTAGCATAATATGAGCGACGCTTCTACAGATAAATCCTTTCCTCACATCTCCGGAAGTAGTACGTTTTACAGGTGTTATTCCTGCTAACTCAGCTTCTTTGAGAAGCCCTTCAGGGGAATCAGAAAGCGTGTAATAAGGAAAACGACTCGACATCAGGCGTGTACGACTAAGTGCCAATGCTACGCGACTTGTATCAATAGTAATCCACCGTCGTCCCCATTGTTCTGCGACATATGCTGTTGTGCCGCTACCACATGTAGGATCAAGAACAAGATCACCAGGATCAGTGGTCATTAACAAGGCACGTTGTACAACAGAAAGTGCTGTTTGTACGGCATATGTTTTGCTACCTCCAAACTGGTTCTGTCCGAGAGTATCATGCCATAGATTATTTAGAGAAACAGCCGGAAAATCGTCAAGATACCTAAGATAGGATAATCTTTTACCGGACGTTGCACGAACTCTGTCTGCACATATTAATCTTCTAAAGCCTTGTTCGTTTGTTTTCCAATATCCTTTTACTGGATGATAAATCTTCCCTTCAAAGTTTACTGGATAATCACCTGGTGGCTTTGGACTGGTGATATCGCCAGTGGCAAAGTATCTACTTCCTTTGGGTATTTCCGTTACTCCAGATTTTTCATTCTTATTTAATGTTCTTTCAGTACCATCGGATAGCTTGATTTTTGTATAGCCAGATCCTCCAGACTTTCCTGCAACTTTGTTTGAGTATAGAGGACGATACTTGACACTATTGCGATCCTTAGCGTACCAAACCAACAAATCAAAAACTCCTGAAAGTATATCGCTTGTTGCCGCACTTGTTTTTGCAAATGGTATAAGACTGCAAAAGTTTTCTGAACCAAATTCCTCATCCATGATTGCGCGAATCAAATGCAGATTCTCATCCCCGATCTGCACGAACACTGACCCGCTCTCCGTCAGGAGTTCACGAGCGACCATGAGGCGGTCACGGAGGTAGGACAGATAGGAGTGAATCCCGAGTTCCCACGTGTCGCGGAACGCCTTCACCTGTTCCGGCTGGCGCGTGGCGTCGGAAACCGAGCCGTCCTTCACATCACGTTTGCGGGTGGACACCTGCCAGTTTGAACCGAACTTGATTCCGTACGGCGGGTCGATGTAGATCATCTGCACCTTGCCACGCAAGTGCTCACGTTCGATCAGGCTGTTCATCACGAGCAGGCTGTCACCGAGGATCATCCGGTTCGTCCAGTGCTGCTCGTGGTTGTAGAAGTCGATCTTCTTGTCTTTGTCGTCAAGGCCGTTGAAGTCGTCGAACAGGCTTACCTGGTCGTCACGCGGATCGGGCTTCTTCCCACGCTTGACGATATCGTCCACAATCGCCTGCGGGTGGATCTTCTCCTGGATGTAGATCGGGACAGACCCCACCTCCAGCGGATCAACCGTCTTGCCCTTCCACACAAGCTGCGGATCGAGCGCTGGGTCACGCGGGTACTGCGTCATGTCTTCCCGGAGCTGGTCCTTCGACATAAACTGCTTCGTCTGCTCCGTCGGGATGTTGACGCGCTTCTCGTCGTGGCGGATGGTGCTAACAGACTTTTTCAAGATTATCTCCAGTACTGTCGGAGTCTTAGGAATGTCTTCTGTGCATCAAAGCCTCTCTAATTGACTGATAACTATGTTCATTAAGGTTGTCAGATTTTATATAGAAAAGTTGTTTCACCCATCTTGGTGTATTTTTATCCGTTGCGATAATCGGTATAACTCGCTTATTATACTGAGCAATAAGTTTTAATTCACTCTTCATCCATGGAGAACGCAATGCTTTTTCAGATAATATGATTATTACAGCATCAGATGCTTTTAATATCGATTTTACTCTATCTATTTCGTCTCCCGGCATTAACACATTTCTCATATCTATTAATCTAACACCTTTCATCTTAATATTATTCATAATGTCAGTAGCTAGCGCCCTATCGTCTTCAAGATATGTCATTACAACATTTGTTTTTCTTGTAAATAGTTTGGACATAAATAAAACAATAATAGATACAATAGCGCCTACAACAGCCCCTATAAAACTAGTAAGTATTTCTTTAGAATTTAATTCCGGTACGTATAAGTATAGAAATGTCACAACAGATGCGACAGCGCCAGTGACGCTAACGATAGCGAGTAATTCACGTAAGTATTTTGTCTTTTTGTTCATGTTAATACACCCAGTTTACTGTAAAAATGAGCAATCCAATTCCCAAAAAATCAGGAAGTATTATTCCTATAAATGGTTTGAGTTCATCTTCATCTTTCCAACCGAACTTCCTAACTATTGTAGATAATCCCCATAAGAAGAAAAAATATGCAAGTAATAACCAAGGCATATTAACTATTTTTCCTGCTAACACCATTTTATCATTTTCATTAGTCGATAATATACATTTAGTAGCCATATTAACACTACCAACAATATATATTATTACCGAAGCTATTATAACTTCAAATCCTACAGCAAAATCCTCTGCTCTTAAAGTTTTATGTATATCATTTCTCGTTACTACTCTTAAAAAAACGCTCAAAACTATCGTAATCAACGGTAGAGCGAGTTGTACAAGCCACGGTTTCAATAGAATGCTACCATTCACCTGATCCATTATTTCACCCCAATGGAGCAAATTTGATGCAGCATACGACTTAGATCCCACGGATCTTTGACCTCAACAAACGCCCACCGCCCAAACGAGCCGTCGTTGTTAACGGCTGGAATCCACAGGTTGGTCGCTGTCGAGACCTTGATCTCCTTGTCCTTCCTTGCCGCACCACTGATTTCCACGATCAGGTGCAGCGGATCGTTCGGACCGTGCCCGTCTTCCAAGACGACAATGAAGTCCGCTCGGTACTGGCGTTCCCTGCCGTGCATGGAATAAGGGATGTTGAATCCAAGCTGTTCATTCTTCACGTAACGGTACACCTTAACACCATTCTCGTCCAGGCTTTCGATTGCGTGCGCCGCTGCCTGTTCCCACACGTCCGTATCCGCGACAACATAGTTCACGTGGCAGAGGTCCGCGCGGGTGGCGTATACGCTCTTCGCCGTGTCGAAATGGACATACCGCGTGGAACCTTCCGGGCTGAACGGATGGAAAATGGGGAGGAGACGTTTTTCACCGTCCTGTGTCGCGACAATCGCCTGATATACCTTCTCCGCAGCTTCCTGTGCCTTCTCGATAATCAACAACAAGCCGAGGTAGGTGTCGTCCTTGCGGATCACGTACTTCGGACTCAACCACTCCTTGACGATTCCGATCAAATCCGGGAAGAACCACGGGCGTTTGTCACCATCCTCGGTGAAGTAGTACCGTTCCAGGATGTAGCGGGCAATGTGGAACGCGACTTCCTGCGGACGCTTGTTCTTCAGATCTTCCAGCGTGTGTTTCTTGGATTCGCCGAGAATCGACGACACTTCGGTCACAGTCGCAAAATCCTGCGGAGACAGAACGATCTGCGACTCCTCGCTGAACGTCGCTCTCAGGCGTTCTCTCGGCCATTCGTAGCGATATCCGATTAGACGCGGGAACTGGATCTCCAAGTTGATCCTATCCGGCAGTGCGCGGACGTGATACTTCTCCGGCGGTGGTTGTGGGCTGGTGCGTCCTCCGGGCGTCTGCATGAAGTCGAAGGGGACGCCATAGATCTCGGAAAACTCCGGCTGGAACGCTTCGAACTCAACTGTCTTCCCGTTGATCTCAAGCTGGTGCTTCGTGGTTTCGTAGCTGGTTCGGCGCAACCCACGTCCGACTACCTGCTCACACAAAAGCTGCGTTCCGAAAGCGCGAACGCCAAGGATGTGTGAGACGGTGCTGGCATCCCAACCCTCGGTCAGCATGGAAACCGACACCACGCAGCGGATGTGACCGCCCAACCGGCCGGGTTTACCAACCGTGTTCATCACCTCGCGCAACAGATCCTTGTCCGTGATCTTCTCCGGATCGACGCCGTTGCTTGAGCCGCGGGTCCGCAGCTCCCGCTTGAACTGTTCGATCTCGGCAGCGGATACCTTCTTGAACTCGGTGGACATGGCGTCATCAGATTCAAGCTGTTCGCTGTCCACGAGGATCGTGTACGGTCTGTCGCGCCAGGTTTCCGAGTTGAGGACGTTGTTGAACAAATCCAGCTTGCCGGGCACGAGGATCGGTTGCTCGTCTTTGTTCTTCGGTGGACGTTCCCAACCCGCGATGTAGTCGTATACGAGCTTGGAAATGTTGGTGTTCTGGCAGACGACGATGAAGACGGGCGGAGGAAGCTCGCCATTAGAATCAACGGCCCGTTTCTCCCACAGGTCGAAGTATCGCTTGTAGTCCTGGTACAGGGATATGAGCGCGGCTTCCAGTTTTTCCGGGAGATGAGGTATTTCGGTCTCACGCTTCTTGGTTCCGCGTCCGTACTTGGGAAGCTCGTCACCGATGTGCGGCCACAGCTTGCGATACATCGGCATATCGCCGAGCATGGAGTTGTCCGCAACCGGAAGGCGGGGAACCTTCACCACGCCGCACTCAACCGCGTCAACAAGTGAGAAATCTGAGACAACCCAAGGGAACAACCGACCCTCACCATAGCCAGAGCCCTTCAGGAAGAATGGTGTCGCAGATAGGTCGTAAACAGCCTTGATCCCAACTTTTTTTCGGATCTCGGTGAGGCCATTGATCCACAACGAAGCACGCTTACGGTTTTGTTCGGCTTCCTTGCGCTCATCCCCGGTTAGCTTCTCTTCGTCCGGCTTGGGAAGATAGCAGTGGTGAGCTTCGTCGTTGATTACCACGATGTTCTTCTTGCCCGGCATGTCCTTCAGAATCCGCGTTACCATTTCGGCAGGCGACTCAATGAATGGATCGTCCTTGCCATCCCTGGCCTTACCAAGCATGGTGCGCTTGGCTTCGTTCACCGTCTCCTTCGTCTTGCACTGGAACTGGTGGTAGTTGATGATCTTGATCTTTGCCTGCGAAAGCATCTCCAACAAATCATCGGGAACCAGCTTCCACGCCGGGTGCGAGTAGTAGTTGTCCGGGTCGTTCGGAAGCAGGACGCGCAAACGGTCACGGATCGTGATTCCGGGAGCGACAACAAGGAACGTGTCAGAAAACCGTGTATCGGTCGGGTACTGAATCTTGTTCAATGCCTGCCAGGCGATCAGCATGGCCATGACTACGGTCTTGCCACTCCCTGTGGCCATCTTCAGGGCGATTCGGAACGGCAGGTCCGGGTTGTGTCCCTTGTTGGCTTCACGGATTCGGGTGATGATTGACGGCTGGTGCTTGGGTGCTACTTCGGTGAGATAGATTGCGGTTTCGATGGCTTCAAGCTGGCAGAAAAAGAAACGGTACATTCGGGTGTCCGTGTCGTACCAGTGTTCCAGTAGTTTGCGTGTGATTCGTGTTGGACCCGGATTCGTATAGTCTTGCTTTCGCCATTGGTTGACATGCGCTCGGAGCTCGTTTACAAGTTCGTTCGCCTGCTCCAGGTCTCCCATGTCGAACTCTTCCTGCTTCGCCTTGCCCTTCTTCTTCGTGCCGGGGATCGGAAGACGGTAGGTGCTGACTCTACGGGAGGTACGGATTTCGCTGGTGATGCCCTCGTCGTCGAAGTGGAAATGCCGCTTCGGTTCGTCGAACGGGGAGTTGATGATGATTTGCTTGATCGGTTTCGGCATTCCCTGGTCCGTTGGTCTAACACCGTTTTCTCGAACGAACAGCCAGTATGACTACTTTTGAATAGAATTTCTCACGAAACGCAAAACCGGGTAATTCAAGATATGCATTTTCAGCGATACGGAACTTCAAGAAAATTACAGGTTTCCACAGGTGTTGAAGCTACAACCTGTTACCACGCTCGTCAAGCTGTGCCAATCCCGGAACTCTGTTGCTTGCGAGTGCATTCTGCTGGAACTCTCTTCCGTTAGCAGGACGAAAAGGCGCTTCAAGGCTCGCTCGAAGTGTTTCCCTGTCAGCCTTTTCCCGCACCAGGACAACTTGACCACCCGCTGCTTTCCGAGCAGAGTATTCGTCTCCGCAGAGTTGGTCGAGCAGCATCTACCAAGCTCACCCATATGCCAACGAATCACGGAGCAAATTGTGCGAGCGAGCATGGGAAACGTCTGAACCCATTTTACTTTGCAAAGCGTTGATATTCAACAGCTACAGGATTTCCGTATGCTGTTAAAAAACAGGTAGCAGGGGAGAGGGTTTAGCCGGTCCAAGGTGCGTTCTGATGGAGTACGAGCGTCTCGTATGGATCGGACGTACGCCAGAGCATTACCTCTCTACCTGCTACCAGCACATGCAGCGCCTGGTACACTGTCCCAGCGGAGAACGCTTCACCTTCGCTGCCGTCATTTCGCGGTGATTCACCGAGGTACGCCACCAGCCCGGCTCTGGATACGATCCCCTCGCGTTCGAGCACACGTCGAATCTCCCACATGCAGCGTAGCAGGGGAGAGCGCATGGCGGTTTCTGGAGTATGCCAGAACTTACGGCGGCAATGGGAAACCGCTCGGATAACCTGTTTTCGCCGTCTTCGTTTCGGCCATGCCATTCATAGTCTCCGGCGTTAAAACGTTGACGCTGCCTTTGAAGGAGCTTCACTATTCGTCTCCCCATGCCTGAGCCACTCCTCCTGCGAAAGGCAAATCAGTTTAGAGGATGTGGGGGGAGTTATTAGAGTAACACAACCACCCTTAGCACCCGGATTCTTCTTTGTTGATGGGGCTTGGATGGAATCCTGACCCCGATAACTCTGTCGGGGTAGCGGTGCCAGTTCAGGTTTGTATTTTGCCTGACGTTTGTTGGTGTTCCTGAAGGCCGTTACCTGATTCAATTTGAAGCCTTTTCCAGTCACTCTTTCGTATTCTAACCAGCCCTGTGAGGAGTAATGCTTCATCCATTTTGTGATTGTAGCTCTGCTTGGACGCATGCATCTTCCTTCATGAGCAGCTTGTTTGGCAATGTCTGCATGCGTAACCTCGGTTTTGCCGTTCCATTTTAAAGAGTAGATTGCTGCGTATATAATGAACCCGGAACCAGATACACCGCCCTCGCGAAGATCCTTTTTTGTAATGAAATGCTGCTGTTGACAGTTTGGAAGCACTGGACAACCTGAGCAGGACACGTTCAGCATTTTCGGAATATACGTAAAACAAGCCCCAGCTTTTAAAGCCGTTCCATTCTTATGAACTTTGCTTTGGTGAAACTTTAGGGATCGTAAAGCTTCTATCTGCCGTCTATCCGCGTCCTCTATTGTCTCGGCTCCTGTTTTGTGACGAGACCAATCTGATACCAATTCCCGTTTTTCATTATCCGATAATCCTTGTCCGTGCTCTGCTACACAGGAGGTGAAAAACATCTTAGGTGTGTTGAAATTGTGTCTCATGCTTAACGGTTGGTTCCACATGGTCCGAAGACAAGGAAACGAGTTTACAAAATCAGTGAGTGGCCTGGAACGGAGCCCGGCAACCTTGCCTCCTGCTTGCCCCATTTGCACCAGAACGGGGGAGACTGCGATTTCATCCGGCCATGGACGTTCAGCAACTCCCTCCGGACAGGTAGAAACACGAGCGAGGTGCTTGTAATCATCAACCGTGAAATCGTCTAAGAGGCGCTCTGGCGGGAGTTCAACACAGAAGAGGTGTGTTGACCTGTGTTCGGCACCTTCAAGCCGCAGAAGGCGGTTCCTGGAGTAAATCTGTTGATCTTCGTACCCGAGTGCGTTTGCCGCTCGCAATACGGCTACGGCGAGGTTCTTGTGATAGAGGTGCCATTCCTGCCGGGGTGCGCATCCATCGAACACTGCCGGATGCACCAGCACATGGAAACCGTAACCACCCGACAACCGGACGCGAAAATCGTATCCCGGACGTAACCCGAGGCTCAGGAAGTAAGCCACCAGCAAACGAACACCTTCAAGCGCTTGTTGCATTCCCTCGGGGCTTTTATCCACCGCATCGAAGTCAAAGACGCACGGTCCCCACGAACCGCTTCCCTGGGTATACGAGCGTTCAATGCTGCCGCAAAGGTCACTATTCAAAAGTCTGGCAGGACGTTCGCTTGCTTTCAGATACGGAAGATCGATCCCTTTCGCATCAAGCGAACGGTACTTCCTGAATCCGTCATCCGGTGACCGCGCAGGACGTACCAGCTCAAACGGCGGAGGTCTTTTCTTCGAGTTTACCGGACTCATCAAAGGAATGGCTTAAGCACGGCTTACGCCGCTTCCTTCTGACGATCAAGCCAGTTGTTCAGCTCGTCAACGGATAAAACGATCTTTCGGCCAAGTCTGCGAACGCATGCGTCCAGGCCGTTGCTGGCACGGTGGAAAAGCGCCCAACGCAAAGAGGCTTCGCTTCCCGGCCACACACCCTGTTCCACACAGGCAGTGACGCTTAGGAAGCGCGGTGAGGTGGTGTTCGCAACGTGCTGCATGGTAGAAACCCTCGCTTGTTTGTTAAACAATGTGAGGGTTAGGCTACAAAGAGGAGGGTGGCCAAAATCGGAATATTACCGTACGGGAACTTTCCTACTCTTGATCTTCGAAGTAGTCGATAAACAACCAGTCGATTTCGGTTGGTCTCCAGTCCAAGCCGAGACGCTCTCTCGCTATCTGGTGTTCTTCTGTTCCACGATTTTTCCACATTTGTGTAGTCTCAGCCATCGGCTTTCCGTAGCTGTCTTTATGCTTATTCCATGCTTTTTCTACTGTCTGGAACGCATTATGTAATTCAAGATCCTCGTTCGTATTCTCCTCTTTTAGCAAATTCTCCCATTCAGTCTTAAGACGTTCTTGATTGTGTCCGTATGTAGCCAATACCTGAGCCCTTCTATCTTGTCGGTTCCATTCGTATAGCGCCTGAGCAGCCTTGTCAATACAGAATGCAACACTTTCCTTATCTTCCATGATAAATGTTGCTACCAAACCGGCTAATATTCTATCTCTGTTTGCGGTTGACTTCTTTTTATCTCGGTTAAGATGAAATGCTTTGCATAAACCCCATCTCCTCTTTTCCGGCAATTTCGCTGCTTCATGGTTCGCTAACTCCCACAATTTGAGCAAGCAATCCTGTAGGTATTCCTTTAGTTCGAACGGGAGAACAGCATTCAACGAGAGGTATGAGTGAATCTGCATTAGCAATACCTTGCCGGATTCACCATCTCCGTTTTTTGCAGCTTCAATCATTCGCACATGCTGTTCGCGCAAATCCATAAACTTACTGGAATAGGTCTTCAAGCTCCCTCCGCCATGAACCGCTTGTTCATCCGTTCGACCACGGACGCTGTGTGTGCTTCGCCAATGTGTGCGTACCGCTTGACCATTTGCAGGGTCTTGTGCCCTAATACGGCTGCGATTTCGCCCGGTGTAGCGCCGCTCATGGCCAAATAGGACGCGCAACTGTGCCGCAAGTCATGCCAGCGGAAATTTTCGATCTCGGCTTGCTTGAGCGCTTTTTCCCACGGCGCGCGGAAGTCCATCGGCTTCTTCGGGTCTTTGCGACTAGGGAACACGAGGTCGGTTTCCAATGACCGCACACGAGACCGTTCCCGAAGCATCTCCAGCGCTCGTCCCTTGATCGGAAGCACGCGGCGTTCCTGGTTCTTTGTATCGTGCAGGACGATCAACTCTTGTTCAAAATCCACCTGTTCCCAACGCACACCCCAAATCTCCATCCGCCTTGCACCCGTAGACAGTGCCAATAGCACGGCAGGGTAGAGGTCTGGATTCTTAGACGCTTTGCAGGCTTCAAGCAACCGTTCCTGTTCGCCATCCTTCAGATAACGAACTCTGCCACGAGGTTCCTTCAATCGTGACACCCTCAACACAGGATTATCGTAAACCCATTGCCACTCCTTGGACGCAATCGTGAACACATGAGACAGTGCAGCGAGGTATCGGTTAACCGTCGCGTTACTTGCTCCTTCTTCTGAAACTGGACGACCCTTAGCGTCCTTCACGCGACCGCCGGTGCGTTTCAGTAAGTCACGAGCCTCGGTAACCAGAGCAGGGTTAATGTCGGAAAGGAGCCGCTTGCCGTAATGCTCCTTCCACCAGTCGAGCTGGCGAGCCTGTTTTGCTCCACTTTTCTTTCGTGGCACAATGTCACGCACATAGCGATCAATCAATTCCTCGAGCGTGTGCTTCTTCGCTTCGATTTTTTCCAGGTGACGGCCTGCTTTGAGGTCCGATTCCGTTTGCTTCGCCCAATCCCTGGCGTCAACCAGACGGCCAAATGTTGCCTCCAGCCGTTCATATCCACGCATACGGATTTGTACGCGGTAAGAGATGTTGCCGGTTCGGGGCGAGATCCTCTTGGTGATCGCTGCCATGTTACCCTCCCTAAGGTGCGGTTGTTTATCACTCTGCTGCAAGCTACAACGCGCAACCGTAAAAGTCAACAGGGGATAACGAATCACAAGAGATAGCATCGTAACTACCTGTAATTAAAGGTTAATAGCGATATCAATGCCGCGATTAGGTGCAATACAGGTGCACTCAAGGTGCAATTTGGTGCAAATCTTGTTCGAATAGAGTGGACACGGAGTGTTCGGCGGGATCTGAAGTTACATAAGATCTCAGGGCTCTTACTACTGGTCGAGACTGAGATTCTCGAGGTGCTGGGCAAGTGCGTCAGCTGGGGAGCCGCATCACGCACAAACGCCGCCAAAAGATATCCAAATGACCCCTCAGCGGCGTTTGTCAGCAAATCAAGCCCGCCTTGACCTATCGAATCGAAACTCAGCTACCTGACCAGCACCACCTTCTGCATCTGATCCAGTCGGCCAGGCAACATCGCATGCACGAAGTAGATCCCGCTCGCCAGCGACGATCCGTCGAACACTAACATGTGCGTTCCTACCGCGTGATTACCCTCTGTTAGTACAGCGACCTGTTGCCCGGCGACATTGAAAACGGTCACGGTCAATTCCGCAGCGATCGGCAATTTCACCGCAACGGTCATCATCGCGTTGAAAGGATTGGGATACACGGAAACGACGACGTACTCATCCGGCATGGATTCAGTTGAACAAGCTGTAAGATCATCGAGTCCGTCATCCGACCAAGCCAAGACAGCTGGCGCTGTGGTGCCTCCTGTCCCCTTGCTGAACGTGAACGAGCCCAGCGACATCGTCAGTGCCGGGTAGTCACCGATACGTGCGATGTACTGGTACTGGCCGGTAGGGGCGAAGCCGGGCACACCCTGCCTCACCACGGCCACCAGCCCGCTGTAGGGTCCGATGCCAACGAAATTGTTCAGCTGAACGGGGCTGTAGAGGTTGCCGTTAGGGAGAATGGCTTCGGTCCACGCCGCGAACCAGTGAGGTTCATTGGACGTGTTGACGATCCGTACCTGGAAATCGAAGTGTCCGCCCTGTCCGGGAATCACGATTGGCATGCCGAACGGCTCAAGCTCAATGGTCAGGAAGGTTTCAGTTTGTTCCCACCAAGTGATATTATCGGTGGGATACGCGCACGACACAATATCCAGATCACCATCAGTATCCATATCTGCAGCGAGCGCATATGTAGAACCTTCGTACGAATCCGAGATAGTGTTCTTTGTAAAATGCTGGAATCCATCATTCTGCCACCAGCTCAGGTCGTCGTCGTCAATGGCTGTCGCAAGGAGATCCCAATCTCCATCCAGATCCATGTCAAAAGGGAAAATGCTGTTCGCGTGATCGTATGTATTGGTGATCATATGATAGCTGAATTCTGCAAAACCGTTATTCTCCCACCAGGCGAGGGTTTCGTCGAGGTTGGCTGAACCAACGATGTCCTGATCTCCATCCTGATCGAGATCGACAGGACAAATCCGAGATGCATTGGTGAGCTCGGGATTTAATAAGTGGACAGTGAAGTTCTGCGCGCTATCGTTTTCCCACCATGTCAACCGTCTCCCGTAATAAGGTCCTTTGATAGAAGCTAGCAGGTCCATGTCGCCGTCCTGATCCAAATCCGCCGATTCGATGTTATTGCAGTCATAGTACTGCGTGATCAGCGGATGTTGGAAGTATTCTCCATCGTCATATTCCCACCAGTACGCCTGACCGACCTGTCTCGAAACACCCACTATGTCAACGTCGCCGTCCAAATCGAGGTCCGTAGCATGAACAGTCTGCGCTTCGTTGTAGTTCGAAATAAGCAAAATACTGGTGAAATTCTCATTGCCGTCATTTACAAAGAGTCGAATCTCGTCAGCTTCCAATGCGGCACCGACAACATCCAGATCACCATCTGAATCACAGTCAAAAACTTCAAGTGAACGCGCACCATCAAAGAACCCGGATATCGATTGGCGAATGAACTGCTGTGTCCCGTCGTTCTCCCACCAAGCGATTTCGTCCTCGAGATTCCCGCAACACAGGATATCCATGTCGCCGTCCTGATCAAGATCCGCCGGTGTGCTGTACCACGGCATGTCGAAATCATCAACCACGACATGTTGAGTCCAGAGGTATTGCGCCTGTACCGGCAGCCCCAGAACAAGAACCAAAACGCTAATAATCCATATACGCATTTACCTATCCCCTTGTGTACTTTGTATCAATCGAAGTTTTTGCTTGAATGCAATGCGTAGTTACTTATGCTTCGGAAAATATTCCGGTAGGTTCCTCTTTTCTGCTGCCTGTTGAT
>JAHLLB010000018.1 GCA_020444425.1 bacterium | reverse complement strand
TAGCCCATAGCCCATAGCCCATAGCCCATAGCCCATAGCCCATAGCCCATAGCCCATAGCCTGATAGACGACGATGAACTTTTTCAAGAAGATCAAGGACGGCCTTTCCAAGACCCGTCAATCGCTGGTCGGTTCGATCCGTGAGGTGGTCGGTGAGGCCAAGTTGGACGAAGAAGCGCTCGAGGATCTCGAGGAAGTGCTGATCTCGGCCGATCTCGGTGTCGAAACCTCCGGTCAACTGGCCGATCGCATGCGCAAGCGCGCGTTGCGGGAAGCGATGACTGGTGACGACGTGCTCAAGGCCCTGCGTGAAGAACTGGCGGAGCTGATCGACGAGACCAAGCTCGGCGGGGATGCCTACAAACCGCGTGATGCGTCGGAGGTTGACGGACCGTATGTCACCTTCGTGGTCGGCGTCAATGGCACCGGCAAAACGACCAGCATCGGCAAACTGGCCGCGCGGTACGCGGAGGCGGGACGCAAGACGCTGATCATCGCGGCGGACACATTCCGCAGCGCGGCGGTGGAGCAGGTGGCGATCTGGGCGGAGCGGGCGAACGTTGAGTTGGTCCGTGGTGCCACCGGTGCTGACCCGGCCAGCGTGGTCTATGACGGCCTGGAAGCCGCCAAGGCGCGTGGGATTGAACGGGTGCTGGTGGATACGGCGGGACGTCTGCACACCAAGACCAACCTGATGGCCGAGCTCGAGAAAATCGATCGTGTCGCCAAGAAGGTGATTCCGGACGCGCCGCATGACGTGTTGCTCGTGCTCGATGGCACCACCGGCCAGAACGGATTGGCGCAGGCGAAGAAGTTCCGCGAAAGCATTGGTGTCAGCGCGTTGATCGTGACCAAACTCGACGGCACCGCCAAGGGCGGCATGCTGGTGCCGATCGTGCGTGAGCTGAACATCCCGGTGCGTTGGATCGGTGTCGGAGAGCAGATCGATGACCTCGTTCCGTTCAAGGCGGAGCTGATTGTGGACGCCGTCTTCGGCGAAGAAGAAACCGGCTTTTTGCAGGGATCTCTCGAAGAAGCGGCCAAGCGTGCGGAAGAGGCCAAGACGGATTGGTCCGATTTCGACGCGATCCCGTGAGTTGGCAACATTTTCATCAACGGGCGAGTATGCTCAACGTGCGGGTGATACATTACCCGGTTGAACATGTACCTGCTTACCTCCCCGGGAGTTCGGCGATGCGCAGACGTATGGTATTGAGCACGGTGATCTTGATAGTCCTGCTGGCGAACCTGGTGAACGCCCAGCCGGTGATGATGCGCCAGTATCGTGAGATCGGCCTGCCTCGTTTTGATGTCAACGCGATTTCGCTGCTGTCTGATCAGCCGGAACGC
Source organism: bacterium (assembly GCA_020444425.1). Classification (GTDB taxonomy): domain Bacteria; phylum Electryoneota; class Electryoneia; order Electryoneales; family Electryoneaceae; genus BMS3BBIN04. The sequence continues at coordinate 83,343 of JAHLLB010000018.1, read as the reverse complement.
ACCCGTGTCATTGCGTACATCGAACTGCCCTACGAAAACCTGCAGTTTGTCCGCTCTTCCCGTGGTTATGAGGCGAATTACGAAGTCGACATGTCGATTCTTGCCGGGCCGACCGACAGCAGCCCGCGTGTCGAGAACAAGATCTGGCGGTCGACGGTGATCGTGCCAACCTTCGAGGAAACCAACAGCCGGGAACTGTTTGATATCAGCGAGACCACGATCATCCTTGATCCGGCAAATTATACGATGATCGCCACGGTCACTGACCTCGAAACCCGTAAACAGTTCCAGGTATCCCGCACCCTGATGGTACCGAGTTACGACCTTGGCGGCCTGTCGATGGGCGATTTGCTGCTTGCGCGCGAAGTTGTCAAGACGCCGAGTGGAGCGTTCGAGATCGTACCGAATGTCGACCGTGTGATCGCGGGTGAAGACGAAGAGTTGTACGTCTATTATGAAGTTTATCCGACGGTTTCCGACACGATGCACGTGCATTCCCGTGTGCTCGACCGCAATGGCAGCCTGGTCTTCGAACAGCGACGCACGGTGGATGTGGAAAAGCCGGTGACCCGGGATTACTTCGAGATCCCAACGGCCAAGCTGGGTGTCGGCAGCCATGTGGTGGAAATGCAGGTACGGACAGAAGATTTCTCCACGCTCAAGGCGGCTGAATTCCAGGTGCGCTTGACGGGTTTGCCGTCCACCGTGCAGAACATGGAAACGGCGATCCGGCAGCTACGCTACGTCGCGCGCAACCGTGAGGTGGAGCGCATGCTGAACGCGTCCTCACACGAGCGTCAGATCCTGTTCCATGATTTCTGGAAAAAGATGGATCCATCTCCGGACACTCCGCCGAACGAGTTAATGGAGGAGTATTACAACCGAATCCACGAAGCCAGCGCGGCGTTTGGTGGCATGCGTGACGGATGGGAAACCGACCGCGGTGAGGTGTATGTGCGCTACGGTCCGCCGGACGAGGTGGAACGCCACCCGTTCGAGGTGGATTCCCGTCCCTACGAAATCTGGTACTACTACGACGGTCAGAAACGGTTCGTCTTCGTGGACGAACTTGGCTACGGCGAATACCGGCTGGTGAGCAACCTGTGGCAGTAACTCCCTTACCGCTTAAATCTCGCGGACGCATCGCGGTCGTTTCGCCCGCCGGACCGGTGGGTGAGGACGAAACCCGGCGTGGCGTGGAATATTTCGAGGGGTTGGGATACAACGTCGATCTGTTGCCGCATGCAATGACCACCGGCGACCGTCCTTACCTCGCGGCGTCCGACGCCGGCCGCGCCGAAGACCTCGAAATCGCCCTCACCGAGAACAAGTACGACGCCGTGATCTGCACCCGTGGCGGGTACGGATCAATGCGACTGCTGCCTTTCCTCAACCTGCAGAAGATCCGCAAGCAGGTGAAGCGGAAACCGTTCGTCGGATTTTCCGACATCAGCGTGGTACAGAGTGTGCTCTGGGAACGCTGTGAGCTGATCACCTTCTCCGGCCCGCAGTTGACGCGCGGGTTCGGTGGCGAGGATCGTGGCGAAGGGTTTGGCGGGGTGGATGCGTTCAGCGGACAGTTCTTCTTCGACATGCTCAATGGCATTTTGTGGGGCAAGGCATTGCCGATGCCGGACGGTGACGAATTGCGTGTCGTGCGTGACGGGATGAACCCGCTCGGACGCCTGCTCGGCGGCAACCTGGCGGTACTGGCTGCGCTCTGCGGCACCGGCTGGCAACCCAGTTTCGCGGGCGGGATCGCGGTGCTGGAGGAGATCGACGAACCGCTCTACCGGATTGACCGCATGATCACCCAGCTCGCGCAGGCCGGTCTGTTCAAGGGCGCGCGCGGGATTCTGCTCGGACGGTTCACGCAGCATGTCAGCGGGGAACGGGTCGAGCATGACGAACAGGTGGCGGAGATCGTGATGGATGCCGTGCCGGACATTCCGGTGGTGACTGGTGCGCCGTATGGGCATGTTGGACCGACGTGGACCCTGCCGATAGGCGCGGACGCGACCCTCGATTTGAAGCAACGAACCCTGACCGTGGAAAAGGAGCAATGAGCAGCCTTCTTGCCCGTGTTGGCTATGCCAACGCGGATGATCACGGAGTGTTTTCATGAGCCGGACAGTCGGCATCGCGATTTTTGCCTCGGGACGGGGCAGCAACGCGCGTTCGCTGCTGCAGGCGTGCGCGGACGGCTACCTCAACGCGCGCGGTGTGTTGATCATCTCGAACCATGCGGACGCTGGGGTACACGACATCGCGAAGGAATTCGGCGTGCCGAGCCGAACCATCAGCCGTGACCAGTTTGAGGACGGCAAAGCGTTCGCGGACGAACTGATCACTGCGTTGAAAGAGGCGAAAGCCGAGCTGATTTGCCTTGCCGGGTACATGCGCAAGGTGCCGCCGGCGTTGATCCGGGCGTACGAAGGAGCGTTGCTCAATATCCACCCGGCGCTGTTACCAAAATTCGGCGGCAAGGGGATGTACGGGCTGAATGTCCACCAGGCCGTGATTGAGGCAGGGGAGTCGCAGACCGGCGTGACCGTGCACTATGTCAACGAGAAGTACGATGAGGGCGTGATCCTGCTGCAGCGCGGTGGTGTGCTGGTGGAAAAGGATGACTCGCCGGAGTCGCTGGCCGCACGTGTACTGGATTTGGAGCACCGTCTGTATCCGGAAGCGGTGCACAAGTGGCTGGACATGTTCGCTGGTGCAAGGCAGGTGTGTTGAAACGGTCGTCGGTTAGCGGTGATCGGTAGTCAAAGGCCGGTTGGCGGTTGACAGAAAATGGTTGTTAATGGATCATCTATCGAGGGGACATTTACTCCGTACGTGTCCCCTCGATCGTTGAGAAAAACCGGGACACTTTCGGAGAGAAAGTGTCCCGGTTATGTTTTTGAGGTGTTTCGCTCACACCTCACACCTCATCACTCACACCTGTCTTTCGTCACATCTCCGTCTTGAACTCGTCGATGCTCTTGACGGTGACGGTGCCGACCTCATCCAGCATCGGCTTGACGACTTCGGCGTTCCCGACGACGACAATTCGCACCTGATCCGGGTGCAGGTATTTCTTCGCCATCTCGTTGATGTCGTCCAGGTCCACCGCCGCCATTTTCTTGCGATAGTTGGCGATGTACTCGTCCGGGTCACCGAGATCGAGGATCAGCGCGTTCTGGAACTGTCCGGCGACCTGGGACGGTGTTTCGAAGCGGCGCGGGTAGGAACCGAGCATGTACGCTTTCGCGTCGCGCAGTTCTTCCTGGGTGAAACCGTTTTCGACAGCTTCTTCCATCAGCCGCAGCGATTCGGTGATGAACTGGCCGGTGCCGTCGTTCTTGGTCGAACCGGAGATTGAGTACGCTGCGTTCTGCACCCGCGCGTCGAGACCGGAGTAGATCCCGTAGGTCAGGCCGAGCTCGGTGCGGACACGTTTCATCAGACGGCTGGAGAATCCACCGCCGCCGTAGATGTAGTCCATCAGGTTGAACGCGTACATGTCGTCGCCGAGGTTGTACGGGCCGAGGATGTAGCCCATGCGGACCTCGGACTGGACGGCGTTCGGGTCGTCGATCAGCAGGATCTCGCGGCCTTTGTCAGCTTCCGCGCCGGCGATCAAAACCTGCGGCGGATTGTTGCCGATCCAGCCGCTGAAATACTTGTTCACCAGCTTCTGCGCGTCCTTGTACTCAAAGTCGCCGGACAACAGCATGACGGCATGGCCTGGCACGATCAGCCGTTGGTGCTGCATCACGAGATCGTCACGGGTGAACGACTGCACGGACTCAACCGTGCCGACTGTGGGCTGCGAATACGGATGATCACCGTACACCCACTTGTTCCACTGTTCGTCGGCGATGGTGCCCGGGTCGTCGACGTTGGTCATCAGGCCGCTGACCCGCTGCATGCGGAGACGTTCGATTTCGTCTTCCGGGAAGGTCGGATTCATCAACGCATCCGCCATCAGCTCGAACCCGAGTTCCATGTCGCGCGACATGACGCCGCAGTTCATGTACATCGTGTTGTTGCCGGCGCCGGTGTTGATCGAACCGCCGACGAAGTCAATCGTCTCGGCGATTTCGGTGGCGGAACGGTTTTCCGTGCCCTTGAGCAGCATGTCGGCGACAAAGTTGTTGAGGCCGGGCTTGTCCATCGGGTTGTGCAGCTTACCGGCGGGGAACATGATCCGCACGTTCACCAGCGGCAGCTCATGGTCCGGGATGTAATAAACCTGCATCCCGTTGTCGAGGTTCTTGTGTTTGAAATCCGGCAGCTTGACCGGGTCAACGTCAAACGCCTGACTCGGTGTGAAGGCCGGGACGACATCATCATCCGCGAAGCCCATCGGCGCCAGCAGCGCCACGACCAGCAAGGAGAGAATCATCTGTTTCATTATTCCATCTCCCCGGTTTCAGTGGTTTCAGCGGAAAAATCGACGGGGTCGACTTCGTTGTCCGGCACGAGGATCACGGTGGTGCGGTTAATCGGACGGAAGTACTTTCCGACGACGCGCATCACGTCATCCGCGGTTACGTTCTTCGTCGCTTCGAACTGGCGCAGGCCCATTTCCCAGTCGCCATCATACAGCATGCACGCCTCGCCAAGCGAGGACGCCTTGCCATAGTTGGTCTGCAGCATCGAATAGAAGTCGGCTTCCAGCTGGTTCTTTGCCTTCTGCAGTTCCGTGTCGCTGACCGGATTGACAGCCATGTCTTCAATCGTACCGAAGAGGACGCCTTCCGCTTCTTCCAGGTCACGGCCGGCGTTGACACCGATGTAGGTCATGAACAGGCCCGGATCGGCGAGTTCGTAGAGACTGCCGCCGGCAAAACGGGCGACCTGCTCTTCGTAGACGCACTTCTTGTACAGCCGGGACGATTCCCCATCGCTGAGGATTTTCTCGACCACACGCAGGGCCGGGATATCTGTGTGCGACGCGGCCGGGGTGTGGTAGGCGGCAAACAGGAACGGCAACTGCGCGGGACGGTGGAACTCGATCCGTCGTTCGCCACGCTGCGGCGGTTCCTGCGTCTTCGCCATCACCGGCAACGGCTGCGACGGAATCGGACCGTGGTACTTCTCCACCAGCTCGATCGCTTCGTCCGGATCGAAATCACCCGCAACGATTGCAACGGCGTTGTTCGGCGCATAGTAGGTCTTGTGGAACCACTGCAGGTCTTCAATGCGGTAGTTCTGGATGTCGCTCATCCAGCCGATCACCGGCCAGTTGTACGGATGGGCGCGGAACACGTTCGTCATCAGCTCTTCAACTGCGGACCCGTAGAGGCTGTTGTCGACACGTTGACGGCGTTCCTCGCTGATCACCTGCTGCTCCGGCAGGAAGGTGTCCTCGTTGATCGTGAGGTTGGCCTGCCGTTCGGCTTCCAGGTGGATCACCAGCTCGAGGTGTTCAGCGGAGATGTTTTCGAAGTAGGCGGTGCGGTCATACCACGTATTCGCGTTCAAACTGCCGCCGTTCGCCTTGACGATGTTCGCGTGTTCTTCCGGACCGTACTTGGTCGATCCACGGAACATCATGTGTTCGAACATGTGCGCCATGCCGGTGATGCCGGGACGCTCATTGCGGCTGCCGACGTCATAGTAGACCATGTAGCTGATGATCGGGGCGCTATGGTCCTCGATCATGAGCAGACGCATGCCGTTATCAAGCACATGCTCCTGCACGTCGAACAGGTCCATGATGTCATCGCTGGCAAAGCTCGCGGATGCGACCAGCAGCAACGCCATCAAGACCGGTGTCAGGATGCGTTTCATCCAGTTTCCTCCACTCAGGTCGTTGTTACCACGTTGGTTATCGAACACTCTATCGTTGATCACAGGTTGGAACACAGGAACCTCGCCACACCGTGCCCGAAGGTGTGCGAGTCATGAATCCCTAGTATAGCGTTTTGACCGGTCGGATGGGAAATCGGTTACTCATGGCGGAGCGAACAGACATGCCGATTGGGAGCGGTAGGGTCTATCAGCTTGATTGCCAACCGGATGTCATCTCAAAGGCTACACTGTGTGTCATCCTGAACGCAGTGAAGGATCAACTGGACACAACGGTGTCGGTTCAACAAGGAACCATCCCCGTATCTTCAAGCAGATTCTTCACTTCTCTTCGTTAAGTCAGAATGACACCCTCAGTCACTTCATCAGCACCAGCTTACGTTCGAACGACTGCTGGCCAGCGGTGCCTTTAAGGTAATACGTCCCGGACGCGAGTTGGCTGCCATCGAACGTCACCTCGTACGATCCTGCCGGATACGCGCCTTCGGCCAATGTTGTGATGTGACGTCCGAGCACATCAAACACGTCCAGCTTCACCTCCAACGGATACGGCAGTGCGTAGTGGATGGTGGTTTGTGCGTTGAACGGGTTCGGGTAAACGCTCACCATCTCAAACGACGCGGGCTTGAACACCCACGGTTCGTCCACGGACGTTTCGTCGAAGTCGAGGTAGGACAGTCCGACATGGCTGTCAACCCACAACCGGTTACGATACGTATCGAACCACAGGTCGCGGATGCCGATGCTCTGTTGCGGATACGGGAAATCGGTTTCCATCGGATGCCAGATATACCCGAGGTTGTCGGAAACCCTCAGGCCGTAGTATTCTTCCGGCTCGAAGACGGCGACGAGGAACGTGTCGCTGGTCGTCTCAACCAGATCCCAAGCAGTCGGCGTTGGATTCTGATAGCTGCGCAGCACCCAGCCATCATTCTCGGTAAATCCCCAGAAAGTGTAGCCGGCCGCGAGCAGCACTGCATCATTGTGGCTGAGGATCTTGAGGCAGCCTTCGACGAGGAAATCCTGCCGTGGGAAGTCAGTCGATTCCCAGAACGAGCCAACGGTCGAACTGCGCAACACGTCGATGGCGTTTGGTTCGTGCGCGTAGAAATAGCCGTTGTGGAAGTGCATCGGGCCGAGCAGATGCGGGTCGAACGACACATCCGACCACGTTTCACCGAGGTCGTGCGACACCCATCCGAGCGAGGCGAAGTTGTCCCGTCCGACAAGGACTGTTTCATCGTCAACGGTGAACGCTTCCAGTTCCGTGAACGACTGATATTCGGGAATGGCGGTGCTCGCACTGGCGGTCCAGGACTCGCCGTCGTTGTCGGACAGCATGACGGTGATCATGGATTGCGTACCGGTCAGCGGTGTCTGCAGGTCGAGGTATCCGATCCGTCCGTCCGGCAGCGTGAAGCCGTTGAACTGGGCGGCGTTGTCGGGGATGACATCGGGAATGAACTGCGTGAACTCTGCCGATTCACCTTGAGCCAGCCAGATCGAACCACCGGCGGTGTTAAACCACGTCGCACTGGAATTCTGCGGGAGGTTTTCCTGCGTTGGAATGGCGATTCCGGCCGGCGGAGAGGTCAGCTTGGTCAAGGATTCGCCCGCATCTTCGGATCGGTACAGCCCCTGGTCGAGCAGACTGACGTACAGTTGGCCGCTGAAAGGATTTCGGTATAACGCCTTGCCCGGCATCGGGCGATCCGGCAGACCATTGTGCAGACGATTCCAGCTGAGGCCGGAATCATCGGACTGCCACACCCCGAAGTTGCCCGAGGAGGTCAGCAGCACCCGTCCCGGGACGTCCGGAACAGCCTCGATTTTTTCCGCCACGAACCGGTCCGGCAACCCCTGATACGGGTACCAGTGCCAGGATGCGCCGCCATCCTGCGAGCGCAACAACACCAGGAACGGGATCTCGGTATCCTTCCACACCGTCACCGCGAGCAGGTCGCCGTTCGGCAGCTTGGTCAAGTCCGTGATTTCACCTTCAGCGCCTGCGGTCAGGGTTTCCATTTCGGTCGCCCGAGTCCAGGAAACGCCGCCATCTTCACTGTAAAGGATGCCGCCGGACGGTTCCTCGCTATCAGCATCCTCGTTGGTCCACGCGCCATAGATGTACAACTGGTCCGGATCGTCGGGATCGACGAACAGGCCGTTGACGTCATCGGTCATCGTCCGAACGTCGTAGACATCCCAGTTCGACCCGTTGTCGGCGGTACGTGCGAAACCGACTCTGCAAGCGAAGTAGACACGGCCTGCTGGATCGTCAAGTACGTGCCAGGAACCAGAGGTGGGGTGGGGCAAGTTGCCGGGCCAGTAGTATTCGATGGAATAGGTAGACCAAGTGGCGCCGCCGTTGAAGGTGTGCAGGTCCAGCGTGTTGCCACTGCGGAGAAGGCAGGTGACGAGCATTGTGTCCGCCGCCGCATCGGTAGCCTGGATGGTTTTCGCGAGCTCCATTCCGGTGTAGGTAATGGAATGGTTCCACGGCTGCCAGGATTCGCCGCTGTTTATGCTGATCCAGTAGCCGCCGAACTCAGTCGCGACGACAATTTTCTCGCCAGACGAATCCGCCGCGACACTCCAGGGCGCGCTGATGCCAGCCTGAGATGTCTGCCACACCTGGGCAAACCCCGGCGAAACCACGAATGCGAAGAGAATCAGAACCGTGCCTGCAAGCCGTAATCCTGCCGTCATCTTCATCCTCGATGGTGGATGTCAATACCGAGTGTGCTGAACCTTCCTCAAGGATAAGGTGTTGCCATTATTTCAGCAATACAAGTTTCCGCTCGAAAGTTGTCACATTGCTATCGTACCGCAGGAAGTAGGAGCCCGACGGCAACTCCGTCCCATCGAACGTAACCTCATGCCTGCCGGGTTGCCGCACTCCGTCCGCCAGGGACGCGACATGCCGCCCGAGTAGATCGTATACGTCCAGTTTGACCGCTTGCGGCGTGTCGAGCGTAAACCGGATCGTGGTGGAGGCGTTGAATGGGTTCGGGTACGTGGTCAGCAGCTCGGGTTCCGCCGGTTGCAGCACCCACGGATCCCCGACGCTGGTCTCCGCCATGTCGAGGTAGGCCAACCCGACACCACTATCGATCCATAGACGCTGGCGGAACATGTCGTAGCTGATGTTTACGATCTGGTTGCTCTGGTTCGGCCACGGGTACTCCAGTTCCTGTGTCTGCCAGGTTGTGCCCATGTCGTACGACACGTTCAGTCCGCTTTGGTAGTTCGGCCAGATGTCGGCGACCAGGAAGGTGTCCTCGTCCGAGGTGACCAGGTCCCACGTGTTGACGTGTCCCCCGAGATCACTTCGGAATTCCCAGCTGTCGTCCGGTAGAAATGCCCACAGGTGGTCCAGGGCTACGAGGTACAAGGTGTCGCTCAAGCTGATCATCGGTGGCCCGGCATACTGAAGTTGATCGGGTTGTGGAAAATCGAGCGGGAACCATGTCGGTCCGATTGACCAGGATCGCATCAACTCCCCCTCGGTCAGGTCAACCGCGTAGTACTGGTCGCGGTGTTGCCGAATGTGCCCCATCCAGCCGGTGGTAATTTCAATCGGATCCCACGTGTCGCCCAAGTCATCGGACAGGTAGACTGTTTGTTGAAATGTGCTCCCGCCCAGCAGCCGGATGTCGTTATTCTCCACGAAAGCCTGGGTAAACGTGAATCCTTCGTCGGAATTGAACACGGTTTCCGCACTCTCCGTCCACGTATTCCCACCGTCCTCGGACCATTTGATGCTGATCGTTCGTTGTTCGGTGCTGAGGTCGGTGACATTCTTTGTATACCCGATCAAGCCTTCCGGCAGGGCGAAGCCATTCAGGAAGGTGTGGCTGCCGAGCAGCGAAGGTTCGGTGATCCGGGTGAAATTGGTCGAGCTACCTGACGCGAACCAGATGTTGCCGTCGATCGAGTTGAACCAGAACCCGTCATTCCCGGACGGCGCGGTGCACATGGGTACGGAGTGAACTCCCAGCGGTGGGCCGGGGACTTCTGTCCAGCTGAGGCCGAAATCGGTGGAACGGAACAGCCCTTGTTCATTCAGGGCGACGTACAAGTGTCCGCTGAACGGATTGCGGTACAGGCACCTGCCGTACTGTGGGGCGTCGGGCAGACCGTTTTCGATCCGTGCCCAGGTACTGCCGGCATCCTCGCTGATCCAGACACCGGACCGGTTGTTGGCCGTCAGGATCAGTCGCCCGGGCACTTCCGGAACAGCGATCAGTTCACCCGCCTGAAGGTAGCCCGGCAGTCCCTGGTACGGGAACCACTCCCAGTTTAACCCACCGTCGGTGGAACGTATGAACTGGAGGATAGGTTGTGAGCTTGCGGGATAAATCGTGGCGATCAATGTGCCATCGGGCAGCATGGTCAGATCATTCACGTTGCCATGCTCGACTCCGGTCATGTCTTCCAACGCCACCACCCGGTCCCAGGTATGCCCGCGGTCATAGCTGGCGATGATCCCGCCGGACGGTTCCAGGGTGATGGGGTCTTCATCGGTCCAGCCGCCGAAGACGAAGACGTTGTCCGGATCATTAGGATTGACGAAGAGGCCGTCCGCCGTGAAAATGATGCGTTCGATGTCGGCGATCTGCCACCAGCCGCCTCCGTCAGAGGACACGGCGAAGCCGTGCTGAGTCGCGTAATAGATGCGCCCTTGCGGTTCCTGCATGATTTTCCAGACCCCCGAACCCGGACCAGACAGGGTGTCCGGCCAGAAGGGTTCAAGGTCATAGGTTGACCACGTCGCCCCGCCGTTCTCCGTGTGGTATTCCGGTTCCCAGTCATTGTGGAAGTAGCAGTTCACCTGAATGAACTCGCCGGCCGGATCGATAAAGTCAACGGATGTGGCTTGCAGCATGAGTTCGGTGCTGAGGTAGTGGTTGAAGGGTTCCCAGTTCTGTCCACCGTCCTGTGTCAGCCAGTATCCGCCACCCTGGAACGCCGCGATGATTTTGTTCCCGGCGGAATCGGCGGCGACAATTACGGGTGCGGCTTGTCCGTTAACAACGAAGCCCCATTCTTCAGCAAAGGCCGCAGTTGACGGCAACGAGATACAGAACGCAATGCAGAGCATGCTGGTCAGCGTGCGAATCATGATGTCCCCCAGTCCGTGTTAAATACCTGTCCTGCGATTATCGTTGAAAGATCGTGGTATCACTTGATCAGTACCAGTTTTCGTTCCTGTGTAGATGTCCCATGTTGACATCGCAGGTAGTACGTCCCAGAGGGATACTGCGCCGCGTCGAATGTCAGCTGTTGTTCTCCCGCCGGACGCAGGCCGTCCGCAAGCGTTGCGACATGCCGACCGAGTATGTCGAACACGTCCAGCTTTACGTGCTCGCGAGTGTCGAGCGTGAACCGGATCGTGGTGGACGCATTGAACGGGTTCGGGAACGTGGTCAGCAGGTTGCTGCTGGTGGGTTTCAGTATCCACGGTTCGTCGACGGATGTTTCCTCGAAATCGAGGTAGGCCAATCCGATGCCGGTTTCGAACCACAGGCGTTGCCGCTGATTATCCCAGGTGACATCGAGAACATTCTGGCACTGATTCGGCCACGGGAACTGCAGGTCCTGGTTGTGCCAGGTCCATCCCATGTTGTAAGAAACCTTGCATGCATACGAATCCATCATGTATCCAGCGACCAGGAAGGTGTCCTCAGCGGTGGTGACGACATCGTATCCATTGATCCAGTGGTCAAAGTCGCCGCGCTCCTCCCAGGTGTCATCCGGCCACAACGCCCACAGGGTATCGTCCGTGGTCACATACAACGTGTCATTTAAGCTGCATAGTTGAGCGAGGGATTCGAGATCCTCAGGCTCCGGGAATTCGGTTTCGACCCAGGGACCGTACAGATTCCACGCATAGACGATATCATCTATCGTTGCGTCCAGACAATACCAGCGGTTGCGATGCTGCGTCATGGCATGCAACCCATGGTCGTGTACAATCGTGTCCCACGTTTCCCCGAGATCGTCTGACAGAAACAGGTTACTGAACGACCCATCATACCCGACGAGCATCGTTTGATCCGCATACTGATAGGTCAGCACGTGCGCCATGGCCAGATCATGTTCGGGGTGAGTTGTCCACGTGCCTGACGGAAGATCAATGGTGTAGATGCGGGACGTTTTACTGAGGTCCGTCATGGACTGTTTCCACTGAACAATCCCGAGCATTCCTTCCGGCAGGGCGAACGGCATCAGGTCGATGTCGTACCCCATCTCTGCCGGAACGGTGTACTCGACGAAATCCGAAGAGCCATTTTCCGCGAAGTACACCTCTCCAGCCAACATCCCCTGCGCCACACCGTCGTCATCGAGAACGATCTCGGATTCTACACTGACCGGTGGACCGGGTACGAGTTCAAAGGAATCGCCATAGTCAGTGGACCGGTAGATTCCCTCTCCTTCCAGTCCCAGGTAAAGATGACCGCTAAACGGATTGCGATACATCGTACGCACGCTGGCCGGATTCACCGGCAGGCCATCGTACACACGTTCCCAGTTCACCCCGTAGTCGTCTGACCTGTACACGAACCCTCGAAACATCGAGGTGACAAAGATGCGGCCTTCCACCTCTGGGATGGCTTCGATATCCGATGTGTGCATGAACTCGGGCAGACCGTAGTAGGGATACCACCACCACGTTTGCCCGCCATCCTGGGAACGTAGAAAATGCAGATACGGTTCATTGTTCATCATGGACCAGCTGGTGCAGGCGATCAGATCGCCATTGGATAGCATCGTGATGTCATAAACCGTACCTCGTGCCGCCTCACACATGTCTTCCATCGGAGTGCGGCGGGTGAAGGATTCGCCGCCGTTCACGCTGCCGACAATTCCTCCTGCTGGTCCATCCGACGGCCAGTCATCGTCGGACCATACGCCATAAACCAGCACCGTATCTGGGCATTCCGGGTGAACGAAAATGCCTTCCAGGCTATTAACAAGATATGACAGGTCCGTGACGGACCACCACGTTCCCCAATCGTCGTTGTACGCAAACCCCATCTGGCACGCAAAGTACACTCGTCCCGGCAGTTGGTTTGGAATCGCCCAAAAACCGGAACCTGGGCTGGGAACCTCGTCAGGCCAATAGGGGTCGAAATCGAATGACGCCCATGTATCGCCGCCGTCAAAGGTGTGTGTGTCGTAGTTGCTCTGGGATCGAAACATGGCGTCAACGAGACGGATCTGTGCGTCCGGATCACTGATTTGAATCGATTTTGTGGCCTTGATTTCGCTTGGCGAAATGGTGGCGTTGTACGGTTGCCAGGATTCACCCCCATCCTCGGTGATCCAGTAACCGCCTCTGGAATAGGATGCGATGATGGTCATGCCTGACGAATCAGCGGCAATGCTGTGAGGTGAGCCCTGTCCATTGGTAACAAAGCTCCAGTCCGTAGCGAAACTGGAGCAAACAGTCAACAGGGTCAAGGCAACGATGGCTGCAAGGTTTGGATTCAAACGATTCATGGTTTTCCCCCTCATCTGATACGACAGTTCACGGTAAGCAATCACATACTTCAGGAATCAAGCTAAAGTTCGTATTTCGTGGATGCCAGTAAAATCTGGTGATTTGTCAAATATTGCTGTGGTTCCGGGAGGAGTAAATCCTAAAAACGCGGACAGCGGGTAATGGTTGCCGCCACAGAACGAGCGAGCCTGCAGTGAGAATGGCGTGCAATCAGGATCGAAGGCGATTGGGTCAAACCTGACGGGTACGTTTAACACGTGCAGACATGCATCAGCAAATGGGGGGGGGGGCAAATAAAACGGGGACACGTTGCGTTCAACGTGTCCCCGGTGAAGACCTGTTTCAGACGTCAGCTCGCTGAAACCCGGCTCGAAACTGTCCAAGCCGAGTCACGCTTGCCAGACTCAAGGCTTACTGTCACGGCGTCTCGTAGTTCAGCTTACCACGAACGTCGCCGGGCTTCGGCTTCTGCGCTTCCATGTCAGCCGCTTCGATCATCAGTTCGATGGCCTTGTCGAGCTGCGGGTCACGGTCTGCGATACGGTCAGCATGGGTGTACGGAACCGGGTAATCCGGCACAGCGCCGCTGTTCATGCCGGGCGCTTCCTGGTTCTTGTTGTTGCGGGACGAATCGTTCTCATCACCCCAGACATACCAGCCGCGGAACGGCATCCGGATCCAGCCTCCGTCCATCGTGGTCCAGCCGCCGGTTGAGATGACGTTGCCGCCGGTTTCCTCACCGACAACCGGCCCACGGTCGATGGTCTTGACCGCATGGCTGAAGATCTCGGCGTTGGAGTAGGACCCGGCGTTGCACAGCACCGCGATCGGCTTTTCCCAACGGTACATCGGGTAGCGTGGTTGCGGGTAGCCGACCTCACCGTTGCGGCCGATGGTGTAGGCGTGTACCGGCTGCGTCAGAATGGTCAGCAGCATGTCGGTGGTCCAGCCGCCGCCGTTGTTACGCACGTCGATGATGAGCGCGTCCTTGTCGTCCGCGACGGCGTACAGGTCACGCTCGAACAGCTCGACCTGCGGCCAGCCCATGCCTTCGATATGGACATACCCGACACGGTCGTCAGACATCTCTTCGGTGTGTGCACGGAGCGACTTCTCCATGTTTTCGTAGACCAGCGAGCGCATCGCGCGCCAGCCGATCGGGACGATCATGCCGTCCATGTCGTCGCCGTCACGGGTCCAGGTGACCAGCGTTGGCACGCCTTCCTGATCCTCGAGCGCCATGTAAATGTTGGCGTCGCGGCCGACTTCCATGCCGTTGACGGTCTCGACGATGTCGCCGGGGAGCAGGGTCATGTCGGTTTCGTCCGCCGGACCTTCGGGCAGCACCCAGTTCACGCGCAAGCCGTTGCCGGTGTACGTCTTATCGAACTCAACGCCGATGAAACCGTCATCCGGACCTTCACCTTGCGATTCCCAATCCGGGTAGTAACCCATGTGGGACGCGTTCAGCTCGCCGAGCATGATGTTGACGACATCCGCGAAGTCGTTATCGTGGACTACGTTTCCAGCCCACTCTTCGTACTTCTCACCCAGTTTGTCCCAGTCGAGCCCGTGCATCTCCGGATCATAGAACCAGTCGCGGAGGATGCGGTTGCCCTCGTCCAGCACCTGCTGGCGCATGGCGACCTTGTCGATCTTGAGGCGGGCGTTGAAATCGGTCGACTCGACCTTGCCGCCACCCATGCCGACGTAGCTGGGCTTCCCATGTTCCAGGAAGTAGAAGGTTTCTTCGACGAAATTGAGGCTGGTCGGACGGCTGCCGAACACTTCCTCTTCCTCTTCGCCGAAACGGTTGACCGAATAGACGCTGCCGTCGCGGCTGAAGAAAATCTTGTCGCCCTTCGGATGCAGTGCAACGGCGAACTCATCCAGCGCGTCGTTGGTCACACGGTGAGCGCGCAGGTAGATGTCTTCGAGGTCAATGGTGACGGTGAACTCGGGCTCTTCTTCTTCCTCGTCCTCGTCACCCTCGTCTTCGTCGCCTTCCTCTTCGGGCTTTTCGTCACGCGTCTTCTCCCAGATTTCCCACTCCTCACGAGTGCGTTCCGAGAGTTCTTCGGTCAGGTAGACGAAGTAGACGTCATACTGATTGTCGTGACGGCGGGTGGTCCAGCTCAGCATCGAACCGTCATCCGACCACACCGGATCGCCGTCATCGTCCGGGTGCATCGAGACATTGACAGCCTCGCCGCCTTCAGCCGGGATGATCCAGACATCGGCGTTGAAATTGCGATCTTCGCGCGAGTATGCGATCCAGTTGCCGTCCGGCGCCCAAGAGTAGATCGGTGTAGCCCAACCTTCGAGCAGCGTACGCTTGCCGTCACCGTCGTGGTCCATGATCTTCAGGTCGGCGTTGCCATGCGTGTACGCGATCTCGCTGCCGTCCGGCGACCACACCGGGTTCGACGCCGGAGTTTTACCATCGGTCAGCTTGACGATCTTGTGTGCCTTCGCCTTGTGCAGGTTGGATTCGTCCGGATCGTCCGAAATCAGCAGACAGACCGTCTTCTCACCGAAGCGGTCGGTGACAAAGGCCAGCGTATCGGCGCTGCCATTGGGACGGAACGCCAGTTCTTCTTCACGGGACGGTCCCGGAATCGGCACCACTGCACGTCCGCCGAGATCCTTGTTGACGAGCACGATGTCGCCTTCGATCAACAGGGCGAATTCCTTTCCGTCGCTGGAGACGGAAAGTTCGTCCGCACCGCCGGTGAAACTCTCTGTGGTGACGAGATTCTCGATCATGTCGGCGGAAACGTTGATTTCGAGCTCAAACGGTTCGCCGTCAGGGATGTTCATCACGTACAGGCCGGTGCCGACTTCCATCACGATGCGGGAGCCGTTCCCGGCGAGGCTCGCCCAGCGCACACCGTCTTCCTTAAACCTGGTGATCGCCTGCTTGTGCGAACCGTCCGGTGCCATGCGCCAGACGTTACGTGTCTGGTTCTTGTCGGCGTCGCTGATCCAGTAGATCGATCCGTCCGGGGACACCATCGGGCGGGTGTCGACTCCGTCATGGGTGGTCAGCTGCACGGGGTCCGAGCCGGGTGTGTAGTTCCACAAGTCGCGCTGGTACGTTCCCCTATACCGCAGCCGGCCGAATTTCTCGCGGCCTTCCGCGATGACGAATCCGTTATCAGGGCGCACGGCAATCTGGTCGCCGAACATGTCCTCGAGCCGGAACGGTGTTCCGCCCTCGGTTGGAATCATCTGGATCTGACGACCCATCGGATAGTCGAACAGTCGGCTGGAGGCGAAGTAGAGTGTCTTGCCGTCGTTGCTGAACGCGAACGGCTGGTCCGTTGTCGCGCCGTACGTCAACCGAGTGGGTACACCGCCCATTGCAGGCATGGTGTAGACGTCGTAGTCACCGTGCCGGTCGGACATGAAGGCGATCGTGTTCCCGTCCGGGCTGAACACCGGCTGTGTGTCGTAGGCCGGATGGACGGTCAGGCGTGACGCCATGCCGCCGTTCGAAGCCACGCTCCACAAGTCACCCTGAAACGAAAAGACCACGGTGCTTCCATCGGGGCTGATGCCCGGGCGTCGTGGCATGAAGGGTTCTGTGGCGAAGGCCGATGTAACAAAAACGAAGAGTAACGTGAGGACAATCCAGTCTCGCGTGCGTTTCATGAAGTCCGCTCCCTTGTGATCCCTCTTTGGCAGGTATGAAGTGTGACGAAGTTAGCCCACCCTCATACTTCTCGCAAGCACTCCTTGGATGCGAAACAAGCTGCGCGTGTTGCTTGCGGGAGTCGGGCCTGCTGAGCCACATTCCCACCGTCGCTTTTCCATTGAAAAAGCGGGTGGTTGACCGTCCAAACGTACGACAGACAAACCTGCAAGCAGGTTTCACGATATGGCATTCACGCCTGAAACGCTGATTCCGTCGCTCCGTGAACGGATCCACGCACTGATCGACGCCGAGTACGCAGCGTCCCTGCCAACGACCATGCCGGGGATGACGGTGTACGACGGTGTCCGGGTTCCGGAACTGCGCGACCTCGCGGGCAGCTTGCGCCGGGAACAGGAACTGAAGATTCCCGACTGGATTCTGTACCTGAATCATGTTTTCCCAACCCATCACCGCGAGTTGATTCTGGTCGGACTCTACGGGCTCGACGGCCGAACCGGCGACCTGGACGACCTGTTCGGCGAGAAGTTGAGCGGTTGGGCACGTCACCTCGACAACTGGGAGACGACGGACAATCTCGCGATCGCAGCGGGGCCGTGGGTGGCGGACGACCTGAGCCGGATCGGGTACCTTGAATCGTGGGCGGTGCGTGGCGAATCGTTGTGGAAGAAACGGCTCGCGGCGGCGTCCACGGTGTACCTCGCACGGGCGGGGAAGGGCAACACGCACGCGTCCCTGCGGGTGCTGCGTCACCTGATGACCGCCGAGCAACCCGAGATCAAGAAGGCGGTGGGGTGGGCGATCCGTTCGCAGGACGACGACGAAGCCGTCGAACGTTTTCTCGCGTGGTGGGCGCCACGGATTTCGCGAGGCCTGCTGACCGACTGCGCGAAAAAGTTGCCCGAGGAAAGCCGGGAACGGTTGCAGCAACTGGCGCACGAAGAAACCTGATAGTCTAAAGACGATAGACCACCCATGTCCTCATCTCTACTCATCACAGACGCAACGCTGAACGACCAGCGCGTCAACATCTACTGCGAAGACGGCGTCATCGCCGCGATCGACCCGGTGGCGAAGAACGTCGAGCGCAACTCCGACTCCACCCTCGACGCGCGTGGCATGTTCGCGTACCCGCCGCTGATCAACAGCCACACGCATTCCTCGATGACGCTCTTCCGTGGCAACGGCGACGACCTGCCGTTGATGGAATGGCTGACGCAGCGGGTGTGGCCGTACGAGCGCGGCATTACGGTGGACGAAATCTACTGGGGCGCGAAGCTGGCAATCGTCGAGATGATCCGCAACGGGACCGTCTTCTTCAACGACATGTACTGGGATTTCCACGCCGTCGCCAAGGCGGTGGAGGAGATGGGCGTGCGGGCGATGATCGCGAGCGTGATCATTGACGTCAACGACGAACCGGCGAAGCGGCAGAAGCACTGGGACCGCATCGAGCGCCAGCACCAGGAAGTGGAAAAGTACAGCGACCGGGTACAGTTCGCAGTCGCGCCGCACGCGGTCTACACCGTGTCCGAGGAGAGCTACCGCTGGGTGGTCGATTTCTGCAAGCGGACCGGCACGGTGCTGCACACGCACCTCTCTGAAACCGAGGGCGAGGTGGAGGGCTGCATAAAGGACCACGGCGGCCGGCCCGTCGAATACCTGCATCGCATCGGCGCGCTCGAGACAAACCTCGTCGCCGCGCACACCGTCTGGTTGACCGAATCCGACATCGCACTCCTCGGCGAATACGGAGTCGTCTGTTCGCACAACCCGGTCAGCAACATGAAGCTGGCGGTGAATGGCGTGTACCCGTACCGCAAGTTGCAGGCGGCGGGCGCGATCACGGCGCTTGCCACCGACGGCGCAGGTTCGAACAACAGCCTCGACATGTTCCAGGACATGAAAATCGCGGCGTTGCTGCAGAAGTTGACGGACAACGACACGACGTCGTTGAGCGCACATGAGGTGCTCGACATGGCGTCGGACAACCCGGCGAAGTTCTTCAACCTCGGCGGGAAGGAACTCGTCGTCGGCCGGCAGGCGGACTTGATTCTGATTGATCATACCCGGCCTGAGTTAAACCCGGCCCACAGCCTGGAGTCCCACCTGGTGTACAGCGCGACGGGCAATGTCGTTGACTCGGTCGTCTGCGACGGCAAGGTATTGATGGAACATCGCCATATCGAAGGCGAGGAAGAAATCATCGCCAAGGCGAACGAGGCTGCACGTGTGTTGTTCGCGCGTGTGGATGACGCTTGATCCGTTGATTCGGCCTGTTGCGGGATACCTATCGAGGGATCGGCGTTGTACCTTGCGGGGGGTGAAGGATGGGATCAAAACCGGTCGCATCAAACGAAGACTCATCGCCGGAGGCTGCTACGAGTTCGTTCTGGTCAGATACGCGTGAGTTTCTGTTCCGCTTTCTCAAGGTGGTCTACCGGGAAAGCCTGCGTGACATGATCCCGATCCGCGCGGCGAGCCTGACGTACGCGACGATGCTCACCCTGATCCCGGTCCTGGTCATTCTCTTCAGCATTTTCCAACTGTTCGGTGGTGCGGACTGGTTTGAATCGACCGTCCGCCCCTTCATCCTCGACAACCTCGCGCCGGGAACCGGCGAGGGTGTGGCTACCCGTCTCGAGGAAATCATTACCAACGCTGGCGGGTTCGCGTTGAACGGAATCGGCGTGCTGGTCCTGGTTATCGCAGTGTGGTCGATTTTCAGCGGTGTCGAGGGAACAGTCAACTCGATCTGGGGTGCACGCTCAAGCGCGGGCTCGTTGAAACGGTTGCCGCTGTACTGGGGCCTGATCACGATTGTCCCGATCCTGATTGTCGGGTCGCTGGCGTTGACGACATACGTTCAGGCGCTGCCGTTCATCAGCAAGACGGTTGAGAGTTTTGGCATCCTGGAAACGTTGTTCAACCGGGCGGTGACGGCCGGGATGATCATACTCGGGCTGTTCCTGTTCTACCAGTTTGTCCCGGCGACACGGGTGCAGCCGCGGTACGCCCTGGCGTCCGCAGCCATCGCCGGCCTGTTGTACGAAATCCTAAAATCCGGCTTCATTTTCTACACCACCAATCTCGTCCAGTATAACCTCATCTATGGCTCGCTGGCGGCGATCCCGTTGCTGCTGATCTGGATCAACCTGTCCTGGGTGCTGGTGCTGGCCGGTGTCGAGATGACCTTTGTCCAGCAGCATTACCAGACCCTCGCGAACAAGTCGAAGGGCTTGCGGTTGTCAAAACCGCAACGCAATGTGCTCGGCTACCTGCTGTTGTTCGAAGCAACGAAAGTGTTCCGTGGCGAACGGGGCGAGAGTTCCCGGTTCAACCCAGTGCTGTGGGGGGATGAGTACGGTCTGCCGCCGGGCCTGATCGACGCCACGGTGGACAAGCTGCAGGATGGCGGGTTGGTTGAACGTGTCGGGTTGCCGCCGGACGAGATCATGCTTGCGCGCAGCCCGAAGCAGATTCCGGTGGAAGAGATGGATTCGCTTTTGATGTCCGAGAAACGGTCGGAGTGGGATTGGCCCGACCATCCGGCGTGGCAGTGGATGAAGGGCTGGATGGACACTCGTCAGGATGCATCTCTGCGCGCCGTCGAATCGCGCACGCTGGACGATCTGGTGCAGGAATACGAAGCGCGTCAAAGCGGAGATCGGTAGGCGGTTACTGTTGGTCGGTTGAGGGTAATCGGTTGTCGGTTGGCGGTAAATGATAATCGATGGCCGGTTGGGCCGGTTGGCGATTGCCTGTAGGTGTTTCCAGGGTGTCATTCTTAATGGAACGAAGAGAAGTGAAGAATCTGGCAGGATAACCCGTAAGTGATAATCTGATGCGTCATTCTGAATGGAACGAAGTGGAATGAAGAAGATCCAGCTAATCTCACGGGCAGATAAGTCCGATCTTCTTCACTTCGTTCAGAATGACGTTGCTTTTGAATGCGGATAATATGGAGATCCTTCACTTCGTTCAGGATGACACACCGATTGCTACAGATTACCACGGACTGAAGTCCGTGGTATTGTTATTTGCCACCGCCCACCGCCCACAGACCACCGCCCACCACCCACCGGCCACCGCCTGAACACAAAAACGCCGCCTCCGAATGGAAGCGGCGTTGGAATTTGCATCATGTTCGATCTCCGGATGTGGAGACCGTGGACACGTGGAGTTCTTATTCGAAGGACTCCTTGATGTCGTCGCACCAGTCCTCGACACGTTCTTCGGTCATGTCGTCCTGGTTGTCTTCGTCAATCGCGAGGCCGACGAAGTTGCCGTCGACAACGGCCTTGGAGGTATCGAACTCATAACCATCGGTCGGCCAGGAGCCAACGACCTTGCCGCCGTCACCGGTGACCTTGTCGTACACGGCGCGCATGGCATCGAGGAAGAATTCCGGATAGCCTTCCTGATCGCCAAGACCGAAGATTGCGACGGTCTTGCCGCTGAAGTTGACGTCATCCATCTCATCTTCGAAGAAGGTTTCCCAGTCTTCCTGGAGCTCGCCATCGTTCCAGGTCGGGATTCCGAGGATCAGCTTGTCGTAGGAGTTCATGTCGTCAGCGCTGACTTCACTGATCTCCTTGATGTCATCAATCAGATCACCGAGTTCGTCCTTGATCATCTCAGCGACTTTTTCGGTGTTCCCGGTGGACGATCCGTAGATAATCGCCGTGGCCATGCTTGCCTCCCTTAGCGGGGTTGTGGATGTAGTGCTGTCGTTTTTCAAGCCGAAAGGTAGGGTGCTGTTTTGCGAGACGCAACGAACGCTCTCGGCTCAAACCGGAGGTGGGGGAGAGCCCCGTAACACCTTTCCTTCAGGCTGGTTTCGCAAATTTTCAATGGAAGAATCAAACAGAAACACCCTCCGTTGATTGGAGGGTGGGGGGATCTGTGGAAATGGTCCAGTTTTTCAGATCTCGAGGATTTCCTCTTCCTTGTCCTTCATCACCTCGTCGATGCGGCTGATGTGATCATCGGTCAGTTTCTGGATGTCATTCAGCGTGTCGTGCATGTTGTCTTCGGAGATGTCGTGCGCCTTCTCCAGCTTCTTCGTGGCGTCGTTGGCATCGCGTCGCACCTGTCGCACCGCTTGCCGTGCTTCTTCGGCGTGCTTGTGCACCAGCTTGACAATGTCCTTGCGCCGTTCCTCGGTCAACGCCGGAATGTTGATCCGGACCACGGTCCCGTCGTTGATCGGGTTCAGGTCGAGGTCGGAGATGCGAATCGCTTTTTCGATCGCCGGGATCAGGTTCTTGTCGTACGGCTGGATGGCGATGGTTCTCATGTCCGGAGTGAGCAGGTTGGAGATCTGCTGCAACGGGACTTCGGTTCCGTACGCGTTTGCCGTGATTCCATCCAGCAGACCCACGGAGGCCTTCCCGGTTCGAATGCGGGAATAGGTGTCCTGCAAGAAGCGGACAGATTTGTCCATCCGGTCTTCAGCGTCAAGCAAGATCTCGTCAATATCCATCGGAAACTCCACTCCTGGTGGTTCAGAAACCGGCACGTCTTAAAGATCGCACAATTTCAGCATCAGAAGACGCAGGGTCAAGCCTTAAGCGAGAAAGGTCCAACTCCACCGGAAACGATGAAATTGGACCTTGAATGTGTAAAAACGAGCCGTGGATCAGTCGGAGACGAGCGTCCCGATGTCCTCACCTCGCAGCAAACGGATCAGGCGTCCTCGTTCCGTCATGTCAAAGACACGCACCGGGACGTTGTTGTCCTGGCAAAAGGTGAACGCGGTCAGATCCATCACCCGCAGCTGTTTCTTGATCACTTCGGTGAAGGTCAGCTTGTCGTACTTCTTCGCATCCGGGAATTTTTCCGGATCCTTGTCGTACACGCCGTCCACCCGAGTGCCCTTCAGCAACACATCAGCACCGATCTCGGACGCACGCAGCGCGGCGGCGGTATCGGTTGTGAAGTACGGGTTGCCGGTTCCAGCGGCGAAAATGACCAGTCGGCCCTTTTCGAGATGCCGGATCGCGCGGCGTCGGATGTACGGTTCCGCAACTTCGTCCACGCCGATCGCCGACTGGACGCGGGTCTGCAACCCGACTCGTTCGGCGAAATCCTGCAGCGCGATGGCGTTAATCACGGTAGCCATCATGCCCATGTGATCGGCCGGGACACGTTCCATGCCCTTGCCGACGGTGGAGAGGCCGCGGAAGATGTTGCCCGCGCCAACCACGATGGCGAGCTGAACGCCAAGATCGCTGATCTCTTTCAGATCGAGCGAGATCTTGTGCATCATCTCTTCGTCGAGGCCGTACTTCTTCTCGCCGGCGAGCATTTCACCGGAGAGTTTCAGCAAGACTCGTTTGTACGGAAGGTTGCTCACTCTTCGCCGCCTTCTTCATCCGACGTGGTATCGCCAACCTTGAAGCGCAGGAAGGCATCCACCTTGATTTCGCCACCGGCATCCTTCACGGCCTGCGCGACGACATCCTTGACCTTCATCTTGGAATCCTTGACGAAGATCTGGTTCAGCAGGCAGATCTCTTCGAAGAACTTGTTCAGCTTACCGGTCGCGATCTTGTCGAGCATCTCTTCCGGCTTGCCTTCGTTGCGCATCTGGGTCTTGTAGATATCCTTCTCGGCCTCAATCACGCTCTCCGGGACCTGGTCTTGGGAGACGAACTGCGGGCCGGCTGCGGCGATCTGCAAGGTCAGTTCGTGCGCGAGGTTCTTCGCGACGTCGCTCGTCGCGGCAGCCCCGGACAGGGCGATGATCACGCCAAGCTGGTCGCCGGGGTGCGTGTAGTTGTCCACGAACCCGTCACACTCGATATACCCGGCGCGTGCGATCTGCATTTTTTCGCCGAGCCTGCCGGACAATGCCTGCAAGTCCGTGGTATCGAACGCATCCACCGGAATCAGGTTGTCGTCACCGGCCTTGCCGGCAAAGGTCATCGCGACATCCCCGAACGCTTCGGCGGTCTTGACAAACTCTTCGTTGCGTGCGACGAAGTCGGTTTCACTGTTGACTTCGACGATGGCGCCGGCGGTGTGGTCATCATTGACCCGCACGACGATGCGGCCTTCGTTGGCCGAACGGCCGGCACGCTTCGCTGCGCTGGCGATACCTTTTTCACGGAGGTACTTCACCGCGGCTTCGAAGTCGCCGTTGGTCTCGTTCAGCGCCTTCTTGCAATCCATCATTCCCGCGCCGGTCTGCTGGCGCAGCTTCATCACATCTTTCGCGGCAATCGACATGGGTCGACCTTTCTCGAATTCTAGTTCGAACGTTACTCGTGAATGCACATGGGGTGGCAGCGCATCGCGCCTCAACCCGCCCTCCGGGAGTTCGATCTCCCGAAGCAGTCGCAAGTTTCAGAAAAAAGGGCGGGAAACGATACCCGCCCAGTGAGCTTACTTGCTGCGCTTGGCGGCAGCGCCACGACGGCGCCGGGGGCCCTGCTTCCGCTGCTTGTCGTCCTGCGGTTCCTCGTCCTTCTTTTCCTGCTTGTGGGCTTCGTAAACCGCAAGGCCTTCGATGACGGCGTCCGTGAAGGTCTTGGTAATCAGACCGATGGACTTGTACGCGTCATCATTGGCGGGAATCGGATAATCGATCGGGTCCGGATCAGAGTTTGTGTCCACGATGGCGAAGATCGGCAAGCCGAGCTTTTTCGCTTCGCGGACAGCAATGTCCTCCTGCACGGTGTCGACGATGAACAGCGCGCCGGGCAGCCGCTTCATGTTGCGGATACCGCCGAGGTTCAGCTCGAGCTTGTTGCGCTCGGCATCCATCGACAGGCGCTCCTTCTTGGTGACGCTGTCATAGGTACCGTCAACGACCTTCTTTTCCAGCGCTTCCAGCTTCTTGATCGATTTCCGGATGGTGGCGAAGTTGGTCAACATGCCGCCGAGCCAGCGTTCGCTGACGTATGGCATGTTGGCACGGGTGGCTTCTGCCTTGATGATGTCACGCGCCTGCTTCTTCGTCCCGACGTAGAGAATGCCATCACCACGCGCGGCGATACGCGACGCGACGGCGTCCGCAGTTTCCATCAACTTGAGGGTTTTGTTCAGGTCGATGATGTAGATGCCGTTCTTCTCCATGAAGATGTACGGCTTCATCTTCGGATTCCACCGGCGTGTCAAGTGGCCGAAATGGGATCCGGCGAGGATCAACTGCTGAACGTTAACGCGTGCCATCGTACTATCCTTTCCTGGTGCCCTCACCGACTCGAAGCAGGGACGGCTCGTCCGCACCCTTGGCCGGTTTGTTGAGCGGTTTGCGGCGACAAAAGGGTCGCCACGACTCATCGTGCTGCCAGCAGGACCATCCCGCCAGCGGGTAACAAAAGATCGAAGGGAGTTTCCCTTCGATCCAGAAAGTAGCTTGCCAGATTGCCGGAAGCTGAATTCCGGCGGACACTCCAGCTCTCGTTAACGCTTGGAGAACTGGTACTTCTTGCGCGCGCCCGGCTGACCATACTTCTTCCGTTCCTTTTCACGCGGGTCGCGGGTTGAGAACCCGGCACGGCGCATGATGGTCCGGTAATCTTCGTTGGTCTTGACGAGGCAGCGGCTGATGCCCAAACGCATCGCGCCGGCCTGGCCGGAAAGCCCACCGCCGTGACACACGGCGTAGATGTCGTACTTGCCGACGCCTTCGACGGTTGCGAGCGGCTGCTCGATGATCTGCTGCAGGATCTCGCGCTTGAAATGCCCGAGCAGGTCCTTGCCGTTGACGACCACGTTCCCCGTACCCGGGGCGAGCCACACCTTGGCAACCGAGGTCTTGCGGCGTCCGGTAGCGTACACGGAATTCGCTGGAATCTTTGCCATCATTTACCTCAGAGCGGGAACGGTTGTGGTTTCTGTGCATCGTGCGGGTGCGCCTCAGAAGCATACACCTTGAGCTTCTTGATCTGACGGCGACCCAGCGGGCCCTTCGGCAACATGCCCCAGACAGCCTTACGCAGCACACGGTCCGGATGCTTCGCGAGCATCTCGTGCAGCAGCTTCGTACGGAAACCGCCGGTATGACCGGTGTGGTGCCAGTAGACCTTCTTTTCGAGCTTGCGGCCGGTGAACTCCAGCTTGTCCGCGTTGGTCACGACGACAAAGTCGCCACCGTCCACATGCGGGCTGAAGGTTGGCTTGTGCTTACCACGAAGCACGGTCGCGATGCGCGTGGCCAGACGTCCGAGGACTTCGCCCTCAGCGTCGATCACGTACCAGTTCCGCTCGACCGTATCCTTGTTCAAGTGATGGGTTTTCACGCTTCCCACCCTACGTTTACACAGAGAAAAAAGGGACGCATCCGCCGAAACCGCAGGCTGCCGGTTACGGACACGCACCCGGTATTCTAGCTATAGAGCAGCCGAGATGATACAGCTCAAACTGCTTGAACGCAATACACTGCGGGCCTCCGGGAGGGATTTCCCGGGGCGAGGCAAGATAAGCAGCGAGTGGGGGTAACGCTACATCCGAGTGTGCCTCGGAGGCATGGAGAGACAGAGGTCAGTAAACAGTGGTCAGTTGTCAGTTGTCAGTGAAACAGCCGGTAGTCGGTAGTCGGTAGTCGGTAGTCGGTTGCCGGTTGCTGGTTGCCGGTTGCTGGTTGCCGGTTGCCGGTTGCTGGTTGCTGGTTGCTGGTTGCCGGTTGCCGGTTGCCGGTTGCCGGTTGCTGGTTGCTGGTTGCTGGTTGCTGGTTGCCGGTTGCCGGTAAAATATGATCGATTGCAGGTGATCGAGTGGCTGTAGCCGGTAACTCGTGCTTGCGTCGCGCCGACGGTGGAGGTTTCACCGCGTAGCGGTGATGGGTGGTTAGCGTGTGGCTTCAGCCACACGGAACGGTCGCTCCCAAACCCATCCTCCTCATTTCTTTCAGCACCCTGTAGGGGTGCGACACTTTGATCTCCGATGCCCGTGGAAGCTTCGCTGCCGCGGATGATCCACCAATTCTCATTTGGTCACCATGCGAATCCGGTGTCAGTTGGTCCGCGCGGTACTTCACGGACGGATCATCCCTGCTGGCGAAGCCATCAGGGGCACATGCAGTTTGTACCCGGTCCACCCGTCGAGGACGACGAACGCGATAGGCTCGAAGGCCTGCGCAGACGTGTCATCGACGTGCTCGAAGTCGAAGGCAAACCGATGCGGGCGGGGGAGCCTATTGCGGCGGTGGGATGCAACAAGAATTACGGGCAAGAGCTGCTGAAGAAGATGCTGAAAGGAGGCTTGATTGCGCGTCCCGAGTACGGCGTCTACGCAATTCCCGAACGCTGACCATACACGCCTGAAACTACTGACACTGCCGACAGTTGGGTACTTTTTCTTTGAAAGAGAGAGATAAGTTGTTGTTTATGAAGAACTGTCGGGAGTGTCAGTAGTGTTGGGTTGGTGCAGCCGGGTGCCTTGGTGATTGCTGGACTACATGAAACCTGGGGCAAGCCCCAGGCCAACCGAACGCAGACCTGTTTTAATCAGTCAACACAACCTCTGTTGTCGCTCTGATTCGAAAAATTTATCCATCTCTAGAATAGCTCTCCTGATGGCTCTGTAGTCATCAACAGGAACCGACACGCGGTTTTTATCTTCCTTATACAAAAAGCCAAGTGGAGCACGTCGTGTTGACATTAAGTCAATATAACAACCATAATCGATTTTATACACATCATATCTTGATCCAGGTTGATCATGTGATGAAATGTTTTTCTTAAGTAAATGAAGCACCCTAGCATCAAATAATTCATCAATTAGCGGATGGGTGGCTTTACTTGGCAATAAAAATGCTCTAGCTTGCCTATGTGCAATTACTTCAGCAACAATCCAGTGTAACAAATTTAATGCTGTCTCATTTGCTCCTACAGCGGGTTCCTTATCTCTTTCATACCATGTTTTACTTGCCTTACGTAATGATTGCATATTTACTATCTTACCATAATTTTTTATGACGGCTTCAGACAGTATATTGAATGAATCTCTAGGGATTCCCTCGCTAGCTCTAACAAACTCCATAAATACATTCTCTTGAGTAAATATATTTTTAATTAACGCCTCTTCATCGTAATCAAAACGTTCACCATCTGAAGTTGCTATTGATAAAACATGTTTATGGATTAGTTTTATAAAAAACTTTCGTGCTTTCTGTTCATCATTATCAAACACCATAAAATCATCCATACTCAAATCAGCAGATATATCAGATCCTAATTCAAACCCCACATAGCTACTAGGGCTAGTTTTTATTGCAAATTTTGTCCTTTTTTCTATTGCAGCTATTTTTACGAATATACCTTCTACAGGCAATACTGCTCTCCTTAAAAGATCAGCTACATAAGGTTGTAAATCCACCGGTATTGAGCTCCATTCGTCCAGTAGAATCCATAATTTATTGTTAGGTATTGTATTTATTATATGTTGCAGGGATTTATAAAGTCTTCCTAAATGTAGATGATAATCATAAGTGCCCTCTCTAGTTTCTTTAATTTCTTCTTCAGATGCTGAAGACGAACCAGTAGATAATCCAGCTGATAATCCTTTTGATGTTGATAAATCAGCCTTTACTGCAGCAGAGCTACTATCATGCTCTTTTGTAGTAATTTCACTTTTAAAAGTCCCAACTACTTCTATTTCTGTTATAGAAGATGCAAAATCATCTAGAGATTTAGTTATATTTTTATAATCAAGATCAGTATCGCCTTTAAAAAGAATATTACGTATCTCATCATGAACGTAGCTCATAATATCCAATAACAGGCGAGTAGATCTTTGTGAAAGAGGTTGATTAGTGTCAGAATAGAGGCCTCCAGTAGAGCCTATAGTTCGCAAATCAACATACAAAGTTATGTCATTATTGTCGGTTATGTGCGTCATCAGATATTTCAAAACGTGTGTTTTACCAGTACCTCTTCTGCCATACAAAATCTGATCACTTTCTCTTTCAAGAACATTTAATAGTGGTTCAACATCTACAAAACTATCAATTAATGCTTTGTGTTTTACCTTTTCAGCACGTTGCGGAAGTTTAAGTAGAAGCTTGCTCAGCGCTGCGTCCATGATAGAATCCTTTGTATGAAGTGAATACAATGGAATATAGTTTAGTATAAAAACTATATTCCAAGGGTTCAGTAAGATCCTAGTGAATAGAATATAACACACCCTACCAAAACAACCCGAACAGTTCCCGCATTTTCTGGACAGCGGATTCGGCGACCATCTCGGGGGAGTTCGCGCCGGATGCGTCGATGGTGAGGACGTGCATCTTTTTGCGTGCGCGTTTCGCCCAGCTTTCGTAGGCCCGGTTGAGTTCGTGCATGTAGCCCGGGTCGATGCCTTGTTCGGATTCACGGCCGCGTTCGTTGATCCGCCGCAGCAACGTGTCGACGTCGGATTTAAGGTACAGGATGACGTCCGGTGTGCGCAGGTGGTTGACCATCTGCTCGAACAGCGAGCTGTAGTTTTCGTAATCGCGCTTGTCCATGAAGCCCTGCTTGTGCAGCGTACGGGCGAAGATCTCGACGTCTTCGTAGATGCTGCGGTCCTGCACGCAGGACTGTTCGGCGGTGCTGATTTCGGCTTGCGCTTCGAAGCGTTTCGAGAGGAAGTAGACTTGAAGATGGAAGGACCAGGTCTTCATGTCGGCGTAGAAGTCGTCGAGGTATGGATTGTTGATGACGGGTTCGTAGTACGGTTTCCAGCCGAGCTGGTCGGCGAGGGCCTGGGTGACCGTCGATTTTCCGACTCCGATATTCCCCGCGATGGCGACAAAGAGGTTCATGGTATCCTTCCGTTTGCTGCCGTGAATATAACGGACATACCTTCGCCTCGTCAGCTCAGCTTACTCTCTGGAGAACTTTCATGCGATCCGCACCCGTGCTGCTCCCGATTCTGCTGCTCGCCCTGTTGCTTGTCCCGTTCAGCTCCAACGCCGCCGCTCCGCCGCCCGAATGGGGCACCGGCGGAATGATCGCCACCGCGCACCCGCTCGCCACCGAGGCTGGTTGGGAGGTGCTCAACGACGGCGGGACCGCAATCGACGCCGCCCTCGCGGCGATTTACACGCTGGACGTGGTCTGCGGCTACAGCGAAGGGCTCGGCGGCGGTGAGTTCTGGGTGATCCGTGACGGCGAGACGGGCGAAGTGGTCTGCATCGACGGCCGTGAGGTCGCTCCGGCGGCCGCACATCGCGACATGTACATCGGTCCGGACAGCCTGGTCGTTCCCGGTCTCTCCGAGATCGGCATCCTCGCGGGTGGTGTGCCGGGCTCGGTTGCCGCACGCGAAAAGGCGCTTGAGATGTTCGGCACGATGAAGCGGTCACGTATCATGAAACGGGCGATCCAGCACGCGGACGAGGGCTACGTCATCAGCCCACCTGAGGCGCGGGTGTATGAGGGTGCGCTCCCCTATTTCAAGGTGTTTCCGAGCACGGCGCGGGTGATGCTGGACGAGGATTCGATGACGGTCGGCGTCGGCGAGCTGCACATCCAGAAGGATCTCGCGCGATCGTTGAAGAAGATCGCGGACCATGGCGGCGACGAATTCTACCAGGGCAGCATTGCGGACGAGATCGTGCGCTTCATGGAGGAAAACGGTGGGCTGATCACCGCGGACGATCTCGCGAACTACCACGCGACGGTTCGTGAGCCGATCCACGGCACGTATCGCGGCTACGACGTCTACTCCATGCCGCCGCCCAGCTCCGGCGGGATACACCTGGTGCAGATGCTGAACATCCTCGAGGGCTGGAATCTGCCGCAGTTCGGGGTGCGTTCAGTCAACTGGTATCATCACCTCGCGGAAGCGATGGACCTCGCGTTCGCCGACCGGGCGGAATTTCTTGGCGATCCGGACTTTGTCAATGTGCCGGTGGAAGGGCTGATCTCGAAGGCGTACGCGGACTCCCTGCGTGGCCGGATCATCAACATCTACGACCGTCACCCGCGCGGTCCCGGCAACCCTCTACAGTACATGGACAATCCGCCGGACTCGTTGCTTAAGGACGGCCACACCTCGCACCTCAGCGTGGTGGACCAGTGGGGCAACATGGTGGCGTTGACGACGACTGTGAACACGCACTTCGGGTCCAAAGTCATCCTCGGCGATACGGGCATCTTCCTCAACAACGAGATGGACGATTTTTCCGCGCAGCCGGGTGTGCCGAACTACTTCGGGCTGGTCGGGACGGAAGCAAATTCGATCCGTCCGGGCAAGCGGCCGTTGTCGAGCATGACGCCGACGATCATCGTCAAGGACGGGCAGCCGTTCATGGCGGTCGGCGCGGCAGGTGGGCCGAAGATCATCACCGGCACGTTGCAGACGATCCTCAACGTGATCGACTTCGGGATGGACGTCCAGGACGCTGTTTCCGAACCCCGTATCCACCACCAGTGGTCGCCGGACTATCTGTACGTGAGCGAAGACATTTCGCCGGATGTCGTGCATCTGCTGCGTCAACAGGGCCACAGCGCGGTGCATTACACGCCGGGCAGCGTGGTGCAGGCGGTGCTGCTCGATCCGGAAACGGGCCTGTACTTCGGCGCCGCCGATCCGCGATCTGTCGGGACGGCGATGGGGGTGAGGTAAACGATCCTGCCCCTGTGACCCGCCGTTTGTGGTGGTACTACTCAGATGACTTCGTGAACGCAAACGATCCCAGGCCCATGTTGCGGGTGGCGTGTTGTCCGCCGGGCGGGGGGATTGGCGGCGCGACGCCGAGGTGCGCTTCGAGGGTCCAGGTGCCGTTGGGGGCGTTGGGTGGGATCCAGACGTTGATTCGCGGGCGGCTGAAGGTCGCGCCGGGCTGGAGTGTAACGGGGAAGCTGTTCAGCCGGAAACGCTGGCCGTCTGGGTTGGTGAGCACGAGCCACGCGTCCAGCGGCGTCGGATTGACGAGGATGTTGCTCACCTGCGCGCCATAGCTGAGCCAGCCGCCCGACGCCGGAAGCTGCGGATTCCACGGCTGCAGCTCGATCAGGACTTCGGGTTCGGTTTTGATCAGGTGGAAGGCTTCGGAGTCGCCGCCGCCGTTGGTGGTGTATTCGCCGCCGAAAATGTAGCCGCCGTCACGCATCTGGTCAATCGAGAACGCTTTGCCATCGGGGAGTTCCAGTTGCCACAGAACATTGCCGTCGGGATCGTATTTCATCAATAGATAATTCGGATCGGCGAATCCCGCGACGACGAGGTTGCCGTCGGGCGTGAGGCAAAGCTCCGTCGCTTCCTGGGAGGCGGTGGTTGGGAGGTCATAAATATGCTCCCAGATGAGGTTGCCTTGCGGATCGGTCTTGATCACGTACCAGGCGAACGACGTACCGAAGAAATAGAGTGTCCCGGCGGCGTAGATACTGCCGTCTGGAGCTTCGCGGACGCATGAAGCTTCACCGCTATATGAGTCGCCTGATTGGTAGGTTCTGTGCCAGAGGTGCTGTCCGGAAGCGGAAAAGCGTGCGAGGAAGAACTGTTGCGGGTAGGCCGCAGCGACGATCAGATCACCGTTGGCGGCGGGTTCGACGAAGTTTGGAACTTCCCAGGGGATATAGGGGTAATTTCGCCGCCAGACAGTTTGCCCGTCCGGGGCGAGTTTCCACAGGAAAGGGTGGCCGCCGCTGATGCCTGTGGCGACAAATCCGCTTCCATCCGGGAGTTCACGGACACAGAGTGCGACATCGTCCCAGTTGATGTCTCCGATCCGTCGTGCCCAGAGTTGCTCACCATCTGCATTCAGCTTGCGGACAAACCCGTCCCAGGTGAGGACATTCCACGTTTCGCCGCAGGTGATGAATCCGCCGTCGCGGGTGGGTTCGATGTAGTCGGTCGCATCATTTTCCCCGCCGGATTCCAACAGAGTCCAGATTTCGTTGCCTTGTGCATCTCCGCGCAGAATCCAGGAATTGACATATCCAGGTCCATACATCGTCCACCCACCTGCTATAAATCCTCCATCTGACATTGAACGGATGCAGCGGATATCTTCGTTATACTCGTACTGCCACGTAGCCGTCCATGACGTGTCGGGAGGTTGTGCCTGGACAGGGCCGGACAGCAACATGAAAGAAACTAGAATCGCAAAGAAAAAAAGCATCATCGTTCACCTCAATTGGCGACAAGAATAAAATCAACGCCCGGAGCTACCATGCTCACTCATAGAAGTATCGACTGTCTCCGGAGACTCTCCGATCACCCAAAGTGGAGGAGGATTTCTTTACATTCCATCAAGTTACTAGATCACCCGAGGGTTCTATGCGCACAATAGTGCCAATTTCGCTCGCCATCTCGTTCTTGCTCGTTTGTTCTACCCCCATGCCGAAATCTACTATATCTCACCTCATGGTGACAACGCCAACACCGGTCTCGACACAGATCATCCGTGGCGAACCTTCGAGCATGCGTTCACGGAAGTCTGGACAGATACAGAGCCAGTTGTTCTGCGGCTGATAAACGGTCCAATGCACCTGGGGATAGGGAGGGACAACGCACTTCCTTGGTATGACGTCCTTCAGAACGAATCCAGGAGGCCGGATCTGACCATCGAAGGATATCCCGGTCTGCAAACTATTACGGGGATTGATTCCAGATTCATCTTGACCAATTGGAGCGCACCCGTCGGTGAAGATTATTACGAACGCGTTTGGCCGCAGAACCAGATTTTCAATTTTCCTGCCCTGCCTGACACAAACGCCCAAGGGGATACTCTGTGGTACGCCGATTCCGTGGATGTGGAACCTTCCTATCCCACCATCCCCTTCGATGGCAGCTTTCTCAAGCACCGCGAATTTGTTGGCTACGTTTACAATAATCAGGGATCCTTCGAATACGGTTCATACGTGATGTATCCAGAGCAGTTTGTAGATGAAGGCGATCCGGATGAGAATACATGGTCTGTGAACGTTCGTTTTCCATTTCAGGATAAACGCATTCGTATCCATGCGGATGTCCCATTCGTAACCTTCACGGATACGACAGTATACAAGTGGTACACACCCCGGCTACAGACGCTATTCAACTTCCACGAAGTCAACAGCATCACGCTGAAGAATCTCCGGTTCACGCTGACCTCGCCGTATCAGGGAGAACCTGCTGTGCAGATCAAGCTGTGTTCGAATGTCAGGATCGACAACTGTCACTTTGATTACAATGGAGGACGTGGTTTAACGATCACAAAATGTATCGCCGGTTTTGACGAAGTGAATATGGAGTATTATTGCGATCCGGAAGTTTCGGAGGATAGTCCGAGTGTGTTGATTACCAACTCGACATTCAACCATAACGGAACCTATGGGCTTTTCGCACAGGACTGCGTGGGAATGGGCATCTTTGATTGTGATATCAGTTACAATAACTGGCGAGCTTATCGTTCCAAGAGGATGGATCACGACTGCGGTGGGTCAAAGCTGCACAGAGTCCATGATGTGTGCGTTGAGGACGTTTCGTTCCATGAGAATCAAGGTGTTGGCCTTTGGTTTGACCAGGACGCACATAACATTAGCATCAACTCCATTAATTCGAGCAATAACTACAGTGGTGGTCTGATTATCGAGATGTCGGAAGAGAACATCCTGATTCAAGGCGGGATGTTAGCTCAAAACGGTCAGAAACCAGACACAAATTCAGTGGCGTTCTGGTTTCCGGGTGATCTCGGGCTCACTGTTGCGGGCCAGGTGCTCGTTCAGGGTCTCCATATTGATGAAAATCATGCCGGACAGAAGGCAACACCGATCCGCATCGGCGGCATGCATCGTGACGGTGGATTGATTATCTGTTCGGAAAATACGATTAACAGAGCAATGGGAGCGATTATTTTTGTCGAATGCACGATTGAACGGCATACGGGCTCCTTTCCCTTTATTTCCTTCCACCCGGGAATTTCTGACACGAATCGTTGTGCATTTTTTACAGCAAACCTTCTCTACGGTGGAAATTCCTGGAATACCGGTGGAGTCTGGGAGGATGATTTGCCGTATGATATCCAATCCCGGATTGATCATTGCGAAGGTGTTCTCCCGACCCCCTGGCGCCCGCCATATCCGTATCCTCATGTGTTTGAGTAGTTGTATATATATTATGCCATAAATAGACAATTAACCAACTCGGTACGAAGTGTACCGAGTCTCTTATTTTCGCTACCTTCCCCCATGCCTGTCCGCTACGATTCGACATCTGACACACTGCGAGTTTCGGTCACGGATCTTGTCCGTGAACGCCGGGCGGCGTCCGCCGCGCTGGCCGGTCCGCAACGTGCCGAGCTGGGCCGCAACGCGCACATCCTCCACGCCGAAAGGCGTGCGTCGGCGGAGGAAACCTACCTGCCTGAACAGCCGGTATCGTTGGAGCTGACGGTCGACGGTGGCCGTGTGCTGCTCAGCGGTCGCATCGACGGTGTGTGGTCAGAACGTGGCCAGACGATCCTGGAAGAGGTGAAACTCAAGCCGTTGGGATCTGCCGAACTGCCGCTGCCCGGCGACCTGAAGCAGCTGCTGCTGTACCTCTGGATCTGGCGCACGACCCACGCCGACGAACCCGCCCCCGCTGGCCGCCTGACCTACCTCGACCCGCTCAATGGAACCGTTGACGAACACGTGGTGGAACGCTCGATCCATCTGCTCGACGAACTACGTGTCGAGGTCCACCGGCGCTTGCTGCAGATCCTGCGCTACGAGCGTGCGGAGGCGGCGCGTCTCGCGGAACGCAGGCGGCATGCCGGCGCGGTGGTGTGGCCGTGGCCGGAGCGGCGACCGTTGCAGACGGAGATGGAAGAGGCTGTCGCGGAGGCGTTGAATGGCAAACGTCACCTGTTGCTGGAATCGCCGACCGGTTCCGGCAAGACGGCGCCGATTCTGTTGACGGCGTACCGGGAATGTGTTCGTCATGGTTGGCGGCTGGCGTACGCGACCTCACGCACCTCGCAGCAGGCTGACCGGCTGGCGTTGATTGAAGCGGCGACGGGTTATGATAATTTCCGGGGACACATTGGGGACAATGTGTCCCCTGACCATGTGTCCCCTGACCATGTGTCCCCGGATGTGGATGACAAAAAGGGGGACACTTTGAGGACAAAGTGTCCCCCTGCCGAACAAGACAAGTCGGGCCACCCCGGCCATCTCGCACGCGGGCGAGTGTTGCTGCTTGGTTCGCAGGCACGGCTTGGCGCGGCCCCACCGAACGAGCGCGAGGACGATCCGATCGACCGTTACGACGCACCGGAGTGGTTGAGCGAACGGTTAAACGATCCCGACCCGATCACGCCGGACGACGTCAAGTCGCTGGCGGAACAGCAGGGTGTCGATCCCGGTCTGGTGCAGAGTGCGTTCGCGCGGGAGGCGGACGTGTTGATCGGGGATGTCAACCTGTTCGTCCGGCGTGGGGGACGATACGGCGGTTGGTTTGATCCGGGCCGGTTTGCGCGTCCGACGGTGTTGCTGGTCGACGAAGCGCACGGTGTGGTGGATCGGGTGCGGGATCAGCACGCCGGGCGTGTGCGGATGAAGGACATCGCCCGGATCGCGGACGAGGCGGATTTCCACAACGCGCCGTGGGGGGATGAGGTGCTGGGCGTGCTCGACACGCTGGCCGAACGGCTGGACGCCCGTCTGCGCGATCTCGACGAAACCGGGGTCGCGTACGAACGGATCGACCCGGACGATCCGGACTTTGCACAACCGCTGGAACGATTGGCGCTGCTGTCTCCGGCGCTGTTTGCCGCCGGGGTAACCGGGGAAACCCGAGAGCTGCTGCGTCACCTGCTCAATGCGGCTGCGGCGACGCGTGAACCGCACGCATTCTCGGCGTACATCGAGACAAAATCCGCCGGAGTGTTCTGGGAGCTGATGGATTCTGCGCATGTGCTGCGTCCGGTGTGGGAATCGACGCGTTCGACGATCTTGTTCTCGGCGACCCTCGCCCCGTTCGATCTGACCGCGCATCAGCTCGGTTTGCCGCCGCGAGATTGCGAACGGTTGAGCCTGGTGCCGCCGGTGGACAGTTCCGCGCGTACAGTGATCCGGTATGTCGGGTTGTCGACAACGTGGCGCAGGCGTGAGGAAACACTCGGCGAGTTGTGTGAGCTGTTGGTACACGCGGCTCAGGCGACGGATGGCGCGTGGCTGGTGTTCTTCCCGTCGCGGGCGTATCTCGAGCAGGCACGGGCGGCGTTGGCATATCAGCCGGTGTCGGTGACCGAGTTACAGGCGGGCTTGACCCCGGCGATGCTCAAGTTTCTCGACCGTGAGGCGGGGCCAAGGCTGCACCTGGCGGTGCTGGGCGGGAAATACGCGGAAGGGTTTGATCCACCCGCCGGGTTGTACACCGGCGCGGCGGTGGTCTCGATGGGCATTCCGCCGCCAAACGCCCGAGATGAACTGCTCAGCCTGTACGAAGGGCAGGATGAGGACTCGACCGTGTCACCGTACCTGGTGCAGGGGGTGCGACGGATTCGTCAGGCGGGCGGACGCCTGTTTCGTTCGCCGGAGCAGGCGGGAGTACTGTTGCTGATCGATCATCGCTACCAGGAACCGCAGGTGGAAGCGTTACTCGGTGATGACTGGGCGGCGAGTGATATTGTGGACGATGCGTCACTTCTGCACGACTTCCTCACGGACTGGAAACGCAACCATCCGTCTCAACCTGGAGCGGACACGGATGGTTGAACCTGAGCGCAAGCGTGGCGAGCGGCGGTGCTGGAGTGTACCTTGCAGGATGCAGGGAACGTGTCCAGGCATGGGGAAGGCGCAAGGTGGCTAAGGATTCGACAGTAATGGATGAGACAGAGAAAAGGCCGGACGATCCGCTGCACGTGGATGCAGACTCGGAACTGCTGGACGACGAATCCGCTGAGGTTGAAGAGGCGGAGGGCGCGGAAGGCGGCAAGATCGGTGGCAAAGTGAAGCGCACGGCCAGCCGTGTTGCCGGCAGCGTCTCCAGCGTGGTTAAGCAGGCGCTGGTCTCGCGGGATCATGTGCTGATGGTTCGGGTCAATGAGGAAGCGTTGAACCGGATCAACGACCTGAAGGACGCCGGCCTGTTCCGCAGCCGCAGTGAGGCGGCGGCCTACCTGATCGCCGAGGGGATCGAGGCGAAGCAGGATTTGTTCGAGCGGATCGGTGAACGGATCCGTCAGATTCAAGACATCAAGCAGGAGTTGCGTTCGCTCGCGGGTGAGACGGGTGTGACTTCGGTTGACGACGAGGATGAACGCCCGGGGGAAGGCGCATAGCAGAGGTGGTGGACGATGCAACGTGTGATTTTGACGACGGCTGTGGCGGGACTGTTGTTGCTGGTGGCGCTGTTTTCGGCATGCTCGATCAACGAAAGCGACGTTGAAGAACTGGGTGCGCTCAAGGTATCCGCGATGGATACGACCCAGGGGATAACATTGCAGCGGGGACAGGTGCTGGTTGACAATGTGCCCAGTTCCACGCGGCTTCCGGTCGAGGTGGGTAGCTTGCCCTCGGGACAGTATGAAGTCACGATCAAGCCGGGCTTGCTGTACCCTCCCGCGACGAAAACGGTGAATGTCGATCCTCCGGAAACGACGTTCGTCGACTTCCTGTTCTCGGCGGACACTCCGCCATCCACGCTCACGCTTGAATCGAACACGCCTGACGCGATGATCGTGATCGATGAACAGTTTCAGCCGACGATCGAGATCGGGGTGCCGTTCCTGATCGCTGCTGGAGATCACAGCGTTTCTCTGTTCAAGGAAGGCCATCTCACCAACTCGTCACGGCTGGACCTGACCCTGCTCGAGGATGAGGAATACACGTACACGATCGACCTGACCGCCGCAGAATACGGGAACCAGACCGGCGACCTGTTCCCCGATTTCACGTTGCCGGACGATTGGGGCGGTGAGCAGACGCTGGGTCAGTACCGGGGTGACGTAATCCTTGTCACCTTCTGGTTTTACAACTGCACGCCCTGCCGGGAAGAATTCCCGACGATTGAAACGGTGTTCCAGGAACGCGCGGCTGATGGGTTCCGCGTGTTGGGGATTAACGTCGGCTGGTACAACGACGACCAGGCCAAGTTCGAGGCGATCCGTGACGAGCTGAACCTCAGCTTCCCGCTGCTGTTCAACACGTACGGTATCAGCTGGACCACCGATGACCTGCTGATCGGCACCGCGCCGACGAATTTCATCATCGCGCCGAGTGGAAAGATTCATTCGCGCCGCGGGCAGATCACCTACGAAAGCCTGAACGATTTGATCGACGAAGCGTTGGGGAACTGACTGTCATCGGGGACACTTTCTCCGAAAGTGTTGCCGAATTGCATTTGATTGCACATCTGCCGAAGGGACACTTTGAGGACAAAGTGTCCCTTTGTTTCGGTAGCCTGTTTTGCACTTGTTTCAGTAACCTGTGTTTCAATTTGTGAAACGAATCGTCGCGGTTCAGCCGTAGGTCACGGTTCGGCCGCATGTGGAGGAGCTGTTTTGCTGAAAACCCGCCGGGCGAGTGGCCGGGAAGTGTTTTCGTGGTCGTTGTACGACTTCGCGAACTCGGCCTTTGCGACAACCATCCTCGCGGTGATCTTCAACCGGTACTACGCTGGTGTGGTCGCCGGTGGAGAGGACGGTGTCGCCGTGTCGTGGTTCGGCGAAACGTTGCAGGTTCCCGGTACGACGATGTTCACGTACGCTGTGACCCTGTCGATGATACTGGTAGCGGTTAGTGCGCCGATCCTTGGGGCGTGGGCGGACGCACGCGCGGCGAAGAAGCGGTTCCTTGCGGTGTATGTCACGCTCGGCGTGCTCGCTACGGCGATGCTCGGCACCGCCGGTGAAGGTGAGTGGCTCGGCGCGGGGCTGTGGTTCGTGCTCGCGAACTTCGCGTTCGCCGGGGGCAATGTTTTCTACAACGCCTTCCTGCCCGAATTGGCCGACCCGGATGAGATGGGACGGGTGTCCGGTTTCGGTTGGGGCTTCGGCTATCTCGGCGGCGGGGTGTTGCTCGCGATCAACCTGCTGATGCTCGAGATGCCCGGGATGTTCGGTTTCGAGGAAGGCGAGCTGACGGTGCAGCACACCTTCATCTCGGTGGCGATCTGGTGGGCGGTGTTCTCGTTCCCGTTCTTCATGAATGTGCGTGAACGGGCGGTGCCTGTATCGCAGACGTTCCTCGATGGCGCGAAAGAGTCGGTGCAGCGATTGCGTTCGACGTTGGGGCGGGTGCGTGAACACAAGCAGTTGTGGCGCTTCCTGCTGGCCTATCTGTTCTTCAACGACGGCATCGAAACGGTCATCCTGATGGCGGCAATTTACGGCGATCAGGAGTTGGGGATGGGGCAGGGGCTGCTGGTCATGTTCTTCCTCCTGATCCAGTTTACAGCGTTCGGCGGGTCGCTGCTGTTCGGGAAGATCTCGACCAAGATCGGTGTCAAACCGGCGTTGATGCTTTCGCTCGGGATCTGGTGCCTGGTGGTCGTGGACGCGTTTTTCATTGGCTGGACCGGCTACCCGATCACCGAGTACTTCGTGCTCGGCGTGGTCGCCGGGTTGGTGATGGGAGCGTCCCAGATGCTCGCGCGCACGATGCAGGGGCTGTTCACACCGCCGGAACGGGAGGCCGAATTCTTCGGCTTCTTCGCAGTGTCGGGCCGGTTCGCGTCGGTGTTGGGCCCGTTGACGTTCGGAATCATGGTTGCGATCACCGGCTCATTGCGGTACGCGATCCTGAGTGTGATCGGCTTCTTTCTCCTCGGGCTGCTTTTACTCAGCTGGGTACGTGCGCCGCGCACCCGTTTAAGCCGATAATAGAGGCGGGGACGATCGCCGGAAGCTGACGGGTTTTCCCGCTGCTCGGATGGCTTCGGAGCGTGGGTGGTCTCGGTGTTGCCCCGATTGCGGGTCTGAACATGCGGCCCCTATATTGGCCGGTACGTTTCAAGAAACAATGAACTAGACTGCAGGACGGATCCCAGCGTTGAAAAAGGACAATACGAGTTCAGCCGGGCGGATCATGATCGTGGATGACGAATCGGACATCAGCGATTTCCTCTCCACGTTCTTCCAGATGAAGGGCTACGAGACCTTTGTCGCCAACAGCGGTAAGAAAGCGATAGAAGGTCTGCCCGCGTTCAACCCGCATGTGATTCTGCTCGATGTGCGCATGCCGGACATGGACGGGCTGGAAACCTTGAAGATGATCCGTGAGATGGACGACAAGGTTGGCGTGATCATGGTCACCGCGGTTCACGAGATGAACATCGGCCGGGAAGCTCTTTCACTTGGTGCGGCGGATTTCGTGACAAAGCCGGTGGATCTTGAGTATCTTGAGACGACAGTGATGGTCAAGCTGGTGAGCTTGATCCAATAGCAGGTTTCGGGACGGTTGACGTTCCGGGGAGACACCCATGTTCGTACCCATGTACATCCCGGGTCACTGGGAAATCATGATCGTCGTGTTCGCCATCCTGGTATTGTTCGGCGGACGCAAGATCCCGGAGATGATGAAGGGCATCGGCACCGGCATCAAGGAGTTCAAGAAAGGTGTCCGTGACGACGAGCCGGAAAAAGAGATTTCGGACGATTCCGCGAAGGAAAAGAACTGACGCGTTGATTCAGAATCCGGTCTCAGTCAGGTTTACACTGCAAAGGATGGTTGAGCGATCAACCATCCTTTTTCTGTGTTGCGTTGGATCGGGGGAAACTGTGACCTCGGCGGCCGTTCGCGGGGACACCTGTGGCACAGCTCGTTGAGTCTATCGTCGCAGGTTGCGTGGTCGCTGCTGTGGGATCACATCGGGAACCGGCGGCTTTTGCCCCAGATGTCCCCAATCTGGTGTTGTTTTTTCCTCACGCCTCACACCTCATACCTCACACCTGCCCTTACTGATGTTCATCCCTCAGCAGGTCATTTACCGTCTTGACCGGATTGAAGGTTCGCGCGGGGACTTCGACGAAGACAGTCAGCCAGTCCGCCATGGATCCGTTCCACAAGCCGGGCAGTTCCAGCGCTTTCAGGTCGCGTCCATCCTTGGATTTCTGCGAGATGAATGCGGTTGACGGGTCGACGTACTTGTTGAGATCGAACGTGTCGCCGTGATGGTCACGCAGGCAGCAGACGAGATCGACGGGGTTGAAATGCGTCGAAGACTCGAGGATCGCCTGCTGCTGTTCGTCGGACGTGTCAATCT
Source organism: bacterium (assembly GCA_020444425.1). Taxonomy (GTDB): domain Bacteria; phylum Electryoneota; class Electryoneia; order Electryoneales; family Electryoneaceae; genus BMS3BBIN04. The sequence continues at coordinate 41,269 of JAHLLB010000018.1, read as the reverse complement.
GCACGGTTTCCACGATCTGCCGGTCGACGCTGCCATCCGCACGTTTCACCCAGAACGGTCCCCCGCCCGGTTCGCCCTCGTTGATCACCATCCCGCAGACACGGAACGGCCGGTTGAGCGTGCGGTGCAGCAGCTCGACGCGGTCCTCGCGGCTCACGGTTTCCCATTTCGCCAACTGAACGTCCAGTTCATCCATCACGAAGCGGCCGATCTCGTCAAGGCGTGACGGTTCCGGGCATTCCTGCTCAAGATCGCGCAATGCCTGGTCACGTTTGGCCAGCAACTGGGCGGCATAGCCACCGAGCATGCGCTTCTCGGTCAACGTGGTCTCGACCTGTGCGGGTGGGACGACATTATCAACGTTTTTGATGTAAACGATGTCGGCGTCGAGGTCGTTCAGGTTCTTCAGCAGCGCGCCGTGTCCACCGGGGCGGAACAGGAGGCGGCCGTCACTGTCGCGGAACGGCTGGTTCTCGAGGTCGGCGGCGATGGTGTCGGTGGACGGCGATTGCACGCTGAAGGAGACGTCGAAACGTGTGGTTTCGTAGCGTGCGCCGACCGCATCGGCTTCCGCGCGGAAGCCATCCCTGTGTTCCGGCGAGACGGTGAAGTGCAGCGCGGCGGTGTTGTCGCCGGATTTGACCGTTTCATGCGCCTCGAGAAAGTGTTCGGCGACCGGTGTGCGCAGGTCATCACCCACCCGGTGGAACGCGATCAACCCCTTCGGCAGCTGGGCGAGATTCAATCCCTCAGCGGTCAGCAACGCGGCGAGGATCGGCCGGTAGTCGCCGGACTCGTAGACGGTCTGCAGGTTCTGTCCGCGTCTGCTGAACACGTCCACGAGTTGCGGGTAGAACGCGAACTTGTCCAGGTTTCCAAAGAAAGTGAGGCCGAATTCAGCGTCCTTGTCGCCGTCTTTGGCACGTGACTTCAGGACTGCTTCGTTAACATCACGATCATCCCCGAGCAGGGCGAGCAGCGCCTTGAACATACGAGACGCCGCACCGGAAGCGGGGACAAACTTGCTGAACCGTCCCGCGGCTGCGGCGGATTCGTGCGAACGGATCGCCTCGGCACGTTCGCCGTCGTCCAGCCGCTTGATACCGTCGCCAACGGTGCACGCGCGGTCCAGCACGGTGAATGGGACACCGTCCGCAAAGCGTTGCAACTGCTGGCGGATCGCGTCTTCGGTCAGCCCGTGATCCTGGAGTTGCTGCTTGTCTGCTTCGTTGAGATTCAGGTTCATGGTGGTATCCGCTGGGCAATTGGTTGGTCGTTGTTTCGAACGTCGTGGCGAAGATAGAACCATGCCGGGGTAGCAAGAGACGCGCGGGAATGTTTGCGGCGTGTTCGAGAGACACCGGTCCTCTCCGAGGCGGAAGCCGCGAAATCGTTACCGGCGTTAGGATTCACGGTCCGGTTGTCGTTGCTTTATTCATCGGGGATTCTGTACCTTTCTTCACAAAGTTTTTTGGGATTATGCTCGGATGGGGTGTAAGGGCATCTCTCCGACGGGCGGAAGGACCCGGTGCATGAACTGGATCCAGAACCTGCTGCGTGGTGATCGGGATGAGGGCGATTCCGCCGGAAATCTCGAGGATTTACGTCGTCGTTTCGACAGTTTCCGTGAGCTCGTCGAGAAGAACAACGAGGTGCTCGGCCTGATCGGCGACATGGAAGAGAAGGCGCAGGGCGAATTTCTCTTCGATATTGCGTATGTGCGTGGTTGTGTTGACCGTGTCGAATCGTCGGTGCGGACGGTCATCGATCTCATCATCGAGATTGGTGGCCCGCAGTACGAAACGTTGCGCGCCCGCTACGCCGCCATCCTTGGCCAGATCAACAATCTCCTGCCTGGGTCGGATTTCCATCACGGCGGCCCACTGATCCTCGACTTCGAACGCATCAACCGGATTCACAGCTCCAGTGTCGGCGGCAAGAACGCTCAGCTCGGCGAAATGCACGCGCTCGGGTTGCGTGTGCCGGACGGGTTCGCGATCACCGCTGCCGGATTCCGCCTCTTCCTCAAGGAGAACAAGCTCAACGAGCTGATTCAGGATACGTTGAAGCAGCTCGACATCAAGTGCCAGCAGGACTTGGTCAACGCCAGCGGGTTGCTGCGTGCGATGATCCTTGCGGCGCCGATTCCGAGTGAGCTGGCGGAATCGATCAAGACGTCCTACGAGGAGCTGACGAAGCGGACGGGCGAGGAATTGATTGCCCTGCGTTCCAGTGCGGTCGGGGAAGACACGTTGTACAGTTTCGCCGGGCAGTATTCGAGCTTCCTCAACGTGAGTAAGGATCAACTGCTGCTTAAGTACCGCGAAATCCTCTCCAGCAAATACAGCCCGCGTGCGATCTATTATTTCCTCAGTCATTCCTTGGAAGAAGCTGGCCTGTCGATGAGTGTCGGCTGTACGCGCATGGTGGATGCGGCCAGTAGCGGCGTGATCTACACCCGCGACCCCCTCGATCCGGAGAGTGAGTGCGTGCACGTACACTCGATCTACGGGCTGGGTCCGTATCTCGTCGGCGGGACGTTGACGCCGGACGTGTATACCATCCATCGTGATGGGTTCAAGGTGGAAAGCCGCACGATTCGCGACAAACCGGTGCAACTGCGACCGGCGGCGAAGGGTGGCACGGAAGAACATCCCGTTGAGGAAGGCCGGCGCAGCGAACCGTGCCTGAACGATGAACAGCTGGCCGAACTCGGCGAACTGGCGGTAAAGCTGGAAGAGCATTACGACCACCCGCAGGACATCGAGTTCGCGTATGATCAGGACGGTAAACTCTACTTGTTGCAGTCACGCCCGTTGCGGACCATCTGCACACAGCCGGCATTTGAACTGCCGGACATGAGCGGGCATATCAAGATTGCGTGTGGCGGGACAACGGTCTGCCCTGGAGCGGGACTGGGGCGTGTGGTCCATGTCTCCAGCAGGGAATCGCTGGAAGCGGTGGAACAAGGCGACGTCGTTGTCGCAGCGAACCCGATGCCGTCCATCGGACTGGTGCTGGACAAAGTGTCGGCGGTGGTGACGGAGGTCGGATCTTCGGCCAGCCACCTTGCGGCGCTGGTGCGAGAACGCCGCATCCCGACGATCGTCGGTGTTGCCCAGGCTCGCAGCCGTCTGCCGCAGGGAGAGACGGTCACGGTTGACGCGACGGGAACGTGCATTTACTCTGGTGAACATCAGAAGCTGGTGCAGGCGCGTCTACCGGAATACGACCTGTTCCAGGACACCGCGATTTTCGACTTGCTGCGACGGTTGCTCAAGTTGATCAGCCCGCTGAACATGGTTAATCCGGGCGATGCGGAATTCCGCGCGGAACGTTGCCTGACATTGCACGACATCATTCGTTACTCCCACCAGCGCGGGATCGAGGAAATCTTTTCGCATGCCCGCAGCCTCGGCAAACGCAAAGAATTTGGCGCACAACTTAAGTCGGTGTTGCCGTTGCCGGTCCATGTGCTCAACCTGGACGAACCGGAAATTCCTGGCCGAAAGCAGGTGTACGACGACAATTCGCTGCCGTCGGAACCGATGCAGATGTTCTGGAACGGGATGCTGCAGGAAAAATGGCCATTTGCGCATCCGGACCCGACCCGGTTGCAGGTCGCGCGCGACAAGGACGCCGGGCTGCCGGTGGAGGAGCAGTTCACCGAACACAGTTTCGCGGTGATTCGCAAGGAATACATGCTCGCCAGCCTGCGCCTCGGCTATCATTTCACCAGCGTCGAGGCGGAGCTATGCGATGATTCGAACCGCAACTTCATCCGCGTTCATTACAAGGGCGGTGGTGCGGCTGATGAACGCCGTCGGCGGCGGATTTCGCTGCTTGAGGAACTGCTCGACCGGATGGGATTCGAACACACGGTCAAATCCGACTTCATCGACTGCCGCGCCCAATTCCTGCCGCGCGAGCAGGCGGAGTTGAATTTGCAGCGTGTCGGCAGGTTGGTGATGCTGACGAAACAGCTTGACATGGCGTTGTCCAACGAACGCATCACGCGCTGGTACATCGAGGACTTTGCGCGCAAATTGGATCTTGAACACAAGCAGGCGTTCCCGCTATGAAGAACCCCATCGCACGCGTGCGCCGGCTCTGGGTTCGCCTGGTTCAGTCGAAGTACCTGATCCCGGCCACAGCGATCATGTTTGTCATTGTGTTTGCCGGGTCGACGTTCCTGCTGTTCCGTTCTGCACAGAGCACGGGCTTCCTGCGTCATCAGATCGCACTGCTTACCGGACTGGTGTTCATCATGTTCTTGTTCGGGCTGATGATTGCGGCGTACCAGCAACGGCTGAGCAAGAAACTGCGGCTGGTGATCGGTGAACAGGACCAGATTCTCGCCAGTGTGTTGACGAACAGTGTTGACGCGATCATCGTGTTCGACAATGAGGAACGGATTCAGATGTGGAACCGTGGCGCGCAGCTCATCTTCGGATTCTCGCCGGAGGAGATGTTGGGCCAGTCGTTCCGTGTCCTGATTCCCCCCGATATCAATCCTGAAGAGGAAATCAAGCGGTTGGACAGCATGGTTGGGAAATACGGCTATGTGCAGAATTACGTCACCCACCGCATGACGAAGGACGGTCGGCGGATCACGGTTGATATCTCACGCACTCCGTACCGCAATGAAAACGGGGAGTATGAGGGCTGCACCTCCGTGGTCAAGGACGTGACCGAAAAGCTGGAGTTCGATCAGAAGATGTACAACGCCGAGAAGCTGGCGTCGATTGGTTTGCTGGCGTCCGGTGTCGCGCATGAAATCAACAACCCGCTGTCGATCGTGCTCGGGTTTACCGACCTGCTGAAGGAACGCTTCCCCGAAGACAGTTCGGAGTGGCAGGATCTGGACAAGATCGAGAGCAATGCGGTCCAGGCGAAGAAGATTGTCGAGGATCTGCTCGGCTTCAGCCGCACCAAGCAAGGGGTCGATAAGGCTGCAAACCTGGCGGAGAGCGTCGAATCGCTTACCGGGTTCATTCGGCAGACCCGCATTGTGAAGAAAGTCGAGCTGGAAGCGGAGATGCCGGGCAACCTGCCGTTGGTGAACGGTGATCCGCGCGAGATTCAACAGGTGCTGCTGAACCTGGTCAACAACGCCGTCGCGGCGATGGATGGCAAGGAGGGCCTCGTCCGCATCCACGCCGAACAGGTGGACGAGGATTGGGTCGAGCTGCAGGTTGAGGACAACGGCAAGGGCATTACGGCGGACGACAAGCAGCGAGTGTTTGACCCGTTTTTCACGACGAAGGAATTCGGCGAGGGGACGGGATTGGGTTTGTCGTTGTGTTACGGCCTGGTGAAGAAATGGGGCGGGTCGATTGAATTCACCAGCTTGACCGCGGAAGAAAGCCCGGACGGCAGCAGCGGAACAACATTCACGATACGAATTCCGGTTTATGACGCCGAGTTCAACCCGGAGGCGGCCTCATGAAACAGCGCATTCTCGCCGTCGATGACGAGCCTGACATGCTGATCCTGTTGCAGCGGATCATCATGGAGAAGACGGCTTACGAGATTGTGACGACAAATTCGGCGCTGGAGGTGCCGGGTTTGCTGGACACGCAGCAGTTTGATGTGGTGATTACCGACCTCAGCATGCCGAAGCTGGATGGGTTGGATATCCTGAAGTTGGTGCGTGACCGGGGGCAGGGCGAGCTTGTCATCTTGATCACGGCCTTTGGAGATTACGAAACGTCCGAGAAAGCCCGTGAACTCGGGGTTCATGATTATATTCACAAACCATTTCGCAAAGAACAGATTCTGGCCACGGTCGAGCAGGCGATGGAAATCCAGCGCGCTCGCCAGGCAGAATTGTAACGTAACCATGTGGCTGTTCATCTGAGGAGCGAACTACATGGAGCACCTTCACGCCGGGGATATCATGGTCCCCCTCGATCTTTACCCCCACATCCCTTACTGGTTTACCATCCGTCAGGCGATCGCTGAGATGGAATCGGCGGAGATCGAGACCAATGGGCGGCGTTCGATTCCGCGCGTTGTCCTGGTATTCGACGAAACGTATCGCCTGATGGGCTTCATCCGCCGCCGTGATGTATTGCACGGCCTGCTTCCCGGCTACCTGCTGGAAGATACGGACAAGGAAATCCGTGAGGCGTACGACATCCACGTCGATCCGCACCTGAGCGAAGTATTTGAAACGCAGGGTGAGGACATCAAGGAGCTTTCCAACCGGCCGGTGAGTTCGGTAATGCACCCGATTGTGCACAGCGTCCAACATGACGACACGTTGCTGAAAGTTGTCCAGGAGCTGGTCGTGAACAACGTGTACATGCTTCCCGTGATGAAGGAAGGGAAGATTGTCGGTGTTGTCCGGACGCTGGATGTGCTTCACGCCGTTGCAAAGCTGGTCCTGTAATCGAGAGAGTCATGAGTTGAGTTCATTCCGCCGCCGCCAGCAGGGGGGCGAGTGTGGCGAAGCTAGCGAAGGACGTGCGGATGGCCGAGCAAAAGCATGACCTGAAAAAGGGTGTTCCGCTTCACGACGAACAACATCACCCGGAGGGTTTGCCGCGGAAACCCCAGGACATAACTCTCGCGGAACCGCGGGAGAAGCTGGATATCAAGCGCATTACGCTGATCGCAGTCGGTCTGCTTCTGTTCACCGCTGTGTACATGTCGCCGTCGTGGGGGGACGCGGTCGATCCAGTCGGGGACACGTTTGCGCTGTCCCGTGAAGGCAAGGCGGCGATTGGGCTGTTCCTGCTCGCAGCAACGTGGTGGGTGTTTGAAGTCGTCCCGATCGGCGTCACCTCCATCGCCATTGGAGTGTTTCAGGCGATGTTTCTGATCCGTGACCCACGGGTCGCGTTCACCGATTTTTTCGATCCTTCCGTGTGGTTTATCTTTGGTTCGCTGGTGATCGGCAAGGTCTTCTCCAAGACCGGGCTGACGCAGCGGATGGCGTACCGGATGCTGGTGATCGTGGGGGAGAAGACAGCGTTGATCCTGCTCGGTGTGTTCCTGATGACGTCGGCGATGACGCTCATCATGGCGCATACGGCAGTCGCGGCGGCGATGTATCCGTTGTTGCGCGCGATCTACTCGATGTATTCGACGTCTTCGACGCCGACGAAATTCGGTAAGGGGATGTTCATCGGAATGGCGTTCGTTGCCGGTGCAGGGTCGATTATCACGTTGCTCGGCGCGGCACGTGGCGCGGTTGGCATCGGGTTCTTCAAGGACATTGTCGGACGGGAAATCTCGTTCTTCGAGTACTCGTACTACATGTTCCCGGTCGGTATCATCATGACCTTCCTGCTCTGGGTGTACATCATGTTCATCTTCCGCCCGGAGAAGGCGCGTATCCCCGGTCTGCGTTCGCGGGCAAAGGATTTGTATCACCGGCTCGGCCCGATGAAACGCAGCGAGTGGATCGCGATCATCCTGGTTGTGGGCGTGATCATGTTCCTCAGCGCGCGGTCATTTGTCCCGTTGCTGGAACCGTTCAGCAAATCGGCGATCATTCTGATCACGACGATCCTGTTCTTCATGTTCAAGATCCTCAACCTGAAGGACCTGGAAGAGATCCCGTGGAACATCATCCTGCTCTTCGGTGGGGCGATGAGCATCGGCTTCTGCCTCTGGCAGACCGGCGCGGCGACCTGGATGGCGGTGCAGTTCATCATGCTGCTGCAGAATGCAAACTGGTTCGTGTTCGTGCTGGGGATTACGGCGTTCGTCTTGATCATGACGAACTTGATCATGAACGTGGCGGCGATTGCGATCTCGTTGCCGGTGGCACTGGTGATCGCGCAGTACCTGCATGTGGCGCCGGAGGTCATTTTCTTCGGCAGCCTGGTTGCGGCGGGGATGCCGTTCCTGTTCCTCGTCGGCGCAGCTCCGAACGCCATCGCCTACGAGTCCAACCAGTTCACGTCAGGTGAGTTCTTCCGTGCGGGGATTCCGGCGAGTGTGCTGTTGCTGATTGTGGTGGGATTGTTTGTCGCGTTCATCTGGCCGATGATGGGGATGCCGATTTTGTTGAAGTAATGGGGAAGTAGAAAAGAAGTCAGAAGTCGGAAAGAAGTTGGAAAAAAGTACAGGGTACAACAGAAGTAAAAAGTACTTAGTAGAAAAACGTACAGCGTAGATGAGAACAACGGGGACACTTAGCGGAGTAAGTGTCCCCGATTTATTTCATCTTCAGTACTTTCGACTTTCGACTTTCGACTTTCGACTTTCGACTTTCGACTTTCGACTTTCGACTTGGTTTTCAGTTACCGACCTTCGACCACCGATCACCGTAAACCGATTACCGTTTACCGGCTATCGCTTGCGCCGAAACTGCGCGGCATCGCGATCTCGCCTTTCAACGCCCGGTCGAAATAGCTGATCGTGTGCTGCAACCCTTCCTTGAGCTGCACTTTCGGCTCCCACTCGAGCACGTCCTTTGCACGAGTGATGTCCGGCTTGCGTTGCTTCGGATCGTCCTGCGGCAGCTCCTCGAAGCGAATCTCAACCGAGCTGCCGATCTGGGTCCGGATCTCTTCCGCCAGTTCGAGGATGGTAAACTCGTTCGGGTTGCCGATGTTGACCGGCAAATGATAGCCGTCCGTGTTCATCAACCGCATCAGCCCATCGACAAGGTCGGAAACGTAGCAGAAGCTGCGTGTTTGTGACCCGTCGCCGTACACGGTGAGAGATTTTCCTTCCAGTGCCTGGACGACGAAATTGGAGACCACGCGACCGTCGTTGGCGGCCATGCGCGGGCCGTACGTGTTGAAGATGCGGGCGATGCGCGTGTCGACGTTGTTCTGGCGATGGTAGTCCATGATCAACGTTTCGGCGGCACGTTTGCCCTCATCGTAGCAACTGCGCACGCCGATCGGGTTGACATGGCCCCAGTAGTCTTCCTGCTGCGGATGCACCTGCGGGTCGCCGTACACCTCGGACGTTGACGCCTGCAGAATTCTCGCTTTCACCCGCTTCGCCATGCCGAGCATGTTGATCACGCCCATCACGGACGTCTTGATCGTCTTGACGGAGTTGTACTGATAATGCACCGGGCTGGCGGGGCAGGCAAGGTTGTAAATGGTTTCAACTTCGAGCAGAATCGGCTCGACGACATCGTGGCGCACGAGTTCGAAATGATCGTGCTTGAGTACGTGACGAATGTTCTCTCGTGATCCGGTGAAGAAATTGTCCAGGCAGAGGACTTCGTGGCCCTGGTCCAACAGGCGGTCAATCAGGTGGCTGCCGAGAAATCCAGCGCCGCCGGTGACGAGCACACGTTTCACACGTTCCCCCTTACGGAAACAGGTACAGACGTTAATGTCAACAGGTCAGGCGGAAAACTGATAAGCGGCGGCTCCCAACGCAAGCAGGAACCGCCGCTTTTCTTTCCGTGGAGGCATCGACGTTACGCGTTGATGCTGTCCTCACCGATGAAGCCCTGGTTCGCGAGGTAAAGCAGCACCTTATGCACCGCTTCCTCGGGACTGAGTTCGGTGGTGTCGATCACGATCTCAGCGTCCTCGGGCACATCGTACGGATCGGAAATGCCGGTGAACTCCTTGATGATGCCCGCACGCGCCTTGGCGTACAAGCCCTTGCGGTCACGCTGCTCACAGACTTCGATGGGCGTGTTGACATGCACCAGGATGAAGCCGCCGAGCGGTTCGATCATCTCACGGACGGCGGAACGTGTTGTCTCATACGGGGCGATCGGCGCGCAGATGGCGATACCACGGTTCTTCGTGATCTCGCTGGCGACGAAGCCGATACGCAGGATGTTGATGTCGCGATGTTCCTTCGAGAAGCCGAGCTCGCTGGACAGGTTCTTGCGGACGATGTCGCCGTCCAGCAACGTCACCGGACGTCCACCGATCTGCAACAGCTTCGGCAGCAGCGCGTTGGCCACGGTCGACTTGCCGGAACCTGAGAGACCGGTGAAGAAGACGGTGAAGCCCTGACGGCTGCGGGGCGGATAGGTCTTGCTCAATTCGTTGATCACTTCCGGGTACGAGAACCAGCCCGGGATCTCACGTCCGTCGTGCAGACGGTTGCGAACTTCACTCTCCTTAAGCCGGCGGGTGGTGCGGCCGTTGTCCACTTCGGAGTCACGGACATACGCGTCCCGGTCCGGCATGTACACCAGCTCCTCATACGGACGGAATTCGACGCCGAGGTCTTCCTTGTGTTCGTGGAAGGCTTTGATGATGTCTTCCTGCGACGGGGTCAGTTCCGGACCGTTTCCGCTATCAGCGGACAACGTTGGACGGAACATGAAGATCGACGCGCCGTAGTTCTTGCGGATCAATGCCTGCAGCATCACTTCGCGCACTCCGGCCATCTTGAACGGCGAGGGCAGCAGGCCGAGGATCGTCGTTTGCTGCGGGAAGTGCTTGACCACTTCGCGGTAGCAACGAATCCGGGTGTAATGGTCGATATCTTCACGCAGGATTTCACCGACAGTCGGCTGAATGATCAGGTTGGCGTCGGTTTCCTTTGCGGCGAGACGAGTTGCTTCCACGTCCGGCCGATGAATCGGATAGCGGGTGTCGAAGGACAGCATCTTGCGCCAGCCGCGGCGGCCGATGCGGGAGCGAACGTCGCGCGGTGTCGCGCGCAGGTCCGGGAAGTCGTAATGCAGCGGATACTGCACGCCTTCGACACGTCCACCCACGTAGACCGGATTGGTCTTGCTCAGGTAGTTGGCCACGTAGCGGTGGGACGGGTCTGTGGTGCCGAACAGGGCGGCGAGCTCCGCATCCTGGTCCGGTGTCCACTTGTCCTCCACGTGCAGCACGGCGAGCATTACGCCTTCCTGGTCACGCAGGGTGATCTTGTCGCCAGCGTTCACACCTTCAGCAAACTGCTCAGATATATCGAGCACGAATGGCATCGGCCAGAAGACTCCGTCCGGCAGACGCATTTCGCGCAGGACACGGTCGTATTCGGAGCTGGTCATGTAACCACGCAACGGGGAATAGGCACCGCTGGTGAGGAGTTCGAGCTCGAGGGTTTGACGCGGGGTCAAATCCCAGGAGGCCCAATCTCGGGATTCCACACGGATTTCGTCATGTCGGTTTTCGTCGACCATCAAATCGACCAACGTGCCGCCGTGCGGACGGATCAAATGCTGTTCCATGGTATTCCTGTTTTGTTAAGGCAAAACGTTTGACAGATTCGCAGCTTCCTCACTCCGCGCACCAGTCCTCTGTCGGGGCGGGAATTTAGGTCAGCCTCACTCTTGGATCAACTGCTATTACGGCTCTATGGGCCGGGGTGTGAACCAGGTCACACGGGTTCCTGAATTTCCGCCGGGCCAAAACTGGGTGTTCAGGTAGGAAAATTGTCCCTCATGCCCTTGCCAGCTTGGCAGTTGGAACGTAAACTCCAGTCGCATGACGGATGGGAAGGCGATCAAGGGTTGACGTCAACCAATGCACCTGGAGGGTTCCATTTTCTTCCGCAAGAAGCCCAATGATTTCGTGATTCTCGTTGTCTGTACGGCCAACATCACGCGCAGCCCGTACATCGCGGCTCTGCTCCGGAAAACGCTGGTGGAAAGCGGCTTGCGTTTTCGCCGCCGGATTGTGGTGAAATCCGCCGGAACCAACGCGACCGCCAATCAACAGGCACTGCCGACCATCGCAACCATTGCCTACACCCGTGGCATCGATCTGCAGGAACACCGGTCGTCCCTGCTTACCGGGGAGCTGATTAACGAAGCATCGTTGATCCTGACGGCGGAAATGCAGCACAAAGAATCGATTCTCAAGCGTTTCCCCGAAGCGTACGACCGTGTATACCAGATCACTGAATACGGCAGGCTGGGCAACGATCCAAAGATTCGGGACGTGATCGATCCGACCGGCCGTGATCTTGAGGAGTTTCAGGAGTTTGTCGGGATCGCGCACGAAGAAGTGAAGCGCGTGCTGGAGCATATGGTTCGGATCGGAGCGATCGAATAGCGGGATTATTGTCCGGATCGTCGTCTTGTGAGCTACGGATCAGCTCGCGAGGCAGGTTCAACCTCATGCGCTGGAACCTTCCTACCTTTACGCCATGCCTTACAGGAAGTGCCCCCCTTGGTGAACAGCTTGATATGCTTGGAGTTTGACGGCGATGATGAAGAAAATCAGCCACATTGGCATTGCAGTGCAGAACCTGGATGAGAACGTCCATCTGTACCGGGATGTGCTCGGGATGGAATTTCTTGGCACGGAAGAGGTTGAGGAGCAGAAGGTGAAGGTCGCGATGTTCCGGATCGGTGAGGCGCGCATCGAGTTGCTCGAGCCGACTGCGGACGATTCCCCTATCGCCAAATTCCTCGCCAGCCGTGGCCAGGGCATGCACCATATCTGCTACGAAGTCGACGACGTGGACGATTCACTGCAGCAGGTCGCAGATAGCGGTGTGCGTTTGATCGACAGGGAAAGCCGCCGTGGAGCGGGCAACTCCAAGGTCGGATTCCTGCACCCGAAGAGTACCGGCGGCGTGCTGGTCGAGCTGAATTCACACGAGTGAACGCCGGCAAAGTGACTGGATTGCGAACGAGATCACGATTAACGATACAGGGAGAAGAACCATGGGGGAAGTGAATCCGAAGTGGGGCATCGCGACCAAGGCGATCCATGGATTTGGTCCGTCTGATGAACGAACCGGCGCGGTGAGTGTACCGATTTTTCAGAGTTCGACCTTTGCGTTCAAGAATGCGCAGCATGGCGCGGACCTGTTCCAGGGTGAGGCGGAAGGGTACATCTATTCTCGTTTGTCGAATCCGACCGTGGATGCTTTCCAGAAGGAAATCGCCTGCCTCGAAGGTGGGGAAGCGGGCAAGGGTTTCGCGTCCGGCATGGCCGCCACCTTCAACGCGATCATGACCGAGTGCCGTTCCGGCGACAGCTACATCAGCAGTCAGACGGTCTATGGCGGCACGCACGCGCTCAATGAGCACGTGATTCCGCGGTTCGGCGTCACCGCGCATGAAGTCGACGCCACCAACCTGGACAAGGTCGAGGACGCGATCAAAAAGGCGAAGAACTGCAAGCTGCTGATGTTCGAGACCCCGGCCAACCCAAACCTCGCTGTGCTCGACATCGCAGCGCTGGTCAAGCTCGGTCATCAGTACGGGCTGACGGTGATGGTCGACAACACGTTCGCGACACCGATCCTGCAGCGTCCGATGGAATATGGCGCGGACATCGTGATGCACTCCGCGACGAAGTACATCAGCGGTCATGGTGACGTGGTCGCTGGCTGCATCGTCACCAGCCAGGAGTTCATCGACCGGATGATGGAAGATGTCTTCATCGACACAGGCGGTTGCATGGCACCGTTCTCGGCATGGCTGCTGCTGCGTGGTCTGAAGACTATCCCGGTTCGAATGCGAGCGCACTGCGAAAATGCCACACGCGTCGCGAAATTCCTCGCATTCCATCCGAAGATCGAAACCGTTTCCTACCCCGGCCTTGCCTCCCATCCCCAGCATGACATTGCGAAGAAGCAGATGAGCGGCTTCGGCGGGATGGTTACGTTCACGATTAAGGGCGGCTTCGAAGAGGGCAAGAAATTGATGGACGCCGTCCAGCTGGCGACGGTCGCCGTCAGTCTCGGTGACTGCGACACGCTGATCTGCCACCCGGCGTCAACCACGCACTCGACCTACAGCCCGGAACAGCGGGACGATGCCGGCGTGCTCGACAACCTGATCCGCATCAGCGTCGGCATCGAAGACATCGCTGACATCCTCGACGACCTGAACCAGGCGCTGCGGGTGTTGTAACGGCGGGATGTGTACGGTCAATTCAAGCACGGCAGAAATGCCGTGCTTTTCTCGTATTGCCAATAACACACTGCGCTTAGAATCCAGCGTTCTCCCGAGCATGTAGCGGACTTTAGAGTTGCCTGTAGAGAACGAGTTTCTTTTATTAGGAACAATTCCTGTTAGCGTTACGTACAAGGGTCGAAATGGGGTCTTGAGCAATCGGTAGCCCGGCACTGGAAGAACCAGCTGTCACGCATTTCAATTTCAATGCAGCCTCTGAACAGACGGGAACGCGGTTCCATACTATAGGTCAGATAGGGTACGATGGCGCAGCAATCCACACAGAAAACGCAGCATGCGGACACGACACCGCATCGGATGACTTCTCAACGCCGGGCGGTGCTCGAGGTGTTACATGACACCCTTGATCACCCGACGGCGGATGAGGTGTATCTGCGTGTGCGGGACAAACTGCCGCGTGTCAGCCTGGCAACCGTGTATCGCAACCTGGACGTGCTGGCGGAACTGGGGCAGGTCAGGGTGATCGAGTTTCCTGGCCGTCCGCGACGGTACGATGCGATGACCGATCTCCACTACCACATCGTCTGTGTGGAGTGCGGTAAGGTGGTGGATGTGCATCTCAGCCAGCTGCCTGATCTTGGCGCGATGGTGGCGCGGACGGGTGCGTACGAAGTGCTGGCAACGCGGTTGGAATTCGAGGGCCGGTGCTCCGAGTGTCGCAAGAGGTAAGAGTTAGTTTGAGTATTTGACCGACAAACTATAGATCATACGGTCGGTAGGAGTTCTTTGACAGGCGTGTGAGTGCGAACGATGATGCTTTGCGTGAAAAGAGAACAGACAATCTCTTGAGAAAGTTTGCAATTTCACAATCTCTCGTTCTACATTGGCGTATCGGAAAGCTGATCCGTAGGAATATGAACGGGTTAGGCGTTCCTAAGGGGGAATCCTGCCGCAAGTTGTTCATTTTGCTTCATGGACACGATTCCCGTCCCGCTGTGTACGTTGATCCATGTGGACGATACGTCTATACACCGAACGAGAGAGGGCATCATGACGCAGAAAGAAGCGCAGGAAAAGCTCATTGAGAACATGAAGAAGTGGCAGAAGGTGGAGAACGGTGCGATCGCGATCTGCAGCCGGATGTTGGAAAAGACCGACCACCCGATCCTGCGGATGGTGATGGAGACGATCATCCGTGACTCTCAGAACCACTACAATGTTCAGGGCTTGATCGTGGACAGCATGACGGCGAAGCCGATGACGTTGTCGCCGGACGATGTCAAGGCGATCTGGGATGAAGTTGAGAAGCACAATGAGCTGGAAAAAGAGACCGTCCGGCTGGCGAAAGAAGCGATTGAGGTGTTGAAAAAGTCGAAGTATCTCTCCGCTCAGAACTACTTGCTCGAATATTTGCTGGCGGATGAAGAGAAGCATGTGATGCTGCTCGAGAACCTTGAGAAGGTGAAGGATAGTCTGTATCCGTACAACTGATCGTCGGATGACAGTTTCACCGGATTTCGGGGCAGCGCTTGACGCTGCCTTTTTTTTTTGCTCGTTCGTTGGAAACACTCACTCTCCTGATACGTGGAAACACCAAACACAAGATAACAGCGCGGTTGCTTTGGCAATGGCGCGCGAAGTAACACCGAAACGGAGGATGTTCACGATGGTTCTGTCAGCAAAGATGCGTGATGCGCTCAACGCTCAGATGACGTTTGAATTGCAATCGGCTTATGAATATTTCGCGATGTCGGCGTGGTACAAGGCGCAGAACCTGGAAGGGTTCGCGTCGTTCATGAAGATGCACGGCATCGAGGAAATGCAGCATGCGCAGAAGTTTTACGACTACGTGTTTGAGCGCATGTCGGAAGCGGAATTCGGCGCGTTGAAGAAGCCGAAGGCGAAGTATGACTCCGCGCTCGACGCGATGGAGACGGCGTTCAAGCATGAGCTCGCCGTCACCAAGCGTATCCATGACCTGGTTGACCTTGCCAGTAAGGAGAAAGACAAGGCGACGGAAGCCTTCCTGCAGTGGTTTGTCACTGAGCAGGTTGAAGAGGAAGCGCTGGTCGATGAGATCGTGCAGCGCCTGAAGCAGGTTGGCGATTTCGCGCCGGGCCTGTTCTTCCTCGACCGTGAGGTCGCGGGTCGCGCGCAGTCCGGTCACTAAGACATTCCGGTTGTTGATCCAATGGGGACGGGAGAAATTCCTGTCCCCGTTTTCATGATGGGATGGAGAGCGCGTGGTGCATTGACTTTCGTTGCACCACCATCCTCTGTATCTTGCAGATTCAGACGAAGTTTTCGTCTGCATACCCGATCACATCAACGGCAAAGGGAGCTGGACCATGCCCACCGTGGAAGAAGCCATCCTCACGGCGATTGAATTCGAGAATCGTGTGCGCGACACCTATCGCGGCGCTGAAAAAACGGCGACGGATGATATTGGCAAGCGTGTGTTCAAGCTGCTCGCGGACGAAGAACAGGGCCATATCGACTATCTCAACAGCCGGCTTGAGCTGTGGCGCAAGGAAGGCGTGTTGAAGGTTGAGAAGATGGAATCCATCGTTCCGCCGATGGACGTGATCGAGGAACGGCAGAAGGATTTGCAGAGCCGTCTCGCCGGTGAAGATCGCGGCGAAGAGATCAAGATGCTGCAGAAGGCGCATGAGCTGGAAAAACAGACCAGCGAATTCTACCAGAAAATGGTTGGTGAGATGGATGCCGAAGCGCAGAAGATGTTCGAGCGCTTTGTCGAGATCGAGGAAGGCCATGTCGCGATCGTACGTGCCGAGATCGACGCGTTGTCCGGCACGGGCTATTTCTTCGACTTCGCTGAATTCGACATGGAAGGCTGAGCGGATCAGCCAGTGAATTGAACCCGGGAGTGTTTCGATGGATCCCGTGCTGCAGAAGATCACGGACGGCCTGCGGAAGGCCATCGAGTTCGAGGGGGACGGCCACAATTTCTACATGATGGCCGCTGGCAACACGCAGGATAACAAGGGCAAGGAAGTGCTGTCGATGCTGGCGCGTGAGGAACTGCAGCATGTCAAATTCCTCCGACACCAGTTCAAGCATTTCATGGATACCGGGCGTCCCGATATGACGCTCAAGCTGCCGCATCACGACGTGCTCAAGGGTGACCACCCGATTTTCTCGCCGAGCCTGAAGGAACGGGTGCAGGAAGCGCACATGGAAATGAGTGCGCTGGCGATCGGCATTCAGCTCGAGCTGAATTCGCAGCAGTATTACCGTTCCCAGTCGGAAGAACACGACGGCAGCCGTGTCGGGGAATTCTACGCGGACCTCGCGGTGTGGGAGAAGGAACACTACGACGCGCTGTTGCGTCAGCAGCAGAACCTGAAGGAAGACTACTGGTCGCAGGGTGGGTTTGCGCCGTTCTAAGCCGCTGTGCTGACGACTATTACTTAAGGACTCCTCAACAACTTAAGGAGTCCTTTTCGTTTTCTTCAATCTCAATGGGGTGGCTGCTTTTCCGGTTCGCCATCGACACTGATGACCAGGGACGAGGAGGCAAGCGCGACGTCGTTTGCCTTTTCAATTCGTTCGATCAGCTGTGTGTAAATAAGATCTTTGGTCCGGCGCCGTGCTTTGAAATCAACGACATAGCGCAGAGTAAATGTTACCCAGTTCTCGTCTGCGACCATGGAAATCATCGGTTCGATGCGGGCTTGTTCGATCAGAAATTTCGCGATCATCTCCTGCCAGGCGCGTTTGGCGAACTCGCTATACTCGCCCACGATTTCTTGCAAGACGTTTTCCATGATGCTGCGAGCGGCGGCGTAATCGCTACCGAATCGGATTGGAATGGTAATCTCATCCCAGAGGAAGGGGAATTCAGCAGAATAATTGAAAACCGGGGCTTTGAACACGTAGCTGTTGGTGATACGCACCACGCGTCCGTTGTACAAATCTCCATCCACCCAGTCACCAAGTTCCATGATCGTCGTGCGCAGCACGCCAACGTCAATCACGTCGCCCTTGATTCCGGCCAATTGCACACGGTCGCCTGGTTTGAAGAAGTGTGCGAAGGTGATTGCAAACCAACCTGCAATACTTGCGATGACTTCTTGCAATGCAAATGCGACACCGGCACCGGCGAGGCCGATGGTCACGCTTAACCCTTGCAGTTGTTGGCCGAAAACTACCAGAATCAGCAGGATGAAGATCAGGTAGGCGATGAAATCGGTGACTTTTCGTGCACGATAACGGGAATCGGTGCCACTGATCCGATGTAATAGCGACGCACGGACAACACGGACGATAACCATCAGTCCGATACCAAGCAGCAGCAGGATCCCAATTCTCATCAGGAGCGGATTCTGTAAAAGTGCAACCACCTGTTCATTCATGGCACGTCATCCCGGTAGTAATCATGGATTATGTAAATATCGCCATGCTTGGCGGGCGATCATAGCTAAAAAACCGGCCGCAACTCCAGTTGCAGCCGGCAATAGATCGTGGTTCCAAGGTTTCAGGCACCGGTCGACTCACTTCGCCTTCGCGAAACGCTGGGCGACATCATCCCAGTTGACGAGATGATCCATGAACGCCGCGGTCCAGTCTGGCCGTACGTTCTTGTATTTCAGGTAGTAGGCGTGTTCCCAGACGTCGCAGACCAGCAGCGGGACCATGCCCTGCAGCGTCAAGTCCATGTGAATTTCGCTGCCGACGATGAACAGTTTTTGCAGCGTTTTGTCCCAGCCGAGAATGCCCCAGCCGCTGCCCATGACGGTGTTCGTCGCGGCGAGGAACTGTTTCTTGAATCCGTCGAACGATCCGAAATCCTTGACGATCTGCTCCATCAACTCGCCAGCCGGTTCACCGCCGCCATTCGGCTTCATGTTGGTCCAGAAGACGCTGTGCAGTGTGTGGCCGGACCCGTTGAACGCCAGCGCCTTGGACAGCGCGTTCGCGGCCGCCATGTCGCCGGATTCCCGCGCGGCAGCAAGTTTGTCCAGGGTGGCGTTCAATGCGGTGACGTAGCCGTTATGGTGCTTGTCGTGGTGCAGGGTGACGGTTTCCTTGTCGTACCACGGTTCGAGTGCGTCGTAGGCATAGGGCAGATCGGGAAGTGTGTACGCCATCGTAGCCTCCATTTTTGTTCTGTATCATGCGCATCCTTGCGCGAGGGTGGAGGGGTAAGGAGACGGGATAGACGGAGTTAGTCAAGAGTCTAGGTTTGCCTAACTCGGCTTTGAGTGGCTCAAAAAGGTATGAGGTGTGAGGTATGAGGCTTGAGGAATGCGGTGATTGAACTGGGGCCACTTTGTCCTCAAAGTGTCCCCGGTGGTAGGGGATAGACAGGTGGGGACACGTAATGGAATAAGTGTCTCATGTGGTATGGGACAAAGAACCGGGGACACTTGACAGAGCAAGTGTTCTCGGTTCTTGCTATTACCACGAACCAGAGTCCGTGGTAATAGAATTGATTCACACCTCGCTACTGCTTCCTCAGTCGTCGATCATCCCGCGCAGCAACAGTAGCCGCACGAGGTTGAGGATCGCAGCGGTGGCGGCGGCGACATAGGTCCAGGCTGCGGCGTCCAGAACTTTCTTCGCGCCATCGGCTTCCTGCGGGGCGACGTAGCCGTCTGTGCGCAGAATGGTCATCGCCCGTCGGGAGGCGTCAAACTCGACCGGCAGCGTAACCAGGTGGAACAGGACCACGAGGCTGAACAGGACAATGCCGGCGTCCAGCATCATCGGGCTCGCCATGAAGATGCCGATCAGAATCAGCGGGAACGACATCCACGATCCGACCTGCACCGGCATCGCCAGCGCGTGACGGAACCGCAGCATCGAATACTCCTGCTTGTGCTGGATCGCGTGGCCGCACTCATGGGCGGCGATCGCCAGTCCGGCGACGGACGGCTGGTTGTAGTTGTGCGAGGATAACGCGACCACCTTCTTCATCGGGTCGTAGTGATCGCTCAGCACACCGCGTGACTCGACGACTTCGACATCCTGCAGGCCATGGTTGTCGAGGATACGGCGCGCGACCTGTTTGCCGGTCAGACCTGCGCCCGACCGAACCTGGCTGAATTTTTTGTAGGCGCTCTTCACCTTGCTCTGCGCCCAGATGGACAGGATAATCGCTGGGATGATCAGGACGATCGTCCAGTCGAAAATCGGAAGCATCATCGTGTATTCTCCATGAGGTGCCTGTCGATCTGGCACCAGTGAACCTGTCAAGTTGAACGTCACTGAAGATACCACGAATCGGTGTTCACGGTTCCGTGTTTCCGGGCAACCGGGAGACGGCCCGGGAACGCCCGGGGTGCCGGTCTCAGGCCGTTGCGGGAGGAGGGGGCGAACCCTACCTTACCCGGCACGCAGGCACAGCCACGACGATTGAAAGCAACGATGCTGAACTACCATCTCGCACGTGAGGAAATGGTCGAACTTCTCGAGGAGAAGGGGATCAAGGACCAGCTTGTCCTTGCGGCGATGCGTGAGATCAAGCGTCACTTGTTCGTGCCGGCGAATTTGCGCGCGCGGGCGTACGAGAACAATGCGCTCAGCATCGGGCACGGGCAGACGATTTCGCAGCCGTACATCGTCGCCCAGATGACGGAGCTGTTGCAGCTCACCGGTGAGGAGTCGGTGCTCGAGATCGGCACCGGGACGGGGTATCAGACATTCGTTCTCGCCAAGCTGGCGAAACGGATTTATACCATCGAACGTGTCAAGGCGCTGGCGTTGGAAGCGGAGATGCGGTTCCAGGAAAACGCCATCGCGAACGTTGTACAGAAGCTCGGGGACGGATCGCTGGGCTGGGAACGGTTCGCGCCGTTTGACCGTATCATCGTCACCGCTGGCGCGCCGGAAATCCCGACACGGCTGGTCGACCAGCTGGCCGAGGGTGGACGGATGGTCCTGCCCACCGGCCCGCGGCGGGTGCAGGATCTCAAGGTTGTGATCAAACAGGAAGGTCAGGCGTACGCCAGCAGTCATGGCGGATGCGTCTTTGTCCCGCTGATAGGCAGCGGCGGCTGGGAGGGTGACGAAGAGTGAGAGTCGAGGGCCTCGCGGCCGATTTGCGTGCGTTGCTTGAGAACAAAACCAGTGATGTGATTACCCTCGGCACGATCATCCAGTCGCTGGGGACACGTGGTTTTGGCGTGCTGCTGTTCATCCTCAGCCTGCCCAGCGCGCTGCCAGTGCCCGCACCGGGATACAGCACCCCGTTCGGTTTGCTTATTTCCGGTCTGGCGATCCAGATGATGATCGGCCGCCAGACTCCCGTCCTGCCGCAATGGGCGTTGAAACGCTCGATCAGCTACGACGCCGCCCAGAAGATCTTTGGCGCGGGGATCAAGTTTCTGCACAAAACCGAAGCGCTGGTTCGTCCCCGCATGTCGTGGATGGGCAGCCGGTTCGGCAAGGCGGCGATCAGCATCCTGGTGCTCGCGATGGCGGTGCTGATGATTCTGCCGATTCCGTTGACGAACACGATTCCTGCGGCAGTCATCTTTATGATCGGGATCGGGCTGACCGAACGGGACGGCCTGATCATCATCCTCAGCGCAATCGGCGGCTGGATCGCGGTGGCGCTGTATGCGGCAGTGATTTATCTCGTGTACGTGCTCGGCACCACGTCCTTCGATCAGATCAAGGATGTGATCACGTTCTGGAATTGATCACGACGCCGCCAGCTGTTCCCGCTTGACGTGCACCAGTTTTCGCGTCACGCGTTCATCTCCCGCGCGTAACACAACGACGTAGACGCCCGCGTCCACCTCCGGCTGCCAGGCGAAGCTGTGCTCGCCGGCGGTCAAGGGTCCGTTCTGCACAGTTGAAACCACCTCCCCGGACAGGTTCACCACCTCAATGCTCACCGTTTCCGAACGGGGGATTGCCGCAACAATGCGCACCATCTGCTCGCAGGGATTCGGGTAAAGCTGGCTGATCTGCAATTCGGCGGGCGAAGTGTCAACGGCTGACTGAGCGGTGTCGGTCAGCATCAACGCTCGCGTCCCGGACATGGCCTGCAGGCCGTAGATATCCTCCACGATGACCCGCCAGCGGTAGACACTTTCCCACTCAAGGCCGGAGACGGTGACGAACGTGTCCGTACCGGCGGACCAGGTCATTGGGTCGGCGAACGAGGCGTCCATCGACAGTTCAAGCGTGTAGCGCAGTGTGTCGATCGGGGTGGCGTCTTCGGCGGCCTGCCAGGAAAAGGTGAGGCTGCTGTCCGCGAAGAACGCGCCGTCCACCGGGACACCCAACGTGAACGGTTCCGGCGCACGCAGCCAGCGGCTGGTGAAGGGTTCCGTCGCGAAGGGTTTGATTTCGACGCCCGCCATCACAGTGTCACCCATACCCGCCGGATTGGTGATTCCATGTTTCGGACCGGACGGATCACCCCAATAATTGTTGCTCACGGTCAGTGTGCCCTGCAGCTCGGGGTTCAGCCCGGCGGCGTAAGGCGTGTTGCCGTAGAAGTCGTTTTCGTACGCAGTCAGCAGGCCTTCGTTGCACGCTGAAATCGCGCCGTAGCTGTACTCAACACCGGCCGTGTATTCGGAATTCTCGTAGAACAGGTTGCGGTATACGCGAGCGTGCATGCCTTGGTTGGCGTTGGCGTATTGCGTCGCGAGGGCGTAGTGCACATTCCCCTGGTTGCGCAGCAGCAGGTTATCATGAAAGTCGACGTCCGACGAGAAGACTGCGACCCCGCCTTTGTTCAGAGCGAGGTTGTGGTGGAATTCGTTGCCGGATATGTCGACCGATTCACTTTCCGGGCCAATATACAGCGCGCCGGCCATCGGCAGCTGGGTCTCGTCCAGCGTGGCCATGTTGTGCCGGAACAGGTTCCCAGTGATGCGGAGAGTGTCGATGCCGAGGGTGTACACCGCGCCGCCGATCAAGGAAACGTTATCGACAAACGCGTTGTGATCCAGGTGCAGTGATTCGACGCTACCCTCTGTCGTGCCGGCGTAAATCGCACCCGCCCCGGACACGGCGTAATTTCCCAGAAACACGTTGTCGCGTGCCATCCCCGAACACTGGGATAACACCAACGCGCCGGCGTAGTAGTTGGACAGGTTGCGCACGAAACGGTTGTGCGTAATGTCGATGTCCACGTTGTAGAAGGTGACCGCGCCACCGAAAACCTCGCAGCTGTTTTCGATGAAAGTGTTGGAATGCAGCCTGACGCGACTGTCCTTGACGAACAGGCAGGACCCGTACGGCGCGTGATTGCCGCTGAAAGTACAGTGTTCGATGGTAAGGTCGAGGTTATCCCCATACACAATGCCGCCGTTGTCGACGCCGCTGCTATCGCTCAGGTTCACCTCCTGGAACGTCAAACCGACGAGGGCAACCTTGACCCGTTCGGTGTTATCGAACGTGAACAAACGAGCGTTCTCATCGGGCAGCAGGATGGTGCTTTGGATGAACGCGCTGTCCGGATCGAACAAGTATTCGCTGGCGATCGTCAGATCCTTGTCTCCGAACGTGAGCGACGTCTGGTACATGCCATCGTACAGCAGCAACGTGTCTCCGGATTCGCAGCGTTGATACGCATCAGCCAGAGTTGGCGCGTCCCCGGGGACGGAAAGGATTCCACAGAACGCGACGGTGGGGAGCAGGATGGTCAATACCAGAAGCGGCAGGCGTACGGTTTTCACGGTCGGTCTCACAGGTGTCGGGGACAGTCCACGAGTTTTCGAATGATGCAGTGAACAACCGACGGGCCAGACGTTCGCCTGACCCATCAGTGTAGCTCAATCCATCGGTTTACCACGCGAACACGAAGTCCGAGTAACCGGTTCCAGTGAAGGTGTTGCCGAGCGACCAGTGCAGCGTCGCGGTGGTGAGCAGGACGACGCCACGCTGGTCACTGCGCTGACCGTAGCTCAGATCCGCCGCGTGATAGTAGTAGCTGGCGTTGTTGTATGTCACCAGCGTCGTGTGCGGGATCGGCACAATCACCGGCACCCAGCACAACATCTTGGACTGGCAGTTGCCGTCAATGCCGAGGTTCATGATCGGTTGACGTACGTAGTCACCCGGATTCAGCTGGCCTTCCCAGACCGTCGCGACCGCAAGACCGGTCATCGAAACAATCACCAGAACGATGAGACCCAACAGCAGAGTGCGTTTCATGCTTCTTTCTCCACGTTTTGTGTTTGGGTTTGGGCCAAACAATGGACATTCGGTTCTACAAATTCAGACGGCGGACAAGATCGTCCGCCGTCCGGAGTGAGCTTCAGCCTGGCTTACCAGACGAACACGAACAGCGAGTAACCGTTGGAAACCGCAGTGCCCACACGCCAATGCAGGGTGGCGGTGCCGTAGTTGATGCTGCCGCTCGAGTACGAAGTCTGGTTGTACATCAGATCTGCCGAGTGGAGATACTCCAGCGACATCCCATGGGTGACCCAGGTTTGATGCGGGATCGGGCTCAGCGTCGGAATCATGCAGGTCATTTTTGACTTGCACTGGACATCGTTGACGTTGGAGATCGGCGTGGTGACATAGTCACCCGGATCCAGAGTACCCTGCCACACGGTGGCCGATGCGATGCCGGTCATTGCCAGCAGCAACAGGCCAACCATTCCCCATACCAGATAGCGCTTCATCCTCTTTCCTCCTTTGTGCGTACATGTCCCACCTCCCCAGGTGGAACGATCACGAATAGACACTTATAAAAGTGTAAATAGAGCTAAAAGAGTGATTAACTCTTATTTTTAAAGATTCTAGAATATGGAAGACGTTGGAAAGCTGTGCGAGGGAGACGTGCATGAACAATCGTGTTTTAGGAAAATTGGGATGCTTAAGACCAAAAACTAAGCATTTCCTAAAAACACAGAAGCTTGTCTATCACAGTATACTACAGCTGCGCTTGACTGTCAACACTAGTGTTGCATGAACGGCCGAATGGGTTGAATTATTTGGGGTTCGACTTTCTACTGGTTATAACAGTATCATTGTCTTCTCCGGTGACAATGCGGCATTCAAATCAACAGCACGTTATCAATATTGACAGATTCACGAATTCAAGTAAGCTCTCAGAGGTAAAACGTCGGCTTTTTTGGTAGTCAGGTCATCCGGTTGGTAAGAAACGGGTTAGACTTCGTCGCTAGCGTACTGCAAATAGAATAGACAAAAAACACAAACAGTTGTTGTGAATGCGGCAATACGGGGTCAAGAAAAACCGGGAAAGCTCGATTGAGCTTTCCCGGATTGGGTTATGCTACCGTGATCCGAAACCAATGCGGTTCCGGATGTACGCACAGCTTACTTCATCAGGGTGACCTTCTGGATCGCATTCAGCTGACCCGGAACCTGCGCCTGGATGAAATACACACCGCTGGACAGGTTGGCACCGTTGAAGGTGAAGTTGTGCACGCCGGCGTTGGTGCGGCTGTTCGCCAGCTCAGCAACCTGCTGACCCATCACGTTGAACACGCGCACGTTCAGGTCGGCCGCTTCCGGCAGTGAGACGCTGAAGTTGGCGGTCGGGTTGAACGGGTTCGGATAGGCCTGGCCCAGCTCGAACTCGGTCGGAACGACGGTCGCTTCGGCTTCGTCAGCCGCGATCGCGGTACCCACGAGGACCGGCTTGCTGCCACTCAGGTTGAAGTCACCTGTCGAGGCGACGCCAGCGGCGGCCTTGTTGAACGGTTCACTGTCGTTATACAGCGAGAAGTTCGGGAACACGCCGAGGTTAATGGTCAGCATGTAGTCGCCGGCCGGAGCAAACGCCGGAACGTCAACGACCATGCCTTCACCAGCCGCGTAACCCGGCAGGAAGGTGTAGTTGTAGTTCCAGATGTTGTAGTTGCTCATGTTCGGCAACGTCGCGGACAACCACAGGTTGGCGGTCTGCACCATACCGGTGTTGTTCTCGAGGAACAGGTTATAAACGATCTCGCCACCCTCAGCCGGAACATCAGCACCGGTGATGATCGAGATGTCAACCGTAGCCTGCGGCGGAGGGACATCCATCAGATCCCAGCCCTGGACGTAGTCGAAGCAAACGCCGTAGTAGCTGACGACGGTCGACGCGATGTGCTGGAAACCAAAGACGACGGTTTCGTTCGCGTACGCGCTCAGGTCATAAGTAACCTGCGCCCATTCCATCTCGCCCGGTGTCGGCGGAGTTTCGTCGTTGTAGAACACTTCCTGATCGGTGAAGCCGGTGTAGGAGCACAGGCCAGAGTATCCAATATCCGGCTGCAGCAGAATCCAGGTGTCGCCACCGTCGAGAGAGATGTTGAAGTTGTAGCCGTCGTAGTTGTCGTTGTAATCGAACCAGTGATAGTAGCTCAGTACCGGAGCGTCGCCCAGTTCGAAGTAGCCGGAGGTAAGCCAGCGGTTGCCACCAGTATCGGTGTGAACACCGTCGAGGTTCGTCGCCCAGGCGTTGGTGCCGTCAAACGCGGAACCCGGACCATCATGGTCGCCACCGAGGTTGACCGGTTCGCCCCATTCCCATTCGCCGTTACCATCGTCGAAGAACGGATCGCCGTTGACTTCAAAGCTGTTCAGGTAGTCCGGCGGCGGAATCATCTCAAGCGTGACGTCCTGCGTGTTGGCGCCAACCGCGAGGGTGATGTCGCTTTCATACGGGAAGTAGCCCAGCATGCTGACGGACAGGGTGTTCGTCGTGCCGCTGTAAAGATCGGCGAATGAATAGTAACCGAAGTCATCGGTGGTGGTGGAGAACGAACCGTAGGTTACGTCCGCGCCAACGATCGGGTCGCCGGAACCGAGTTCGGTGACTGTACCGTCAAGGGTTGCATCCGGGGTCAGCTGCTCGAACTGAATCGCGAGCTGGTTGAACGGATAGTCAGCCGGGTCGGCGTTGTAGCTGGCTTCCAGCGCGATCACGCCGGGGTCGCTACCGTCAAGGTTCTGGATACCAATGGTTTCGCCATTAATATCAAGATCCACATCGACGTCGTCATACTGGATTTTGATGGTACCGTCTTCGAACAGGATGACGTTAACATCCAACTGATCGTAGTTGGTGCCATACTCGGCAAAGTCGTCGCAGTGCAGCACGAGCGCCTGCTGGGTACCGATGGTCATCGTTTCGTAGTAGTTACGATTGACGTGGCCACCCTGCGGGTCGCCCGGATCCATGTCGTCCCAGAAGAAGCAGACGGTCGGACCGTGGACGTCTGTGGACGGCAGCGGGTCGTTGCCGAGGCCGATCGAGGACGGGTAGTCGACGAAGGCGATCGCGCCATCGGAATGCACCCAGAACTCGGTGTACGTGCTACCGTAGAACGGGAAGCTGAAGCCGATCGGGTACGGACCAACATAGTTGGTGTCCCACAGGCTGTCGATCACGGTACCGGTCGCTGTCAAGTCGATCCAGTCAAACGTCGGTCCACCGGCTTCCTGGCTGTCCATGAAGATATAGCCGGCAGCATCCGGACCGCCCATGTGGTCAATCTGATTTTGTCCAGATTCCCACTGGGAATACGCTTCCAGCAGTTCACGCTGGGCGTCGGTGGGGTTGTCGGTGTTTTGCGCCTGTTCCAACGCCGCTTCGTTAAAAGCGAAGCCGGTAGCCGCAAAAAGTAATACCAGTCCGAAGACCAAAAATGCACGCTTCATGTGTGACCTCCATAAATGTTTGCGCGCTGTTCTCTTGCCTTCCTCAATGGAAAACAAGCCCTGGGATTCAAATGAACGGGTGCCCCGTTCAGTGAAGTTGTACACGGGAACCGTCACGCAAGCCGTCTTGTTGTGTGAAGATCGATCTATGTACCTGTGCGTCTTGTGGATGTATCGGGCACAGGTGGGGGTTCGGCATATCGTCGAAGCAGTGCAAGCAAATACGTCCTGGTTGCCGAGTATGCTCCTCCAACTCAGTTTGAACCAGCATACGAATTCAGACACTGAGTATAATGGAACGAGAATTGAAATACCAGCATTTTCATAAAATTGCGAAATTTCTTCTCCGAGCTCCAGAGCCATACCCGAGACTGGCATTGCTGTATTTCGTCTATTGTCTATTTCAAGTCCTGGTCTTCACTTCGCACATTGCAACCAGCCCATCTGGCTAAACTGTAATAAATTCAACAGCATGCCTGCATTTCTCGGGACAAACTCCTGTGTAATCAAGAGGTAGCATCTGATGAGACTTTGCGGGGTCGTGATTCCACGAAAAAAGTTTAACAAATCGAGCGAGTTGCCGAAAATGTCTTGAAGCTTCTTGTCAGTATTTGCCGATAGACGAAAAAAAACCGAAAACACGGTGAGTGTTTTCGGTCGACGGAATGTTCAAGGAGGTTTTCAGGAAACATCCTGCCGTTCGAGCAGCGTGACCAGCTCGGCATGCGGAGTTTGCGGGAACATGTCGTACGCCTCGGCCTCCATCAATTCGTAGCCTTCGAACTGTTCGAGGTCGGCGGTGAACGTTTTCGGGTTGCAGGAGACGTACACGATCCGTTTCGCGCCGAGCCGGTTCAATTTCCGGATCAGTTTCGGCGCCAAACCTGAACGCGGGGGATCGAGGATGACGGTGTCCGGCGTTGAGCCATCGTAGTGCGCGAGGAAGTGGTTGGCGTTGTCGAGGACATATTCGACGTTGTCGACCGCGTTTCGTTCGAGGTTTCGCTTTGCCAGCTCGATGTTCTCCGGGACGACTTCCACCCCCAGCACCTTGTCCGCCTGCCGCGAAGCGTAAATACCGATAGTGCCAGTGCCGCAGAACAGGTCGAAGGTGTAGCCGTTGACGTATGAGGCCGCGCGTTGATACATCCGGTCGACCAGCAGCAGGTTGTTCTGGAAGAAGCAGCCGGGGCTGATTTCGAAGGTGAAGTCGCCAATGGATTGGTCGAGAGTTTCCCGTCCCCAGACCTTCTGCACCTCACCGTGGGAATCGTCCCCCACCCGTTCCTGCACCGACCACACGACTGATTCGACGTGTTCGGCCAGCCGTTCCGCCACTGGTTGCACGGACGAATCCCGGCGGAAGGTGACGAGAATGACCATCAGTTGATCGGACGAAAACGCGTGCCGGAAAGTGATGTAACGCAGGTCGCCGCGTTTGGTGACCAGGTTCCAGCCACGAATGCCGAGTTCGTCCAACCAGGTGTGCAGGTCGGGGAGGAGGTCACTGACCCGCTGTGGCACGATGTGGCATTCGTTGAGGTCGATCACCTGCTTGCCATCACCTCGCTTCCGCAGGCCGATCTTGCCGAACGCGGTGACGTAATCCATCCGGTGACGATATCCCCACGGGTTTGGGCTCGGTACGATCTCAACGGTCCGGCCGAGGTGTTCTTCGATGACCGACCGTTTCGCGGCGAGCTGGGCGTCGTACGGTACGTCCTGGAACGAGCATCCGCCGCATTCGCCGAAGTGGGCACAGCGCGGATCGGCGGTGCGGGGCAGGAGTTCGTCGGGTATAGTTAAGGCCACGGTAGAATCCGATGTATGGGATCAGTTATGGTGAATATACGAGATGGAAAGAGACAAGGGACACCTGCAATTGTTCACTACGTATGCCGATTGATTGGCCAGCCGGCTGCAGGGAAGCCATGAGCATGGCTAGCGTTCACTGCTGGCATATCAAATCGCGATCAAAGGTTCATGCTGCTCGGTTGACTATTGGCCTTGCTAAGTATAATATGATGCCGTTGGGAGAAGGAATCTGGTACCGAAACGTTAGGTGGGGGAGCCACACATGACAGCCGCAATGGATGACTCATACACGCAGAAGCTACAAGCACTCATTGGAAAAACGCGTTTAGACTTGCTATTCATTCTATTCATTGCCTCAGTGATTACAGTAACCTCTGCCTCTGCAGAATTTGAAAGTTATGAAATTAAATCATCTGAGTTTTGCGTTTTAGACAGCGTATTTATGAATCCCAATATCTGGACAGATAAACGATCTGATCCATCTTTTACGACAGAAAAGCAAATATTTGACGATTTTCACCGATTAACGAATTATGAATATTTAGGCTCAATAGAAGAGTTAAACGAGTTTGACAGGATAGATTTTAATGAGTCTGTTGAGAATATGAGACGACAAAATGATCATATCGTATCCAGAGTTATTTGGAATGCGGAGGATTATTTTTTATTTAGTGAATATGATTTTGAAAACAATTCATATACGATTATGCCGAGATATGAAAATATTGTATATGAACTAGATAAGGAACAGGATATTTATGCAATTAACTCGAATATTACAAATGCAGAGTATGCGAACAATAATCAAATCGGTTTAGATAATATTTATATAACCTTATTAATAAGTAACAATAACAATTATATTTATAGAGTTTATGATACAGAGGAAGCAAGAAAAATAAGGTCACTCATTGATGATGAGCAACTATCAATGCAAATGGTTGTAGAATTTGATGATCATGAGTTAGTTTATTCTAATTTAAGAAACAGTTATTTTTATCAAACACTTATAGATCAGCATGGCTTAGATAATGCAGATAATGCTTATGATTACAACCGAAGTATAGGTAATAAATATTGGAAATATACATATGACTGCATACTAAACGTAAATGTTAATGTTGTAGCAATGAGAATTATTAATAACACATCAAATGAAATAATAGGTTATTGGATTGACAATGATAAGATAGTAACAGATGCGTACGAATACGATTACTATATAAAGAATAGCACTGAAAAATATCAACAACATTTAAAGACTAATATGTCTTCTTTGTCTGCAACTGCTAAGACCAGCATATTTTACTACTGTGGTGAGCCTATATCCAAATTAGAACTAGCTATGCTGTGTGGATATGACCCTAACGAACAATTTAGCAACAATATGACACCATTATTAATGGCAATAGAGAAAGCAAATATTTCTGCTGCAGAATTATTATTAGCAAACGGTGCTTATCCAAACTTTTATAAATATGATGATACTGGCTATGTAGTAAGAACCAAGCATCCATTGGATTATTATATTGATAATTGTTTTACCAATAAATATAGTCAAGAGACGAGAGTTGATATGCTGCAAACACTACTATCAAATGGTGTAGATCCTAATAACAGTGGACAGAATATATTGCTAAGTATATGCCAAGATATATTTATGAGCTTTGTGCCAAGTGAAGAATATATAGATGATCGTATAGAACTGATAGAGATAGTTCTTGCTACAGGTGGAAGTCCAATTCATTATGACACTACTAAATGGACACCAAGAGAAACAAAAAGAGATTTGTTAGAAAGAAGGGCTGGTACACTATTTCGCACAGCATATGACTATGTAATTCGTTATGATGGAAAACAAATTGATGATATAGATGCTCGTGCAAGGATCCTGGAAGTGCGTCAACAAATTGTATATTTGTTCGATAGGTATATGAATCTCAATGTAAGGTATAGGAATGAAAGATATGGCGAAGTTGAGGAAACGCCAATAATGTCAATATCAGTTAGTCCGCAGACATTGGTTACGCTTGGGTTAGATCCA
Source organism: bacterium (assembly GCA_020444425.1). Lineage (GTDB taxonomy): Bacteria > Electryoneota > Electryoneia > Electryoneales > Electryoneaceae > BMS3BBIN04. Next base: position 10,034 of record JAHLLB010000018.1, on the reverse strand, counting down.
TCGATAAGAGGGGTAATCGTGCTGGATGTTGTCGATAAGGACTTGCGTAAACAGCTTAAATACAAGAAACACGACATAATAACGTCAATTAATGGGCAGAAAGTAGGAACCGTTATTGAGATAGACACCATATATCGCCAAGTTCCATCTGGCAGCGAAATGACCTTTACGGTAATCAGACCAACCGATGAATTAGGCGGCGAAGAATTCGTGAGACGGGTTACCAAGGAATAGTGAAAAGCCACAGGGTGAGCGCGTAACTACTCCAGAGTGACAAGTAGTTCGCTAGGTTTGGTGAACATGAATAATGAGGATCCCATCAAATGATGGGATCCCCGTTTGATCTTCAAGTTAAGTGCGTGTAGTGAACCTAGAAAACGTCATGTCAGTAATGCTGGTTAACCGGCCTGCTGCATCGACGCCATCAGCATGCCGAAGGTGCGCTTCGGGTTAATCAGCAGTACGAGACGGTCGCCGGCGTAGGTGGCGTCCGTACCGGCGAGGATCAGGCCGGCGAGCTGCTGGGAGGTGAGGTCTGGCTTGATGACGAGTAGCTTGGCGGCGAGGTTGACCACGTTCGGGCTGGACATGGACGTTCCGCTGAAGGGAATGCGGTCCCCGCCCGGCACGTAGCTTTCGACCTCGAAGCCGTTCGCGTACACATCAACTTTGCCGAAGCTGGTGAAATCGGTTTCGTCACCTGCCTGGTCCACCGCTCCGATACTGATGATGTTCGGCAGGCGGAACGAGCTTGGCAGGAACTCCTCGAACTCAACGTCGTTGTCCGAGTTACCGGCGGAGGTGACGAAGAGGATATCCGGCGCATTCCGGATCGCGTCGTACAGGCCCTGCTTGCGAATTTCGAAGATCTGGCGTGCCAGTTCCTTGCGCTCTTCCGGGGTGCCACCGGCGTTATTCTGCTCGAGGGCAGATTCGATACCGGCGATGCTTTCGCCCCAGCTCATGTTGACCACACGGACGTTGTTGTCCTTGAAGTACTGCAAGACTTCCTGGTACATCACCGAATCCTTGCGAGCCTGTTCGATCGTCGGCAGCTCGGGGATCATGGTGTGGCCGAACGACAGGCGGCAGGCGAGCAGGCGGATGTACGGATTGCCCGCGGACGCGATACCGGCAACGTGCGTGCCGTGACTGTAGTTGCCGTACTTGCTGATGTCTTCGATGAACGGCTGCACCTCGGACTGTTCAAGCTCACTGATGTTGGCGCGCAGTTCCTGGGCTTCATCACTGTCGATGTTCGCCTGAAGGTCGAGCAGGCCCTTGGTCAGGCGCTGCAGACGCGGGCGATCAGCTTCCACATCGCCAATCGGGTAGAGCAGGTCCGGGGTCTTGTTGGCGTGCAGGTCGTACGCGATGCCGTGGACGTCGTCCACGAACCCGTTGCCGTCGTCATCCTTGCCGTTGTCCGGAACTTCGTTCTCGTTGGTCCACATCTGGCCGGTTCGGACGAAGATGTCGGCGTCAACACCGCTGTCCCAGATGCCGATCACGACCGGGTCCGCATCCTGGCCTTCCGGCAGTTCGATATCACGGTCTGCCCAGATGTCGTCCTTCTCGGTGGCGTTGGCGTCGAGGTAAGCACTGTACACCTCGGTGACAATGCTTTTGTTCGGGATGTAGTAGTGCACCGTGGTGTACGCACCGAGCAGGCCGGTCGCGATGTCCTTGGACACCTCGCCGTCGGAACCGTCAATCACCGGCTGGACAGTTGCTTCGAGGCTACCCTTGAGCAGGTTGACGGTGATGATTTCGGAAGTGCCCTTGGTCTGCTTGATCACATCGCCGACCACATCATACGGCAGTCCGCTGACACGCTGCGACAGTTCACGCTGCAGCACCGGGCCGATGTCATCGCCGGAACGGACGGCGGTGATGTACGATTCCATGAACAGGCCGGTGGTCAGCCTCGCGGCTTCCTTGTCCTCGAGTTCACGTCGTTTCTGCAGATAATCGAGATACGTGTCCCAGTCCTTCTCGATCAGCGCGATGGTGCCCAGGTCGGCGTAATAGTTCTTCAGAGTGGTCGGATCTTCGATCAGGTAGGTGTCGAGATCAGTTTGCAGGTCCTTTTTCACGTCTTTCGCCAGATCGAGAATGGCGTCACGGTCCATCACGAACTCAGCGGCCTGTCCCTCGACTTCGTACGTGTGGCGGGGGAGATCATCAAGCTTCTCGATCCGGATCTTGTCCGCCGCGAACCCGCTGACAGCGATCAGCAGCGCGACCACGACAAGCATACTCTTCTTCATCGTTTGCTCCAAGTTGAATCTGTATCAGGTGTAGGTGTATCCAGTCGTTACAATCTTAGACGATGCAAACATGGCGCAGGTTGCAGGGTGGAGCAACACCAATCTCGCCGCAAGAGAGGGATCTCCCGGAAGCCGGAAGAATCGTACACTCGCTCCGGAACGGGGTTTATTTGCCATCCTTGACTCGTATATTCGTGCCTGAGACAGTTAGCCTCATTTCCAACAAGTCAAGTCTGGACGGTTACCCATGTTGATGGATCAAGGCTACATGAAGTCGTTCCTCAAGTTCCTCGGGTATACGCTGCTCGCGGTCGTGGTCTTCTTTGTCCTCCTGTTCACCACGCAGGATGAGGAAGAGATCGAGAATTTCTTCAGTATGACCAACTTTACCGAGCAGATCTACGATTACTGGGACTGGAAGCGGTACATCGAGGATTTCGACGATGTGAAGTTCACCGGGTACATGGAGATCTACTTCACCGGTGACACGACGGGGCTGAATCTCGAGCCGCGTTACTATCAGTTCTTCATGGAGAACGCGTACAAGGAACACTTCGGCGACTTCACTCCCTTCATCAACTTCGACAACTTCGATTTGATGGAACGGGACGAAAAGGTTCGTGAGCTCTATGAAACCGTTCAGGATGAACAGGTGATGGTCAACCGAATCGAGATCAACTGCAAGTACTTCGGTTTCGGACCTGTGCTCTACAAGGTGATCATGCGTTCGGGCACGGTCGGTGCGGAAGGAACGGTCGAGACAACGTTCATCAACCTCGGTAGCGCACAAATGCCCAAGTTCAGACGGTCGCTGGAACACGGCATCGACCGTGAGCTGAAGAGTTGGGCGAAACGGTTCTACAAGATCAAGGCCAATGACGAGCAGTTGAAGGAACTCTACAAGAGTGTCTACCAGAAATAGCGGTGCGGTATCCTGAGTCCGAACCGTTGGATGAGGGACGGCGATACCCGGCAGGACCATACCGGATACAAAAAAAGGGGCGTGTTCCGATGAACACGCCCCGTTTTACTCGTTCGATGAATCGGCTGAACCTGCTAATCGTCTTCTTCGCTCACCCTGTCGAGCGGGTTGACGTCCTCCGCCAACGTCTGGTTCACCCGCTGAACAGCATCCGTCATCATTTCCGGGTCGCTGAGGCTTAATGTGCTCAGCCCGGCGACTGCACACTCCGGCTTCAGTTGTAGTTCAACCTTGTTTCCACGCAGGAACAGCAGCGCCCGGTTGAAGTTGAGCAGAATGCCGGTAATCCAGACAATCTCGGCTTCGGTTGCGCCGAGCCGGTGCAGGTCGCGGCGGACGAAATTGGTCCACGTACGCGGGTCTTCGACATCACCCCCGGCGAGTAGCGTCGCCAGCGCGGTCAGTGCCCAACGGTTCAAGCGTTGATCAACGACGACGTCATGCGTGTCGCAGATCAGCTTGAACACGCCCTCGTCCAACCCATCCCGCCAGACTTCCTTGTGCACCTGTTCGACGGCGTTCAACCGGAACTCCCGCCGCACCGAGTTTCCCGCCCAGGAGGGGATGAGTTCGTCCAGGATTCCGTGTTTGTTCAGCCAGCGCAGGCCACGATCTCGTTCGGGCGTTGCCAGGATCGCCCATAGTTCATCCCGGGCAACAGAGGGATCGGCGAACAGCGGCCGGGCCTGCTCCGCCAAGGTCGTCTCGAGTTCGTCCGGGACCGCGTCACCGTTTTCGGCAAGTATACGGGCGGCTTGCATGTACGTCAACGGGTCAACCGCGGCGGTTGATTGCTTCGGATCAGCCATGTGTAGCTCTGCGTTTACCAGGGTCGGCCGGGTCGGGAGATTCCGGTGGAAAGGACGTACATGCGGCAACCAGTCAAACCAGATCGCTCCCCCCGCGCTCCTCTTTAACATAGACGGACGTATCGTGCCGCGAAAGCTTTACGTGGGAATCGCGAAACTATTTGCACGAATTCCACGATCTCGTGGCTCAGGAGGCACGCTACACACCGGGAACGGTTCCCGCCGGGAGACAAAAAAAGCCGGACGCAATCGCATCCGGCTCGAAGAATTGGTGAATCGGGATCTTAGAACGCGTGTTCGATTTCCCAGTCTTCGCTTTTCAGCGTGTAGTAACCGCTCATCTCACCGTAATAATTCATCGAAACGACGGTGAAGCGGACGTATTCCTGCCCGACAATGTCGCCAGTTCCGGTACCGGTTCCATCCGGGCTGAGATCAAATACAGATTCCACCGAAATAAGCTCCGGGACAGCGTCTTGGCCAAAGATCGGATAGTACAGTTCGGATTCGTAGTGGCCGGAGTAATCGCCTTCAACCAGAGACACATCGTTCCAGGATACGTTGTAGCTGTAATTGTACTCCACCTCCTGACCCTCCGGATCGAGCAGGTACTCGTAGCTGTAACTCCACGCACCGTCAAACATCGTGCGCTCGGGATTCACCTCTGCCCAGGATTCGTAGAACACTTCGATCAGGGCGTAGTCCGAGTAAGTTGTGTGCATCCTGAACTCGATCTTGGTCAGATCCTCACCTGCATGCTCGTTGTCCCACAGATCCGGAGTCAAACGGACCATGTACTCGTCAAAGTAATAATAGTCTTCGGCAGTGTACCAACCATCTTCATCCGGACCGGTAAACCCGTCCGGCGGGTCCGCGATCTCAAAATCCTGTTTGAATCCGTAAATTGGATGATTATCAGCCGGGACGGTAAACAGGCCATCGTTGAAAACACTCTTCATGCTGGCAGCTTGTTGGATTCCCGTTTCTGTTTGAAGGATCATGCCGTCTTCGACCAAACTCTGAAGCTGGGCTTCTGATAAGCCTCTCGGATCGGTGATGATCGCAAGTTCCTCGACGGTCACGTCATGGACCAGGACCACATCGGTTTCCCAGTCATCTTCTGCGGTTGAATAGCTGCCGAGCAATTGGCCGTCATCGAACTCAGTCGCGGATATCTGGAGATAGTCTTCACCCAGCATGGAACCAGCTCCCGTTCCAGTTCCATCAGCGTCAAGGTTCATCTCGGTCAGTGTTTCTACTTCTACGACGCCCTCATCCTCGAGGTATGCTGGCCAGGACAAATCGGCATGAAACTGCCCGGAAGTCACCTCCGCGTCCAGAGGAACCTCTTCCCAACTGAGTTCCCAGACAAAACTAAGGCTGGGTTCATCCTGAACTGACGTCATCGTGTAAGTGAAATGGCAGACCAACATCCCCTCAGAGTGGTTTCGGCCCTCGTCAGTGATTACATCCATCACCGCAGTCATCGAGAGATCGCCTTCATCATCCGAATAGTCCGCGCTCAGCCGGTAGCGGAACCCGGTCAGTGGTTCGCCGTTGTATTCAGCTGCCCAGGGATCGGGATTGGCTTTGAATTGGAGTTCGCCGTAGTTGGATTCTGGGCTGTACTCGTACCACCCGTCCTCATCGTCATCCGACCAGGATTCAGGGGCGGTTTCGATCAGGGGTTCAACGGAAATTCCGCCCTCATCGTAGTCGATGAACAGTGGTACAGGAAGTGACCGATCCAGGGTTTGAGTTCCAGCGGTGGCGGCGCAGTAGGCCAGTTCCAACCCGCGAATCATCCCATCTTCGACAATCTCAGTTATCATCTCAGCATCGAGATCGTCCAGACTCAGTTCTACCGGTAAAGGTTGGATTGGGTTGTCGTTGTCGTCTTCATCACAACCAATCGCGAACAACAACAAACCCATGGTTAGTATCATCATGAGAATGTGGTTGGATTTCATATCTCCCCCAAAGACACGCGTAAAATGAAAGGATTTGCAAGGCAGAAATATAGGAATATTCAATACAACGTACAAATCAACGTTAAAAAAAACTCTCTACTGCACAGAAAATAACAGTGTTGGTTGAGTAAACTCAAACAAAAAGCCGGACGCAATCGCATCCGGCTTGAAGAATTGGTGTATCGGGATCTTAGAACGCGTGTTCGATTTCCCAGTCTTCGCTTTTCAGCGTGTAGTGACCGGTCATGCCGCCAAAGGACATGGAATCAACCACAAAGCGCACGTACTCTTCTCCGGCGATGTAGCCGGTACCGGTGCCGGTGCCATCCGAGTTGATGTCAAACATGGTTTCCAGCTTCACGAGCTGCGGCGTGGCGTTCTGGCCGAAGATCGGATAGAAGAGTTCAGATTCGTAGTGACCAGCATAGTCACCTTCAACCAGCGACACATCGCTCCACATCACGTTGTAGGCGTATTCGTAGTTTACTTCCTGCCCCTGGATATCGAGCACGTACTGGTAGCTGTAGCTCCACGCACCATCAAACATCGTGCGAGCTGCGTTGACCTCGCCCCAATAGTCGTACATGATTTCAATCGTCGCGTACTCCGAGTAGGTGGAGTACATCTTGTATTCGACCTTGGTCACATCTTCGCCTTCGTGCTCGGGATCCCACACGTCCGGAGTCAGGCGAACCATGAAGTCACCAAAACCCTGGTAGTCTTCAGCGGTGTACCAGCCTTCGTTGTCCGGACCAGTGAAGCCCTCGGGCGGATCCGCGATCTGGAATTCCTGCTTGAACCCTTCGAAAGGCGTGATCGCGTCCGGGCCAGCCCAGCCACCGTTGTTGAAACTGGTTTTCATGGACATAGCCTGGCCGATTCCCAATTCGGTCTGGGTAACCATACCGTCTTCCGCAGCCTGGCTCAACTCGTCTGACGAAAGATCCTCTGCCGTCAGATCACCACCGGACGGGCCGGTCGGGTTGCTATCGTCATCATCATCTTCCGGGCAACCAACAACGAACATCGCCGCCAGCATCATCACCAGCAACAGACTCAACAATTTGCTTCTCTTCATCCTGAACTCCTTAACCGTTTCTTCTCCCTTGGCCTCTGACTGCAACATGCAGTTTTTATCTTTTCGTGGTAACACCCCACAAACTGTGTCAAGAACTTGAACAATGTTCATGGGTTTTAGGCGTATGTGAACTATAAGGCCCGCCTAATATCAGAATTCCCAAACTCAAAGGCAAGGGTTAGTTCCGGTTAACTCACAGAAAAGAAACAGAGCCCGAAAATTCCAGCAGCCGTGAATGCGCTCCCGGGGAGGATGCAGGCATCGCTGAACTCGTTGTATACTTTGGCCGGGCATGCAACCGGGATGGGCAGCAACCATGAGTAGCAGCTGGTTTGACGGACAGCAGGGCGACACCGCCGTCGTGGTCGGGGGAGGGGATGGCCTCGCCCGATACATCCGCACTCGCTTCAAACGTGTCGTCGCCGCCGATCCCGCCCGTTCCCTCGGTGAACCCCCACGTACACGCACCCTGCAGGAAGGGGAGATCCTCTTCGTCCAGGGCATCGACGCTCAACCCGATCATCTCCCCGGCGGCTGTGATCTCGTCGTGCTGGCGTTCACGTTGGCGCGGCAGGATGATGCAGCTAGTTTTCTGACGCCATGGGTGAAACTGCTGAATCACCAGGGCCGGCTGGTCATCGTTGAATGGAGTCCCAACGCCGGCCGTTTCGGGCAAGAGCAGAAGCTGCACCGTGAGTTGCTGGACTCTTTAGCGAGCGGAGGACGGCTGCGTCCGCCGGCCAGCCGTGACGTGGTTCACTGGATGCAGGGCTGCGGACTGGCGCACGTGCGGCAGCTAACCGAGTCGGACCCGGCCTTCTTCAGTGACAGTGATTCCAGGCTGCTCGCCGCCGAAGGATTGAGCGAGCTGCTGGCGCTGGGGTTGGCGGACAGCGAGCTCGGCACCCGGTTGCGTGAGCAACGCCGCATCCACCCCGGGCCTGTCTTGATCGTGCATGGCGTCCACAAAGCCCTGCCGGAACCGGTTGCCAACGAACAACTCGCCGATTCTGAGAACGGTCCCGGCCTGATAGTCTCTCCGGTCGCCGAAACGGAGCCGGAACTGGACAATGATGCGCCGCTGTCCGACCTGCTGGCTGGGGTGCTGGACGGCGAAGTGGAGCAGCCGAAACCAGTTGCGAAACGGCTGCTGCGCATGTTCGGCGGGAAAGCGTTGACGCAGATCCGGGACGCGTCCCTGCTCGCACGTGAGGGTGGGCTGACCATTGACGCCGCAGAACGCCTGATTCGCATCTTCGCGTTGGGACGGCGGCTGTATTCCACTTCCAACGACGTCGAAATCCACGGCCCCGAGGACGCGTACCAGTTCCTCGCGCCGCAGATGGCGCAACTTACCCGTGAACACTTTCGCGGGCTGTACCTGAACGTGAAGGGTGGACTGGTTGTCGACGAGGTCATCAGCATCGGCACATTGACCTCGGCGCTGGTGCACCCTCGCGAAGTGTTCGGCCCGGCGATCGAGAAACACTGCCATTCCGTGCTGATCGCACACAACCATCCGAGCGGCGACCCCGCGCCCTCCCCCGAAGACATCCACCTCACCCGTGAGCTGGCCGAGGCTGGACGGCTGCTCAACATCGAGCTGCTCGATCACATCATCATCGGCCGCGACACCTACGTCTCGCTGAAAGAACGCCGCCATTTTTGAGAACGTGCCCGTGTCCGCTTGCGGACGCGGGTGATCCGCTGCTGCAAGAAGTACCCGTGTCCGCTTGCGGACGCGGACGCGGACGAGCCGTTCATAGCCATGCCCAACCGATCACCCGTCTCCCCGTTCCCGGATCCGCTCCAATCGCACGGAACACGACCCCATCCGCTTGAGTGACCTGTTCGGAACGCCTACTATTCCGTTCTTGACGGCTTGCTCTTAGGGACACCTAACAGAGCCGCAACGTCAGCACGGAAGCTGCATCCAAACGGCACAGGCATAACGATCACGTGAACGATAAACTTGGAGAGAACGATGGCCTACACACTTCCTGATCTTCCGTACGCATACGACGCACTCGAGCCGCACATTGATGAGCAGACCATGCGTCTGCATCACGATATCCACCACAAGGGTTATGTCACCGGCCTCAACACGACGCTGGAAAAGATGGCCAAGGCGCGCGAAAGTGGCGACTTCGCCGGCATGGACGCGCTGAGCAAGGATCTCGCGTTCCACGGTTCAGGCCACGCGTTGCACACCATCTTCTGGGAAAACATGGGCCCGAACGGTGGCGGCCCGGCGACCGGCGACATCGCCGCGCAGATCGACAAGGACTTCGGCAGCTTTGATGCGTTCAAGGCGCATTTCACCGCCGCCTCGAACCAGGTCAAGGGCAGTGGCTGGGGCATCCTCGGCTGGCACAAGGAATTCGGCAAGCTGATGATCATCCAGGCGCAGCTGCACAATGACATGACCGTACACGGCATCACCCCGCTGCTGGTTCTGGACGTCTGGGAACACGCGTACTACCTGAAGTACCAGAACAAGCGCCCGGCGTACACCGACGCGTTCTTCAACGTGATCAACTGGGATGACGTGAACGCGCGTTTCAAGGCCGCGCAGGCGTAAGCAGGCAGACGCATCGCTTGAACTCTTCGATATCGACGACGAAGTGCCACGGGCAACAGCCTGTGGCACTTTTTTGCGTCACGAATAATGGGCAAGTCTGGGAAACTATATGCGGTTGAGAACCTGGAGGCAGGTGATACAGCAATTGTGACTTATATCTTGATTAATCTCCCGTCTGTTCCCGTTTTACCCGGTCTGTCCCCGGTTTACCTCCGAGTTACCCAGACAGTTCTGGGTCTCCTTACTCTCCTTGATTTCAGAATTACACATGAGTATTATACTAAATATATTCCGGTTACCCAGTTGCTTCAGCCGACTTGCGCGGCGTAGTGAACAGATGTATA